>NZ_JBHXIG010000002.1:0-201549 GCF_042723855.1 Microbacterium sp. NPDC058345
TTTCTAAACTCTTTTTTTGGTGTTTTTTTTTTGTTTTTTTTTTCTGCGTGGCGTTTCTTTTTGGTGGGTTTTTTTTATGTTGGGGGGGCAACTACGTTCTTGGGGGGCCCCGCGGGGGCCCCCGGATTCGACGTTCTACCCCTCCCGTCAGACGGCCCCCGCCGGCCGGAGGCTCCGCGCGCCGCCCTTTTCGCGGAACGCGACGTGCTTCTGTGCCTGCGGCGTGTGGAGAAGCCGGTGGGGACGCGGGGGCACGAACCACACCCGCCCGCCGAGGGACGCGGGGGCACGCTCTACACCCGCGCCCCGAGGGACGCGCGGGCACGCTCTACCCACCCGCCGAGGGACGCGGGAACACGTCCCCCCTCAGACCTGGTTCACCCGAATCAGGTTCCCCGACGGATCGCGGAACGCGCAGTCCCGCACCCCGTAATCCTGATCGGTCGGCTCCTGCACGATGTCGGCGCCGCCCGCCTCCAGGCGCTCGAACAGCCCGTCGAGGTCCTCGGTGGCGAGGGTGACGGCGCCGTAGACGCCCTTCGCGATGAGGGTGAAGATCGTCTCGCGCTCCTCGTCGGTGATCCCCGGGTCGACGGCCGGCGGGTGCAGCACGATCGAGGTCGACTGCCCGGCGGGTCCCACCGTGATCCACCGCATGTTCTCGTACCCGACGTCCTTGCGGACCTCGAAGCCGAGCAGATCGCGGTAGAAGCCGAGCGCCGCCTCGGCGTCGGTGTGCGGCAGGAACGCGTTGTGGATGCTGATGTTCATGCCGTCAACGTTAGGGTGACGCGGTCGCGGCCGCTTCTCGATTCCTGACCGGTCGGGTGAACTGCTTGGCCAGGCATGGCGGGATGCCCTCGACGGAACGCGACGGGTCCGCGCGGTACGCGCTCGGAGACATGCCGACGAGCTCGGAGAAGCGCGTGCTGAACGTGCCGAGCGACGAGAACCCGACCGAGAAGCAGATCTCGGTGACCGACAGATCGCCGCGGCGCAGAAGCGTCATCGCCCGCTCGATGCGCCGGGTCATCAGGTACGAGTACGGCGATTCGCCGTAGATGCGGCGGAACTCACGGCTCAGGAACCCGGCGGACATGTGCGCGCCCCGGGCGAGCTCGTCCACGTTCAGCGGCTGCGCGAAGTCCCGGTCGATCCGGTCGCGCACCCGGCGGATCACGGTGATGTCGCGTCGATCGTCCGCAGTCGGCATGCATCCATCCTGCCAGCGCCGGCGGTGGAACGCGTTCCCGCGGACTCACTTCGCGGGTTCGAGCTGCTCCCCGTCGGCCGCGGTCACCGGCGCTGCTCCGAGACGTTCCAGCGCCTCCGCGACCCTCTCGGCGAGATACCGATGTCCCGCGGTCGAGGGATGCTTGCGTCCGACACCCACGTCGATCACGGAGAGATAGTTGTCGGGCGTGATCCACTGCTCCTTGACGGGGGAGACGTACCACCAGCCTCGTGATCCGGCGAGCGCGGCGAGCTCCCGGTCGATGCGCGCCGTGCTGGCGTCCACGGGAAGCTCATGCGGGGCGGGCCCCAGCACGACGATGGGCACCTCGGGGAACTTCTGCGTCAGTGCGTCCCAGGCCGCGTTCACCGCGGCGGGAAGAGCTGCCGCATCCTCACGGCGGTCGTTGATCGAGCCCTGGATGATGATCGCATCCGGATCGATCGCAGGATCGAGGGCGGCGATCCGCGCGCCGAAGGCGGGGCCCGTGGAGCCGGGTTTCAGATACCCGCTGCCGGGGACACCGTCGACGACGGTCTCGCCGTCGATGAGGTCCGCGAGCACGTAGGCGTATCCCAGCGTCGGCACGCTCGCGGCGGAGCCGTACGTCCACGAGTCGCCGAAGACGAGCACCGTCGGATGCTCGGGCAGCGCGAGCGGGGCGGGGGCGGCGATGCCGTCCTCCGCCGCTGCGACCGGTGCGGTCTCCACGGGCGGCTGCCAGGGTCGGGTGATGCCGAGGGAGACACCGAGGACCACCGCGAACGCGCCCACGATCACGAGGGCCGTGCGGCGCCGTCGGGTGCGGACGCGCAAGGTCATGGGACGAGGGTAAGCGATGAAGCGCCGGATGCGAATTCGGGAGCAGGAAACGCCGATCGCCCCTCCGCCGCGGCTGCGGGGAGGGGCGATCCGGGTGCTACTTCGATGTGCCCTGCGACACCGACCCCTGCAGCTGGCGCTGGAAGAGGACGTAGACGAGCAGCACGGGGAGGATCGTGATCATCACCGCCGCGAACATGGCGCCGAAGTCCACCTGGTAGCCGGCCGCCGACGCGAAGCTGGCCATACCCTGCGACAGCACGTAGTTGTCCTGGCTCGTGTTCAGCGAGATCGGCAGCAGGAACTGGTTCCACAGCCCGAGGAAGTTCATGATCGCCACGGCGGCCATGCCCGGCTTCGCCATCGGAAGCATCACCTGGAAGAACGTGCGCCACTCGCTGGCACCGTCGACGTAGGCGGCCTCCTGGATCTCGTAGGGCAGCGACTTGAAGAACGAGAACAGGAAGAACACCGTGAACGGCAGCGCGAACGCCACGTACGTGATGATCAGTCCGGGAAGCGTGTTCAGCAGCCCCATGCCCTGCAGGATGAAGAACAGCGGAACGATCGCCAGGAACACCGGGAAGGTGAGGCCCGCGAGCATCAGGTAGTAGATGACCCTGCTGCCGGGGAGCGAGAACCGCGCCAGCACGTAGGCGCACATCGCGCCGAGGATCATGACCAGCACCAGCGCGACGCCGACGACGATCACGGTGTTCAGGAACATCCGGCCGAAGTTGTTGTTCACCCAGGCGTTGACGTAGTTGTCGAAGTTCCAGTTCGCGGGCAGCCCGAACGGCGAACGGAATATCTCGGGCGTCGTCTTGAACGAGCCGATCAGCGTCCACACCATCGGCAGGATGACGACGACCGACCAGATGGCGAGGATGACGTGCGATGCGCCGCCGACCACCTTGTCGCTCGTGGTGGCCTTGGTGGTGCGCGTGCCGAGCGGGGCCGGCGTGCGGGAGTCGATCGTCACCGCGGCGCGAGTGTCGGTGCTCATGCGCGTCCTCCTTCATCCTTGCCGCCGACGAGGCGGAACACGCCGATGACGACGGCGGCGAAAACCAGGGTGAGCACGGCGAGCACGACACCCATGGCGCTGGCCAGGCCGAACTGGCCCTTCTCGAAGGCGGTGCGGAACAGGTACTGGCTCATCACCAGCGTGCTGTTGCCGGGACCGCCGGTGGCGTTCAGGCCCGCCATGTACACGAAGGCGTCCAGCGCGAGGATGCCGAGGTAGATGTATGCCGTCTGCACGTTGTCGCGGATCTGCGGCAGCAGGATCGAGGTCACCGTGCGGAATCGCCCGGCGCCGTCGATGCGCGCGGCCTCGAGCGTCTCTGCGGGGATGCCCTTGATCGCCGCGACGAACAGCACCATGTAGAAGCCGACCATGCTCCAGACGATCACGAAGATCGTGGCGCCCATCGCGGTGCGGCCGTCTCCCAGCCAGGCGAAGTCGTTCGTGTCGATGCCGAAGATGCCCAGGATGCCGTTGAGCAGCCCGCTGGGCGTGTAGATCATGTTCCACAGGATCGCGATGACGATGGCCGGGATCACGTAGGGGAAGAAGGACACCACGCGGTAGAAGCTGGAGCCCTTGAGCCCTCGGACCTGCCCGTGGCTCGGCCCGCCGACGGTGATCATGCTCGCGAAGACCAGTGCGATCACGATCGTGATGAGCGGGACGACGATCGCGAGCAGGGCGTTGTTGCCCATGGCCTGCAGGAACGTCGAGTCCTGGAACAGCCTCACGAAGTTCTGCACCCCGATGAAGTCCATGGTCGGCGAGAAGCCGGTCCAGTTCGTCATCGAGTAGTACACGGCCTGGATGAACGGCGAGATCACGAAGATCAGGAAGATCGCCAGTGGCAGGCCGAGGAACACCAGCAGGAACGAGACGTAGTCGAAGGTCAGCTTGCGCCGCCCCAGGCGGGACGGCTTGCGCCGCCCCGCCTGAGCTGCCGTGACGGCGACGGTGTCCAGCGCCGCGTCAAGACCTGGTGCTGCGGTCACTTGATCTCGATCTTCGTGACCGACGAGTCCTCGCGGACCTTGTCGGTCAGGGCCTGCAGCTGCTTTGTGATCTCCTCGACGCTCATCTTGCCGTCGAGGAACGAGTTCCAGATGGGCAGCTGGTCGGAGTTCATGCCGTACAGGTTGAACGACTTGATGGTGAAGACGTTCTCCCCGGCCGCGGCGAGCAGCTCGGACTGCGAGACGAGCGCCGTCGAGCCGAAGCCGTCGGCGGGAACGGTGTCCTTGACGATCGTCGGAGCCAGCTTCGACTTGGCGAACGCCGTCGCGGACTCCTTCGACAGCATGGTGCGCAGCAGCTCCTTGCCGCCGGCCGGATTCTTCGCCTTGCTCGGGACGACGAACGGCTCGCCGGCCTCGGCGCGCATCGTGCCGGCCGGGGTGGTCTGGCTGCCGTCGAGCGGGAGCTCGGCGATGCCCTTCATCATGAAGTTCTCGGCCGTCGTGTCCTTCATCTCGTTCTCGATCCATGAGCCCGAGGGGTACAGCAGCGCCTCCTGGTCGAGGCTCCACTGCGCCTGGGCCTGGGTGAACTGCGTGCCGCCACCACCGGGCTTGACGTAGCCAGACTGGATCAGATCGTGCAGGATCGTCAGGATGCCCTGCAGAGCGGGGTGCGACCAGCAGCCCTCCTCCAGGTTCTCCAGCGGCAGGCGCACGTCGTCGCCGGCCTGGATGACGGCCGAGTCCACCACCATGGTCTGGTAGTAGGTCGCGGCCTCCTTGCCCCAGAGGAACAGGTACTTGCCCTGGGCCTTGGCCTTCTCACCGAGCGACTTGAGGTCCTGCCAGGACTTCGGGACATCCCAGCCGTTCTCCTCGAAGAGGCTGGACGAGTACCAGATGCCGTACACGGTCATGACGTAGTTCAGGGCCACGAACCGGCCGTCGAAGGTACCCGGTGCCTCGACGCCGCCGAAGAGCGTGTCGCGGATCTTGGTGCCCTCGAGGTTCTCGGCGTCGAGCACGTCGTCGAGTTCCTCGAGCTGGTCGAGGATGGTGTTCCAGCCGATCGAGTTCGCGCCGGAGTTGTCGATCAGGTCCGGCGGGTTGCCGCCCACGAACCGGGGCTGCAGCTCCTGCGCGATCTTGGTGGACGCGGAGACCGTGACGGTGGCGCCGTCGAGGCCCTCGTTGCCCTCCATGATCTTCGCGGCGTTCTCGACGTAGTCCACGCCGTAGCCGCCGTCGAAGATGACCGCGTCGACCTTCGCGTTGGCCGCGACGCCGAAGGGGTTGTCAGAGGTGACTTCGCCCTTCGGGCCGCCGCCGCCGTTGCCGCCGCCACCCGGCGCTGCGCAGGAGGCGAGGGTCATGCCGAACGGCAGCAGCATCGCCGCTGCAGCCGCGCCGCGCAGCAGGTTGCGCCGGCTGATGGATGCTTCGTTGAGTTCCATCTTCATACCTTCCGTAGTGATGTGATCGGTGTTTGGGTTTCGGGCCGACCGGAGATCCGATCAAGCTCCCCGCCGGATGCGGCCCGCGTAGCGGTCCTCAAGGACGGAGTTGTGCTCATCGCCGCCCGGGATGTTGGCGGAGATGTACATCGGGGGAGTGTCGCCGCGCTCGGCGATCGTGCGCGCGACGCCGAGCGTCAGCAGCTGCGCGATGAAGGCGGCGGTGATCGACGAGATCGCGCCGGCGCCGATGCCGTCCGCCACCTCGAGCGTCGAGTCGCCGTAGGGTGCGAGGTTGTCGATGACGACATCGGCGACTTCGCTGAGGCGCTTGCCGCTCGGGTGCTTGGGCTCGACGCGGGCGGTGTGCTCGAGGCTGGTCACCGCGATGACCAGGTGGCCGTGCTCCTTGGCCCACAGTGCGGTGCCGACGATCGATCCGTTCACCCCGGAGTTCGACGCGATCACGAACACGTCGCCATCGTGCACCGGCACCGTCGCCATCAGCTCGTCGACGACCCACGGCTCGCGCTCCAGCGAGCCGGTCAGCACGTCGGTCTCGCGGTCGCCGTGCATGACGATGTCGCGCAGCGCGAAGCGGTTGGTGGGGATCAGGCCGCCGGCGCGCCCGGCGATCTCCATGGCGAACGCCTCGGAGTGCCCGGTGCCGAACGCCTGGATGACGGCCCCTCGGTCGAGGGCGTCGACGAGCAGCGCGATCGCGCCGTCGAGGGCGCCCGCCTCGGCCTCGGAGGCGAGTCGGTCGAGGCGGCCGGTGGCCTCGCGGAGCAGGTCGGACGGGGTGGCGGTCATCGGATCTCCTCGAGCAGGGGGGTGGGGTTGTTGTTCTTCGCCGTGCGCACGGGCCGGCGGTGGGCGGAGACGGCCATCGCGCTCGCGGCGAGCCGCCGGGATGCCTGGCCGAACATCTGCTGCGCGATGAGCAGATACAGCAGGTCGAGCACGAGCAGCTGGGAGTGCTTGACCGACAGATCGTCAGGCCGCAGATATCCGGTGGGCGCCGCCGTCGCCAGCGACACGTCTGCGAGGCCGGCCAGCCAGGATTCCGCGTCGTGGGTGATCGCGACGGTGAAGGCACCGGCGGCACCGGCCTGCGACAGCATCTGCACCGTCTCGTCGGTGCGGCCCGTGCTCGAGATGCCGATCGCGACCGAATCCCGGTTCTGCAGCACGGCGCTGGTGAGTCCGTCGTGCACATCCGACCAGGAGTGCGCGTTCACGCCGATGCGGTACAGCCGGCCTTGGAACTCGCGCGCGATCACCCCGCTTCCGCCGACGCCGTAGATGTCGACGTGACGACTGGCGGTGATCGCGTCCGCGACCCGCAGCACATTGTCCATCTCGAGACGTGCGGCCGTGCTCTCCAGGCTCTCGACATGCAGGGCGACGAGCGTCTGCAGCACCTTGTCCGGCTCGTCCTCCGCGCCGAACTCGCCGCCGATGTCGGCCTGCCAGCTCTCCCCGGCGTCGCCCCGACCGATCTCACTGGCCACGCCGACGCGGAACTGCGTGTATCCGTCGAAGCCCAGCGCCCGGCAGAAGCGGGTCACCGTCGCGGGTGACGTGCCGGCACGGTCGGCGAGCTCGGTGATCGTGAGTTCGACGGGTGCCGTGGGATGCTCGGTCACGACATCGGCGATCTTGCTCATCGCCGTCGGCATGGCCCGGCGACCGGCCGCGATGCGGCGAGCGATCGTCAGCCCGTTGCCGATGTCTCCTGACCGTGGCACCATTGCCTCCTGAATTGCCCCGCGGGGCTCCGTCGTTGAGATGAAAACTATTCTCACGCGACGAAAACGTCAAATAGGACAACATCACAAATGAGTCACGAACCGCTTCTGCTCGGGATCGACGCCGGTGGAACCTCGACGCGAGCGGTGTTGACCGACTCCCGCGGCGAATGCCTGGGTTACGGCGTCGGAGGCCGCGGCAACCCGATCTCGGCCGGTCCGGAGCGCGCCGCTGACGGTGTGATGGAGGCGATCGCCGGCGCCCTGCAGACCGCCGGCCGATCGCTGGCGGACATCGCCGTGGTCACTCCGGCCATGGCCGGCAGCCGCGCCTCCGGCGACCACACGTGGCTGCGCGCACGACTCGGGCAGCACGGATTCGACGGTCGCCTCGTCTTCGAGTCGGATCTGCTCGCGGCGTACTTCAGCGGCTCCGCATCGCCGTTCGGCTATGCGCTGGTCTCCGGCACCGGCGCGTGCGTGGTGCGCGTGCGGGACGGGCGCATCGACGGCACGGGAGACGGCCTGGGCTGGCTGCTCGGCGACCGCGGCAGCGGATTCTGGATCGGGGAGGCGGTGGCGCGCGCTGTCGCTCAGGACCTCGATCGCACGGGACCCGCTACGGCGATGACCGACCCGGTTCTCGCACACTACGGGCTGGTGTCCACGGGCGTCGTCAGGGAAGGTCGCACCGACGTGCTCGAGGGACTCGTCGAGGCGCTCTACTCCCGGCCGCCGATCGAGCTCGCGGCCCTCGCCCCCTTCGCGTTCGCGCAGCCGGACCCGGTCGCCGACGGCATCCTGCGCACCGCGGGGGAGCATCTCGCCGACACCCTCGCGGCGGTGCTGTCCGGGCCGGGGCCGCTGGTGATCGGCGGCAGCGTGCTCTCCCGGTCCGGTCCGGTGCGCGACGCCTTCCTGGCGCGGCTCGGTGACGCCGCCGACGGCCTCGATGTGCTCGCGGTGGGCGACGGGGCGATCGGCGCCGCGTTCCTCGCCGTGCGCGCGGCGGGGGGAGAGCCGGATGCCACGACGCTCGAGACGCTGACACGGACGATCGCCCGCTTCCGCTGAGCGCCCGCGGCCCGCAGGACACGCCGGGGTCGCACACGCGGCGCGAGTAGGATTGGTCGTCTATGAACCCTGAAACGCTCGCCGCCGCCGTCCTCGCCGTCCTCGCCCCGATCGCGGCCGAGCGTCGACCCGACGAGGAGCTCGGCGTCACGGCATCCGACGTGGTGCTCGAGCGCCCGCGCAACCGGGATCACGGCGATTGGGCCACCAACGTCGCCATGCGCTTCGCCAAGCGGCTGGGCACCGGCCCGCGGGAGCTGGCACAGCAGATCGCGGACGGGCTCGCCCAGGTCGACGGAATCGCCGAGGTCGAGGTCGCAGGACCCGGATTCATCAACATCCGACTCGAGGCGGCGGCCGCCGGTGCCCTCGCCAGGACGATCGTCGAAGCCGGCACGGGGTACGGATCCAACGACTCCCAGGCCGGTGTGTCGGTGAACGTCGAGTTCGTGTCGGCCAATCCGACCGGACCGCTGCACATCGCCCACACGCGCTGGGCGGCACTGGGCGACTCCATCGTGCGCCTGCTGCTGGCCAGCGGGGCGAACGCCGTGCGCGAGTACTACATCAACGACGCCGGCGTTCAGATGGAGCGCTTCGGGCGCTCGGTGCTCGCCGCTGCCAAGGGTGAGCCGACCCCCGAGGACGGTTACCCCGGCGCGTACATCGCCGAGCTCGCACGTCGCGTGGTCGAGGCCCGCCCCGACCTGCTCACGCTGCCTGCGGACGAGCAGCTCGTCGTCGCACGAGACCAGGCGTACGCGTTTCAGCTCGCCGAGATCAAGGCGTCGCTGGACCGGTTCAACGTGCCGTTCGACGTGTGGTTCTCGGAGCGCGCGCTGCACGCTCCCGGCGAGGACGGCGGTGCGAGCCTGATCGACAGGGCCGTGGACCGGCTGCGCCAGCAGGGGCACGTCTTCGATGAGGACGGCGCCGTCTGGGTGCGCACCACGGACTTCACCGACGACAAGGACCGCGTGATCCGCCGCTCCAACGGCGAGTACACGTATTTCGCCGCCGACGCGGCGTACTACCTCGACAAGGGCGACCGGGGTTTCGCGAACAAGATCTACCTGCTCGGCGCCGACCATCACGGCTATGTCAACCGCCTGAAGGCGGTGGCCGGTGCCGCAGGCGAGGATCCCGACGAGAACATCCAGGTGCTGATCGGCCAGATGGTGTCGATCAACGGCGCGCGTCTGTCCAAGCGTGCCGGGAACATCATCGAGATGGACGAGCTGCTGGACTGGCTCGGCACCGACGCTCTGCGCTATTCGCTGGAGCGCTCGCCGGCCGACTCGCCGCTCGACCTCGACCCTGAGCTGCTGCAGAAGCGCACCAACGACAACCCGGTGTTCTACGTCCAGTACGCGCACGCGCGCACGCACAACGTGGCGCGCAACGCGGCGGACTCCGGCGTCGACCGCTCCGAGTTCGCACCGGAGCTGCTCACTCACGAGACGGAGTCCGCGCTGCTGGGAGCGCTGCAGGAGTTCCCGCGCATCGTCGGGTTCGCCGCAGAGGTGCGCGAGCCGCATCGCGTGGCCCGCTACCTCGAAGAGCTCGCCGGCCTCTACCACCGCTGGTACGACAACTGCCGGGTGATCCCTCAGGGCGACGACCCGATCGAGACCGTGCATCGCACGCGCCTGTGGCTCAACGACGCCACGGGCCAGGTGCTGCGCAACGGACTGGCGCTGCTGGGCGTCTCCGCCCCCGAGCGGATGTGAGATGACGGCGGCGCGGCGGGCGCGATGGCCCTGGGTCCTGTCGGTCCTGGTGCTGGTGCTCGCGGCGCTCGTCGTCGCCGCCGAGCTGACCGCGCGGGCCGTGCTTCCTGGCGTCGTCCGCTCCATCGTCGTCGACCAGCTCGACCTGCCCGCCGACCAGCAGCTGGACGTCGAGGCGTCGGGAGTGCTGCTGCCCCAGCTCATCGGCGGCCGGCTCGACGAGCTGCATCTCGCCTCGGACCACGTGACCATCGGCGGGGTCACCGGGGCGGCCGACGTCACCGCGACCGGCGTTCCGCTGCACGGCGGAGCGCTCGGCGGCGCCGAGGGCACGGTCGCCGTCGACGCCGAGCAGTTCCAGGCGCTCATCGATCGCTCCGGCCTGCCCATCGAGGACATCCGATTCCAGGAACCGGACGTCACGATCAGCGGCACAGCGGAGCTCTTCGGCGCACCGGTGCCGCTCGGCTTGACCGTCACCCCCGGGGCGGATGCGGGTGAGCTGCTGCTGACCCCCGTGTCGGCTTCGCTGGCGGGGAGCCGGATCGACCTCGACGAGCTGTCGGATCGGTTCGGCGGTCTGGGCGGTCAGCTGGTGGCGACCCGGCGCGTCTGCATCGCCGATCGGCTTCCGGCGGGGATCACCCTGACCGGGCTGCGGATCGAGGGCGGCAGCGCGGTCGCCGACATCCGGGCGGACGGCCGCATCGCCGTCGACCCTGCTCTGCTCGAGAACGGCGAGTGCTGAGACCCGATCAGGTCGACGAGTGCTCCGCGGCGACGGATTCCTGCGCCGCCCGCAGGCGCGAGGTCGCGGCACGCGCATCCTGCTCGGCCAGGCGCAGCGCGTTCTCGGCGAGCGTCTCCGCCCCGTAGCGGGTTCCCACGCGATCATGCTCCTCGTCGGCCGCGGTGGCGATGTACGCGCTGGCGAGCAGGATCACCTGCGTCGACAGGTTCAGCCAGAGCAGCAGCGCCAGCAGCGAGGCGAACGAGGCGAGCAGCGGGTTGGAGCGGGCTCCGCCGACGAACAGCCCGGACAGCTCCTGCAGCACGACGAGCGCGACAGCGCCGAGCGCGGCGCCCAGCCACAGCGATCGCGCCGAGGCGCGCACACCCGACAGCAGGCGGAAGGCAGCCGCGATCAGCACGGCGTCGAGGGCGAACACCACGACGAGCGACAGCAGTCGCACGCTCCAGAAGATGCCGGCGGAGTCCTCGGGAACACCCAGGAGCCCTGCGGCGCCGTTGACGATCGCCTCACCCGCGAAGGTCAGCGCCGCGGCTCCCAGGAAGGTGCCGGCGATGACGACCGCGAGCAGCAGATTGCGCAGCAGCATGAGATACCACGCGACGTCGGCCCGATCCGTGCCCGCGATGGTGCGCATGCCGGCTCGCAGCGATCCGATCGCGCCCAGCGCGGCGCCCACCAGTGCGATCAACGAGATCACCCCCGTGATCGACAGTCCCGCGGGGGCGCGGATGGTGTCGAGATCGACGATCCCGCCGCCGTCGGGGGTCGTCTTCACCAGGCCGGGCACGGCGGCGTCCACGGCGGAGACCACGGCATCCCACGCGGCGCCGTCACTCGAGAGCCACAGCGCGGCTGCCGAGAACCCCAGCAGCAGGGCGGCGAAGATGCTGAAGAGCGCGCGGTAGGTCACCGCGTCGGCGAGCACCGGCCCTCGTCGTCCTGCGTACCGCAGCGCCGCGCGCACCAGCCGCCAGCGCAGCAGCCCTCGTATCAACGCCGCCATCAACCGCGCGAAACGACCCTGGTGTTCCGATCCCGAGGAAGCATTCATCTCGTCCACCATAATGAGCGCGATGTCACACCCGGGGAGGGTTGACAGGACGCCGAGGGGCGGTGCTCTAGAATCGGGGGCAACCTCGGAGCCACCCGTCCGCCCGGGGATCCATTCCACGATTGGTGCTCCGTGCATTCCGCTGCCTCATCGCCCGCTCCCGGATGGCTCGTCGAGCCCGACGACGCCAATGACCTCGTCCGCGCGGTGTGGCCCGCCTCGGCGAGCCGCGACGAGACCGGCGCGCTGGTGCTCGGCGGCGTGAGCGCGACGGACATCGTGCACCGGCACGGCACGCCGGTGCTGGTCATCGACGAGTCCGAGGTGCGCGGACGGGCCGGCGCGCTGCGCGCGGCGTTCGAGTCCGCGGCGTCGGCGCACGGAACATCGGCGCGCGTCTACTACGCGGGCAAAGCGCTTCTGAGCACCGAGATCGTCCGCTGGGTCATGGACGAGGGGCTCAACCTCGACGTGTGCACCGGGGGAGAGCTCGAGGTCGCTCTCGCAGCCGGCGCGGACGCCGCCCGGCTCGGCTTCCACGGCAACAACAAGTCGGTCGCCGAGCTCGCACGGGCCGTGGAGGCGGGCGTCGGCACCGTCATCGTCGACAGCGCGATCGAGATCGAGCGACTCGCCGCGATCACATCGCGCAGCGGCGCCGTACAGCGCGTCATGCTCAGGGTGAACAGCGGCGTGCACGCCGAGACCCACGACTTCCTCGCCACCGCGCATGAAGACCAGAAGTTCGGCTTCCCACTGGCGGACGCGCCGGCGGCGGTCGCGCGCATCCGCGAGATCCCCGGACTGAACTTCACCGGTCTGCACTGCCACATCGGCTCGCAGATCTTCGGCGTCGCCGGCTTCCGCGAGTCGGCGTCGCGCCTGCTGGATCTGCACGAGGAGCTGCTCGCCGACGGCGACATCCCCCAGCTGAACCTCGGCGGCGGCTTCGGCATCGCCTACACGCGCGTCGATGATCCGACGCCGATCGCACAACTCGCCGAGGGGATCGTCGCGGCGGTCGCCGAGGGATGCGCGGCGCGCGGCATCCCGGTACCCGCCCTGTCCTTCGAGCCGGGGCGCGCCGTCGTCGGCAACGCCGGTGTCACGCTGTACGAGGTCGGCACGATCAAGGACGTCACCCTCGACGCGGGCCGTCGGCGGTACGTGAGCGTCGACGGCGGCATGAGCGACAATGCGCGAACGGCGCTGTACGGCGCGCAGTACTCGGCCCGGCTCGCGTCGCGTTCCGGCGCCGAAGCGGCCGTGCTGGTCCGCGTGGTCGGACGGCACTGCGAGTCGGGCGACATCGTGGTCGACCACGAATACCTTCCCGGGGACGTCACACCCGGAGACCTGCTCGCCGTCCCCGCGACGGGTGCATACTGCGCGCCGCTGTCGAGCAATTACAACCACGTACCCCGCCCGCCGATCATCGCCGTGCGCGACGGTGCCTCCCGCGTGATCGTGCGCGGCGAGTCGATGCGGGATCTGCTGGCGCGCGACGCCGGGATCGACCTGTGACCCGGCTGCCGGCCGCCGCCGCAGCCGGAGCGAACGTCCACACCCCCGACACGCTGAGGAGCGCAGATGACTGAATACCGACGACTTCGCGTGGCGCTGCTCGGAGCCGGAGCCGTCGGCTCGCAGGTCGCTTCGCTGCTGCTGAGGCACGGAGACGAGCTGGCCGACCGCGCCGGGGCCGAGCTCGAGCTCGCGGGGATCGCCGTCCGCGACCTCGAGGCACCTCGCGACGTCGAGCTGCCTCGCGAGCTGTTCACGACCGATGCCGAATCGCTGATCACCGGCGCCGACATCGTCATCGAGCTGATGGGCGGCATCGAGCCCGCACGCTCGCACATCCTGCGGGGCCTGGGCTCCGGCGCGGATGTGGTGACCGCGAACAAGGCGCTGCTGGCCACCCACGGTCCCGAGGTCTTCGAGGCCGCCGACCGCGTGGGCGCTTCGGTGTACTACGAGGCGGCCGCCGCCGGTGCCATCCCGATCATCCGCCCGCTGCGCGATTCGCTCGCCGGTGACCGCGTCGTCCGCATCATGGGCATCGTGAACGGCACCACCAACTACATCCTCGATCGGATGGACAGCGAGGGTGCTGACTTCGCCGACGTGCTCGCCGATGCTCAGCGCCTCGGCTACGCGGAGGCCGACCCGACCGCCGACGTCGAGGGATACGACGCCGCCCAGAAGGCCGCGATCCTCGCCAGCCTCGCGTTCCACACCGCGGTGCCTCTCGACGCCGTGCACCGCGAGGGCATCACCTCCGTCACGGCCGCCATGATCGAAGAGGCCCGCGCCGCCGGCTTCGTGATCAAGCTGCTCGCCGTGTGCGAGCGCCTGAGTGGGGCGGACGCCGAGTCCATCTCGGTGCGGGTCTACCCGGCACTCGTGCCGCGTTCGCACCCGCTGGCCTCAGTGCACGGCGCCAACAACGCCGTGTTCGTCGAGGCCGAAGCGGCCGGCTCTCTGATGTTCTACGGCGCCGGCGCCGGTGGCGTGCAGACCGCGTCGGCCGTGCTCGGCGACGTCGTCTCCGCCGCACGGCGGCACATCGCCGGCGGCGTCGGCGTCGGCGAATCCACCAGGGCCAACCTTCCGGTGGTGTCGATCGGACACGTGACCACGCGGTACCAGATCACCCTCGAGGTCACCGACGAGCCAGGGGTGCTCGCGACCGTCGCCGGCATCCTCAGCGAGGGCGGCGTCTCGGTCGCGACGCTCGTGCAGACGGTCGCGCACGGCGAAGGCGAAGACGACGCCGCGACGGCCCACCTCATCATCGGCACGCATCGAGCCCCGGACAGTGCGCTGAGCGCGGCGGTCGATCGTCTGGCGGCCAGCGATGTCGTCGAGCGCGTCGTGTCCGTGCTGCGCGTCGAAGGGGAGTGAGAGTGGGAGTCACGGTCGTCCCCGACGAGATGGCGCCCGCCGTCGTCGAGCAGCAGCACGTCGAGGGCGCGCTGCGGACGATCACCGTCACCGTGCCCGCGACCAGCGCGAACCTGGGTCCGGGGTTCGACACCCTGGGCCTGGCGCTGAGCATCTACGACTCGCTCACCGTGTCCTCCTTCGCCGACGACCGCCTCGAGATCGAGGTGACCGGCTCGGGGGCGGAGGAGATCCCACGGGACGCGACCAATCTCGTCGTGCGGGCGGTCGCCCACGCGTATGCGGATGCCGGGCGCGACATGCCCGGACTGCGCATCCACGCCGAGAACGGCATCCCGCACGGGCGCGGCATGGGGTCGTCCGGTGCCGCCGTCACCGCGGGGATCCTCATCGCCAAGGGCCTGCTGGCCGGCGATGTCGACCTCGACGACGCGCGGCTGCTGCGCCTCGCCACCGAACTCGAGGGGCATCCCGACAACGTCGCGCCCGCACTGTTCGGCGGCCTGACGATCGCCTGGACCGGGGAGCGCGGACCTCAGCACAAGAAGCTGCTCGTGCATCGGGGCGTGGCACCCCTCGTGTTCGTACCCGGCTTCACGATGTCGACCTCGCTCGCTCGATCGCTGCAGCCGCATCAGGTGCCCCGCGAGGACGCCGTGTTCAACGTGTCGCGCTCGGCGCTGCTCGTCGCGGCGCTGACGCAGAGCCCCGAGCTTCTGCTGGACGCCACGGCCGACCGGCTGCATCAGGACTACCGCGGCGCCGCGATGCCCGAGACGCTGACGCTCGTGCAGGCCCTGCGCGCCCAGGGGTTCGCCGCCGTCGTCTCCGGTGCGGGCCCGAGCGTGCTCGTGCTCGCCGACGGCCCCGGTGAGCGCCAGCGGGCCGCCGAGGTCGCGGATGCCGTCACGAACACCCCATGGGAGGCGCACATGCTCGCCGTCGATGTGTTGGGTGGTACAGTTAGGGATCGAGCGGAGGGCTCCACGTAACTTCGTGAATCTCGCCCCCTCGCATTTCTGCGAAATCCGCACGCGATCCCCAGAGTCATGGTGTTTCAGCATCCGTGTTGCAGTGCGGTGCCGTATCGCCGTGAATCTGGCCTCAGGCCTCAGCGCCCGCGCGTGTGATGCGTGCAGCGTCCGCTGCACGCTTCCGGATTGCTCATCCCCACGACATATGAGGGAGTACTCGTGGAGAACTTCTCCGAGACCCAGACCGATCAGCCGGCTGTCGATTCGGCCGCATCCGATACCTCGAGCCCCGCGGCTCCCGCTCGCAAGCGCGCGCCGCGCCGTGCCACGTCGGCATCCGCCGCGGCCACTGCGGAGGCGACCGTGAGCGAGGCTCCGGCCGCGCCGGCGAACGAGGCCCCCGCGCCCGAGGCGGCCGCCGCTGATGAGGCGCCGAAGGCCAAGGCCCCGCGCCGCACCCGGGCGAAGAAGGCCGACGCCGAGAGCACGGCCGGCACCGAGACCACCGACGCCGCGGCCGCGAACGCTCCTGCCACCGACGATGCGGCGGTCGAGGCACCCGCGAAGCCCGCACGCAAGCGCCCGACGAGCAAGAAGGCCAAGGCCGAGGAGGCTCCCGCAGCGGATGCCGCCGAGCAGCAGCCCGAGACTTCTGCCGCCGCGACGGACGCCGACGCCGACGCCAAGCCCGCCAAGCGGCCCGCCCGCGGCCGCCGCGGCGCGAAGTCCGGTGACGCCGATGCGGCCGGCGAGCAGCAGACCGCCGACTCGGCACCGGCCGACGCCGGCTCGCAGGGCGAGCAGGCCACCACGCCCGACAACGGCGACGCCGGTGACGGCGACGGTGGCGGCCGTCGCAACCGCAACCGCAGCCGCAACCGTGGTCGCGGCCAGAACGGCAACGGCGGTCAGGCCGACAACGCTCCGGCCGACGAGGAGCAGTCCTCGGGTCGCACGCGTCAGCGCAACAAGCGCCGCGGCGGAGGCAACCAGACGGCCGACGAGTTCGAGACCGAGATCGGCGAGGACGACGTGCTCATCCCGATCGCGGGAATCCTCGACGTGCTCGACAACTACGCCTTCGTGCGCACGACCGGATACCTCGCCGGTTCCAGCGACGTGTACGTGTCGCTCGGCCAGGTGAAGAAGTACAACCTGCGCAAGGGCGATGCGGTCGTCGGCGCGATCAAGCAGCCCCGCGAGGGCGAGCAGCAGGGGCGTCAAAAGTACAACGCCCTCGTCAAGGTCGACTCGGTCAACGGGCTGTCGCCCGACGACGCGGCGAGCCGGGTCGAGTTCGGCAAGCTCACCCCGCTGTACCCGCAGGAGCGCCTGCGTCTGGAGACCGCTCCCGAGAAGCTCACACAGCGCATCATCGACCTCGTCGCCCCGATCGGCAAGGGCCAGCGCGGCCTCATCGTCGCGCCGCCCAAGGCGGGCAAGACCATCGTGCTGCAGCAGATCGCGAACGCCATCGCGCAGAACAACCCCGAGGTGCACCTCATGGTCGTTCTCGTCGACGAGCGTCCCGAAGAGGTCACCGACATGCAGCGTTCGGTGAAGGGCGAGGTCATCGCGTCGACCTTCGATCGTCCCGCCGAGGACCACACCACGGTCGCCGAGCTCGCCATCGAGCGTGCAAAGCGCCTGGTCGAGCTGGGTCGTGACGTCGTGGTGCTGCTCGACTCGATCACGCGCCTCGGCCGTGCCTACAACATCTCGGCGCCGGCGTCCGGCCGCGTGCTCACCGGTGGTGTCGACGCCTCGGCACTGTACCCGCCGAAGCGCTTCTTCGGCGCCGCGCGCAACATCGAGAACGGCGGATCGCTGACCATCCTCGCCACGGCGCTCGTCGAGACCGGATCGAAGATGGACGAGGTGATCTTCGAGGAGTTCAAGGGCACCGGCAACAGCGAGCTGCGCCTGTCGCGCGCGCTGGCCGACAAGCGCATCTTCCCGGCCGTCGACGTCAACGCGTCGAGCACCCGGCGTGAGGAGATGCTGCTCTCGTCCGACGAGGTCAAGATCACCTGGAAGCTGCGTCGCGCCCTCGCCGGACTCGACCCGCAGCAGGCGCTGGAGGTCGTCCTCGGCAAGCTGAAGGAGACGAGCTCGAACGTGGAGTTCCTGTTCCAGATGCAGAAGTCGATCCCGACTCCGCCGCAGAGCGGCTCCAACCACGGTCACGAGAACAACATCCGCTGACCGTCTGCCGAACGGAGCACAGGTGTTCGAGTCCGTCCAGGGACTGATCGACGAGCACCGCCGGGTGCAGGAGGAGCTCTCCGACCCGGCGGTGCACGCCGATGCGGCGCGCGCGAAGCGGGTCAACCGGCGCTACGCCGAGCTGAACCGCATCGTCGCCGCACACGAGGCGTGGCTGGCAGCGGCCGAGGACCTCGAGGCCGCCCGCGAGCTCGCACGGGAGGACGAGGCGTTCGCCGCCGAGGTCCCGGCGCTCGAGGAGAACCTGCAGACCGCGCAGGAGAGGCTGCGGCGCCTGCTCATCCCGCGCGACCCGGACGACGCCCGCGACGTGATCATGGAGATCAAGGCGGGGGAGGGCGGCGCCGAGAGCGCCCTGTTCGCCGCCGACCTGCTGCGCATGTACGTGCAGTACGCGGCGTCGATGGGATGGAAGACCGAGCTCCTCGAGCGCAACGAATCGGATCTGGGCGGATACAAGGACGTCCAGGTCGCGATCAAGGGGTCGTCGACGGATCCCGCGCAGGGAGTGTGGGCGCACCTCAAGTACGAGGGCGGTGTGCACCGCGTGCAGCGCGTGCCCGCCACCGAGTCCCAGGGGCGCATCCACACATCGACCACGGGTGTGCTGGTGTTCCCCGAGGTCGACGAGCCCGACGAGATCGAGATCAGCCAGAACGACCTCAAGATCGACGTGTTCCGATCCTCGGGTCCCGGCGGCCAGTCGGTGAACACCACGGATTCCGCGGTCCGCATCACGCACCTGCCGACCGGCATCGTCGTCTCGATGCAGAACGAGAAGTCGCAGCTGCAGAACCGTGAGGCGGGCATGCGCGTGCTGCGCGCCCGCCTGCTGGCCAAGCAGCAGGAGGAGCTGGATGCGGCGGCCTCCGACGCCCGCCGCTCGCAGATCCGCGGGATGGACCGCTCCGAACGGATCCGGACCTACAACTTCCCCGAGAACCGCATCGCCGACCACCGCACCGGCTACAAGGCGTACAACCTCGACCAGGTGATGGACGGCGCGCTCGCGCCCATCGTCGAATCCTGCATCGAGGCCGACGAGGCCGAGCGGCTCGCCGCGCTGGGCGGCGACGAGCGATGACGGCGTCGAACGGCCCGGTCGTCATCCGTACGGCCACGGGCGAGGACTGGGCGCAGATCTTCCCTTTCTTCTCGGCGATCGTCGCGGACGGTGAGACGTACGCCTATCCTGACGGGCTGACCTCGGAGCAGGCGGCCGCGCTCTGGATGGAGCGCGCACCGTCGCGCACCGACGTCGCCGTGCTCGAGGGAAGGGTCGTCGGCTCCGCGAAGATGGGGCCGAACCGTCCAGGGCGCGGAGACCATGTGGGCACCGCGTCGTTCATGGTCGATCCGTCGACGCGCGGCGCAGGGGTCGGTCGCGCCCTCGCGGCGCACGTCATCGACTGGCATCGCGCCGAGGGCTTCTCGGCGATCCAGTTCAACGCGGTGGTGGAGACCAACACCGCAGCGGTGCGGCTGTGGCAGTCGTTCGGGTTCGAGATCATCGGCACCGTGCCGGCGGCGTTCCGCTCGCGCACGCACGGCCTCGTCGGCCTGCACGTGATGCACCTGCCGCTCTGAGCGGCCGACGGCTCAGATCACGTAGTCGGCTGCGGTGAGCAGCGCTCGCGAGTCGTCCGCCGACGTGCGCGGGCGGGGCCGGGCGGGGACGCCGACCAGGATGCTGTCCGCCGGGGAGTCCTTCGTGACCACGGCGTTCGCCCCGACCACCGTGCGTGCGCCGATGCGCACCGGGCCCAGGATCTTCGCACCCGAGCCGACGGACACGCCGTCCTCGAGCGTCGGGTGCCGCTTGCCGTGGTCCCGCGTGCGTCCGCCCAGCGTGACGCCGTGATACAGCATCACGTCGTCGCCCAGCTCGGCCGTCTCGCCGATCACCACGCCCATGCCGTGGTCGATGAAGAAGCGTCGCCCGATCCGCGCAGCGGGGTGGATCTCGATCCCCGTCAGCCAGCGGGTCAGCTGCGACCCCGTCCTCGCCAGCAGATACACCCTGCGTCGCCACAGCGCGTGCCAGAGCCGGTGCGCCCAGATGGCGTGCAGGCCGGGGTACAGCAGAACCACCTCGACCCCGCTGCGTGCAGCGGGATCGCGGCGGCGTGCGGCCGCGATGTCCTCGCGGATCCGAGCGATCATGCCCACGGGGTCGTCAGTCCTCGCGCAGGTCCTCGAACAGCGCGGTGGACAGATACCGCTCACCCGTGTCGGGAGCGATGACGACGATGGTCTTGCCCGCGCTCTCCGGTCGCGCCGCGACCTTCAGCGCCTGAGCGACGGCAGCCCCGCTGGAGATGCCGACCAGCAGTCCCTCCTTGGCCGCCAGGGCGCGGGCGGTCGCGAGGGACTCATCGAACTCCGCCGTGATGATCTCGTCGATCACCTCGCGATCGAGCACGTCCGGCACGAAGTTCGGTCCGATGCCCTGGATCTTGGCGGGGCCGGTGCGGCCCTCGGAGAGCAGCGGGGAGTCCTTCGGCTCGACGGCGATGACCTTGACATCGGACTTGGCCGCCTTCAGCGCCTGACCGGTGCCCGTGACCGTTCCGCCGGTGCCGACGCCCGCGATGAAGACGTCGACCGCTCCGTCGGTGTCGCGCAGGATCTCCTGCGCCGTCGTCTCCCGGTGAACGCGCGGGTTCGCGGCGTTTTCGAACTGGCGGGCCCAGACCGCACCGGGGGTGCTCTCGATGATCTCCTTGAGCACCGCGATCGCGCCGCTCATGCCCTTGGTGGGATCGCTGAGCACGAGCTCGGCGCCGAACGCCTTGAGCAGTACGCGCCGCTCCTTGGACATCGAGGCGGGCATGGTGAGGATGACCTTGTAGCCGCGCGCCGCACCGACCATCGCCAGGGCGATGCCGGTGTTGCCGCTCGTCGCCTCGACGATCGTGCCACCGGGCTTCAGCTCGCCCGACGCCTCGGCGGCGTCCACGATCGCGATGCCGATACGGTCCTTGACGCTCGACGCGGGGTTGAACGACTCGAGCTTGACCAGCACGGTCGCGTCGAGGCCCTCGGTGAGGTGGTTCAGACGCACCAGAGGGGTGTTGCCGAAGGTGGTGGTGATATCGGAGTGGATGCCGGCCACGTCGGACCCTTTCGTCAGCGGATGATCCGCTCAGCCTACTTCGCGACCCTCCGCGGCCGCCGAATGTGTCGGCGCTCGCGTAACGCATACGCTGAGGGGATGCCCGACTCGCTCCCCGCCCGCCTGCGCGCCGTCGCCCAGCAGCTCGCCGAGGCCGGAGTGCCCGACCCTCTGGTCGACGCCGAGCTGCTGATCGGCCACGTTCTGGGGTTGCGCCGGGGCGAGGTGCAGGCGGCGGTGGTGCGCGGCGACGGCATCGCCGATGCGGATGCGGCAGCGCTCGACGCTCTCGTCGCGCGCCGTGCCGCCCGTGAGCCGCTGCAGCATCTGACCGGCACGGCGGCGTTCCGTCATCTGGAGCTCGCCGTCGGCCCGGGAGTCTTCGTGCCGCGGCCGGAGACGGAGACCGTGGCGCAGTTCGCGATCGACGCTCTGCTCGGCAGCGCCGTGCCCGATCCCGTCGCCGTCGACCTCGGCACCGGCAGCGGAGCGATCGCTCTGGCCCTCGCGACCGAAGTGCCGCATGCCCGCGTCTTCGCGGTGGAACGCTCGCCCGAGGCGCACGCCTGGGCGAGTCGGAACACGGCATCCCAGCCGAACCTGACCCTGGTGCTCGGGGACCTCGCCACCGCGTTCGACGAGCTGCGCGGCACCGCCGCGGTGGTCATCTCGAATCCGCCGTATGTACCGGACGACGCTGTGCCCCGCGACCCGGAGGTGCGGCTGTTCGATCCCGCGCAGGCGCTGTACGGCGGACCCGACGGTCTCGACGTCGTGCGGGTGATCAGCGGCCGCGCCCGAGAGCTGCTGCATGCCGGCGGCACGCTCGTGCTCGAGCATGGCGAGCTGCAGGGCGCGGCGATCGGTGCGATCCTCGAGTCCGACGGGTGGCGCGGCATCGCCACGCACCAGGACCTCACCAGACGCGACCGCGCGACCACCGCATTGAGACCCTGACCGGCCGACCGGGACATCAGGGACCGCACCGTAGAATAGGCACGCCATGTCCACTGTCTTCGATTGCCGCGACGAGGCTCAGATCCTCGCCGGCATGCGCCATGCCCGTCAGGCCATCGCCCGCGGGGAGCTCGTGGTGCTGCCCACCGACACCGTGTACGGCATCGCCGCGGACGCCTTCTCTCCCGCGGCGGTGCAGCGTCTGCTCGACGCCAAGGGGCGAGGACGCGACATGCCGCCGCCCGTGCTGGTCGCCGGTCAGGACATGCTCGCCGCTCTCGTCGACTCGATCCCCGAGCCGGTGCAGCGATTGGTCGACGCCTTCTGGCCCGGCGGTCTCACGATCGTGCTGCCCGCACAGCCGTCGCTGACCTGGGACCTGGGGGAGACGAAGGGCACCGTCGCCGTGCGCATGCCGGATCGGCGCGTCGCCCTCGAGCTGATCGCCGAGACGGGGCCGCTCGCCGTCTCGAGCGCGAACCTGACCGGCTACGCCGCGGCGGTCATCGCGGCGGACGCCGAGCAGATGCTCGGCGACAGCGTCGCCGTGTATCTGGAGGAGGGGTACAGCGAGACCGGCGTGCCCTCGACCATCGTCGACGCGACCTCCCTCGTCGCCGGCGGCGACGAGACGCCGGCGGTTCGCGTTCTGCGTGAGGGCGCGGTCAGCCGCGAGCAGCTCGCGGAGGTGCTCGGAGATCTGCTCGAGCCCGCCGCGCCGTCCGACGATGCAGAGCACACCGCCGACGTCGAGCCCGCCCCGGCGGGCGGCACCACCGACGCTCGCGCGGACGGCACGGCGTGAAGCAGTACCTGTTCACGATCATCCTGACGGCGTCGATCACCTTCGCGCTGACATGGGCGGTCTGGCGGCTGAGCCTGAGGTTCAAGCTCTATCCGGGCATCCGGGAACGGGACGTGCACAAGACCCCCACCCCGCGCCTCGGCGGCGTGGCGATGTTCATCGCGATCGCCGCGGCGGTCGGCGTCTCGGCGGCGAACCCCTTCTTCGAGCGGATGTGGTCGCCTCCGCAGACCATGTGGGCCATCCTCGGCGCCGCGCTGCTGATCGCGGTGGTCGGCGTGGTCGACGACCTGTGGGACCTCGACTGGATGATCAAGCTCGCGGCGCAGTTCCTGGCGGCGGGCATCATCACCGCCGGCGGTGGACTGCAGATCCTGTCGCTTCCGGTGGGGGACGTCATCCTGGTGTCCCCGTGGGTGAGCATCTCGATCACGATGTTCGCGATCGTGGTGGTGATGAACGCCGTGAACTTCATCGACGGCCTGGACGGGCTGGTCGCCGGCGTGTGCCTCATCGCGAACGGCGTGTTCTTCGTCTACGCCTACATCATCACCAGGGATTCCGGCGCCACCAGCTACTTCAACCTCGCGACCTTCCTCGCCGCCGTGCTGATCGGCGCCTGCATGGGGTTCCTGCCCTTCAACTGGAGTCCGGCCAAGCTCTTCATGGGCGATTCCGGCGCGCTCGTGCTCGGGCTGCTCATGGCCACCTCGGCGATCGCGCTGACCACGCAGGGCGACGTCAACGCCTTCGACCCCGAGCGGTTCGGCCGCTCCCAGCTGCTCGGCGTGTTCATCCCGATCGTGCTGCCGCTCGTCATCGTCATGCTGCCGCTGCTGGACTTCGGTCTCGCCGTGTTCCGCCGCATGCGCGCGGGCAAGTCCCCGTTCGCCCCCGACCGCAAGCACCTGCACCATCGGATGCTGGATCTCGGTCACCGCGACCGCGACGCCGTCCTGGTGTTCTACTCCTGGACGGCGGTGATCTCCCTGGCGGTGCTGCTGATGTACATCGCCTCACGTCAGGGGTGGCCGGGCGGCTCCCTCGTCGGTGTCGGGTTCGGCATCCTCGGTGTGGCGGCCTGCCTGGTCGTCACCCTGCGCCCGCCCCGCCGTCCACTCGACTCTCACACCCACGAGGAGCCCCGATGAGCCCGAGTCCCGTCTCCAGCACCCCGATCCTGCGCCGCACCCTGCTGTGGTCCGCGGCCGCCGCCGTCGCGCTCGGCGTGATCGCGGGCGTGATCGGCTTCGCCGTCGCCGGCGCGAACGGCCTGTGGAGCGGTCTGCTCGGCGTGCTGCTCGCCGTGCTCTTCCTCGCGATCACGGGCGCCAGCATCCTGTTCGCCAACCGCTGGTTCGGCGACCCGCTGTACGTGCAACTGTTCTTCGCGATCGTGCTCGGCGGCTGGCTGCTCAAGCTCGGCATCTTCATCGTGGTGATGATCGTGCTCAGCGGTCAGCCCTGGATCGTGCCGATGGTCTTCTTCCTCTCGATCGTGGCCGGAGTGGCCATGTCGCTGATCGTGGATGTGATCGTGCTGGTGCGTATGCGTCTGCCGCACGTGAGCGACATCTCCCTGCCGACCGAGGTGCCCGACGATCGCGCGCCAGGGCAGTCCGCAGGCGGCCAGTGAGACGGAGTCGCACCTTCGTTCTGATAGAGTGAAGTGGTGCCGCCCGCTCGCCCGCGAGCGTATGCGCCGTGATGCACACAGACCATCGCCGTACCGGGTTCTCCCGGTGCCCCGACGCTGGAGCCCGCGCTGTTCAACCTCGCTGCGAATCTCATTCCCAAACTGGCCTCTGACGGCGAGTTCCACGGACCGTCGATGGCGGACTTCTTCCCGGAGATCCTCTTCAAGGTCTTCGGTGTCATCCCGATGCACCGCATTCACCTGATCCAGCTGCTGTCGGTCATCGCCGTCGTGCTGATCCTGTGGCTCGGGACCCGTCGCATGCGGGTCGTCCCGGGCCGTTTCCAGAGCCTGGTCGAGATGGGCGTCGGCTTCGTGCGCAACGGCATCGCGCACGACCTGCTCGGTCGCAAGGACGGCGAGCGGTTCGCGCCGCTGCTGGTCACGATCTTCTTCATGATCCTGTTCATGAACATCACGGGCATCATCCCGTTCCTGAACATGCCGGGTACCGCGATCATCGCCGTGCCGCTCACGCTCGCCGTGATCAGCTACGTCACGTTCATCTACGCGGGCATGAAGAAGAGTCCGCTCGGCTTCTGGAAGAACTCGCTGTTCCCCTCCGGCGTCCCGTGGCCGGTCTACATCATCGTCACGCCGCTCGAGTTCATCTCGACCTTCATCATCCGGCCTGTGACCCTCACCCTCCGACTGATGATGAACCTCGTCGTCGGTCACATGATCCTGGTGCTGTGCTTCTCGGCCACCGCCTTCTTCATGTTCACCGCGGGGGGCGGCTGGGCCGCCCTCGGCGTCGGCACCCTCGCCTTCGGCGGCGCGTTCACGATCTTCGAGATCCTGGTCGTGGTGCTGCAGTCCTACGTCTTCACCGTCCTCACCGCGATCTACATCCAGCTCGCGGTCGCAGAAGAGCACTGAGCGGGTCGGCTTCGGCCACCCACCCAACCGAAAGGAAAACCCCGTGGACGCAACTACGGTTCTCGCTGACATCAACGGCCACCTCGCAGCGGTCGGCTACGGCCTCGCCGCCATCGGCCCGGCCATCGGTGTGGGCATCGTCGTCGGAAAGACCATCGAGGGCGTCGCTCGTCAGCCCGAGCTGGCCGGTCGTCTTCAGGTCCTCATGTGGATCGGTATCGCCTTCACCGAGGCGCTTGCGTTCGTCGGCATCGCCGTCGGATTCATCCCCTTCCCGTAATCCGCACCGACTTCTGAAGGAGACAGGATGCTGAACGCTCTTGTCACACGCCTCGCAGCGGCGGAGGAGACTCCGAACCCGCTGATCCCGGCGTGGTACGACATCGTATGGTCGGCGCTGTGGTTCGTCATCATCCTCGTGGTGGTGTGGAAGGTCGCTCTGCCGCGTCTGACCGCGATGCTCGACGAGCGCTCCGCCGCCATCGAGGGGAACATCGCCAAGGCCGATGAGGCGCAGAAGCAGGCCGAGGCGGCGCTGGAGGAGTACACCCGACAGCTCGCCGAGGCTCGCACCGAGGCCGGCGACATCCGCGAGGCCGCCCGTGAGGACGGCAAGAAGATCGTCGCCGAAGCCAAGGAGACCGCGTCCTCCGAGGCTGCGCGCATCACCGCTGCCGCGCACACGCAGATCGAGGCCGAGCGCCAGGCGGCGTTCGTCTCGCTGCGCAGCGAGGTCGGCACGCTCGCGATCGACCTCGCCGGCGGTGTGGTCGGAGAGACTCTGGCCGACGACGCACGTGCGACGGCCGTCGTGGACCGCTTCCTCGCGGACCTCGAGGCCTCCGAGAAGGCAGCGCAGTAATGGGCAGCGCGACCACTCAGGCACTCGCGGCATCCACGGATGCGCTTGCCGCAGCGTCGGGAGTCACCCTCGACAGCGCAGCGGAGCTGTTCGCAGCCGCCCGCGCGCTGGGGGAGTCGTCCCAGCTGAGCGGCGCGCTGGCCGATCCCACGGCACCCGCCCAGGCTCGCTCGGCACTCGTCGAAGGCGTGTTCGCCGGCGCCTCGGCGCCGGTGCGCGCACTGCTGACGACCGTCGCCGGGGAGCGCTGGTCGAGCGCCGCGCAGCTCATCGACGGTATCGAAGAGCTCGCGATCCGCACGGCCGCCATCGCCTCGCCGAAGGACGACGTCGCGTCGGAGCTGTTCGGCTTCTCGCGCATCGTCGCCGCGAACCCCGAATTCGAGCTCGCCCTGGGCAGCCGGCTGGGTGACGCGGCGTCAAAGGGCGCCCTGGTCGAGAAGGTGCTCGGCTCGTCGGTGTCCGCCGCGACCGTGCTGATCGCCTCGTCGCTGGTGCGTCAGCCTCGTGAGCGTCGCGTGCGCCAGCTGCTCAGCCGCGCGATCCGCATCGTCTCCGCGCAGGCCGGCCGCACGGTGGCCACCGTGCACACGGCGGTACCGCTCGACGCGGCGCAGCAGACCCGTCTTCGCGACGCGCTCGCGCGTCGCTACGGAGGCGAGGTCTCGCTGAACCTGGTGATCGACCCCGCCGTCGTCGGAGGCCTGCGCGTGCAGATCGCCGACGACGTCATCGACGGCAGCATCTCCGCCCGACTCGCCGACCTTCGCCAGAAGCTCGCGAGCTGACAACGATTTGGCGCGGGGAACCGCGCGGACTCTCTCACATACAAAGGGAAGACAATGGCAGAACTATCGATCAGCCCCGACGTCATCCGTGACGCGCTGAAGGACTTCGCCGCCGCCTACGAGCCCACCGGGGCCGCGGCGACCGAGGTCGGCACCGTCATCGACGCCGCCGACGGCATCGCGCACGTCGAGGGACTGCCCGGTGTGATGGCGAACGAGCTCGTCACGTTCGCCGACGGCACCAAGGGCCTCGCGCTGAACCTCGACGAGCACGAGATCGGCGTGGTCGTCCTCGGCGACTTCACCGGCATCGAGGCGGGTCAGGAGGTGACCCGCACGGGCGAGGTCCTCTCGGTCCCCGTCGGTGACGGCTACCTCGGCCGCGTGGTCGACCCGCTCGGCAATCCGATCGACGGTCTCGGAGAGATCGCGAACGAGGGCTCCCGCGAGCTCGAGCTGCAGGCGCCGGGCGTCATGCAGCGCAAGTCGGTTCACGAGCCGCTGCAGACCGGTGTGAAGGCCATCGACGCGATGATCCCCGTCGGCCGTGGCCAGCGCCAGCTCATCATCGGCGATCGCCAGACCGGCAAGACCGCGCTCGCGATCGACACGATCATCAACCAGAAGGCCAACTGGGAGTCGGGCGACGTCGACAAGCAGGTGCGCTGCATCTATGTCGCGATCGGCCAGAAGGGCTCGACCATCGCTGGCGTGAAGGGCGCGCTCGAGGACGCCGGCGCGATGGAGTACACCACCATCGTCGCCGCTCCGGCATCCGACCCCGCGGGCTTCAAGTACCTCGCCCCCTACACCGGCTCGGCCATCGGCCAGCACTGGATGTACGGCGGCAAGCACGTGCTGATCATCTTCGACGACCTGTCCAAGCAGGCCGAGGCGTACCGCGCCGTGTCGCTGCTGCTGCGCCGTCCGCCGGGGCGTGAGGCCTACCCGGGTGACGTCTTCTACCTGCACTCGCGTCTGCTCGAGCGCTGCGCGAAGCTGTCCGACGAGCTGGGCGCCGGTTCGATGACGGGTCTGCCGATCATCGAGACCAAGGCGAACGACGTCTCGGCGTACATCCCGACCAACGTGATCTCGATCACCGACGGCCAGATCTTCCTGCAGTCCGACCTGTTCAACGCCAACCAGCGTCCGGCGGTCGACGTGGGTATCTCGGTGTCGCGAGTCGGCGGTGACGCACAGGTCAAGTCCATCAAGAAGGTCTCCGGAACGCTGAAGCTCGAGCTCGCGCAGTACCGCTCGCTCGAGGCGTTCGCGATGTTCGCGTCCGACCTCGACGCCGCGTCGCGTCGTCAGCTGGCACGCGGTGCGCGCCTGACCGAGCTGCTCAAGCAGCCGCAGTACTCGCCGTACCCGGTGGAGGAGCAGGTCGTCTCGATCTGGGCCGGCACCAACGGCAAGCTCGACGGCATCGAGGTCGAGGATGTGCTGCGCTTCGAGCGCGAGCTGCTCGACTACCTGCGTCGCAACACGAAGGTGCTGGACACGCTGCGTGAGACGAACGTCCTCGACGACGACACGATCGCCGAGCTCGAGAAGCAGACGGATGCGTTCGTCCTCGAGTTCCAGGGCGGCAAGGGCCACGCGATCGGCGCTCCCGGTCATGAGGAGCATGGTGCGGCCGAGGCCGAGGACGTGAACCAGGAGAAGATCGTCAAGGGCCGCCGCGGCTGAGTGCCGGGGCAGGAGAATCATGGGCGCTCAACTCAGGGTCTACAAGCAGAAGATCAGTTCTGCTCAGACGACCAAGAAGATCACGAAGGCGATGGAACTCATCGCGGCTTCGCGCATCCAGAAGGCGATGGCACGCGTCAAGGCGGCCAGCCCCTTCGCGCGAGCCGTGACGCGCGCCGTCGCCGCCGTGGCCACGCACTCCAACGTCGACCATCCGCTCACCCGCGAGCCTGAGACGATCCGCCGTTCCGCGGTCGTGATCTTCTCGTCCGACCGGGGCCTGGCCGGAGCCTTCAACTCGCAGATCCTCCGTGAGGGTCTGGAGCTCGCCGAGCTCCTGCGCGAGCAAGGCAAGGAGCCGGTGTTCTACCTGATCGGCCGCAAGGCCGTCGGGTACTTCCAGTTCCGCCGCATCGCCTCGGCGGCCGAGTGGACCGGCGACACCGACACGCCGTCGTTCCACACGGCGGAGGAGATCTCGCAGTCGCTCCTGGACGCGTTCGCACGCGGCGGGGACGACAACGGTGTGGACGAGATCCACCTCGTGTACAACCGCTTCGTCAGCATGATGACGCAGTCTCCGGAGAGCCTGCGTCTGCTGCCGCTGGAGATCACCGAGTCCGACGCCTCCGAGGCGGGCAGCCAGGTCTACCCGCTGTACGAGTTCGAGCCGGACGCCGCGACCGTGCTGGACGCGATCCTGCCGGTGTACATCCAGAGCCGGGTCTTCAACGCGCTGCTGCAGTCCTCGGCCGCCAAGCAGGCCGCGACGCAGAAGGCGATGAAGTCGGCCAGCGACAACGCCGACAAGCTCATCACCGACTACACCCGTCTGCGCAACAACGCGCGTCAGGCGGAGATCACGCAACAGATCGCCGAGATCGTCGGCGGCGCCGACGCCCTGGCGTCGAGCAAGTAAGCCTCAGGAGAGAGACGAAGATATGACCCCCACCGCCACGGCTGAGAACGCCGCGACCGCGGTCGTCGGGCGCGTCGCACGCGTCACGGGCCCGGTCGTCGACATCGAGTTCCCGCACGACTCGATCCCGGACATCTACAACGCACTCAAGACGACCATCGTGATTGGCGACGAGTCCACCGAGATCACCCTCGAGGTCGCTCAGCACCTTGGTGACGACCTGGTGCGCGCCATCTCGCTGAAGCCCACCGACGGCATGGTCCGCGGCCAGGAGGTGCGCGACACCGGCGAGGCGATCTCCGTCCCGGTCGGCGACGTCACCAAGGGCAAGGTCTTCAACGTCATCGGCGAGGTGCTGAACGCCGCGCCGGGCGAGCAGGTCGAGATCACCGAGCGCTGGCCGATCCACCGCAAGGCTCCGAACTTCGACCAGCTCGAGTCGAAGACCACCATGTTCGAGACCGGCATCAAGTCGATCGACCTGCTCACCCCGTACGTGCAGGGCGGCAAGATCGGTCTGTTCGGCGGCGCCGGCGTGGGCAAGACCGTGCTCATCCAGGAGATGATCCAGCGCGTCGCGCAGGACCACGGTGGTGTGTCGGTGTTCGCCGGTGTCGGCGAGCGCACCCGAGAGGGCAACGACCTCATCCACGAGATGGAGGAGGCGGGCGTCTTCGACAAGACCGCCCTCGTCTTCGGTCAGATGGACGAGCCGCCGGGGACGCGTCTGCGCGTCGCCCTCTCGGCGCTGACCATGGCGGAGTACTTCCGCGACGTGCAGAAGCAGGACGTGCTGCTCTTCATCGACAACATCTTCCGCTTCACGCAGGCGGGCTCCGAGGTGTCGACGCTGCTGGGCCGCATGCCCTCCGCGGTGGGCTACCAGCCGAACCTCGCCGACGAGATGGGTGTGCTCCAGGAGCGCATCACGTCGACGCGCGGTCACTCGATCACCTCGCTGCAGGCGATCTACGTGCCGGCCGATGACTACACCGACCCCGCCCCGGCGACGACGTTCGCGCACCTCGACGCGACCACCGAGCTCTCGCGTGAGATCGCCTCGAAGGGTCTGTACCCGGCGATCGACCCGCTGACCTCGACCTCGCGGATCATGGACCCCCGCTACCTGGGCGAAGACCACTACCGCGTCGCCACGACGGTCAAGCAGATCCTGCAGAAGAACAAGGAACTGCAGGAGATCATCGCGATCCTCGGTGTCGATGAGCTGTCCGAAGAGGACAAGATCATCGTGTCGCGTGCGCGCCGCATCCAGCAGTTCCTCTCGCAGAACACGTACATGGCGAAGAAATTCACCAACGTCGAGGGCTCCACCGTTCCGCTGAAGGACACCATCGAGTCGTTCGACGCGATCGCCCGCGGCGACTTCGACCACGTCGCGGAGCAGGCGTTCTTCAACGTCGGCGGCATCGGCGACGTCGAGGAGAAGTGGGCGCAGATCCAGAAGGAGAACGCCTGATCATGGCGCTGAACGTGCACCTCGTCTCCGCCGAGGCGGAGGTCTGGTCCGGCGAGGCCAGTCTCGTCGTGGCCAAGACCGTCGAGGGCGAGATCGGCATCATGGCCGGTCACGAGCCGGTGCTCGCCATCCTCGCCAAGGGTGAGGTGCGCATCACCGAGCCCGACGGCACGAAGATCATCGCCAGCGCTCAGGACGGCTTCCTGTCCATGGAGGGCGGCGACGTCACGATCGTGGCCGGCAACGCCGCGCTCATCGCCTGACACGCATCCGAGGAACGCGTCCGCTTCGGTCCCGCCGGGACCGGGCGGGCGCGTTCCCCGTTTCACGGAGAGCCATGAAGATCCTCCTTCCGCCGTCCGAGACCAAGCACCCGGGCGGCAGCGGTGCGCCGCTCGATCTCGCATCCCTCGCCCTTCCCGCCCTCACCTCGCAACGGGAGGCGGTCGTCGAAGCGCTGGTCGCTCTGGCGGCCGATCCCGTCCACTCTCAGCGGGTGCTGAAGCTCAGCGACCGACAGGCGGGCGAGATCGAGCACAACCGGATGCTGCGCACAGCGCCGACCATGCCGGCGGCGGATCGCTACACCGGCGTCCTGTTCGACGCGCTCGACGCCCCCGGGCTCGATCGTGCGGCACGCCGCTGGCTGGGGGAGCACGTGCTCATCCATTCCGCTCCGTTCGGACCGGTCGGTGCTCTGGACCGGATCCCCGCGTACCGGCTCGCTGCAGGCTCTTCTCTGCCGGGTCTCGCGCCGCTCCGCCGGCATTGGGCGGATGCGACGTCCCTGGCACTGCAGGACAGCGGGTTCCTCCTGGATCTGCGCAGCGAGGCGTACGTCGCGCTCGGTCCGGTACCCGATTCCGTCTCCTCGGCGTACGTCCGCGTCGTCACGCCGACGGGACGGGCGCTGAACCACTTCAACAAGAAGGCGAAGGGTGAGCTGGTGCGGATGCTGGCGACGACGCGTCCGCGTGTCCGCTCGCTGCCGTCACTGCTCGCGTGGTCGGACACGACGGGCGTCGCGCTCCGGTCGTCGCAGGAGCGCGGGGTTCTGGAGCTGGTCGTTCCGGCGTGACGCGCGAGCAGGACGGAGGAACAGGTCTCTGTGGTCGTTGCCGCCGGATGACGCGCTTCGCTAGTGTGGTGACGCGACGCAGTCCTGCGCTCGCCCGATAGGAGGCTCATGTACGACTATTACGACGGTGGTGCGATCGCGGTGCTGCTCGCGTTGAGCGGCTTCCTGTTCGTGCTCGGCATCGCCAGCTACGTCATCGGGTCGTTCTTCCTGATGAAGATCTTCGAGAAGGCGGGTGTGCAGGGCAAGTGGCGCGCCTGGGTGCCGGTCTACAACTTCCTCGTCCTCGCGAAACTCGGCGACGTCTCGCCCTGGGTCGTCCTCGTCGCACTGGTGATCAATGTGATCCCGGTCCTGAACTACATCGCCTGGATCGCCTGGATCGCGGTGCTCGTCATGGTCATGTGGCGGGTCGGCCTCAAGCTGCAGAAGGAGCCGGTCTGGATCCTTCTGATGCTGATTCCCGGAATCGGCTTCCTGATCTGGTCGGGCATCCTCGCGTTCGACAAGTCGCGCTGGAACGCCAACATCGCGCCCGCGCCGTGGGCGGCCAACGGGTTCTTCGCCGACCGCACCACCTGGGATGGGATTCCCGTCCAGCCGTCGCAGAACGTGGGTCCGCAGGCTCCCGGTTACGGCGCGGCTCCTCAGGGTTACGGCGCGCCGCAGGGCTACACCCCGCCGCCGCAGCCCGGCTATGCGCCGCCGCCGCAGCCCGGCTACGCTCCGCCGCAGCCGTACGGCACTCAGCCGCCCGCTCCCGGCTCGCCCCAGCCGCCGGCTCCCGACTCGCCCCAGCCGCCGGCACCGGAGTCGCCCGTGCCGCCGCAGCCCGCACCCCCCGCGGCCCCGCCTGCGCCGCCGGCCACCCCGCCCGCGCCTCCGGCCACGCCGCCGGCACCGCCGGCACCGCCGACCGATCCGAACAGGCCGCCCGCCTGATCCGAGCGAGATGAGAGGCTCCCGACACCGCGTCGGGAGCCTCTCGTCGTCTGAGGATTCGATACGGTGGAGACATGGCAACCTCCCAGCGTCGCGTCGGCGCATCCGGTCTGGTCGTATCCGCCGCAGGGCTGGGGTGCAACAACTTCGGTCGCGCGGGCACGGCGACCGAGACACTCGACGGCACACGCGAGGTGATCGACGCCGCTCTGGCGAACGGGGTGTTCTTCTTCGACACGGCGGACATCTACGGGGCCGAGGCCGGAGCGAGCGAGTCCTTGATGGGCGAGGCCCTGCAGGGGCGACGTGACCGGATCGTGCTCGCCACCAAGTTCGGTCACGAGCGGGACATGGGCTACGACTTTCCCGGAGGGCGCGGCTCCCGGCGCTATGTGCGCCTCGCCGTGGAGCAGTCGCTGCGCCGGCTGCGCACCGACTGGATCGACCTGTACCAGTTGCACCTGCCCGATCCGCAGACGCCGATCGCGGAGACCATCGACGCGCTGGATGAACTGGTCGGCGAGGGCAAGATCCGCTACTACGGTCACTCCAACTTCGACGGCTGGCAGATCGCGGAGGCGGAGTTCACCGCCCGCACCCGTTCGACGGGGCGCTTCATCTCGGCGCAGAACCACTACTCGCTGCTGGCGCGGGCATCGGAGCGCGAGGTACTGCCGGCGGCGAACCGGTACGGGCTGGGCTTCTTCCCGTACTTCCCTCTGAAGAACGGTCTGCTCACCGGCAAGTTCACCCGCGAGGGCGGTCCGGCGGGCAGCCGCATCATGGAGACCCGCCGTCACATCTGGACGGACGCGCCGTGGGACGCGCTCGAGGCGTATCAGGCGTTCTGCGCCGATCGCGGCATCACGATGCTCGAGGCCACCTTCGGCTGGCTGCTCGCGCAGCCGGGCGTGGCGAGCGTCATCGCCGGAGCGACCAGCGCCGCCCAGGTGGAGTCCAACGCGGCGGCCGCCGACGCCTGGACACCCTCACCGGACGACCTTGCCGCCATCGATCGGCTGTTCCCCCTCCCCGAAGACCCCGCGGCGCGGATGTGATGCGGGAGTCCACTACGATGAGCCGGTATCCCTCGACCTCGGTCGAAGCCCCCCACCCGACGGAGAACGCCCGTGCCTGAGACGACGACGCACACGCACAGCGTCAGCGACGATCTGCGGCTGGAATGGGCGGGGGTCACCGATCGCGGTCGCCGGCGCGACAACAACCAGGACGCTTTCCTGGCACGCTTCCCGCTGTACGTCGTGGCCGACGGCATGGGCGGCCACGCGGGGGGCGAGATCGCCAGCCAGAGCACCATCAGCCGCCTGGACGCCGTCGTCGACGCGGGAACCGTCTCGGCCGCGGAAGTCGAAGTGGCGCTGCAGCGGGCCGTGGACGACATCCATGAGCACCCCGAGACGACCGACGAGGGGACCGGGACGACACTCACCGGCGTCTTCCTCGATCGCGGTGACGACGGCTGGCGATGGGTGGCTCTGAACATCGGCGATTCCCGGGTGTACCTCAAGCGCGGCGATCAGCTCTCGCAGGTCACCACGGACCATTCGGTGGTGCAGGAGTTGATCGCGTCGGGCAAGATCAGCCCGGAGGAGGCCGACGGGCACCCGTACAGCAACGTCATCACCCGTGCGGTGGGCGCCAATGAGCTGCTTCCGCCCGACTACGTCTCGATCGACCTGCAGGATGAGGATCGGCTGGTCATCTGCTCCGACGGCCTGACGAAGGAGCTCACCGACTACGGCATCCTGCACTTCCTGCGGGAGAACCCCGACCCCGCGACCGCGGTGGACGCGATGGTCGAGGCCGCACTCGAGAACGGCGGACGGGACAACGTCACGCTCATCGTGGTCCGCGTCCTCACCGGCGGATCGTCCTCCACAGGATCCGATTCCGAGGACTGATCGGTCGGCCCTGTGGATGGGCCTGATCCGCGCGGTGTGATGCGATCGAATGGTGCGCATGGATGCCACCACGATCGTGCTTCCCGCCGCGCCGGGTGATGCCCGGCGCCCGACGCTCCCGCTGCTCGCGGCCATCGTGCCGGTCATCGCGGGCGTGGTGCTGTGGCTGATCACCGGCTCTCTGTTCGCACTGTGCTTCGCGGCGCTGGGGCCGCTGATGCTGGTCGCGTCCTTCCTGGACGGTCTGCGGATTCGGCGCCGTGAGCGGCGCTCGGGGCAGGCGGAGGCCGCGGAGGCGTGGACGCGTGCCGAAGGCGAACTCGAGCGTCTGCACGCGCAGGAGCATGACGGCGCCTGGCATTCCCACCCGGATGCCGCCGGGTGCGTGCGCGAGCCGCCGCTGCGCGGACACGTGGAGCTGGATCGCGGCACGGCGATCGTGATCGGTCGCGGAGAGCGGCCCAGTCGCGTGCGCGTGAGCGGCGCCGACGACGAGCGATCGCGCGCCTTCCGAGACAGGGCGGTGAACCTGGCGGATGCGCCGATCACCGTGGCGCTCGGCGGCGGGATCTGCATCCGGGCGGCGGAACCCGTCGCCGCCGCGGTCGCCAGGGCGCTGGTGACGCAGCTCTGCCTGCGCTTCGCCCCCGGCAGGCTGGCACTCGTCGGCGACCGCGTCGAGCGCTGGGCGCTCGGCGGTTTTCCGCACGCCCATCGCCGACGTGCCGGATTCCGCATCGCGATCGGCGAGAGCGAGGAAGCAGCGGATGCCGTCATCTGCGTTCGCGGGACGGGGGAGGAGCCCCCGGACGGGGTGACCACGGTGCTCGATCTCGTGCGCCCGGGGCGTGCGAGGGCGCGCACGCCCGACGGCGTGTGCGAGCTCTCCGTGGAGGCGCTGTCGGCGCAGCAGGCGAAGCAGATCGCGACGCAGAGCGCCGAGCGTGCGGATGCCGAGGACGTCCTGCCGGACCATGTCGCGCTCGACGATCTGCCGCGTCCCGAGCGACGCGGCCTGGCCGCGGCGCTCGGGAAGGACGGCCGCGGCCCGCTCGTGCTCGACCTCGTCGAGGACGGCCCGCACGCGATCGTGACGGGGATGACAGGGACGGGGAAGAGCGAGCTGCTGACGAGCTGGGTCGCCGGCATCGCCGCCGTGCACTCCCCGGAGGACGTCGCGTTCGTGCTGGTGGACTTCAAAGGCGGAACGGCGTTCGATCCGCTGCGGGTGCTGCCGCATGTGACCGCGGTGGTGACCGATCTCGACGCCGAGGGAGCGCGACGCGGCGTGGGGAGCCTCACCGCCGAGCTGCGCCGCCGGGAAGCCGCGCTGGCCGCGACGGGCGCCCGCGACGTGCGGGACTGTCCCGGGCTCGGACGTCTCGTGATCGTCGTCGACGAGTTCGCGGCGCTGCTGCAGGAGCATCCTGATTTGGGCGCGGTGTTCACCGATGTCGCCGCCCGCGGCCGTGCCCTGGGGATGCACCTGGTGCTGGGCACCCAGCGGGCCGGCGGTGTCATCCGGGACGCGCTGTCGGCCAACTGTCCGCTGCGGATCAGCCTGCGGGTCGCCGATGCCTCCGACAGCCGCCTGGTGATCGGCTCGGACGCCGCGGCCGATCTGCCGGGAGGGTCGGACTCGAGAGGATTGGCCTTCGTCCGGCGCGCACGAGACGCCGAGGCTCACCTGGTGCGCATCGCACTGACGCCTGCTCCGATGCTGAACTCCGTGGCGCACGCCTGGGCGGGCGCGGCGATCCCGGACAATCCCTGGCTCCCGCCGCTGTCCTCACATCTGCCGCTGCCGCTCGCGGCGACGACCGGCCCGCTGGATGACCGGCCGACGGATGCGAGGTCTGCGGCTCCGGCCGTGCTGCTCGGCAGGGCCGACGAGCCCGAGCGTCAGCGGCAGCCCTGGGTCGAGCTGGCCCCCGGAAGCGGCCTCGCCGTCGTCGGCGGGCCGAGCGCGGGCAAGAGCACCGTGATCGCACTGGTGGCGGAGCAGCTGCCGGATGCCGTCATCGTGCCGGCCGATCTCGAGACCGCCTGGGATGCGGTGGCCGAACTCTCCGCCGGCCGGCATGGCACAGTGCTCTGCGACGACCTCGATCTGCTCGCCGGACAGTTCCCGCCCGAGTACGCCCAGCTCTTCCTGCATCGCTGGGAGAGCATCGTCCGGTCGCCGGCCGGAGCCGTGCTGACGCTGTCGCGTGTGACCGGTCCGATCGCCCGGCTGGTCGATGCCCTGCCGCACCGAGCGCTGCTGCGGTTGAGCAGCAAGGTGGAGCACATCGCGGCAGGCGGCGACGCCGACGTCTTCTCTCGCCAGCGGCCGCCAGGACGCGCCTGGATGGATGGTCGCGAAGTGCAGCTGTGCGTGCCGGGACGGGACCCGCGGTGGCTGCAGACGGATGCTCCGCAGCCCGAGCCATGGGCGCCGCGCCGTCGCCTCGCCGGCGTGGTCACGCCCTCGGTGGCGGCCACGCGCGCCCTCCTGGCGGAACGGCATCCCGCGTATGACGTAATGGATGCCGCCTCGGCCGTCACGGCTGCGCACCCGGCGGACGGAGGGCGCATCATCGTGGCGGATCCGGAGGAGTGGCGCGCGCAGTGGGCGCTGCTGCAGGGCGTGCGCACGGCAGGGGAGCTGCTCGTCGCCGCGGAGTGCGCCCCTGAACTGCGTCAGCTGGCCGGCGTTCGCGATCTTCCGCCGTACGCGCATCCGCATGCCGGCCGCGCGTGGGTGACCGAGCAGGGACGGCCGCCTCGACGAGTGACGCTGAGATGAAGCCGGCGTGCGGGTGGACCGCGGTGGTCCGGCCGGTTCAGAGGCCGGCGCCGGGACGGATGGCGCCGACCGGCTGCCCGCCGCCGAGCACGTCGAGCGCGAGCGCCTCGGCGAGAGCATCCGCGTCGGCGGCGGATATCGCCCCCGCGCGGGCGAGCAGTGTCGCCGCGACGATGGTCGCGGCGCGCCCTGAGCCGTCGAGCATCTTCAGCGCGACCGTGGTGCCATCCGGCGCCACCATCACCATCACACCCTCGGCGCCGCCCTTCGCGAAGACGCCGAGCGTCTCGATCGCCACGGTGTCCGGCTCGCCGGGGCCGGCGATCGTCCAGGGATTCTCCCGCACCGCTCGCACCAGGGTGCCCGCCACCCGATGCAGCGCGAAGGGGGAGCGTTCGGATGCCGCGCCGATGCGATGCACACCGCGCGCCAGTCCGGTCAGCGTGATGGCGTGCACGGGGGCGCCGCAGCCGTCGACGGCGGTGTGCGCGATCTTCTCCCCGGTGAGACGCTCCACGACCTCGCGGATGTGCAGCTGCAGGGGATGGTCCTGTCGCAGGTAGCCGTCGGTCGGCCAGCCGGTCGCGACGCATGCGCGCAGCATCAGCGCGTGCTTGCCCGAGCAGTTCATGCGGATGCGCGATTCCCCGGCGTGGTCCGCGATCATCTCACTGCGGGTGCGGGCATGCGACGGCCACGCCGGCGGGCAGGCGAGCGAGTCCTCCGTCAGTCCGCCGGCGGCGAGCATCTCGCGCACCACCTCGACGTGCCGGTCGGTACCGGAATGGCTGGCGGTGCCCAGGGCGAGCTGCTCACCCTCGAGGGCCGCGCCCGCGGTGACACACGCGACGGCCTGCAGCGGCTTCAGGCTCGAACGGGGCAGGATCAGGGCATCCGGATTCCCGTGTCCGGCGACGACATCGCCGTCCGGTGACAGCACGACCGCCGAGCCGGCGTGACGCGACTCGACGAAGCCGCTCCGCTCCACGATCGCGAGTTCGACAGCATCCGCAACTTTGAACGTCTCCAGCACCACTCCAGCTTATGGGCCGGGTCGGCGGTGCGTGGCAGACTGACGGAATGGCTCGGAATCCGCTCGGGGAACACCACTATTCGCTCACCGCGACCTGGACGGGGAACCGGGGCACCGGCACCAGCGGCTATCGCGACTACGCGCGGGACGTCACCGTCAGCATCGAGGGCAAGCCCGACCTGCTCGCCTCCGCGGACCGGCCGTTCCGCGGAGATGCGACGCGCTGGAACCCCGAGGACATGCTGCTCGCCGCCCTCGCCGAATGCCACCTGCTGTCCTATCTGCACGCGTGCGTGACAGCCGGGGTGCAGGTCACCTCCTACCGCGACGAGGCCACCGGCGTCATGTGCGAAGACGGCAGGGGTGGTGGCGCCTTCGCCGAGGTGACGCTGCGGCCGCACGTGACGGTCGCGGATGCGTCGATGATCCAGGCGGCCGAGAGGGCCCACACGCAGGCCAACGAATGGTGCTTCATCGCCAACTCGGTGAACTTCCCGGTGCGGCACGAGGCGACGGTCACCGCACCCTGAGAAGAGGCGATCAGCGCCGCTCGTGCGGAAGCGCCTGCTTGATCTTCTCGATGGTGCCCTGTGCGGGCGGCTCGTTGTACACGCCCGCCAGCTCCTGCTCGGACAGCGCGTGGATCGCCGCCATGATCTCGTCGGTGGCCAGCCGACGGGCCCGGCCGCTGTTCGCCGGGCCGTGCCTGGACACGTCGATCGGTTCGCCGAAGCGCACCGTCACGCGTTCGCGGAGGGAGGGCATCGTCGCCCCCACGGGCATCACGCGGTCGGTGCCGATGAGTCCCACGGGCACGACCGGGGCGCCGGTCTGCAGCGCGAGGAACGCCACACCCGTGCGCCCCTTGTACAGTCGGCCGTCCGTCGACCGGGTGCCCTCGGGATAGAGCGCCACCGCCAGCCCCTCTTCGAGCAGCTGGCGCTGCTGGTCGAGCGCGTCGAGCGCGGCCTGACCCGCCCCGCGGCGCACCGGAATGGCTCCGACCGAGGTGAAGAACGCGCGCGACACGGCGCCCGCGAACCCCGTGCCCTCGAAGTAGCTCGACTTCGCCAGGAAATGCACGGGCCGGGGCGCGGCGACCGGGATGGCCATCGAGTCGATGAAGGACAGATGGTTGCTGGCGAGGATCACCGCACCGGTGCGGGGAACGTTCTCGCGGCCCTCGATGCGCGGCCGGTAGACGGCGCGGGCGAGCGGGGCGGCGATCATGCGGCCGACGGCGTAGCGGAAGCCTGCTCTGCGCGGTGCGCCGGCCCCGGGTGACGCGATGTCGGACGGAGCCTGCTGCTCAGAGGTCATCAGAGAAGCTTAAGGGGGACCGCATTCCGCGAACGGAATGACCGGCGGCGACGCGTCTGGCGTGTCGGCGGCCGACGTTCAGCACGGGCAAAGCCGGATGCGCGAAGATGGGATCCTCCCGTTCTCGAACAGAGGTCTCACTGTGCGCCTGCGTCCCCTCGCTCTCCTGTCCACCGTCGCCGTCTCGGCCGTCGTGCTCGCCGGCTGCGCGGGCAGCCCGGAAGGAGCCGAGACACCTTCGCCGACGTCGTCGGCCGCGGCGGAGTGCCTGGTCGACGCGAAGCCGGGTGCCGGTTCCGACGCGATCACCGTGACCGGTGAGGGGCTCGATGCGAAGATCGAGGTTCCCGAGGGGACCGAGTTCGACGGCGTGCAGCGCACGATCCTCAAGAAGGGCGACGGCGACGAGGTGCACGCCGGCGATTTCATCTCGATCCGCTACCAGGTGGTGGAGGCCGACACCAACACCGTGGTCGAGACCTCCGAGCGCGGTGCCGACGGGGTGCTGCCCATGCTGCTCGACCCGGCGAACGCCCAGCGCCAGATCGTCGACTCGACGCAGTCGCCGGTCTTCATCGCGGCCGCCGAGTGCGCGCCGCTCGGATCGGAGATGGTGCTGGCGCTGCCCGGCCAGGAGGGACAGGGCGCCATCGTCGTCTACATGCAGACCCTCGAGGAGCTGCCGACCACCGCCTCCGGCGACGACGTCGACGCTCCCGCCGACATGGCGACCGTGAAGCTCGCGAAGGACGGCGCCCCTGAGGTGTCGATCCCCGGTGACGACGCTCCCGCGGAGACCGTCATCGGCGTGCTGAAGCAGGGCGACGGCCCGAAGGTGGGGGAAGGCGACCTCGTGACGGTGCAGTACCTCGGCGTGAAGTGGAGTGACGGCACCGAGTTCGACTCGTCGTGGAGTCGTGAGGCCGTTCCCAGCCAGTTCCAGACCACCGGTGTCGTCACCGGCTTCCGCAAGGCACTCGAGGGCCAGCAGGTCGGGTCGCAGGTGCTTGTGGAGATCCCGCCGGCCGAAGGGTACGGCGCCAGCGAGGGTCACGAGCTCGAGAAGGAGACGCTCGTGTTCGTCGTCGACATCCTGGGCACCACGCCGCTGCTGACCGCCCCCGCGGAGTGAACCGCGACGACCGGTCGCGCCGCATAGGCTGACAGCATGCGTCGCGTCATCGTCCTCGGCTCCACCGGCTCCATCGGCACCCAGGCGCTGGATGTGATCCGCGCCCATCCGCGCCGGTTCGAGCTCGTCGGCATCGCCGCCGGCACGAGTGCCGAGCAGATGGCCGCGCAGGCGGCCGACTTCCACGTCGAGCACACCGCGCTCGGCGCGGCGGAGGCCGAGCAGCTGGTGCGCGACGTCGAGGCCGACGTGGTGCTCAACGCGATCACCGGGTCGATCGGGCTCGGCTGCACCCTCGCCACCCTCAAGGCGGGGCGCACACTCGCCCTCGCCAACAAGGAGTCCCTCATCGTCGGCGGTGCGCTCGTGCAGGCCGCAGCCGCACACGATCAGATCGTGCCGGTCGACTCCGAGCACTCGGCGCTCGCGCAGGCGCTGCGCTCCGGCGCGCACGAGGAGGTGCGACGGCTGGTCGTGACCGCGTCCGGCGGGCCGTTCCGGGGTCGCAGCCGCGAGGAACTCACCGACGTCACGCCCGCTCAGGCGCTCGCGCATCCGACCTGGGACATGGGGCGGGTCGTGACGACGAACTCCGCCACCCTGGTCAACAAGGGGCTCGAGGTGATCGAAGCGCATCTGCTCTTCGACGTGCCCTACGACGACATCGACGTGATCGTGCATCCGCAGTCCGTCGTGCACTCGATGGTCGAGTTCGTCGACGGCTCCACCATCGCGCAGGCCTCCCCGCCCGACATGCGGTTGCCGATCTCGCTCGGCCTGGACTGGCCGCACCGCGTCGGCGGGGTGGGAAGGCCGCTGGACTGGCGTCAGGCGACCAGCTGGACCTTCGAGCCGCTCGATGACGCCGCCTTCCCGGCGGTCGCGCTGGCCAAGTCCGTCGGCCGTGCGGGAGGCACGTTCCCCGCGGTGTACAACGCGGCCAATGAGCAGGCGGTGGAGGCCTTCCACGAGGGGCGACTGCCGTTTCTGGGCATCGTCGCCACCATCGAGCGGGTGATCGACGCGCATGACGCGCCGGAAGAGCTCACGCTCGACACGCTCGCCGAAACCGAGCGCTGGGCGCGCGAGAAGGCCGATGCGCTGATCGCCGCGTCCGCGTAGCCACGCCGGCGGACGCGCCGGGGTCAGTCCTCGCTCGGGTACGGCACCGGCCAGTGCGGATCGGGGACCGGCCAGCCGGCCGCCTTCAGCGCCCGACGGGCGAGTTCCCGTGCCGAGTAAGGGGTGCGCACCCCCCGGATGTCTCGATAGTCCTGATGACCGGGACCCGCCCAGAGGATGGCATCGCCGTCGCCGACCATGCCCACGGCGGCGACGATCGCCTTCTCCGGCGGCGAGTACTCGTGGATCTCCGCATCCGGTCGGGCCCGGCGGGCGCCTTCGATGAGCGTCGCGCGGATGGATGCGGGATCCTCGAAACGCGGATGGTGGTCGGTGACCACCAGGATGTCGCTGCCCTCGACGGCCGTCCGCGCCATGTCGTCGCGCTTCGTCGCGTCGCGGTCGCCGTCGGCGCCGAACAGCATGAGCACCGTGCCGGGCGTGACCCGGCGCACGGCCGCGAGAGTCTTCTCGAAGGCGTCGGGCGAGTGGCCGAAGTCCACGTACACCGCGGGCCCCGTCTCACCCGAGATGAACTGGGTGCGTCCCGGCAGGTACGCGAGGATCTGCCCGTCCCGCTGGAACGCTCCGACGATGCGGTCCCAGGCGTACCCGCCCTCGAGCAGCATCACGATCGCGAGTCCCGCATTCGCCGCCATGTGCTGGCCGATCACCGGGACCAACGTCGTCAGACGGCGGCCGCCGGGCCCGGTGAGCGTGAAAACCGTGCCGCTCTGACGCTCGTCGTCGATCGTGACGACCCAGTCGGCGGTTGCGGCGGCATCCGGATCGGCGGCGATCGACGGCGTCCCGACGGTGACGACGGGGATGCCGGAGCGCTCGACGACGCGGGCACCGGAGGGAGAATCGAGGCTGACCACACCGCGACGCGCGCGTTCCGGGGTGAACAGGGGCAGCTTCGCCTCGAAGTACTCCTCCATGTCGGCGTAGTCGTCGAGGTGGTCATGGGAGAGGTTCGTGAACCCGGCGACATCGAAGACGATGCCGTCCACCCGGTGACGGGACAGTGCCTGGGCGCTGACCTCGACGGCGACCGCCTCGACCTCACGCTCGCGCATCAACGCGAGCAGGGCGTGCATCTCGGACGCCTCCGGGGTGGTGAGCCGCGACACGATGACCTGCCCGGCGATGTGCCGCTCCGCGGTCGACGACAGACCCGACACGACGCCCAGCTGGTCGAGGATGCCCTGCAGCAGGTGCGAGACGCTGGTCTTGCCGTTCGTCCCCGTGGTCCCGAACAGCAGCGGCAGGGGATCGTCCGCGCCGGTGCCGTACACCCAGGCGCTCAGCTCGCCGAGGATCGCGCGCGGATCGTCGACGATGACGATGGGAAGACCGGCGGATGCGGCGAGGCCCGCCCCGGCCTCGTCGGTGATGACCGCGACCGCCCCCTGATCGGCGGCGGTCTGCGCGAGTTCCGCACCGTGTCGATTGACGCCGCGGATCGCGACGAACGCCTCGCCCGCACGCAGATCGGCGGTCGCGAGGGTGATCCCGCTCAGCTCGACGTCCGCGAGGTCGCCGCGGGTCTCTCGTGCGAAGCGGTCGGCGAGCTCGGCCAGGGCGCGACGGGGTGGGTCGGCGGGGCGGAGCACGGGGGGAAGGCTTGGCTGATCAGTCATAGCTGATCAATGATCTCACGCGGCGCCGTGCACCCTGCTCCGCGCCGACGCCGGAACACAGCCGATTCCACACCGCGGGCATTAGCGTTGTCGCGTGGAGATCCTGCTGTACCTCGGCGGCATCGTGTTCATGCTCATCGGCCTCGGCCTGTCGATCGGCCTGCACGAGGTCGGCCACCTCGTGCCGGCCAAGCTCTTCGGCGTGCGCGTGGGGCAGTACATGATCGGCTTCGGGCCGCGGCTGTGGTCGAAGCGCATCGGCGAGACCGAGTACGGCGTCAAGATGCTGCCGCTGGGTGGATTCATTTCGATGTCGGGGATGTACCCGCCCTCGGCGCAGTCCGGTCCTGCGAAGGGAGTCTTCCGATCCCTGGTGCAGGACGCCAGGTCCGCGAACGACGAGACGATCGCCGAAGGCGCCGAGGACCGGGTCTTCTACCGGCTGCCGGTGTGGAAGCGCGTCGTCGTCATGCTCGGCGGACCCGTCATGAACCTCGTGCTCGGCATCCTGATCTTCACCGTGCTGGCGTCGGGAATCGGCATCCAGCAGGCGAGCACCACGGTGGCGGGCCTGAGCGAGTGCGTGCTGCCCGCCGGCACCGAGAAGACCCGGTGCGAGCCGGGTGACCCCGCGGCTCCCGCCGCGGCCGCGGGCATCGAACCCGGCGACGTGCTGCTCAGCCTCGGCGGTGAACCCGTGCGGAGCTTCGCGGAAGCCTCGGCGATCATCCAGGCGTCGCCGGATCGCGCGCTGGACGTGGTGGTGGACCGTGACGGGAGGACCGTCGATCTCACCCTGACGCCGGCACGCGCGCAGCGCGGTGAGGTGGATGCCGCCGGTCGGCCGGTCCTCGACGCCGGAGGCGCACAGGTGATGCGCACCGTGGGGTTCGCGGGCATCACCTCGCAGCTCGAGTACGTGCACCAGCCGATCGGCACCGGCACGGAACTGGCGATGCAGCAGACCGGCGCCGTCGCGGCGATGATCGTCACGCTGCCGCAGAAGCTCTGGGACATCGGCGTCTCGGTGGTCACCGGAGGGGAGCGCGATCCGAACGGACCGCTGAGCGTCGTCGGCGTCGGACGCATCGCCGGTGAGGTGGCAGCGACCGACGCCCCGGTGCTGAACCGCCTTGTCGTGCTGCTGAACCTGCTCGCGGCGCTGAACATCGCGCTGTTCGTGTTCAACATGATCCCGCTGCTGCCACTCGACGGCGGTCACATCGTCGTCGCGCTGTGGGAGGGCATCAAGCGCATCTGGTCGCGGCTGACCGGACGGGGCGCGCCGAAGCCCGTCGACGCGACACGGCTCGTGCCCCTGACCGTCGTGGTCGCGGTGGTGCTGATCGGCATGGGCGGGCTGCTGCTGGTGGCCGATCTCGTCAATCCGGTCGACCTGTTCGGCTGACGGCCGTCCAGTCGGCCGACCTGCCCGGCTGCCAGGCGTCAGCTGAGGGCGTGGGCGGCGAGGCGCTCGAGCGTGGTGATGCCGTCGCGGGAGAGGATCGATTCCAGGTGGCCCTGGATGGATGCGAAGCGCTCGCCGCGGAGGGCGTACACGTCGCCGGTGGAGGGATCGGCAGACACCTCGGCGCCGCCGACCCGGGTGGTGCCGGGGGAGACCCGCGCGGTGAAGGTGTTGTAGAACCCCACAGACGCGTCCTGACCGAACACGGGGATCGTCTTCTGCACGCCCTGATGAGGCGCGTCGAGCGGAGTCAGCGGGATGCCCAGCCGGTCGGCGAGGATCTGGTGGCTCAGGCACACCGCGAGCAGCGGCGTTCCGGCGTCGAGGCGGCGGGCGACCACCTGCTGCATCCGGGTGACACGCGGCGAGTCCGCGTCGCGCGGATCGCCCGGTCCCGGCCCCGACACCACCAGGTCGGCCGCGTCGATGTCGGCGTCCGCGACCTCATCCCACGGCGCGATCTCGACCTCCAGGCCGAGATGGCGCAGCTGGTGGGCCAGCATGGTCGTGAAGCGATCCTCCGCATCGACCACGAGAGCGCGGCGTCCGGCGAAGGCGTCGGAGTGCGCGGCATCCTGCGGCTGCATCCAGAAGTCCGCGAGACGCGTGTTGCGCGAGGCGAGCAGGGCGGCGACCTCGGGATCGTCCGCGAGGCGTGCCGGCGCGGGCGCATCGTCGTCGCGTGCCTCGGCCACGACGTCGCGCTCGATCGCGCCGATCGCGCCCAGCACTCCGGCGGCCTTGCCGTGCGTCTCGCCCACCTCGCCCGCCGGGTCGGAATGCCGCACGAGCGTCGCACCGACGGGCACCCGCAGATGTCCCTCGCTGATGTACGCCGTGCGGATCAGGATCGGCGCGTCGAGATCATGCCCGCCCTCGGCGTTCGGGGTGAACAGCGCCGCCACCCCGGAGTAGTAGCCGCGCGGCGAGTGCTCGTGACGGCGGATCACGGCACAGGCGTTCTGCATGGGGGAGCCCGTCACCGTGGGGGCGAACATCGTCTCGCGCAGGATGTCTCGCGGGTCGAGCCGGCTGCGCCCGCGCAGCATGTACTCGGTGTGCGTGAGCCTCGACATCTCCTTCAGATGCGGGCCGGTGATGCGCCCGCCGTCGGAGCACACCTGACTCATCATCTTCAGCTCCTCGTCGACCACCATGAAGAGCTCCTCGGTCTCCTTGGTCGAAGACAGGAACTCGCTCAGCGACGCCTTCGTGGCGCCGCCGGCGGGGTGACGGAACGTGCCCGAGATGGGGTTCATGGTCACCACGCCGCCGCGCGCGACGACGTGCGCCTCAGGGCTTGCGCCCACGGCGATCCGATCCGGCGTGATCACGGCGAACGTCCAGTAGGCGCCGCGTTCGTGCTCCAGCAGCGCGCGGAACCAGGTGAGCGCCGCGATGCGGTCGTCGGCTTCGAAGCTCGCGCGGTAATCGCGGCGGATCACGAAGTTCGCGCCCTCTCCCCGGCCGATCTCCTCGGCGATCACCCGCTCCACGATCTGCCCGTAGTCCTCGTCCGTGATGTCGAAGCCGCCGCCGCGCAGCGGGATCGGCTCCTCCGGCAGCGCCGCGACGAGCTCCGCGACGTCGAGCCGCTCGTGGCCGTCGACGAGCAGGCAGCGCAGCGGTGTGCCGTCGTCCTGGGCGTCGAAGCCGCGTTCGCGCACTTGGCAGTACGGCACCATCGCGAACACCTCTCGCGCGCCGTCGGGTCCTGCGAGCGGGATGTCGGCCAGTCGGTCGACGTCCGCCACCTCGCCGGTGAGCAGCTCGACACCGCCGTCGCGCGCGATCAGCACGAAGGACGCGGCGGGGTCCGCGGTGAGCTCCCGGATGCGGGCGGGCAGCGGTGCGGTCATCGGTGTCTCCTCGTTGGGGGATCCGGTGCGGAAACACGAAGACCGCCCCGGAAGGCGGTCTGGACTCGTGGTACGCGAATCACCGCCTAGAAGGCGGGCCACCAGGTGCGGGTCGCGGACATACCGCGAAAGTACCACATCGGGTGAGGCGCTCCGGCGTGCGTGACGTCACCGGATGCGGCCGCCGGGGCGGGCTGCTCGTGCTCACCCGATCAGCCTGCGCACATCCAGCCTGCGTCGATCCTGCGACGGTAGCCTTGAAGCGTGCCTGCTGTGAACCTTGGGATGCCGCGCGTCCCCGAAGTCCTCGCCCCTCGTCGCAAGTCCCGCCAGATCCGGGTCGGCAAGGTGCTCGTCGGCGGCGATGCGCCCGTCAGCGTGCAGTCCATGACGACCACGAAGACCACCGACATCAACGGCACATTGCAGCAGATCGCCGAGCTCACCGCGTCGGGATGCGAGATCGTACGGGTCGCCGTGCCGTCGCAGGATGACGCCGACGTGCTGCACATCATCGCGAAGAAGAGCCAGATCCCCGTCATCGCCGACATCCACTTCCAGCCGAAGTACGTCTTCCAGGCCATCGACGCCGGCTGCGCCGCCGTGCGCGTGAACCCGGGCAACATCCGCAAGTTCGACGACCAGGTCGGCGCGATCGCCAAGGCGGCGCAGGCCGCGGGCGTCTCGCTGCGCATCGGCGTGAACGCCGGGTCGCTGGACCGGCGGCTGCTCGAGAAGTACGGCAAGGCCACCCCGGAGGCGCTCGTGGAGAGCGCTGTATGGGAGGCATCGCTGTTCGAGGAGCACGATTTCCACGACTTCAAGATCTCGGTGAAGCACAACGACCCGGTCGTGATGGTCAAGGCCTACCGCCAGCTGGCCGAGCGCGGCGACTGGCCGCTGCACCTCGGCGTCACCGAAGCGGGGCCCGCGTTCCAGGGCACCATCAAGAGCGCGACGGCGTTCGGGATCCTGCTCGGAGAGGGGATCGGCGACACCATCCGCGTCTCGCTCTCGGCCCCTCCCGCGGAAGAGGTCAAGGTCGGTCACCAGATCCTGCAGTCGCTGAACCTGCGCGAGCGGAAGCTCGAGATCGTGTCGTGCCCGTCGTGCGGTCGCGCGCAGGTCGACGTCTACACGCTTGCTGACGACGTCACCGAGGGTCTCAAGGACATGACGGTCCCGCTGCGCGTCGCAGTGATGGGCTGCGTCGTGAACGGACCGGGCGAGGCTCGGGAGGCCGACCTGGGCGTCGCCTCCGGTAACGGCAAGGGGCAGATCTTCGTCAAGGGCGAGGTCATCAAGACCGTGCCCGAGGCCGACATCGTGCAGACGCTGATCGAGGAGGCGAACCGCATCGCCGCCGAGATGGGACCGGAGGCCCCGATCGGCACCGCTCAGGTGGTCACGAGCTGATGATGCAGCCGACCCGCGTCGCGTTCCCCGACGGCGCGCTGACCGGAGACGGCGAGGTGCTCCTCCTCGACGCGGAACAGTCGATCGTCGTCGTCGACGCGACGCCGTTCCATCCCGTCGACCACACCTGGCCGGATCAGCCGGGCGATTCCGGCCTCATCCGGGTCGCGGATGCCGCTGTGACCGTCTCGGAAGCGGTGATGGCCGCTGTCAGCGAGGACGGCGTGCTCGCGGTGGGCGCGGAGATCCCCGTCAAGCGGGGTGCTCCGGGGTGGACCTGGCTGGTCGGGCACCGCATGGAGGGCGAACTGCCCGAGCGGCTCGTCGCGGGAGCATCCGTCACCCTCGAGGTCGACGCCGAGCGCCGCCACGCGCTGAGTCGCGGTCACACGGCCTGTCACCTGGCTTCTCTGGCTCTGGATGCGGCGCTCGCCGACCTGTGGCGCAAGGAGATCGGCACCGATCCGCTGGGCAATCCCGACTTCGAAGGCAGGGCCAATCAGTCGAGCCGCATCGACGTTGACGTCAGCGTCGACGAGTACCGGCTGGGAAAGAGCCTGCGCAAGGCCGGCTTCGACTCCGAGGGCTTCGCCGGCTCGCTCGCGGCGCGGGAGTCACGCATCAACGAACTCTTGGCCGGGTGGGTGGCATCCGGCGGCGCCAGTCGCATCGACGTCGACGGCCCGAGCATCGTCGATCGCCGTCGCTGGCGCTGTGTGCTGCCCGAGGGCGACGTCGGATTCCTGTGCGGCGGCACCCACGTGCGCTCCCTGGCGGAGTTCGCGTCGATCACCGTCTCACTCGAGCTCAGCGACCCGCAGCTGCTGGTCATGACGACGACGGCGCTGGCCGCCGACTGAGCGCGCCTGCGCTCTTCGGACGTGCCCGGCGCGAGATCGTCGGGTGCGCCGTGCTTGACTGTGCGGATGCTGCTGAACACCCTGGAGTCCGGATCCGGAGAGCGAGTGGTGCTGCTGCTGCACGGCTTGATGGGTTCGGCCGAGAGCTGGTGGCGCATCGGATCTCTGCTCGCCGGTCGCGGTCACCGGGTGCTCGCACTCGACCTTCCCGGTCACGGACTCTCCGCCCGTGACGCGCAGGGCACCGTCGCCTCGGCGGCCGATGCGGTGATCGCGACGGTGGAAGGTCTCACTGGCGGCGCACCGCTGTCGGCGATGGGACACTCGTACGGCGGAACGGTGCTGGCGGCGGCCGCCGACCGGCTGCCCCTGGAGTGCACCGTGTACGTCGACACCGCGTGTCACTTCCCGGGCGGAGCCGACCGCGTGGCGCTCGCCGCCCGTTATGAGGCCGACCGCCGGCGGCGAACCGACCCCACCTGGCTGAGGACGAGCCGGCCGTTCTACTCGCAGACGGATGCCGAGGTCGAGGCGCGCGCCGCCGAGAGGTTCGACCCGGCGACGGCCGCCTCGATCTCGGCCGGCGCGGATGTGAGTCACGTCCCAGAGGCGGGATCCATTCTGATCCGCGCGCGGCCGAGCAGCTACGTCTCCGACGCCGAGGCGGGCCGGCTCTCCCTGCGCGGTGTGCAGGTCCGTGACGTGCCCGGTGCCGCGCACACCGTCTGGTACAGCCACTTCGATCGGTTCTGCGCGCTTCTTCCGGAGGTGTTCGCCGGGTGACCTGCGCTGCTCGTGGTTGAGCTCGGCAGGTCGGCATCATGTCCGGCGTCCCGCCGCGTCAGCGTGCCGAGTTCGGCGCCCAACCCGGCGGCGAGCACGTGCGTCCGCGTGAGCGGCGTCGATCACCGTCTCACTCGACCTCAGCGACCCGCAGCTGCTGGGGGTGACGACGTCGGCGGCGGCCGCCGACTGAGCGGTGACCCCTACCGCACGAAGCCGTCCTGCAGGCGGCCTCCCGCGCGGTGCAATTCGTCTTCCGCCCTGTCCGCGAAGCGCGCGTAGTCGCCGGCGAGCAGAGGAGCGGCCAGCGCATCCGTGCGTGTCCGGCTGAGCATCCGAAGCCGTCGGGGAAGCCACTTGCCGGTGGCAATCCATCGATGCTCGCACAGCAGCATGAGTTCGGAGACGCGCTCGAACAGCGCCCCGGCGATGACCGCCTGCTCCAGCGGATCGACGGCGTCGCGCAGATCGTCGATCAGGTCGGTGATCACGTAACGGCGAAGGGCGGACTCCTCGTCGGACAACACGGGTCCCGACGCCAGCACCGGCGCCCAGCGGTCCCTCAGCCGCGCCAGGCTGCCGTCATCGCGGACGACCACGCCGTCCATCAGCATCTCCAGGATGACGGGTCGTCGTCGCGCGACGTCGCGTTCCGCCCACTCCTGGAATCCGGCTTCGGTATAGGCGAACACCTCGAAGACCTCGCCGTCGAACGCCACCGTCGTGGCTTCGCTCGTTCGGTCTTCCCCGAAGAGCCCGTCACCGATGAGCAGCAGGTCGATGTCGCTCGTGCTCGTGCGCTCGCCGCGCGCCGTACTGCCGCCGATCAATGCGACCTGCGCATTCGCGTGATGCCGTGCGATGAATCGTTCGGTGACGGCGGTGAAGTGCACGCGATCAGGATATCGGCGACAGTCGCGCCTGATCACCTGGGCGATCAGGCGAGGGTCTTCACCATGCGGTAGTTGGTCATCCGCACCCCGCCGGTGACCGGATGCTGTTCTGTCTGCACCGTGAATCCGGCGTGCTCGAAGAATCCTCGCGCGGTGATGCTCACGTCGGCCCACAGTCGCGGGGCGCCGGCCTGCCGCGCCCTCGCCTCGACCTCGTGCATCAGGGCTCGACCCACCCCTCTGCCCCCGGCCGCAGGCGACACGAACATCATGTCGACGTGACCGTCGCCGCTGACATCCGAGAATCCGGCGACGGCACCCTGCACGAGCGCGACGAAACCGGAACGAGCACTCATGGAGCGATCCCAGTCGTCGAGGCGGCGCTGCTCCGGACGCGCCCATGCGGAGATCTGCTCGGGGGAGTAGTCGGCGGACGCGGTGATCGTGATCGCCTCGAGGAACACCCGCAGCGTCGCCGGCGCATCCGCGGCACGGTAATCGCGGATCGTGACCTCGGTCATCCCTCGGCACCCGGCCGCGTGAGCGTGCCGAGCATCGCACCCAGCCCGGCGGCGAGCACGTGCGCCTGCGTGAGCGGCATCCACCAGCAGGTCCACGACGACGGTGCGCCCCCGTCGGACGGCACTGCTTCGCCGGCGAACCAGATGTCGGTGACGTCGGCGTCGTCCGCCCGCATCTCGAAGAAGTGGCGCCGCGCGATCTCGTCCCGTGCCGGCCACAGGTCGTACTCGGCGACGCCGAGAGAGCGCACCACCACCCCGCCGAGCCCGGTCTCCTCGCGCAGCTCACGCAACGCCGCAGTTGCCGGATCCTCGCCCGGTTCGATCGTGCCGGCGGGCACCTGCACGCCGGTGACGGTCAGCGGCTCGTCGTCATGCGTGAAGACGAGCAGATGGTCGTCGGCCACCACGTAGCAGACGACCTTGTCGACGATCAGCGCCATGTGCTTATCGTACGAGCGGCGTCAGGCGCCGGCGAACACGACCTCGCCGGTCTCGACCTCCGCGGCATCCAGCCGCACGCGCACCGAGCTGCCCGGCGCCGCGTCCGCGGAGATCTTCGCGCGCGCGGTGACGGCCGGCTCCGCCAGCTGGATCGTCGCCTCGCCCTCGCCGTTCGCCGCGCGGATCACCGAGGCCTCGAAGACCTCGCCCACGTGCGGGGCGAGCAGCGCGGCCTCCACGAGGCCGATCGTGCGTGAGTTCAACTGGGATGCGCGCGACGACGAGCGCTGCATGAGCTCGGGCAGGTCGGCCAGACTGCGACGCGCCCAGTCGGGCACCTCCCTGGCCTCGGCCACGGCGAGGCACACGGTCAGGGACCAGCGGTCGACCAGCCTACGCAGCGGAGCGGTGGCGTGCGCATACGGCGCCCCGATCGCCGCCTGCTCCGTCTCGCCGGGGAGCTGCCCGTCGAAGGCCACGTAGCCGGCACCCCGGAAGAGCGCGCTCGCCGCCTCCAGAATCGGCAGGGTGAGCGGATCGGCTCGTTCCAGACTGCGCAGATACTCGCCGTACCGACCAATGGTCCAGGGGCGTCCCAAGGCTTCGGTCTGGCGCCGGAACGTCTCGAAGGCGTCCTCCCCGGGCTGCGGCATGGTGCGCAGCACGCCGACCTTGGCACTCAGCATCATCTCGGCGGCGGCCATGCCGGTCATCAGCGACAGCTGCGCGTTCCAGTCCTCGATGGGCAGCGGGTGCCGTCGCTCGATCCCGTAGCGGCCGTCATCGTGGCGGACGACCTCGGTGTCGGGCAGGTTCAGGCTCGCGCCCCCGCGCTCGGCTTCTCGTTCGAGCCGCAGGCGCCCGATCTCCGGCAGCAGGCTCACGGGGGAGTCCTCGCCGCGGTCGAGCGCCGCCTGTGCGCCGACGTAGTCCAACTGCGCCCGTGAGCGGATGAGCGCGCGCTGCAGGCTGACATCGGTGACGGCGCCTTCGGCATCCAGCGCGAAGCTCCAGACCAGCGCAGGACGGTCTTCATCGGGCAGCAGCGATGCGCTTCCCTCGCTGAGCGCGGGCGGATGCAGCGGGATCGAGCCGTCCGCCGCGTAGAGGGTCTGCCCGCGCTCGCGAGCCGCCGCATCCAGCGCGCCGCCGGGACGAACGAACCCAGGCACGTCGGCGATGGCGTACCGCACGCGATAGCCGCGCCCGTCGCGCTCGAGATGGAACGCCTGATCGAGGTCGCGCGAGCCGGCCGGGTCGAGCGTGGCGAAGGGAAGGTCGCGCAGATCCACGCCGGGTGCGGGGGCCGAAGCCCGCTCCGCCTCGGCGAGCGCCTCGGCGGCGAACGGCGTCTCGTACTCCGCGCGAAGGGCGCCGAGGGCGGTGGCGAGCCCGCTCTGCGCGGCGGACGGAGCGACGTGCGATCGGCGCTGAGGCATGTCCCCACCCTATGCCGGGGTTTCATGACGATCCCGCGACGAGGCTGCCCGCCGACGGGGCCCTCGGCGTGCGCACTCGTGCCTGATCGCGATGCCGCGCGGGGGCGGTTCGATGCGGTCACTAGAATCGTCCCGTGGTCACACGTCTTTCGAACTTCTTCCTCCGCACGCTCCGCGAAGACCCGGCTGACGCCGAGGTCACCAGCCACAGACTTCTGGTCCGCGCCGGCTACATCCGTCGCGCTGCACCGGGTATCTTCACGTGGCTGCCGCTGGGCCTGCGGGTGAAGGCGAAGCTCGAACGGATCATCCGCGAGGAGATGGCCGCGGCGGGCGCCTTCGAGGTGCATTTCCCCGCGTTGCTGCCCCGTGACCCCTATGAGCAGTCCGGTCGCTGGGAGTCCTACGGCGAGGGCATCTTCCGGCTGCAGGATCGGAAGGGCGCTGATTACCTGCTCGCGCCGACTCACGAAGAGATGTTCACGCTGCTGGTGAAGGATCTGTACTCCTCGTACAAGGACCTGCCGCTGACGATCTACCAGATCCAGGACAAGTATCGCGATGAGGCGCGTCCCCGGGCCGGCCTGCTGCGCGGTCGCGAGTTCACCATGAAGGACGCCTACTCCTTCGATTCCTCCGACGCGGGCCTGGAAGCGAGTTACCAGGCGCAGCGCGACGCCTACGAGCGCATCTTCCAGCGGCTCGGCCTCGAGTACGTCATCGTCGCCGCCGACAACGGTCTGATGGGGGGCGCACGCAGCGAGGAGTTCCTGCATCCGACCCCGGTCGGCGAGGACACGTTCGTCCGCACCGCGGGCGGATACGCAGCGAACGTCGAGGCGTACACGACCACTGCTCCGGAGCCGACGGGCTGGGACGATGCTCCGCAGGCCACGATCTTCGACTCGCCCGACACCCCCACGATCGAGACGCTCGTCGCCCACGTCAACGCCCACCTGGAGGGCGAGTTCACCGCCGCCGACACGCTGAAGAACGTCGTGCTCGCCCTCACCCACCTCGACGGCTCCCGCGAGCTCGTGGTGGTGGGGCTGCCCGGCGACCGCGAGGTCGACGAGAAGCGCGCCGAGGTCGCCTTCGCCCCCGCAGCCGTGGAGCCCGCCAACGACACCGACTTCGAGAACAACCCGCTGCTGGTGCGCGGCTACATCGGGCCCTGGTCACCCACCGGCGCGGTGCTGGGCGAGGAGTCGGCCACCGGCATCCGCTACCTCACCGACCCGCGCGTCGCCGACGGCACCCGCTGGATCACGGGCGCCAACCTCGATCAGAAGCACGCGCACTCCGTCGTCGCCGGCCGCGACTTCATCGCCGACGGCATTGTCGAGATCGCGAACGTGCGCGACGGCGATCCCGCCCCCGACGGCTCCGGCCCCGTCTCGCTCGCACGCGGCATGGAGATCGGCCATGTCTTCCAGCTCGGGCGGTTCTTCGCCGAGACCCTGGGGCTGAAGGTGCTCGATGAGAACGGCAAGCTGACCACGGTCACGATGGGCTCTTACGGCATCGGCGTGACGCGCATCCTCGCGATCATCGCCGAGCTGAACAACGACGACAGGGGCCTCATCTGGCCGGCATCGGTCTCGCCGTTCGACGTCCACGTGGTCGCCACGGGCAAGGACCAGCTCGCGTTCGAGATGGCCGAGCGCGTCTCGGCGCAGCTCGAGGAGTCCGGCTTCGATGTGCTCTACGACGACCGCCCGAAGGTGTCGCCGGGGGTGAAGTTCGGCGACGCCGAGCTGGTCGGCGTGCCGCGGGTGCTCGTCGTCGGCCGCGGCGCGGCCGACGGTCAGGTCGAGCTGTGGAACCGACGCAGTGGAGAGCGCGAGACGCTGGCCGTCGATGAGGCGGTGCGTCTTCTGACCGCAGGGCGCTGACCCGCGGCGATCCGCGTCCGTTCCGGTGGGCTGTGCCAGGGTGGGAGGCATGACGGATGCTGCGCTGAACGACGACCTGAGGCGTCGGATGACCGAGCTCCTCGACGAGGCGGGCATCCGCACCGAGCGAGGCCTCGTCACCCGGATGATCCAGACCGCCCTCCGGCTCGGGCTGGAGCACACCGACCGGCTCGATCTGAAGATCGCGTCGTCGGCGCTGAGTGAGATGCACGGGGCGTTCCGGCTGTTCCGTCCCTTCCATCACGTGCCGAAGGTCACGGTGTTCGGCTCCGCCCGCACGCTGCAGGACGATCCGCTGTACGTGCAGGCGCGGGATGTCGCCGCGGAGCTGGCCGCGGACGGCTGGATGGTCGTCACCGGCGCCGGCCCCGGGATCATGCAGGCGGCGGCGGAGGGCGCGGGCTCGAAGATGTCGCTGGGAGTGTCGATCCGGCTGCCCTTCGAGGAGAAGGCCAACACGATCATCGAGCAGGACGCCCAGGTCGTGTCGATGAAGTACTTCTTCACGCGCAAGCTCATGCTCATGAAGGAGTCCCGCGGATTCATCTGCCTTCCCGGCGGCTTCGGCACGATGGACGAGATGTTCGAGCTGCTCACGCTGCAGCAGACCGGCAAGGCGGAGCCGGTGCCGATCGTGCTGCTCGATGCGAAGGGCGGATCGTTCTGGGGCGGCCTCAAGGCCTTCGTCGACGAGCACCTGGTGCCCGCCGGCGTCATCTCCCCGGACGATCTGGACCGCGTGCTCATCACCGACTCGGTCGATGAGGCGGTGAGCGACATCACCGGGTTCTGGCGCAACTACGACTCGCTGCGCTGGGTCGGCGACCGGCTGGTGCTGCGCCTGCTGCACGAGCCGACGGATGCCGAGGTCGAGGAACTCAACGAGCGCTTCGGCCACCTGTGCGCGGACGGCCGGATCACGCGTTCGGAGGCGCTCGAGGTCGAGCGCCTCGACGGCGATGCGGTCGAGCTTCCCCGGCTCGTGATGCATCTCGAGCAGCGCGCGGTGGGTTCGCTGCACCGACTGATCCGCGCCATCAGCGCGCTGCCGTCCGCCGGCTGAGCATCGGGACCGGGCTGATGTCCGTTCCGACACCGCCGCTCGGCGCCCCGTCGACTGGGCCGAACCCCGAGGGGTCGGCTATCCTGTACGGATGCCCGCGGAGAGCCTGATCGCGGGGAGAGCTGAATAGAGGAGACCGCTGATGGACATCGAACTCGGACTGCTGCGCGGAATCGAGAAGGAGAAGGCCATCCCCTTCGACGAACTCGTGTCGATCATCGAGCAGGCCATCCTGACCGCCTATGGCAAGCACGTCTCGGCCGACGGCGCAGTGCCCGAGGGCGTCCGGGTGGAACTCGACCGCAAGAGCGGTCACGTCGCGGTGCTGCAGCCCGTGCGCGACGACGAAGGAGCGGTCATCGGCGAGGAGGAGGCGACACCCGCCGATTTCGGACGCATCGCGGCGTACGCCGCCAAGCAGGTCATCGGTCAGCGCCTGCGTGACATCGCCGACGACGCCGTGCTCGGAGAGTTCCGCGGCAAGGAGGGCGACATCGTCGCCGGCGTCATCCAGCAGGGCCCCAACCCGCGGATGATCCATGTCGACCTCGGCAGCGTCGAGGCGATCCTTCCGCCCGAGGAGCAGGTCCCCGGCGAGGAGTACTCGCACGGATCGCGCCTGCGCGTCTACGTCACCAGCGTCGCCAAGGGCGCCAAGGGTCCCTCGATCACGGTCTCGCGAACCCATCCGGGGCTGGTGCGCAAGCTCTTCGCCCTCGAGGTGCCCGAGATCGCCGCCGGCCTGGTCGAGATCGTCTCGCTCGCGCGCGAGGCCGGACACCGCACGAAGATCGCGGTGCGCGCCACCGACGCCTCCGTGAACGCGAAGGGCGCCTGCATCGGCGAGATGGGTCGACGGGTGCGTGCCGTCACGGAGGAGCTGGCAGGGGAGAAGATCGACATCGTCGACCATCACGCCGACCTCGCCACCTTCGTCGCCCACGCACTGTCGCCCGCCAAGGTCACTTCCGCGTTCGTGCTGGATGCCGGCACCAAGGCGGTGCGCGCCCTGGTGCCCGATTACCAGCTGTCGCTCGCGATCGGCAAGGAGGGCCAGAACGCCCGTCTCGCCGCCAAGCTGACCGGGGCGAAGATCGACATCCAGCCCGACAGCGTGATGGATTGATCCGGTTCGCCGGGCGCGCGAGACGTGCGCCGGGCTCGGATCCCCACGGCGAGGTGTAAGATGGAACCTGTACGAACGTGTGTCGGATGCCGCGGTCGTGCCTCTCGATCCGCCCTGATCAGGGTGGTCCACTGCGATGGTGAGCTCGTCTTCGACGAGCGAGCGGTCCTGCCGGGGAGGGGCGCGTGGCTGCATCCGGCATCCGAATGTCTGGATGCCGCAGTGCGGCGCCGGGCTTTCGCACGAGCACTCCGCGTATCTCCCGCGATCGGGTTTCCCGAGGCGGAGGACGCGCAGACCATCGAGAAACGGCTGAGCGGCTATGGAAACAAAGTGAACGGCTCGAAATGAGACCCGTCCGCGACTAGTGGTCTGCCCTGCCTGGGCGGACCGACCCAGACAGGAGAATTGTGGCTGCCAAACCACGTGTGCACGAGATCGCCGCTGAACTCGGCGTCGACAGCAAGTTCGCACTCGCGAAGCTCAAGGAGCTCGGCGAGTTCGTGAAGAGTCCCTCTTCCACCATCGAGCCCCCCGTGGCGCGCAAGCTGCGCGCTGCGATCGAGGCCGACCCCACCGCGAAGCCCGCGACCAAGGCAGACGAGAAGCCCGCGGCGAAGGCCGCCCCGAAGTCCGGTGCACCCACGCCCGGACCCAAGCCCGGCCCGGCCAAGCCTGCCGCGCCTGAGGCGCCCGCCGCCGAGGCCAAGGCCCCCGCGGCTGCCGAGCCGAAGGTCGACCCGCAGAGCGCAGCAGAGCCCTCCGGCGCCCCGGCGCCCGGCCCGGCCAAGCCCGCAGGGCCCAAGCCCGGTGGCTCGGCTCCCAAGCCCGGCGCACCGCGTCCCGGCAACAACCCGTTCTCCTCTTCGCAGGGCATGGGTTCGCGCCCGGCGGGCCCCCGCCCCGGCAACAACCCCTTCGCCTCGGCACAGGGCATGGGCCAGCGCCCGACCCCCGGGAACATCCCCCGTCCGCAGGCCCCGCGTCCTGGTTCGCCCCGGATCGGCGCACCGCGCCCCGGTCGTCCCGGTGCCGGCGGCGGTGCACGCGGCGGTCAGGGCGGTCGTCCTGGTGCTCCGTTCCAGCAGCGCTCCGGCGGTCCCGGTCGTCCCGGCGGTCCCGGTGCCGGTGCGGGTGGCGGCGGCTTCCAGCGTCCCGGCGGCGGCTTCGCCGGCCGTCCGGGCGGAGGTGGCGGCCGCGGCCGCGGCCCCGGCGGCGGCACGGCCGGCGCGTTCGGTAAGGGCGGCGGCAAGAGCAAGCAGCGCAAGTCGCGTCGGGCGAAGCGCCAGGAATTCGAGATGCGGTCGGCGCCGATCGTCGGCGGCGTCAACGTCCAGAAGGGCAACGGCGAGACGATCCGCCTGCGGCGCGGCGCGTCGATCGCGGACTTCGCCGACAAGCTCGAGGCGCTGAACGGGTACACCGTCCAGCCCGGCACCCTGGTCACGATCCTCTTCAACCTCGGCGAGATGGCCACGGCCACCGAGTCGCTGGACGAGGCGACCTTCGAGGTGCTCGGTGCCGAGCTGGGCTACAAGATCCAGATGGTCTCGCCCGAGGACGAGGACAAGGAGCTCCTCGAGGGCTTCGGTCTCAACCTCGAGCAGGAGCTCGAGGCGGAGAGCGATGAGGATCTCGAGATCCGTCCTCCGGTGGTCACCGTCATGGGTCACGTCGACCACGGTAAGACCCGCCTGCTCGACGCGATCCGGCAGTCCAACGTCATCGAGGGCGAGGCCGGCGGCATCACCCAGCACATCGGTGCGTACCAGATCTGGACCGAGCACGACGGCATCGAGCGCGCCGTCACCTTCATCGACACCCCGGGTCACGAGGCGTTCACCGCCATGCGCGCCCGTGGTGCGCAGGTGACCGACATCGCGATCCTCGTGGTCGCCGCCGACGACGGCATCATGCCGCAGACGGTGGAGGCGCTGAACCACGCCCAGGCGGCGGATGTGCCGATCGTGGTGGCGGTCAACAAGGTCGACAAGCCCGAGGCGAACCCCGCCAAGGTGCGTCAGCAGCTCACCGAGTACGGTCTGGTCGCCGAGGAGTACGGCGGCGACGTCATGTTCGTCGACGTCTCGGCGCGCAACAACACCGGTATCCAGGAGCTCGTCGACGCGGTGCTGCTGACGGCCGACGCGGGTCTCGACCTCACGGCGAACCCGAACAAGGCCGCCCGCGGTGTCGCGATCGAGGCGAAGCTCGACAAGGGCCGCGGTTCCGTCGCCACGGTGCTGATCCAGTCCGGAACGCTCCGTGTCGGAGACGCCATCGTCGCCGGCACCGCCTACGGCCGCGTGCGTGCGATGCTCGATGAGAACGGCGAGTCCGTCAGCGAGGCCGCGCCTTCGCGTCCGGTGCAGGTGCAGGGTCTGAACTCCGTGCCCCGCGCCGGCGATGTCTTCATCGTCACGGACGAGGACCGCATGGCCCGTCAGATCGCCGAGAAGCGCGAGGCCGTCGAGCGCAACGCGCAGCTGGCCAAGGCTCGCAAGCGCATCTCGCTCGAGGACTTCACCCGTGCTCTCGAAGAGGGCAAGGTCGAGACGCTCAACCTCATCATCAAGGGTGACGTGTCGGGTGCCGTCGAGGCGCTGGAGGAGTCGCTGCTCAAGATCGAGGTCGACGAGTCGGTTCAGCTTCGGATCATCCACCGCGGCGTCGGCGCGATCACCGAGTCGGATGTCAACCTCGCGACGATCGACAACGCCATCATCGTGGGCTTCAACGTCCGCCCCGACACCAAGGCCCGTGAGGCCTCGGCTCGTGAGGGCGTGGACGTGCGGTTCTACTCGGTGATCTACTCGGCCATCGACGAGATCGAGAACTCGCTGAAGGGCATGCTCAAGCCCGAGTTCGAAGAGGTCCAGTCGGGTGTCGCAGAGATCCGCGAGGTGTTCCGGTCGTCGAAGGTCGGCAACATCGCCGGTGTCATCGTCCGCTCGGGAACGATCACGCGCAACGCCAAGGCGCGGGTCATCCGCGACGGCGTGGTCATCGCCGACGGCCTGGCCATCGAGTCGCTGCGCCGCTTCAAGGACGACGTCACCGAGGTCCGCACGGACTTCGAGGCGGGTATCGGCCTGGGCAAGTACAACGACATCCAGATCGGCGACGAGATCGAGACCACCGAGCTCGTCGAGAAGCCTCGCGGCTGAGCTGACCGATCATGAGGGGCGCCCGCGGGCGCCCCTCATTCGTCACGGAGGAAAGAGAACATGGCTGGAGAACGACAGGCACGGCTCGCGGACCGCATCCGGGTGATCCTGGCCGAGCGCCTCGAGAAGGGGCTGCGCGACCCGCGCCTCGGCTTCGTGACGATCACGGATGTGCGCGTGTCCGGCGACCTTCAGCACGCATCCGTGTTCTACACGGTGCTCGGCACCGACGAGGAGCGCGTCGCCAGTGGCGCCGCGCTCGCCTCGGCGACCGGGTTGCTGCGCAAGGAGGTCGGACGCCAGCTCAACGTGCGTCTCGTGCCGACGCTCGAGTTCATCCCCGACGCGCTCCCGGAGTCGGCCGGCCACATCGCGGATCTGCTGCGGCAGGCACGCGAGCGTGACGAGGAGGTGGCGCGACTCGCCGCCGGAGCGAGCCACGCGGGCGAGGCCGACCCCTACCGACGTGACGAGGACGAGGACGAGGACGCGGACGCGAGCTGACGACGTCCGACCGCGGCGTCACATGGTGACCGGCGACAACGTCGACGTGCGGCTTTTCGCGATGACGTCGTCGACGGCGCTCACGAAACCGGCGGAACCTGCGGAGCGGGCGATGTCCGTGCCGATGCGTCGCGCCGCGGCGCGGTAGGACGGCTCTCGGAGCACACGCTCGACCCCGCGGCGCAGCCTGGCCGGCGACGGCCGCTGCGTACGCAGATTCAGCCCTGCGCCCGACCAGGCGACCCGCGCCGCCACCTCGTTCTTGTCCTCCTTGCCGGGCGCGACGACGACCGGCACGCCGTGGCGAAGCGCGAAGTGCACCCCGCCGTAGCCGCCGTTGGTGATCATCACGGCTGTGCGGGGCAGCAGCTCGTCGTAGGGCAGGAACTCCGCGGCGCGTACGTTCGCGGGCAGCGCGCCCAGTCGGGAGACCGGGGCGCCACCCGTCGACACCACGACCAGTGCGTCGGAGTCAGCGAAGGCGTCGATCGCGGGTCGGATCAGTTCCCCGGGATCGTGGTTCGCCAGTGTCCCCTGCGTGACGTGGATGACCGGGCGGGTCCCGTCCAGGTCGGCCCACCAGGCGGGTCTCCGGTGAACGTGCGCGCTGGAGACCGAGACCGGTCCGACGAACTGGACCCGCCCGGCCGATGTCGGCCGCGGATACTCGAAGGATGCCACGGTGAGCTGTGCGATCAGCTCGGCGTGCCGCATCCAGTCCATGACCGGCACCTGCGGCTCGCGCCCGTGCACCTGTCGGGAGATCGCGCGACCGGCGGCGTTCACCGGGTCGAACAGCCGGTCGGTCAGACCGTGAAGGAGCCGGTTCCGCATCCACCCCACGGGTCCTCCGAGCGGGGCGAGTCCGAGTCCGAAGGGTGCGAGACCCGGAGCGGGCAGGTTCAGCGGCAGGGCGCCGCCGACGATGACCGGTGGGCGCTCCTCCACCGGCAGCTCGACGAGCAGCGCGCCCGCGGCGAACGTCGGATCGGCGACGATCGCGTCGGCGGGTTCCTCCGCAAGGGCGGCGCGTACCGCTGCATACTGCGCGGCGCCGGGACGCACGAAGACGTGCTCGATGTCGTGCGCGATGGCCTTCACCGCCGAAAGCCGTTCTCGGTCGGGAAACCTGTCGGAGACGTTCCGGTCGTCGAAATCGGCTTCGGCAGGCAGCGGCACGTGCTCGGCCCCGGTGGCAGTGACGGCGTCTCGGAACCGTGCACCGGTGAGGAATCGGACGCGGTCGCCGCGGGCGGCGAACGCTTGTGCCAGCGAGAGCAGGGGTGTGACGTGGCCGTGCACGGGAACGCTGGCGAACAGGATGGATGACATGGCGGCTCCAATCAGAGCGTGTAGTGTTGAATACAGAGAAGAAGTATTCACTACAGTGCCACAGGAGTCAATATGCCGCGAACAGGTTCTGCGAGGAAATACACGTCCGCGCTTCGGGAGCAGCAGGCGGCTGCCACGAGAGAGCGGGTCGTGCGCGCCGCCGCCGATCTGTTCGCCGAGCTCGGCTACGCCGGGACGTCGCTGCCGCGGATCGCCCGCGCCGCCGGCGTGTCCACCGAGACTGTGCAGGCGCACGGGCCGAAGATCAGGCTCCTGCAGGCTGCGATCGATCTCGTCTCGTTCGGCACCGGTCCGGGCGGCAGGGTGCTCGACAGCGAGCTGGGCCGCGAGTTCTCGCGCGCCTCCTCCCGCGAGGACGCCGCCCGGATCAGCGCTGACGTCCTCGCCACGGTGAACGGTCGCAGCCATGGGCTCTGGCTGGCGTTCTCCGAGGCGGCACGCACCGACGGGGAGGTCGCCGCATCCCTGCGGAGACTCACCGACAGCATCCGCGCGGAGAACCTGCGGGTGATGCGGCTCTGGCGCGAGCGCGGCTGGCTGCGCGACGATGTGCCGGACGCGGAGTTGGCCCGGTGGACCGACGTCATCGGATCCGTCGAGGTGTACGACCGCATTGTCCGCATCGAGGGAGCGGGAGACGACGAGTATCGGGCACTGATCGCCCGTCTCATGCTCGAATTGGTGTCGCCTCGCTGATCGTTCGCGTCAGCGGGGAAGCAGCAACATCGAGCCGACGGCCTCGATGAGCCCGTCGGCGATCAGGGAGTCGATGGCGCGGTCTCGCTGAGCGCCGTCGGGCCAGTCGGGCACCGCGTCGTGCGCGCGCATCGCGTGCTCCGGTGCGTCGCGCAGGGCACGCAGCACCGCACCCCGGGCCTGGCGGTCGGAGCCCTCGTAGCGCGCCTGGCGGCGGCGCCGATCGCCCGTGTCGGGACGGCCGGACCGCAGCCAGGCGCATCGAGACGCGATCGGGCACTCCTCGCAGCGCGGAGATCGCGCCGTGCACACGACGGCGCCCAGCTCCATCATCGCCGCGTTGAACGTCGCCGCACGGCCGTCCTCGTCCGGCAGCAGCTGCGCCATGCGGACGAGGTCGCGCGGTGACGGCGGGCCGGGCTGCGATGGCCCGTCGACGACGCGCGCGAGCACCCGCCGCGTGTTGGTGTCGACGACGGGATGCCTGTCGCCGTAGTGGAAGACGGCCACGGCTCTCGCCGTGTACTCGCCGATGCCGGGCAGGGCGAGCAGGGCCGGCACCTCGCGTGGCACCACGCCGCCGTGTCTCTCGGCCACCTCGATCGCCGCGCGGTGCAGCCAGAGGGCGCGCCGCGGGTAGCCGAGATTCGCCCACTGATGCACGACCTCCGCCGGAGTCGCCCGCGCCAGGCTTCGCGGTTCGGGCCACCGTTCCAGCCACGCCAGCAGGTGCGGGATGACGCGCGCCACCGGCGTCTGCTGCAGCATGAACTCGCTCACCAGCGTTCCCCATGCGCCGTAGCGCTCGTGGAACTCCGGTCGCCGCCAGGGCAGATCCCTCGCGGCCGCGCGATACCAGCCGCTCAGCTCGTCCGCCAGGAGCGGAGCGGATTCCCGGATGCCGGCGGTCATCCTTTCAGCCTAGGGTGCCGCGGCGGCCCGACGGCCGCGAGAGCGTGGCGTCCGCTGCGGAACGCGTAGGCTGAACGGGTGGTATCGCCCGGAATCCTCCTCGTCGACAAGCCCGGTGGTCTGACCAGTCACGACGTGGTCGCACGCACGCGGCGTGCCTTCGGCACCCGCAAGGTCGGACACGCGGGCACGCTCGACCCGATGGCGACGGGGCTGCTCGTGATCGGCGTCGAAGGTGCCACCCGACTGCTGACCTACATCGTGGGCGCCGACAAGACGTACACCGCGACGATGCGACTCGGACAGAGCACGACGACCGACGACGCCGAGGGCGACGTCGTCGCCACGGCCGATCCGACCGCCTGGGAGGCCGTCACCGACGAGCGGGTGCGAGCCGGCATCCGCGACCTCACCGGCCCGCTCTCGCAGGTGCCGAGCTCCGTCTCGGCCATCAAGGTCGACGGCAGGCGCGCGTACGACCGCGTCCGGGCGGGGGAGAGCGTCGAGCTCGCCGCCCGGCAGGTCCTGGTGTCGCGCTTCGACGTCCTCGCGACGCGCACGGGCGACGGCGTGTTCGATCTGGATGTGGTCGTGGACTGCTCCTCGGGCACGTACATCCGCGCGCTGGCCCGCGACCTCGGCGCCGCGCTCGGCGTCGGCGGCCATCTGACCCGGCTGCGTCGAACACGCGTGGGCGGGTTCGACGTCGCCGACGCGGTCGGCCTCGATGGGCTCGCCGACGCCGTCGCACTGAGTCCCGCCGCCGCGGCACGCCGAGTGCTTCCGGCGCTCGAGGTGTCCGCCGACGAGGCGCGAGATCTTCGGCACGGCAAGCGCCTGGTCGGCCAGGCGAGCCGCCTCCAGGCAGCCGAGGTGGCGGCGATCGATCCGGACGGGGCGCTGATCGGCATCCTCGAGGCGCGCGGAAAGGACATCAAGAGCGCGATGAACATGCCGGAGGTCACCCCATGATCCTGTGGTTCACGATCGTGCAGATCTCGCTCGCATGCGCGGCCGGTCTGTTCTGCCTCGCCGCCGGATTCGCCGGCCGGCGCCCGAGCGACTGGACGGTCGGCAGCCTTGCCGTGGTCGAGCTGCTGCTCGTCGTGCAGATCGTCATCGCCATCGTCGCGCCTTTGGCCGGCAACCCGCCCACCGGGGATCTGCTGGAGTACTGGGTCTATCTGATCTCGGCGCTGCTGCTGCCGTTGGGCGGCGTGACGTGGGCGCTGCTGGAGCGCAGCCGATGGAGCACCGTCATCCTCGGCGTGATCGGCCTGTCACTGGCGATCATGCTGTGGCGCATGCAGGCGATCTGGACCCTGCAGGTCGCATGACCCGCTCCGCGGAGGCGGATTAGGATGGAGGACGCCATGTCCCACACCGTTCCGCGCACCCGCATGACGGGCATCGGCCGCGTTCTCGTCATCGTCTACGCCGTGATGGCGCTGGCGGCCACCGGACGCAGCTTCGTCCAGGTCGTCCGCCGCTTCGAAGAGGCGCCGCTGGCGTACACGCTCTCGGCCCTCGCCGCCGCGGTGTACATCCTCGCCACTCTCGCGCTCGTGCTGGCCCGCCGGCGTGGGTGGTACGCGGTCGCCTGGGTGGCCGTCGTGTTCGAGCTGACCGGTGTGATCGTCGTCGGCGCGCTCAGCCTCGGCGCGCCCGCGCTGTTCGCGCACGACAGCGTGTGGTCGTTCTTCGGTATGGGCTACCTCTTCGTGCCGCTGGTGCTGCCCGTCTGCGGCCTGTGGTGGCTGCGCACGCACCGCCCGGAGAGCGCGCGCCTGCCGCAGGAGGTGCCCGCATGATCGTCTTCCGCGATCCCTCGGAGGTGCCCGCCGATTTCGGTCGCACGGTCGTGGCGATCGGCAAGTTCGACGGTGTGCACGTCGGGCACAGGGCGGTGATCGAGCGGATGCGCGAGGCCGCCGCGGCGGCCGGCGCGCGCACCGTCGCGGTCACGTTCGACCGCAACCCGCTCGAGATCCTGCGTCCCGAGCTCTGTCCCGAGAACGTCGTCGCGACCGAGCGCAAGCTCGATCTGCTCGGCGAACTAGACATCGACGCCACGCTGCTGCTCACCTTCGACAGGACACTCGCCTCACTCGAGGCCGAGGACTTCGTACGCCGCATCCTCGTCGATGCGCTGAAGGTGACCACCGTGCTCGTCGGCCGCGACTTCCGCTTCGGAAGGGGCGGAGCGGGCACCCCGGAGTCGCTGCGCGAGCTCGGTTCCCAACACGACTTCACCGTGGAGGTCGTCGACGACGTCCATCCCGAGGGCGCCGACCGCCGGGTGTCGTCGACCTGGATCAGGGAGCTGCTGGCGCACGGCGACGTCACCGCCGCCGCCGGCGCGCTGGGCCGTCCCGTCACCGTGTCCGGTGAGGTCGTGCACGGCCTCAAACGCGGGCGGGAGCTCGGGTTCCCGACCGCCAACCTCTCGGAGTCCGTGGATGCCCTGATCCCGGCCGACGGCGTGTACGCCGGATGGCTCGATGACCACGACACGGGCATCCGGCACCCCGCCGCGATCTCGGTCGGCACCAACCCGACGTTCGACGACGTCGAGCGTCGCCAGGTCGAGGCGCATGTGCTGGATGCCGGCGACCTCGATCTCTACGGCCACCGGGTCACCGTCGAGTTCACGGACCATCTTCGCGGGATGGTCGCCTTCGACGGCATGGGAACGCTGATCGCGCAGATCGCGGCCGATGTCGCCGAGGCCCGCGCGAGACTGGGCCTGACCGCCTGACGCCGTCGCCGACGGGCTGCGGTGGGTCTCGCATCGCCACCGAGGGGGGCGGCGACGGTCGACGCACCACATCCTGCGGCTGACATGCCGGGGAGCATGGCGTAGAATCCTCGCGAGGGGTCCGCGCGTTCTGACCAGGTCCGCGTCCGCAGCCCCCACTCTCCGCACTCTCGCGGCGTCCTCTCCAGGAGCCGCTCGCGGAGCGCAGAGTCCGGCCACGCCGGACGCAGGTACTCACGCTCAGGAGGAGCATGCCGACCACGGCGACCGCCGCACCGCGGCGAAAGAAGACGTCTCGTCGCGATGATGAGGCGCCGCTTATCCCGATCCTCGCCCGCAAAGTGCGCGAGATCGAGGCCAAGGCCCAGCGCTCGAAGCTGGGCCCCACGAACCGCGTCAAGTTCCAGGTGATCGCCTTCCTCGTCCGCGAGGAGCGCGCCAGGGTGAAGGCCGATGCCGAGCTGACGGATGCCGCCCGCGCGGAGCTGCTGAAGCGGCTCGACGGGGTCGCCACGATCCTCGCCAAGACCGCCGCCCGCGACACCTCGCTGATCCAGCTGCTGGAGGCCGACCAGGCCACGTCTCCGGTCGCGAAGCGCATGCGCCGTGACTGGCTGCTCGAGTCGGGCGCGGAGCTGCCGCCCGAAGAGCTCATCATCACCGACATCGCCCCCGTGCGGGCCCCCGTGGTGCCCGCGGCGCTGGCCGAGAAGCAGGTGACGCCGCCATCCGTGGAGGCGCGGCAGCTGGCCAACCCCTTCCTGGCTCCCGATCTGACCCCGCGCCCCGCGGCAGTGCCGCGGCGACGTCTCGACGGCTGGGAGCTGATGGGGCCGCTGTACAAGTCGTTCGAGACGGGCGCCGGTGGCGGAGCGGCGACCATGGAGCTGCCCCTCACCCCGGAGTACGACCACATCTCTCCGAAGGGGCGCGAGGTGATGGCGCACCAGGCTCGATTCGTCGAGGCCGTCCGGGGCGGCCACCGCAGCTTCCTGCTGGCCGACGAGCCCGGTCTGGGCAAGACCGCCCAGTCGGCGCTGGCCGCCTCGGTCGCGGAAGCGTACCCGTTGCTGGCGGTCGTGCCGAACGTGGTGAAGATGAACTGGGCGCGGGAGGTCGAGCGGTGGACGCCGCAGCGTCGCGCCACGGTGATCCAGGGCGACGGCGCCGACATCGACGCTTTCGCCGATGTGTTCATCGTCAACTACGAGATTCTCGACCGGCACCTGTCCTGGCTGTCCTCGATCGGCCTGAAGGGCATGGTCGTCGACGAGGCGCACTTCATCAAGAACCTGTCGTCGCAGCGCTCTCAGAACGTGCTGGCGCTGGCGGCCCGCATCCGCGAGCGGGAGCACGACCCGCTGATGCTGGCCCTGACCGGAACGCCGCTGATCAACGACGTCGAGGATTTCGACGCGATCTGGCGCTTCCTCGGCTGGACGAACGGCGAGAAGCCCGGGCCCCAACTGATGGAGAAGCTCGAGGCGACCGGGCTCACGCCCGCCGACAAGTCCTTCTACGCCGAGGCCCGCGAAGCCGTCATCTCGATGGGCATCGTGCGTCGCAAGAAGAAGGACGTCGCCGCCGACCTGCCGGACAAGCTCGTCGCAGACCTCCCCGTGCAGCTGGACGACGAGTTCGGCCGCGGCATCCGTCAGGCGGAGCGCGAGCTCGGCGAGCGCATGGCGGCGAAGTACCGCCGGATCGTCGAGGCGCGCGCGACGGCGCACGGCGCCGCCGGCTCGGCCGGCATTGACGAGGACATCGTCCGCCTCGTCGCCCACAACGAGCTCGAGGAGTCGAAGGCGGCGGGCACCGGGGGCGACAACGTCTTCACCATGGTGCGCAAGATCGGTCAGGCCAAGGCACAGCTCGCCGCCGACTACGCCGCGCAGCTGCAGCGTTCGGTCGAGAAGGTCGTGTTCTTCGCGAAGCACGTGGACGTCATGGACCAGGCCGAAGCGCACTTCGCCGCGTCGGGCATCCGGGCGGTGTCGATTCGCGGAGACCAGTCCACGCCGGCCCGCCAGCAGGCCATCGACGCGTTCAACACCGACCCCGAGGTCGGCATCGCGGTGTGCTCGCTGACCGCCGCCGGTGTGGGCGTGAACCTGCAGGCCGCATCCAACGTGGTGCTCGCAGAGCTCAGCTGGACGGCCGCCGAGCAGACGCAGGCGATCGACCGGGTGCATCGCATCGGCCAGGACGAGCCCGTCACGGCGTGGCGGATCATCGCCGCGCACACGATCGACACGAAGATCGCCGAGCTGATCGACCAGAAGCAGGGGCTCGCCGCCCGCGCGCTCGACGGCGAATCCGTCGAGGAGACCGCGGGGGAGCCCGTGCAGCTCGCCGCGCTCATGCACCTGCTGCGTGAGGCGCTGCGCACGGCCTGACCGGCACGGATGAGGGGGCGTTAAGAACTGCGGTTCTTGACGCCCCTTTTCGTGTGCCGTCGGCAGGATCTTGCGAACTTCGCGTCGACAGGGGTTCCAGCCGGTGAAGATCTGCGGTTCTCGGCATCGGGAAATGGCATCCGCACGCCGGGAGCACTAGGGTCGAAGACGGGCAGCGTCGCCTCTCACCCCCTTTCGAAGCATCCCGAGCATGAAGGCAGCAGCATGAAGATCGGCATCCTCACCAGCGGCGGCGACTGCCCCGGCCTGAACGCGGTCATCCGCGGCATCGTGCTCAAGGGCACCACCAACCACCACCTCGAGTTCGTGGGCATCCGGGACGGCTGGCGCGGTGTGGTCGACGGCGACTTCTTCCCGTTGACGCGGCATGAGGTGAAGGGACTGTCGAAGGTCGGCGGCACGATCCTCGGGACCAGTCGCACCAATCCCTACGAGGGCCCGCGCGGCGGGGCCGAGAACATCGCGAGGACGCTCGCCGCCCACAACATCGACGGCATCGTCGCGATCGGCGGCGAGGGCACGCTCGCGGCGGCCGATCGCCTGTCGAAGGACGGCATCAACGTCCTCGGTGTGCCGAAGACGATCGACAACGACCTGCGGGCGACCGACTACTCCTTCGGCTTCGACACCGCGGTGAACATCGCCACCGACTCCATGGACCGGTTGCGCACCACCGGCGACTCGCACCAGCGCTGCATGGTCGCCGAGGTCATGGGGCGCCACGTCGGCTGGATCGCGCTGCACGCGGGCATGGCCGCGGGCGCTCACGTGATCTGCATTCCCGAGGTGCCGATGTCGATGGACGAGATCTGCGCCCTCGTCACGAGCGCCTTCGACCGGGGACGTGCGCCGCTGGTCGTGGTGTCGGAGGGATTCAAGCTCGACGGCATGGACGAGGCCTTCAGCGACAAGGGGCTCGACGCGTTCAACCGCCCGCGACTGGGCGGGATCAGCGAGATGCTCGCCCCGGAGATCGAGCGGATCACCGGCATCGAGACGCGGTCGACGGTTCTCGGCCACATCCAGCGCGGCGGCTCCCCGTCCGGCTTCGACCGCGTGCTGGCGACCCGGTTCGGTCTGAACGCCGCGGATGCACTGGTCGACGGCGGCTGGGGACAGATGCTCGCCATGCGCGGCACCGAGATCGTGCGGGTGCCCTTCGCCGACGCGCTGGGCGAGCTCAACACCGTCCCCCGCGAGCGCTACGACGAGGCCGCCGCCCTGTTCGGCTGATCCCGGCTCCGGCCCAGCGCGCCCGACGCGAGGGCCGAGCGCGTCCGAGTCGGTGCGGGTGCGGACGCCGCGCACCCGCACTTTCCCGGACGGGTTCCGGTGCGTGGTGCGTCGCGCGGGAACCCGCGGGTTTCCGGACGCGCCCGTAGCCGCATCCGGAGAACGGATGCTGCGACGCGGCGGCGCCGGGTTACGCCAAGCCGAGCACGTCGAGCATCCAGGCGATCTCGAAGGCGCGCTCGCGCCAGGCGTTGTATCGCCCGCTCACGCCGCCGTGGCCGGCCGACATCTCGCACTTCATGACCACGTCCTGCGCACCGGAGTGTCGCAGCGCCGCCACCCATTTGGCCGGCTCCACATAGAGCACGCGCGTGTCGTTGAGCGAGGTCATCGCCAGGATGCGCGGGTACGCGACATCCGTGCGGATGTTCTCGTACGGCGTGTACGTCTTCATGTACGCATACACCTCGGCGTCGTGCAGCGGGTCGCCCCATTCATCCCACTCCACGACCGTGAGGGGGAGCGACGGGTCGAGGATCGATGTCAGGGCGTCGACGAAGGGCACGCCCGCGAGGATGCCCGCGAACAGCTCGGGGGCCAGATTGGCCACCGCACCCATGAGCAATCCGCCCGCGCTGCCCCCCTCGGCGACCATGCGGTCGGGCGTGGAGACGCCGGTGTCGATCAGGTGCTGCGCGCAGGCCACGAAGTCGGTGAAGGTGTTGCGCTTGTGAAGCTCCTTGCCGTCCTCGTACCAGTGCCTGCCCATCTCCCCGCCACCGCGGACGTGCGCCACCGCGAAGATGACGCCGCGATCGAGCAGCGACAGCCGCATGGTCGAGAAGCCGGGGTCGATGGAGTGCTCGTACGAGCCGTAGCCGTACAGGTGCAGCGGACGCGGCGCCTCTCCGGGGTCGCCGAACGAGCGCTTCCAGACCAGGGAGACGGGCACACGGACGCCGTCGGGTGCGGTCGCCCAGACGCGCTGCTGACCGTAATCGGCGGGGTCGTAGCCGCCCAGCACCGGCTGCTGCTTGCGGACATGCTTCTCGCCGGTGGCGAGTTCGAGTTCGAGCACCGTGGACGGCGTCACGAAGGACGTGCGGCCCATCCGCAGGAAGGGGGCGTGCCATTCGGGATTCCCGCTGAAGTAGGCCTCATACAGCGGCTCGTCGAACTCGACGACGTCGAGCGCGCCGCTGCGATAGTCGAGGATGGCGGCCCGTGGCATGCCCTCGGAGCGGTACTCGACCGTCGCGAAATCACGGAAGCAGTCCACATCGAGCAGCCGCGTGCCCGGTGAGTGGGGGAGCAGCACCCGGCGCTCGCCCTGCGGGTCGGATGCCGCCACGGAGACGAGTTCGAAGTCGAGCGCGTCGTCGTTGTGCAGAATGAGCAGGCGGTCCTCGCCGTCGACGATCGCGTGATCGACGGAGTACTCCACGCCGTCCCGTCGCGGCCACACCACGCGCGGCTCGGCGGTGAGATCGTCGATGTCGATCAGCAGCTCTTCGCTGGTGATCTTGGAGCCCAGACCGATCACCAGGAACCTCTTGCTGCGTGTGATGCCGGCGCCCAGCCAGAAACGCTCGTCCGGCTCGTGGAACAGCTTCACGTCGTCTTCGACCGGTGTGCCGAGGCGATGCAGCCAGAGCGTGTCGGGTCGCCAGGCCTCGTCGCGGGTGGTGTACACCACCGATGTGCCGTCGGGGGTGAAGAACGCCTGCCCGGTGTTCTCGATGACGTCGTCGAAGCGCTCGTCCGAGACCAGGTCGCGGACGTGCACGGTGTACAGCTCCGAGCCCTCGACGTCGACCGACCACAGCAGCCGGCTGCCGTCGTCGGACACATCGAAGGCGCCGAGCGAGAAGAACTCGTGGCCGTCGGCCTCGACGTTGCCGTCGAGCAGCACCTGCTCGCCGGGCACCGGCACGCCGGGTTCGAGCACCGGGGGAGTCCAGTCCTCGGCCACCGCGGCGGTGCGGCACTGGATGCCGTACTGCGCCCCTTCCTCGGTCCGGCCGTAATACCACCAGTCGCCACGGCGGGTCGGCACCGAGAGGTCGGTCTCCAGCACCCGGGACTTGACCTCGTCGAACAGCTGCTCGCGCAGCGGGCCCAGGTGCGCGGTACGCGCATCGGTGTACGCGTTCTCGGCCTCGAGGTGCGCGAGCACCTCGGGGTCATCCTTCGCCCTGAGCCACTCGTACGGATCCTCGAACGAGTCTCCGTGGTGGGTGCGGATGACGGGGCGGCGTGCCGCGGCAGGCGGCCGGATGCGGGAATCGCTCACGACCTCCACGCTATCGGAGCGGCCGGCGCGAGTTGACCGCCGCCCGGACGGGGTGGGAGGATTCGTTCGGGCCCGTAAACGGATCATGTACCCACGGTGAACTCTTCGTTCGTCACGCCGAGCTCTCGGCACACTCCCCTGACAGTTCCAACGAAAGAGAACGGTGGAAACCGCAGCCCTCATCGTCGTGCTGGTCATCGCGCTGGCACTGTTCTTCGACTTCACCAACGGCTTCCACGACACGGCGAACGCCATGGCGACCCCGATCGCGACCGGCGCGCTCAAGCCGAAGACGGCGGTGCTCCTCGCCGCGGTGCTGAACCTCGTCGGCGCGTTCCTGTCGACCGAGGTCGCCAAGACCGTCTCCGGTGGCATCGTCCGCGAGGACGCGATCATCGAGATGGGGGCGGAGGTGTTCCTGCCGCTCATCTTCGCCGGGCTGATCGGCGCCATCACCTGGAACATGCTCACCTGGCTGCTCGGCCTGCCGTCGAGCTCGTCGCACGCCCTGTTCGGCGGTCTCATCGGCGCCACCCTCGTCGGCGTCGGCGCGACCGGGATCGACTTCGGCATGGTTTTGTCCAAGATCATCCTCCCCGCGCTGATCGCCCCGCTCACGGCGGGCATCATCGCGTTCGCCGCGACCAAGATCGCCTATGCCGTCACCCGCCGGTACGACGGCAAGCCCGACGGCCGCTCGGGCTTCCGCTGGGGGCAGATCTTCACGTCGTCGCTGGTCGCGCTGGCACACGGCACGAACGACGCGCAGAAGACGATGGGCGTGATCACCCTGGCGCTGATCACCGTCGGCTGGCAGTCCGCCGCCCACCACGAGCCCGAGCTGTGGGTCATCGTCGCCTGTGCCTTCACGATCGCGCTGGGCACGTATCTGGGCGGATGGCGCATCATCCGCACCCTCGGCAAGGGACTCACCGAGGTGAAGCCCGCGCAGGGTTTCTCGGCAGAGAGCTCGACCGCCGCGACCATCCTCGCGTCCAGCGCCCTCGGCTTCGCCCTCTCGACCACACAGGTCGCCTCGGGCTCGGTGATCGGATCGGGGCTCGGCCGTCGCGGATCCACCGTGCGGTGGCGCACCGCAGGGCGCATCGCGATCGGCTGGCTGCTGACGCTCCCGGCCGCCGGCGCAGTGGGAGCGCTTGCGGCGCTGCTGGTGATCTGGCTGGGCAACTGGGGGGTCGCGATCGACGCGGTGATCGCGCTCGCCGTCATCATCGGTCTGTTCCTCTACTCGCGGCGTGACGCGGTGACCCCGGCCAACGCGATGAGCGATGTCGCGGAGTCCGGACTCGCCGTCGACCTTCCCGAGGTGCCAGGCCCGACACGCCGCCGCAGCCGCATGGAGCTGGTGCGCGCGCTCGAGCGCGCCGAGCGGAAGGCGGACGACGCGGAGAAGGCCGCGCGGCGGGCCAAGAAGCTGAAGAAGGCCGGCGGATCGCCGAGCGAGATCAAGGCGGCGCGCAAGGCCGCCGAGAAGGCAGCGAAGAAGTACGCCGAGGCGGAGAAGGCCGCGCAGGAGTGGGAGGTGCTCAGCGCCAGCCGCCGCGCCCGCGCCAAGCTCGCCGAGTGGGACCTGTCGGTCGATGAGCAGGAGGAAGTCCGATGAGCGTCGCGATCGACTGGCTCGCGTTCTTGAACGTCTTCGTCGCCGCTCTGCTCGGAGCGGTCGCCATCGTGCTGTTCTATGCGCTGGGGCTTCGCATGCTGGTACGCAGCGGACGCGTGCCGGTGGTCACGCCGGCCGAGTTCACCGACGCCATCACGGTGCTCTCCGAGAAGGAGATCAAGAAGGCGGCGAAGCAGGCGGCCAAGGCGGCGCGCAAGAACCCGTTGACCGAGGCGCAGAAGACGCTCGCGTTCGTCGCCGCCGTCGGATGCTTCGTGCTCTGCGGGGCAGCGGTGATCAGCGGCATCCTCATCATCGTCATCGGTCACTGAACGCGCGCGACGCGCGTCGAGGCGGCGTCCGCCACGGGTCGTAGGCTGAGCGCATGGTCGACTACCCCGCGTTCGGGCGCCACCAGCCGGCGTCGCACACGATCATCCACCTGAGCGATCCGCACTTCCTCGCCGGCGGCGCGCGTCACGCCGGAGGTGCCGATTCCCAGGGGAATCTCGAGCACACGCTGGCCGCGGTCCGGCGCGTGGATCCGCATCCCTCCGCCATCGTGGTGACCGGCGATCTGACCGATCTCGGCGAGCCCGACGCCTACCGCCGCCTTCGCACGATGCTCGAGCCGGTGGGAGCGGAACTGGGATGTCCGGTGATCTGGGTCGCGGGCAACCACGACGAAAGACCGGCGCTGCGCGCGGCGCTGCTCGACGCCGAGCCGAACGAGGATCCGGTCACAGGGGTGTGGGATCTCGACGGCCTGAGGCTGATCGCCCTCGACACCAGCGTGCCGGGGTGGCATCACGGCGACATCGATGAGGCGCAGCGGGCGTGGCTCGCGGAGGTGTTACAGGATGCGGCACCGCACGGCACCCTTCTGGCGATGCACCATCCGCCGCTGCCCGCCCACGTGCCGCTGTTCGACATCCTCGAACTGCAGCATCAGGACGAGCTCGCCGACGTGATCCGGGGCACCGACGTCCGTGGCATCCTGGCGGGGCATCTGCACTATTCCTCCACCGGCATGTTCGCCGGGGTGCCGGTCAGCGTCGCCTCGTCGACGTGTTACACGATGAATCTCGGCCGTCCGGCCGCGGACGTCAACGGCATGGACGCCGCCCAGTCGTTCCAGCTGGTGCACGTGCGCCCCGAGGTCATCACCCACACCGTGGTGCCGGTGGCCGAGGCGCCGACGGGCGACTACTTCAGCGAGCGTTGGCTGCAAGGGATGGCGGCCCTGTCCGCCGAGGAGAGGCTGGAGGTCTTCTCGCGCAAGCCGGCTCGCGGCCGGGCGTAGACTGGGTGGCATCCCCCATGTTCCCGTTCGCCACAACCCACAAGGAAGTGACATGGCCGCCGATGCGCCTGCCCTGACCCGCACTGAGACCGATTCCCTCGGAAGCATGGAGATCCCCGCCGACGCGTACTGGGGAGTGCACACGGCTCGGGCGGAGGCGAATTTCCCGATCACGAAGCGGCCCATCTCGGTCTATCCCGACCTGATCCGCGGCCTCGCGATGGTCAAGCAGGCGAGCGCTCGCGCGAACAAGGAGATCGGCGTGCTGGACGCCGAGCGCGCCGACCTCATCGACCGCGCCTCGCAGCGTGTGATCGACGGGGAGTTCCACGATCAGTTCACCGTCGGCGTCATCCAGGGCGGCGCCGGCACCTCGACGAACATGAACGCGAACGAGGTCATCACCAACGTCGCGCTCGAGATGGCCGGCCGCGAGAAGGGTGACTACGCCTACCTCTCGCCGATCGACCACACCAACCGCAGCCAGTCGACCAACGACGTGTATCCCACGGCGGTGAAGATCGGTCTGTCGCTGAACCTGCGCTCGCTGCTCGACGAGCTCGACCTGCTGCGGCGGTCGTTCCTCGGCAAGGCCGACGAGTTCCACGATGTGCTGAAGGTGGGCCGCACTCAGCTGCAGGACGCGGTGCCGATGACGCTCGGCCAGGAGTTCCACGGCTTCGCGACCACGCTCGGCGAGGACCACAGTCGCCTGACCGAGAACGCCTCCCTGCTGACGGAGATCAACATGGGCGCGACGGCGATCGGCACCGGCATCACCACCCACGCCGACTACGCACCGACCGTGCTGCGTCACCTCCGCGAGATCAGCGGACTCGACCTCAGCACGGCGAGTGACCTGGTCGAGGCGACCAGCGACACCGGCGCCTTCATGTCGTTCTCGTCCTCGCTCAAGCGCAACGCCATCAAGCTCTCGAAGATCTGCAACGACCTGCGCCTGCTGTCTTCCGGCCCACAGGCCGGTTTCGGCGAGATCAACCTGCCGGCCATGCAGGCCGGCTCCAGCATCATGCCGGGCAAGGTGAACCCCGTCATCCCCGAGGCGGTCAACCAGGTCGCCTTCGCCGTGGCCGGCGCCGACGTCACGGTCACCATGGCGGTGGAGGGCGGTCAGCTGCAGCTGAACGCGTTCGAGCCCGTGATCGCGCATTCCATCTTCCAGTCGATCACCTGGATGCGCCAGGCCATGTGGACGCTGCGGGTCAACTGCGTCGACGGCATCACCGCCAACCGCGAGCGCCTGGGCGCCATGGTGGGCGCCTCCGTCGGAGTCGTGACGGCGCTCACGCCGTTCATCGGCTACGCGGCATCCGCGGCACTGGCGAAGACCGCGCTGCTGACCAACCGCAACATCGCCGATCTCGTGGTCGAGGCGGGGCTGATGACGCGCGAGGAGGTCATGAAGCAGATCTCGCCCGCGCGGCTGTCGGGTCTGGAGACGGCCACCTCCGCGATCCCCGTGATCGCTGCCGAGGATCTGCCCCAGGAGTGATTCTCACGCCCCGGCATGCCGTGGACCAGGTGAAGGGCGCCGCCCGAACGGTGCGGCGCCCTTCGCTGCATCCGGTCTAATCCAGGATGCGGCAGTGCGTGGTCAGCTCGCCGATGCCGTCGATGCCGACCGTGACGGTGGACCGGTCGCGCAGGAAGATCTGCGGGTCGCGGGAATAGCCGGCGCCGCCGGGGCTGCCGGTGGAGATCAGGGTGCCGGGAAGCAGCGTGATCGAGGTCGAGAGGTGCGCGATCAGCGTCGAGACCGGACGCACCATCTGCCCGGTCGACGCGTCCTGCACGGTGTGGCCGTCGACGACGGTCCAGATGTGCAGATCCTGCGGATCGGGCACCTCGTCTGCGGTGACCGCGAACGGACCGGTCGGCGTGAACCCGTCGAAGGACTTGCAGCGCGACCACTGCGCCTCGGCGAACTGGATGTCACGGGCGGTGATGTCGTTGACGACCGTATAGCCCCAGACCACATCGAGTGCGTCATCGGCGGAGATGTCCTTGGCAGGGCGACCGATGATGACACCGAGCTCGGCCTCGTAGTCGACCGACTCGCTGAGCGAGCGCGGCCACGCGGTCGTCTGTCCGTGACCGGACAGTGAATTCGGCCACAGCGTGAACACGGTGGGCGCGGTGTCGGTCTTCAGACCCAACTCGCTGGAGTGTGCGGCGTAGTTCAGACCGACGGCGAGCACCGCGGGAGGGGCGATCACGGCCGAGGCGAAGCCGAAGCCTGCGAGCGGATGCCGCGGCGCGTCGCCCCGCGCCAGCGCATCGCGCACCTGCGCGAGGAGGCCGTCACCACCGTCGATGAGCTCCTGGAGCGTCGACGGGCTGGGGGAGAGGAGGTCGCTGACGAGTACGGCGTCCTCGCCGTCGACGACGGCGAGGTGGACGGAATCGGACTCGGGGGCGCGCAGATGGGCAAACCGCATTCTTCTACGCTACCGGCCATCGCGCCGGTGACGCCTCAGACGACCTCTAGGCTTTCAGCATGAGCTTTGGAGGAGAGCCCCCGGCGTACTCGCCGCCGCCCGCGGAAGAGCCGGCACCGCCGCCGCAGCCATCGCCGCAGGCCACCCCTGCGCAGCGGTCCCGCCCGGTGTACGGCCAGCCTCCGCAGCCGGTCTACGGGCAGCCGCCGCGGCCGGTGTACGGCCAGCCTCCGCAGCCGGTGTACGGGCAGCCGACGCACCAGCCGGGATACGCGCCGTCCGGCTTTGCATCGGCGCTCGACCGGCCGACCGGCTACGCGCCGCCACCGCCCCAGGCGCCGTCACCGGCCCCCGCGATGCCGGCTCTCCCGCTTCCGGTGCGCAAGGGCCGCTCGGCCTCCATCTGGCTCTTCGGCGTCCTCGGCTTCGCGATGCTCGCGCTGATCGCGTACTTCGCGATCCTGCTGGGAACCGGAGCATCCGTCACCGGCATGGTGCTCGCGCTGGTGCCGCTGAGCATCGTGCTCTTCGGCGTGCGCCTCATCGACCGCTGGGAGCCTGAACCGCGCAGCCTCGTCGTCTTCGCTCTGGCCTGGGGAGCCGTCGCATCGATCGGGCTCACGCTGCTCTTCGATCTCGCGCTCACCGTGGCGGTCGGCCTGCGCAACGACTTCTTCAGTGCCGTCGTCCAGGCCCCGTTCGTCGAGGAGATTACCAAGGGGCTCGGAGTCTTCCTGGTGTTCGCGATCGGGCGTCGCGCCTTCGACGGGCCCGTGGACGGCATCGTCTACGGGGCGCTGGTCGGTGCAGGCTTCGCGTTCACCGAGAACATCCAGTACTTCGGGATCAGCCTCATCGAAGGGGGCGCACTTCAGCTCACCATGACGTTCGTGCTGCGCGGGCTGGTCTCGCCGTTCGCGCACGCGATGTTCACAGCCCTGACGGGGTTCGCGATGGGACTCGCCGCGCGCAGAGGGAGCGAACCAGGGGGTGTCATCGGCGCCGGGGCGATGGGCGTGCTGGGCGCGATCGCCCTGCACGCCTTCTGGAACGGGTCGTCGCTGCTGGGCGACTTCCTGGTGCTCTACATCACGACGCAGGTGCCGCTGTTCGTCGGCTTCATCCTCGGCATCATCGCACTGCGTCGCGAAGAGGCCAGACTCACCCGGCTGCGTCTGAACGACTACGCCGCCGCGGGATGGTTCACCCCTGAGGAGGTCGTCATGCTGGCCACGCCGGCCGGCCGCAAGGCCGGGATGCAGTGGGCCGCAGGTCTGCGAGGAGACCGCCGGAGGCTGATGCGATCGTTCATCCACGATGCGGCCGCACTTGCTGCGGTGCGGCAGCGGGCGCTGCACGGGCATGATGCGTACGCGGCCTCTGACGAGCAGGCGCTGCTGAACCGCGCTCGGGCCACTCGCGCGCAACTGCTGGCGTACTGACACCGCGCAGCGCAGATTCACCGCCGGGCGCAGACTCAGCCCCGGTGCAGACTCAGCGCCCGGTGCTGCGGCGATGCCTGCGAGTCTCCCGGGCGCTGAGTTGGTCTACAGACAGGGTGCACGCGACCGAAGCGGAAGTCAAGAGCCCCATGCGCCCGTCGCGAGTCAGAGGTCCTCGACGATGACGTCCAGAGCCACGCCGGCGCACGAGATGCGCGGCAGATCGGCGAGGCGGCTGCCGCGCACGGTATCGCCCGTCGCGCTGCGAGGATTCGTCGAGACGACGACGCGACCGAGGCCGTTGGTCAGCGTGACCTGCTGTCCGAGTGCGGCGAACCGCGGGGTGAGCTCCCGCTCGACTTCGGAGACGAGCAGATCCAGGCCGGCGACGCCGAGCTGGGCTCCGTCGGCGGTCGCGGGAACGGCGACCGTGATCGTGTACTCGTCGCTGCAGAGATAGTCGACGTAGGGGCCGGCGACATGCGGTGCGCCAGTCGACATGGGGATGCGGTACCACTCGAGCTCGCTGTAGTCGATGTGCTCCTTGTTCACCGACTGCGAGGCCAGCACCAGCCTGCGACGCTCCGCCCCCTGCCACCACGCGAGGTGGCTGTGCGCATCGGAGAGCAGGTCGATCGCGGCGATGAACCCGGCGCCGTACACCGGCACGTTCGGAAGATCGAGCGTGCGCAGCGCATAGGGCTCGATGAGCGAGTCCAGTCGCGCGCGAGTGAGCCCGCCGTCGTGCAGCGCCGCGGCGAGCTGCTCCGATACGGGGTCGATCCAGCTGAGCAGCATCCGGATCGGGTCGCCGAAGTAGTCTTCGACGATCTTGGCGGCGGCTGCCGGGGCGGTGCTCGTCTTGGTGCTCATCGCGTCCTCCTGTGCACGTCGATGGGGGTACCGGTCACGGGGATGCCGGAGAGGTGATCTGGATGTCGATCAGCGTGTCGATGACATCGGCGACCATGCGCTCGGTGCGTCGGCCGGCCTCATCGGGTTCACCGTCCTCGACCGCGTCGAGGACGGCGTTGAGACTGTCGGCCTGGCGTCGCAGCCCTGCGGCGTCCGTGCCGACGAGTCGCAGATAGGGAGAGAACTCCGCCTGCAGCTTCATCTGCTCCCTGGTGAGCCTCGCCGACTGGCTGAGCGAGACGAGCTCGACCTGCACGTCGTCGAGAAGACGTCGCTGCTGCTCGGCGTCGAGCACCTCCAAGCGCTCGAGGCGCTCGCGCACGTGTCTGGCCTCGCTCGGATCGGCTCTGCGCGCGGCGAGCCGCACGGCGGCGGCTGTGATCGCCGCATAGTGCGCACCCATGTCGCGCAGCGTGAGACGCGAGGTCGTGCGCAGCTGATCCCGCGCGAACGCCAGCGGATCCGCGTCGTCCGCGACGAAGCTTCCTCCGTGCCGGCCCCGGCGGGTCACGATCAATCCCCGGCCTCGCACCGCCAGCAGCGCCTCGCGCACGGTGACGGGGGCGACGCCGAAGCTGCGGGCCAGCTCCGACTCGGACGGCAGTCGCTCGCCGGCGCGCAGATGCCCTCGATTGATGGCATCGACGAGCCGGCGCTCGACCAGCTCGGCGCGACCCTCGTCGCCGATCGGCTGGAAGAGCGCGCCATGAAGTCGATGCGGCTGACGATCCCGTCCCGGTTCGGCGGCCGGGATGGCCGACGCGGGGGAGGCGCTCCCGGGCGACGACGTCAGCGATTCCATCCCTGGATTCTTGCACTTCGCCGGCCTCGTTGCGACCACTTGAAATATGACCTACGGTTTTATATGTTTTACGAACCTTCCGAGTTCGATGAAGATCGAGGAGCACGACATGACGACTGCCGCACCCGCCGCGCCGGCTGCGACCGACGACACCGCACACCGGGGGAGCGTGTCGTTGCGCGGCCTCACGAAGTCCTTCGGTGAGTTCACCGCCGTGCGCGACCTCGACCTGGACGTCGCGCCAGGGCAGTTCCTGTCCATGCTCGGTCCCTCGGGGTCGGGCAAGACGACGGTACTGCGTGTGATCGCGGGATTCGAGGACGCCACCGCGGGCAGCGTGCACCTCTCGGGCAAGGACGTCACCCGCACGCCTCCGCACGCTCGGGACGTCAACACCGTCTTCCAGGACTACGCGCTGTTCCCGCACCTGACCATCGCCGAGAACGTCGGCTACGGACTGCGGGTGCGCGGCACCGCGAAGGCCTCACGCGAGGAGGAGGTGGCGGACGCGCTGCGACGCGTGCGTCTCGACCATGTCGCCGCTCGACTCCCGCACCAGCTCTCCGGCGGTCAGCGGCAGCGCATCGCCCTCGCGAGAGCGTTGATCCTGCGCCCGCAGGTGCTGCTGCTCGACGAGCCCCTCGGCGCACTCGACAAGCAGCTGCGGGAGCAGATGCAGATCGAGCTCAAGCAGATCCAGCGCGAGGTCGGCATCACTTTCGTCTTCGTCACCCACGATCAGGAGGAGGCGCTCACCCTGAGCGATCGCGTCGCCGTGTTCAACAACGGCCGCATCGAGCAGATCGGCAGCCCCCGCGAGGTCTATGAGAACCCGCAGACGGAGTTCGTCGCCCGTTTCCTCGGTCTGTCGAACCTCGTCGCGGGCGATCTCGCGGAAGAGCTCACCGCCGATCGGCGGACGATGAGCATCCGCCCCGAGCGTGTGCGCCTGCAGTCGCCGACCGAGCCGCTCGCCGACGGTGACGTCGGCCTTCCCGGCAGCGTCAGCGAGGTCGTCTACACCGGCCCGGCGACCCGGTACCTCATCTCGGCCGACGCCGGCGTGGACATCATCGCCGAGCAGCCGAACTCGAACCGACCCGCGGAGGAGCAGATCCTTCGCCGCGGAGACCCCATCCGCGCCGTGTGGAACCCCTCGCACGCCGCGCGGCTTCCCTGAGAACACCCCATCCGCAGATCACGAAGGAGCGATCCCATGCGCAAGAAGATCCTGGCCACCGCGGCGATGGCCGCGGCAGCCGTACTCACCCTCTCCGCCTGTTCCGGCGCCGATGCCCCGGCCGCCGGAGGCGGAGACGGCCAGCTGCAGATCGACGTTCCCGACATCCCCATGATGAAGGAGCTCGGCGACAACGAGAAGGAGGTGAACATCGTCGCGTGGTCGGGCTTCGTCGAGCCGGCGTGGAGCGATGAGTTCACCGAGATGACCGGCTGCACCGTCAACCGCCGTGTCGCGGGAACCAGCGACGAGATGGTCCAGCTGATGCGCACCGGCGACTACGACCTGGTCTCCGCCTCCGGCGACGCGAGTCTGCGCCTGATCGCCGGCGGCGACGTGCAGCCGCTCAATCTCGATCTGATCCCGAACTTCGGCGACGACATCGTGGAGGGCATGAAGGGACAGCTGTACGACACCATCAACGGCCAGTCCTACGGCATCCCGATCGGGCGAGGTGCGAACATCCTGCAGTACAACAGCGAGGTCGTCACCGAGGAGCCCACCAGCTGGGACGTCGCCTGGGAGAAGGACAGCCCGCACGCCGGCAAGGTGATCGCCTACGACGCGCCCATCTACATCGCGGACGCCGCCGTCTACCTCATGGCTCACGAACCCGAGCTCGGAATCGAGAACCCGTACGCACTCGACGAGAAGCAGCTCGACGCGGCCATCGACCTGCTCAAGCAGCAGAACGAGATCGTCTCGGAGTACTGGTCCGACCCCGCCGCGCAGGTCACCTCGTTCGCCGGCGGCACGACGGTGCTGGGCACCTCGTGGGAGGTGCTGCGCAAGCTCACGCAGGATGACAAGTTCAAGAGCGTGCTGCCCGAGGAGGGGTCGACCGGCTGGTCTGACGCGTGGATGCTGGCCGCGGAGTCTCAGAACCCGAACTGCGCGTACGCGTGGATGGACTACGCCTCCTCTCCCGAGGTCAACGGCGCGATCGCGATGAACTTCGGCATGGCGCCGGCCAACGCCGCGTTCTGCGAGACCAGCGACGAGGCCAAGGCGCACTGCGACTACTTCAACGCCACGAACGAGGAGTACTTCAAGAAGGTGTGGTTCTGGACCACCCCGATCGAGCAGTGCATCGACGGCCGCACCGACGTCACCTGCACCAACTTCCAGCAGTGGACCGACGCCTGGCTGACCGTCAAGGGCTGATCCCACCTGTTCCGGGGCGAGGACTCGTCATCCTCGCCCCGGAACTCGAATCGACCACGACAGGATCGACATGAAGCGCCGCGCACGGATCGCGGGCCTGCTGGCCCTGCCGATGACCTGGCTCATCGGGATCTACATCTTCTCGCTCGTGATGCTGCTGGTCACCGCGTTCTGGGTGACCGACCCCTTCACCTCCAAGGTGAAGCCCGGTTTCACGATGCGCAACTTCGAGCAGCTCGTCGCCAACCCGGCGTACCTGTCGACGTCCCTCCGCACCCTCGGCATCGCCCTGGGGGTGACCGCGCTCGCGATCGTCATCTCGGTGCCGCTCGGCATCTTCATGGCGAAGGTCGCCTCCCCCTGGCTTCGAGCGGTCCTCGCCGTGTCCATTACGCTTCCGCTGTGGGCGGGGTATCTGGTGAAGGTGCTCGCCATGCGCATCACCTTCACGCAGGAGGGCTTCTTCAACTGGATGCTGTCACCGCTCGGCATCGAGGGTCCCGGCTTCACGCTGTTCACCGTCGTGTTGACGCTCACCTACCTCTGGCTGCCCTACATGGCCGTGCCGGTGTACACCGCGATCCGGCAGCTGCCGCCGAGTCTCTTCGACGCCTCGGCCGATCTCGGCGCCGGTTCCTGGCGCACGATCCGCTCGGTCGTGCTGCCTCTGATCAAGCCGGCGATCATCGCCGGCTCGGTGTTCACCTTCTCACTGAGTCTCGGCGACTACCTCGTGGCCAAGTTCGTCGGGGGTGACACGCAGATGATCGGCAGCGTGATCGCCTCGAACATCAACCTCAACCCTCCGCTCGCGGCGGCGTTCTCACTAGTGCCGATCGCGTTCGTCGTGATCTACCTGGTGAGCGTGCAGCGCACCGGCGCCCTGGAAAGGATGTGAGCGCATCATGCTGAGACTCTCGCGCACCGCGAAGATCCTCCTCGGTGTCATCGTCGTCGTCATCCTCGCGTTCATGTACATCCCGCTGATGCTGGTGATGCTCAACTCGTTCAACGCCGCCCGCATCGCGAGCTGGCCGGTGTCGGGCTTCTCGCTGGAATGGTGGGGCAAGGCGTTCACGAGCCGCCCGGTGCGCGATGCGCTGCTGAACTCGGTGCTGGTGGCGGCCGGAGCCACCGTGATCGCCGTCGTGCTCGGCACCCTGGTGGCGTTCGCGCTCCAGCGGCATCGCTTCTTCGGCCAGCGGGCGGTGAACCTGCTGGTGGTGCTGCCCATCGCCCTGCCGGGGATCGTCACCGGTGTGGCGCTGAACAACACCTACAACCAGATGCTGGAGCCGATCGGCATCCAGGTCGGGTTCTACGGCATGATCATCGCGCACGGCACGTTCTGCATCGTGATGGTTTTCAACAACGTGCTCGCCCGCCTGCGGCGGCTGAACCCGAGCATCGAGGAGGCGTCGAAGGATCTCGGGGCCACACCCTGGCAGACGTTCCGCCTGGTCACCTTCCCGCAGTTCCGCAGCGCCCTCGTCGCCGGTGCGATCCTCGCGTTCGCGCTGAGTTTCGACGAGGTGTACGTGACGATCTTCACCGCCCCTCCCGGTGTCGACACCCTGCCGCTGTGGATCATGAACCAGATGGCGAGGCCCAATGAGGCGAACGTCGTGAACGTCGTCGCCACGATCGTGATCCTCGCCTCGTTCATACCCGTCTGGGTCTCGCAGCGGCTCGCCCGTGACGTCACCGAGCGAGATGGGTGATTTCGCCCTCAGCGGAGCGAGCGCGTTGACCGTGGCGCATGACCTCGGGTTGGATGTACCCATGACTGAACGCACGAAGCCTGAGTTCGACGCCCCGACCGGCCCCGCACCTGCAGAGCTCGTCATCCGCGACATCATCACCGGAGACGGTGACGAGGCGAAGCCCGGCGACACGGTCACCGTGCACTACGCCGGTGTCGAGTTCGATTCCGGCGAGGAGTTCGACTCCTCGTGGGGTCGAGGCGAGACGATCCAGTTCCCGCTGCGCGGTCTCATCCAGGGCTGGCAGGAAGGCATCCCCGGCATGAAGGTCGGCGGGCGCCGCGAGCTGGTCATCCCGCCGCACCTGGCCTACGGGCCCGCCGGCGCCGGGCACTTCCTCTCGGGCAAGACCCTGATCTTCATCATCGACCTGGTCGCCGTCGGCTGACTCGGCCCCGTCGGCAGAGCATCTCCGAGCCCCGCCCGCGCCCTGCGGGCGGGGCTTCTTCGCGCCCGCCGGGAATATATTCATCTGCATGTAAGTTGGGGTTCTGTGTGCAGCAGGATGCCGCACCGAGTTCTGAGGAGAAACACATGTCGATCGAGATCCCCGGCTACCGTCCCGGCACCTGGGTCCTGGACCCCTCGCACAGCGAGGTCACCTTCAGCGTCCGCCACATGATGATCTCGAAGGTGCGTGGCACCTTCGGCATCAAGGAGGCGACGCTCGTCGCGCCGGAGAACCCGCTCGAGGCCAAGGTCGAGGCGAAGGTGGACGTCACCTCCATCGACACGAACGACGACAACCGCGACGCCCACCTGCGCTCCGCGGACTTCTTCGACGTCGAGAACCACCCCGACATGACGTTCGTCTCCACGAGCGCGCGCAGCGAGAACGGCGACTTTTTCGTCGACGGCGACCTGACCATCCGCGGCGTCACCAAGCCGGTCAGCTTCGCGTTCGACTTCGGCGGCTTCGGTCAGGATCCCTACGGGAACTACAAGGCGGGCGCCTCGGCGACGGCAGTGATCAACCGCGAGGACTTCGGCCTCACCTGGAACGCCGCGCTCGAGACCGGCGGGGTGCTCGTCGGCAAGGAGATCACCATCAGCCTCGATCTGCAGGGGACACTGCAGGTCTGATCGCGTCGGCGTCACCGAACCCCGGGTCCGTCAGGGCTCGGGGTTCGTTGCGTCGTACGCGTGGAACCGCGGGGTGAGCCGTGCGAGGGCGGCGACCACGCCGATCACCAGGAATCCCCCGAGCAGAGGCGGAAACCACAGTGACGTCAACGTGGCGATCGTCCCGGCGTAGAGGGCGCCGACACGCGGACCCCCGGCGACGACGATGATGAACACGCCCTGCAGCCGGCCCCGCATCGCATCCGGTACGGCGGCCTGCATCATCGTGTTGCGGTAGATGGAGCTGATGTTGTCGCAGGCGCCGGACAGGGCGAGCGCGACGCACGCGAGGACGATCAGGGCCAGGTTGGGCGAGCCTTCCGACGCCGGCGGCAGGTACACGCCCGCCAGCAGCACGGCGCCGAACAGCGCGATCGCTCCGCCGTACGCCTGCACGGCACGGGAGATGCCGCGGCCGTGCCACCGGTACTGCACGACGCGGCCCGAGAACAGGCTCGAGGTGAAGGTGCCGACGGCGACCGCAGCGGTGAGGATGCCGGTGGTGATGGCGCCGCCGCCGAGCAGGACGGTTCCGAGCGCGGGGAAGAGCGCGAGCGGCTGCCCGAACGTCATCGCGGCGATGTCCATCAGGTATTGCATGCGGATGTTGCCCGCACGCCGCAGGAACCGCCATCCGTCCACGAGCGAGGCGAGACCGGGGCGCACGATCTCGCCCTCCGGCCGCAGCGCGGGAAGCGTCCACAGCCCGAGGAACATCGACAGCATGAGCACGACATCGATCGTGTAGGTCCAGCCGAATCCGGTGAGGGCGACCAGCATGCCCGCCACCGCGGGGCCCACCATCACGGTCAGCCCGAACGAGATGCCGTTGAGCGCCGAGGCGGCCGCCAGCCGATCGCGGCTGATCAGCCGCGGCACGATGGCGGTGCGCGTCGCCATGCCGACGGAGTTGGCGGCCGCCGTGATCATGCTCAGCGCATACAGCCACCAGATGGTCTCGGTGTGCGTCCAGGTGAGCGCGGCGAGCAGGGCGGTGGAGGCGAAGGCGACGGATGCCGCGATGAGCGCGACCCTGCGACGGTCGAACGCGTCGGCGAGCATGCCACCGTAGAGTCCGGCGAGGATCATCGGCACGAGGCCGGCGACCGCGATCATCGACACGGCGAACGTGCTCGCGGTCAGTTCGAACACATGGAGCATGACGGTCACGATGGTCAGCTGGCCACCGATTCCCGCCAGGGACGAGCCGATCCACATCCGCGCGAAAGCAGGGGACGACCGCAAGGGGGAGATGTCGATCAGGTGACCGCGGGAGAACTGCACTCACCGAGGTTATCGAGTGCGCGAGGCACCGCAGCCGGTCGGCGGCATCCGCGAGCGCCTGGTAGACTGTTTCGGTTGCCGTTTGATCGGCCGCGGATAAAGAGAGCCTGCGCATTCGGCGTCGGGCACCGCGCAACAAGCAGAGAGGGGATCGAATCTATGGCACTGGAAGCAGACGTCAAGAAGGCGATCATCGAAGAGTACGCGACGCACCCCGGTGACACCGGATCCCCCGAGGTGCAGGCCGCAATGCTGACGCAGCGCATCAAGGACCTCACCGAGCACCTCAAGGAGCACAAGCACGACCACCACTCGCGTCGTGGGCTGTTCCTGCTCGTCGGTCAGCGTCGTCGTCTGCTCGGTTACCTCCAGAGCGTGGACATCGAGCGTTACCGCTCGCTGATCCAGCGTCTCGGACTGCGCCGATAGCGACCAGCGTTCAATCGCGCAAAACGTTCTTGGAAGGCCTCCCCACGGTGTGGGGAGGCCTTCGTCATTCCCGGGCGCTCTTGCGGCGGATGCTTGACGTGGCACACGGGTTCCCTTAGGAAAGAAGTATCGGTTTCCACAGGGAAAGTACGGGGAACATGGAACGACGACCCCAACAGGGAACTCCGCCGCTCGATCCGCCGTCCGCGGTCACGGCGCAGGCATACCTCGACGAGTCCGTGCGTGTCGTGCGGTGGCGAGAAGAGCGCATCGATCGGCGCTCGGCCGCCCGCCTGCGGCTCTTCGAGGGCGTCGGCCTCAGCGTCTACATCACCGCGCTCATGCTCGTCTTCCCCCCCCGGATGGTCGCGGCGACGCGATCGCCATCGTGGCGCCGCTGCTGATCTGGACGCAACTCGCGGCCACGCTGAACGACGAGTACGGTTATCGGCGCCGCGGACGGGACCAGCGGGCCCGAACCGCCGTCGTGGCGCTCATTCTGACGGTGATGGTCGGCGCGCTCGCCCTGCTCGTCGTCGGTGTGGACGTCCCCCTCGCGGCGCGCCTGGTGCCGGGAGCGCTCGCGTTCGCGGTCTTCGGCGCCCTGTCGTGGGACGAGTGGCGACGGGCAACGTCTGAGCCCGTCGAGAGGGCGCGCCAGCCCTTCGACCTGGGCGCTCGCCTGACCACGGCCGGCATCGGCGCGGCGCTGGCTGCGACGGCCGTGTGCGTCACAGCGACGGATGAGCTCTTGGCGGCCGTCGTCACGCTGCTCGTGATGCTGGCGATCACCGTGTGGCTCACCGTGTCGATCGCCACCGGCGGCAACCGCGTGGCCCTGTCGTGGGGGCCGCTCCTGTGGACCGCCTTCGCCGCTGCGAGCGCGAGCATCGTGATCCTGCTGATCCTCGCCCGGTTCACAGATCTTCCCCTCTGGTCCGCGGGCTCTGTCGCCGGCGTCCTCATCGCGTTGGTGTTCGCGATCGCCGCGGTGAGCGGAAGAGACCGTGACTGAGCGTTCCGGTGCATCGCATCCGCGCCTGCGTCTGGACGACCGCTTCGCGAGTCCGATCCGCTTCTCGCTCATGGCCGCGCTCGGTGAGGATCTCGAGCTCGACTTCGCCACGCTCGCCGGCATCCTGCAGGTCTCCGACTCGGCACTGAGCAAGGCGATCTCCGCGCTCGAGCAGGCGGACTACGTGAGAGTCCGCAAGGGCCAGGCGGGCGCGCGTCCGCGCACCTGGGTGACCGGCACCGCGCAGGGCGTTCGCGCATTCCGGGCGCACGTCGACGCTCTGCACGCGATCGTCGAGTACGGCGCCGGCGCGGGTCCGGCGTCGACCTGAACCCTCGCCCGAGATTCCGCCCCGCGCCGTCAGCTGCGCCGGGACCCCGTCGGGTCGTTGCGGTGGTCGCCGGTGGCGATCAGCTCGGCATCCGCGAACATCCATCGCGGACGCGGTTCGATGAGGGGCCGGAACACGCGCCGCACGGGCTTGGACGCGAGGACGAACGCCGTGGCCACCGAGAGCGCGGTGACCACCGGCAGCCAGATCCACGTCGGGTCGAGACCGCGCAGCACGCCCGATTCCCGGAACGGGTACAGCACGAAGGAGTGCAGCAGGTAGACGTACATCGTGTACTGCCCGAGGGTCGTCCACCACTGGCTGCGGCGAGGCAGGAGCGCGAAGAAGGCGGCGCTCAGCAGCAGGGCAAGGGCGATCACAGCGAGCCGGACCGCACCCGCCCACCACTGGTGGGTCCCGGTCAGGTCGGCGTACGAGTCCTCATAGAAGAACCAGTGCCGCAGGTCGACCGCGTCCCAGGTGGACAGTCCCGCCCAGCAGAGGAACGCCCAGCCGGCGAGTACGACGGCCGCGGCGGCGCGCAGCCACCAGGGCCGGTAGTCGATGAGACGCAGACGCCGCACGATGTCATGCTCGCGCAACCACCAGCCCAGGGTGAAGAAGAACAGCAGGCCGAGGGTGCGCGACAGCGAGAAGGTGCTGTCGACGTTGGAGAGATAGCCGACGCCGATCGAGATGGCCAGGGTCCACGCCAGCGGCCAGCGCAGCAGGGCGAGGTAGGGGAGGATGAGACGGAAGATGCCCAGGGCGAGCAGGAACCACAGAGTCCACGACGGCTGCGTGAGGTTCGGATCGGCGCGACCCTCGACGAGCCACTTGGTCAGGGCCCACAGCGCCTCGAAGATGAAGTAGGGCACCAGGATGTCGGTGATGACCCGCGACATCTGCCGCCTGTTGGGGCTCGCCGACTTCGAGAAGTAGCCGGAGATCATCGCGAAAGCAGGCATGTGGAACGCGTAGATCCACAGGTAGAACGCGTAGGAGATGTCGGAGTCGTAGGTGAGACGCTGGATTCCATGACCGAGCACGACGAGCACGATGCACGCGAAGCGCGCGTTGTCCCAGAACGGCACACGGCGCCGAGGGCGGGCGATCGAACCGGCGGCCGTCAGCGGCGGCTGCTCCGAGGTGCTGCTCATCGTTCGAGGCTACTGCGGGAATATTGTTGCCACCCACATGTTGTACTCGATACATTCATCTGAATAGATGCCGCAAGGCACCCGAGTGGAGAGAACAGTGAACGAGCAGAGCGCCATCCAGTTCGGCATCATGTCGGTCAGCGACATCACGCAGGACCCGACGACCGGAGTCACACCGAGCGAGCGTGAGCGCATCCAGGCGACCGCGACCATCGCCGAGCACGCCGAGGAGGTCGGACTCGACGTCTTCGCGATCGGCGAGCACCACAACCCGCCGTTCTGGTCGTCGAGCCCGACGACGTTCCTCGCCCATGTCGCCGCCCGCACAGAGCGCCTGATCGTCTCCACCTCGACCACCCTGATCACCACGAACGACCCGGTGCGCATCGCCGAGGAGTACTCGATGCTGCAGCACGTCACGAACGGCCGCATGGATCTGATGCTCGGTCGCGGCAACACCGGGCCCGTCTACCCCTGGTTCGGCAAGGACATCCGGCAGGGCCTGCCGCTCGCCATCGAGAACTACGCACTGCTGCACAAGCTGTGGACCGAGGACGTCGTCGACTGGGAGGGCAAGTTCCGCAGCCCGCTGCAGGGCTTCACGGCCACTCCTCGTCCGCTCGACGGCGTCGCGCCCTTCGTCTGGCACGGATCGATCCGCACTCCGGAGATCGCCGAGCAGGCCGCGTATTACGGAGACGGCTTCTTCGCGAACAACATCTTCTGGCCGAAGGAGCACTACCAGCGCCTCATCGAGCTGTACCGGCAGCGGTTCGCGCACTACGGGCACGGCACTCCGGAGCAGGCGATCGTCGGCATCGGCGGCCAGGTGTTCATGGCCGCGAACTCGCAGGACGCGGTCAGGCAGTTCCGCCCCTACTTCGACAACGCCCCGGTCTACGGCCACGGGCCGAGCATGGAGGACTTCACCGAGATGACTCCGCTGACCGTCGGCTCGCCGCAGCAGGTCATTGATCGCTACGCGGCCATGCGCGACACCTTCGGCGACTTCCAGCGCCAGCTGTTCCTCATCGACCACGCCGGTCTTCCGCTGAAGACCGTGCTCGAGCAGCTCGACATCCTCGGCGGCGAGGTCGTGCCGGTGCTGCGCAAGGAGCTCGCGAAGAACCGCCCCGCCTCCGCCCCCGACGGTCCGACGCATGCCGCGCGCGTGAAGGCGGTCTATGGAGACGGTCCGTCGCGCGAGGCGCGCCCCGGTGCGAACCGGGGTGACAACCTGACCGCGGGCTCGCCGTATCAGGATGCTCCGGCGCCCGCCGGTGCGGCCTTCGGGCTGAGCCGAAAGGACGCCTGAGATGAGCGAGCGGCGCATCGCGGCGATCTCCGCCGGGCTGTCGAACCCGTCGTCGACGAGGATGCTGGCCGATCGACTGGTCGCCGAGACCGCGAAGGCCTTGCGTGAGCGCGGGATCGACGTGCAGGTCGACGTGATCGAGCTGCGCGACCTGGCACACGACATCACCAACAACCTGCTCACCGGATTCGCGCCGGCACCCCTGGAGGAGGCGATCAACCGGGTCGTCTCGGCGGACGCGATCATCGCCGTCACCCCGATCTTCTCGACCAGTTACTCGGGGCTGTTCAAGTCGTTCATCGACGTGCTCGATCCCGACGCCCTCACCGGCAAGCCGGTGCTGATCGGTGCGAACGCCGGCACGGCGCGGCATTCGCTCGCCATCGACTACGCGATCCGGCCGCTGTTCACGTACCTGCACGCCGAGCCGGTCTCGACCGGGGTCTTCGCCGCGTCCAGCGATTGGGGCGCCAACGCCGACGAGGTCGCACCTCTGAGTGTCAGGGTGGAGCGCGGCGCCCGCGAACTCGCGGAGGCGGTCGCCCGCCGCGAGGCGGTCTCGGATGCCGACCCGTTCGACCCCGATACGTATCTCGGTAAGGGCAAGTCGTTCGGGCATCTCCTGGGGGGCCTCGCCGGAGAGTGACCGTGCGCCGATGGAGGCCGATGCCGTGCGCATCGCGGCCTCCAAGCTCTACCGTGGGGAGATGGACTTCGCGATCGCGGGCGGGACGGGAACGGTCGGCGGCGCCGTGGTGGCGGCGGCGCAGCGCAGGGGCCACGCGACGCGGGTGATCGCCCGCGGCCACGGCGTCGACGTGCGCACAGGGGTGGGGCTGGAGGGCGTTCTGCGCGGCGCGGACGCCGTGATCGATGTCCTGAACGTGCAGACATCCAGCGCGCGCAGAGCGGGGGAGTTCTTCCGATCGACGTCCGGCCGACTGCTCGAGGCGGAACAGCGCGCCGGCGTGCCGCACCACCTCGTGCTGTCGATCGTGGGTGTTGATCGCGCTCCGCACGGATACTACGGCGCGAAGCTGCATCAGGAGCGGGCCGTCGCGGACGGAAGCGTGCCCTGGACGATCCAGCGCGTCACGCAGTTCCACGACTTCGCCGCACAGATGTTCGCCCAGACGGGGATCGGGCCGGTGCATCCCGCTGTGCGGATGCGCACCCAGCCGGTCGACGTGAGCGAGGTGGCGGAGCGACTGATCTCCCTCGCAGAGCAGCCCGCACAGGGCAGGGCCCGTGACCTCGCGGGACCGGAGGAGGAGGACCTGGCCGAGATGATGCGCGCGTGGGCGCGTCACACCGGCCGTCGCGCATGGATGCCGCGCATCGCGCTGCCTGGTGCGTTCGGCCGCGCCCTGCGCGACGGATCGATGTTGCCGGGTCCTGATGCGGACCGTGCCACAGGGACGTTCGCCGGATGGCTCGAGCGCCAGCGTCAGGCGTGACGCGTCACTCGCGGACGCGGCGGAACTGGGGCGGGGGCCGAGTCGCCTCGGCCCCCGCCGATAGTGTCCTCAGCCGCTCTTGCGGCGGAACTCGCGCTTGAGCTGCGGAGCGGGCGCGGCGTGGACGGGGGAGTCGCCGTCGAGGTGCGCCTCCCCGCCGTGCTGCCGTGCGTTCTTCCTGTCGAGCGCTTCCTTGAACTTCCGCTTGATCTCCTCGGATGAGACCGCTTTGTCTTCGCTCATGGCCGACAGCCTAGCCCGGATCCGCGACCTGTCCGCCAGACTGCGGCCTCCCCGCTGCGCGCGGCACGGTGGGCATCGAGGGCGGCGAAGCGGGGTGACGCACACTGCTAGGCTGGATGCGGTTGCCTGTGGCATCCGAAGAAACTGCATACAGGCTTCACACGGAGCGGTCGGCTGAGAAGCTGGTCCCCTGTGGTGGGTTCCTCGTCGCACACGGCGCCGGGTGATCTTCTACTGGTGGCCAGCGCAGGCGAGATTCGCGGGGCTGCCCGCGCGCTTATATCTGCCCGCATCCGCTCCTTCGCGAGAACTCGCGCGCCACACGGGCGCGCGAGCCTAAACAAAGAAGGAGAGACCTCTTGGAAGGTCCTGAAATCACCGCCACCGAGGCCGTTCTCGACAACGGCCGCTTCGGCACCCGCACCATCCGCTTCGAGACCGGCCGCCTCGCGCAGCAGGCTCAGGGCGCCGTCGCCGCCTACCTCGACGACGAGACCATGCTCCTCTCGGCCACCAGCGCAGGCAAGCACCCGCGCGAAGGGTTCGACTTCTTCCCGCTGACGGTCGACGTCGAGGAGCGCTCCTACGCCGCCGGCAAGATCCCCGGCTCGTTCTTCCGGCGCGAGGGACGCCCCTCCACCGAGGCGATCCTGGTCTGCCGTCTGATCGACCGCCCGCTGCGACCGTCGTTCGTCGACGGACTGCGCAACGAGGTCCAGATCGTCATCACCGTGCTGTCGATCGCCCCGGGTGAGTACTACGACGCGCTGGCCATCAACGCGGCATCCGCCTCGACCCAGATCTCGGGTCTGCCGTTCTCCGGTCCCGTGGCCGGTGTGCGCCTCGCGTTCATCCCCGGTCACGGCGAGCACACCGACCAGTGGGTCGCGTTCCCGAACGCGGAGCAGGTCGAGCAGGCCGTCTTCGACCTCGTCGTCGCGGGCCGCGTGGTCACCAAGGCCGACGGCACCGAGGACGTCGCCATCATGATGGTCGAGGCCGAGGCGACCGAAGGCAGCTGGAACCTCATCAAGGCCGGCGCCACGAAGCCGAACGAAGAGGTCGTCGCGCAGGGCCTCGAGGCCGCGAAGCCCTTCATCGCCCAGCTGGTCAAGGCTCAGGCCGAGCTCGCCGCGCAGGCGTCGAAGGAGCCGGGCGTCTACCCGGTCTTCCTGCCGTACAGCGAAGAGGTCTACGGCTTCGTCGCCGAGCGTGCGCACGACGAGCTCGTCGGGGTGTACCAGATCGCCGACAAGCAGGAGCGGCAGAACGCCGACGACGCGATCAAGGACCGCGTCAAGGCCGAGCTCATCGAGGCCACCGAGGCGGGCGACCTGCCGGCCGCCGCTCCGCTCGAGTTCAGCGCGGCCTACAAGTCCGTCACCAAGAAGATCGTCCGCGGGCGCATCCTCACCGACGGCGTGCGCATCGACGGCCGCGGCCTCGCCGACATCCGTCCGCTCGACGCCGAGGTGCAGGTCATCCCGCGCGTGCACGGCTCCGCGATCTTCCAGCGCGGTGAGACCCAGATCATGGGCGTCACCACGCTGAACATGCTCAAGATGGAGCAGCAGATCGACTCGCTGTCGCCCACGACCAGCAAGCGGTACATGCACCACTACAACTTCCCGCCCTACTCGACCGGTGAGACCGGCCGCGTCGGGTCGCCGAAGCGTCGCGAGATCGGGCACGGCTTCCTCGCCGAGCGCGCGCTCGTGCCGGTGCTGCCCACCCGCGAGGAGTTCCCCTACGCGATCCGCCAGGTCTCCGAGGCGCTCGGCTCGAACGGCTCGACTTCGATGGGTTCCGTCTGCGCCTCGACGCTGTCGCTGCTGAACGCCGGTGTGCCGCTGCGCGCAGCGGTCGCCGGCATCGCCATGGGCCTGGTGTCCGACGAGGTCGACGGTGAGACCCGCTATGCGGCACTCACCGACATCCTCGGCGCCGAGGACGCCCTGGGCGACATGGACTTCAAGGTCGCCGGCACCAGCGAGTTCGTCACCGCGATCCAGCTGGACACCAAGCTCGACGGCATCCCGTCGTCGGTGCTCGCCGGTGCGCTGACCCAGGCTCGCGACGCGCGCCTCACCATCCTGAACGTGCTGAACGCGGCGATCGACACTCCCGACGAGATGGCGCCGACCGCTCCGCGCGTGATCAGCGTGCAGATCCCGGTCGACAAGATCGGCGAGCTGATCGGCCCGAAGGGCAAGACGATCAACGCGATCCAGGACGAGACCGGCGCGCAGATCTCCATCGAGGAGGACGGCACCGTCTACATCGGCGCCACCGATGGTCCGTCGGCCGAGGCCGCGCGCGCTCAGGTGAATGCGATCGCCAACCCGACCAACCCCGAGGTCGGCGAGCAGTTCCTGGGCACGGTCGTGAAGATCGCCACCTTCGGCGCCTTCATCTCGCTGCTGCCCGGCAAGGACGGTCTGCTGCACGTCACCGAGGTGCGCAAGCTCGCCGGTGGCAAGCGCGTCGAGAACGTCGACGACGTCCTCTCGGTCGGTCAGAAGCTGCTCGTGAAGATCACCAAGATCGATGACCGCGGCAAGCTGTCGCTCGAGCCCGTTCTCGACGACGCTCCGGCGGAGTCCGGGGCCGAGGCGACCGAGGACGCCACCGAGGCCTGATCTCCCGGATGCCGGGTGACCGGCATCCGGTACCGAGCCCGGGACCGCGCACGCGGCCCCGGGCTCGGTCGTATCCGATGTGACCAAACCGTTATGCGGAGTTCGCGGCGAGTTCGCCCGTGGCGTCCGAATCGTCCCCGGCCGTCGCTTACCCTCGAAGTACGCACCGGGGAGTGCGTGGTGGCACGGATCCGATGATCCGCGGGGGTGAGACGATGCGTCTTTTCGGCGTTGGCACGACGACCGACTCGTCGCGCCCTTCCGAGACCCTCGACGCCCACCCGTCGGCACCCATCCCCATCGTGGGTCCCGGCGTCGGCGAAGCGATCAGGGTCCCGCTCGGCGAGTCGGGGCACTCCGTCTTCCCGCTGATGCTGGGCGCTGCGGAATTCGGCTGGAACGTCGATCTCGAGACCGCGCACGGCATCCTGGACCGGTACGTCGAGTACGGCGGCAATGCGGTGCACACGGCCGACGGCTTCTCGGGCGGTCGGAGCGAGTACATCGTCGGCCAGTGGCTGCGCTCGCGCGGCGAACCCGACCGTGTCGTGCTGAGCGCTCGAGTAGGCGCGCACGCCGACAACCCCGGCCTCGGCTCGGTGAACCTGGTGCGCGCGGTGGAGGGGACCCTCACGCGGCTGGACGTCGAGCACATCGATGTGCTGTACCTGGACGCGTCGCTCGACAGCGGCAGCAACCTCGAAGACACGCTCGCGACGGTGGAGTGGCTGCGCGGCGCCGGCAAGATCACGTCGGTCGGAGCGTTCGGCTTCACGGCGGAGCGGCTGGTCGAGGCCCGCATTCTCGCGGCCGCGGGGTATCCCCGCATCGAGGCGCTCGACGAGCCCTACAACCTGCTCCGCCGCGGAGGGTTCGAGGGTGATCTGCGACTGGTCGCCGGTGCGCAGAGCCTGGCCACCACGCCGTCTCACGCGCTCGAGCACGGTTTCCTGTCGGGACAGCACCGCAGCAAGTCGCAGATGTCCGGTGTGCGCGGTCAACAGCTGCGCAGCCACCTCAATCGCCGCGGCATCCGCGTCCTCCGCGCGCTCGACGCGATCGCGAGCGAGCTGGGGGTGCCCGTCGCGGCGGTGTCGATCGGCTGGCTGCTGGCGCAGCGCACCGTCGTCGCGCCGATCGTCAACGTCTTCGCGGCGCACCACGTCGAAGAGCTCATGCAGGGTGCCGGCGTCTCCCTCTCGCGTGCCCACATCGCCGAGCTCACGCGCGCCGGCGACTGACGCCGGCCGCGCATCCCGTCGGTCACACGGTGACTCCCGCGCCTGCGTGTCGGAGCGGTGACCTAAGCTGGAGGAAGCGCCCAGGCGGCGGCGATGAAGCGAGCAGGGTTGTGACGCACTACATATATCTGGTCAGACACGGTGAACATCAGGATGCCGAGCACGGCGTCGACGACGGACCCCTCTCGCCGCGGGGACAACGGCAGGCCGAGCTGATCGCCGACCGGCTGTCGGGCCTTCCGCTCGACGCGGTATGGCATTCGCCGCTGCTGCGCGCCGCCGAGACCGCACGGGCGGTCGCCGCGCGGCTGCCGTCCGTCGATCCCGTGCCGTCCGCGCTGCTGTTCGACTGCGTCCCGACGGGGATGACCGATGACACGCCGCTCGCCTTCGAGCCGTTCTTCGGCTCGGTCACCGAGGCCGAGATCGAAGCGGGAGGCGCGCAGATGTCGGATGCGGTGGGGGAGTTCCTCCGCCGGCGCAACGGCGATGTGCATGAAGTGCTGATCACGCACAACTTCGTGATCAGCTGGTTCGTGCGCGAAGTGCTCGGAGCGCCGGAGTGGCGCTGGATGACGCTGAATCAGGCGCACTGCGGCCTCACGGTCATCGCCCAGAAGCAGGGACGTCCCTGGTCGCTGCTCGCGCACAACGACCTCGGTCACCTGCCGATGGAGCTGCGCACGGGGTTGCCCGACTACCTCTCGGTCTGATCGGGTCGCGCGTGCACGCCTCCCGCGCACGCGAATCTAGACTGGATCCATGTCCACTCAGATAGCCCTCGTCGGCGGCAACGGCAAGCTCGGTCGCGTCATCCGCACGGTGATCGACGAGCTCGAGGGCTTCGAGATCCACCGCGTGCTGGGTTCCTCGAGCGAACTGTCCGAGCTCGACGGCGCGGACCTTGTGGTCGATGCCTCCACGCCCGCCGTCAGCGTCGAGGTCGTGCGGGAAGCGACCGAGCGGGGCATCAACGTTCTCGTGGGAACGTCGGGCTGGTCGCAGGAGCGCATCGCGCTGGTGCGCCCGCTGGTCGAGGAGGCGGGAACCGGCGTCGTCTTCGTGCCCAACTTCTCGCTCGGTTCGGCGCTGGGCACTGTGCTGGCCGCCGTCGCCGCACCGTTCTTCGCCAGCGCAGAGGTCGTCGAGGCGCACCGCGACACCAAGATCGACTCGCCCAGTGGCACGGCGGTGCGCACCGCGGAGCTCATGGCCACCGCACGGACGGAGCAGGGGCCGGTGAGCGCGCCGCACGTGGATCAGCGCGCCCGCGGCCAGCAGGTGGCGGGCATACCCGTGCATTCGCTGCGGCGCCCCGGGGTCATCGCCAAGCAGGAGGTCATCCTGTCCGGAGCGGGGGAGTCCCTGTCTCTCGTGCACGACACCGTCGATCCCGGTGCCGCCTACGCGCCGGGCATCCGTCTCGCCCTGCCGTACGCGCGTGACGCGCGCGGTGTCGTGGCGGGGCTGGAGAACATCATCGATCTCGGCATCCGGCCGCGCTCGTGACGTCGCGGATCGGGGTCGCCGTGATGGGCGGCGCGCTTCTGCTGTACATCGCGACGGCGGTGTGGCTGGCCGTGATGTTCCTGGCCGTGGGCACGCCGGCCGCCATCGGCATGGGCGTCGCCCTGATCGTCATCGCACCGCTGGGCGCCTGGGCGCTGATCCGAGAGATGCAGTTCGGCTTCGCGGCCGATCGCCTCGGCCGCGCGCTCGACGCCGAAGGCGGCATGCCTGAAGCGCCCGCCGAGCTGACGCCGAGCGGTCGGCTGCGGCGCGAGGACGCCGACGCGATGATCGCCCAGTACTCGTCGCAGGTCGAGGCTTCGCCGGATGACTGGAGAGCACGCTACCGTCTCGGCGTCGTGCAGGACGCCGCCGGACGACGAAAGGACGCCAGGTCCAGCATCCGCGCAGCGATCGTGCTGTCGCGAACGCGGCCCTGACGTCCTTCGCGAGGCGAGGCGGCTCAGGCCAGCGAGGCCTCGAGGGTGATGTCGATCGCCGCGAGCGCCTGCGAGACCGGGCAGCCCGTCTTTGCCTGCTGGGCGATCTCCTGGAACTTCTCCGGCGAGAGCCCCGGCACCGAGGCGTTGACGTTCAGGTGGCTGCCGGTGATGCCGGTGCCCGGCTTGAACGTCACGGATGCGGTGGTGTTCAGCCGCTCGGGTGGGGTGCCGTTCTCGGTGAGCATGTTCGCGAACGCCATGCTGAAGCACGAGGCGTGCGCGGCCGCGATCAGCTCCTCGGGAGTCGTCGTGGTGTCGGAGCCTTCGGCGCGGGCCTTCCAGTTGATCGGGAAGGTGCCGAGCTTCGACGACGAGAACGCGACGGTACCGGAACCCTCGAACAGTGAGCCGGTCCAGGTGGTGGTCGCTTCGCTGGTGACGGGCATGTTTCCTCCAGTGGTCGCGGTGAGCGCGGATGCGCGGCGCGGACGCGCCGCGTGGCCAGCCTACCCAGGCACGCAGGCGTGCGGAACCGGGGCGGGCCGTCAGCCGCGTCGCATGTCGCGGCCGACGAGCCCGGCACGCTGCAGCAGCAAATAGAGCTGGCAGCCGAGGCAGAATCCGAAGGCGGCGTTGAGGAACGCGGCGACGAACGCCGCTGCCGTCGCGAGCGGCAGCGCGAAGGGAACGCCCAGGAGATGGAGCAGGAGGCCGATCGCCACGACGAGAAGGCCGACCCCCTGAGCGAAGCGCGGAGGTCGCGGATCCTCGAGCTCGGCGGGTGCGGCGAGTCGGGGTCGCACGATCGTACGGAACAGCACCGACCACGGCTGGGTGCGCGGTGACAGGATGCTCCACAGGAACAGTGCGGCGAGTGCGGCGGTCAGCAGGAGGCCGGGATCGACCGGGTTCGGATCGGTGTCCGTCAGGCCCAGCAGCACGGCGACGAGCAGCAGAGCAGACGTGATGCCGGCGGCGAAGCGCGGTCCGCGCGGGTCGATTCCGGATGCGGTGGTCATCGCACCTCCTGTGGGGCGGGGAGCTCAGCGAGAGCGGCTTCGATGTCGACGCGGCGCGGCGCGCCCGTGAAGCGGGCGGCGACCGTGCCGACCGGCGTGACGATGAACGTCGTCGGTGTGGTGAGGATCCGGTGCCGCGCAGCGAGATCGGCACGGTGCGTGAGGTCGATTTCGGTGGCTTCGATTCCGACCAGCGCGGACGCCACCGAGTGGAGCATCCGCCGTACCTGCGGGCAGCGGGCGCACGTCTGCGTGCTGAACAGGAGCAGGACGGCCCGAGCGGCGTCCGCATCGAGCTCGTCGAGCAGCGTCGGCGCGCCCCGCACCGGTCGCCGGCGTCCGTCCAGGGCGCGCCAGATCAACCCGGCGGCCACCGCGACGGCGAGCACACCGGCGACGATCATGAGCGCGAGCGACACGGGCACTCGTCGAGGGTACGTCCGCGGTGCGTCGCGGAGCGGGATATGACGGTGAATGACGACCGCCGCACAGCCGCCGGAGCCGGGTATCGTGTCTGACATGAGCGCCGTCGTCCCCACGCCCTACGAAGATCTGCTCCGCGATGTGCTCGAGAACGGCGTGCACAAGGACGACCGCACCGGCACGGGCACGACCAGCGTTTTCGGTCGGCAGATCCGCTTCGATCTCGCGCAGGGGTTCCCCCTGATCACCACCAAGCGGGTGCACTTCAAATCGATCGCCTACGAGCTGCTGTGGTTCCTGCGCGGCGAATCGAACGTGCGCTGGCTGCAGGAGAACGGCGTGACGATCTGGGACGAGTGGGCGGACGCCGAGGGGGACCTCGGCCCCGTCTACGGTGTGCAGTGGCGTTCCTGGCCGACACCCGACGGCGGCAGCATCGACCAGCTGTCCCAGGTGATCGAGCAGATCAGGGCGACACCCGACTCGCGACGTCTGATCGTCTCCGCGTGGAACCCGGCCGACATCCCCGACATGGCGCTCGCACCGTGCCACGCGCTGTTCCAGTTCTACGTCGCGGGCGGCAGGCTCTCCTGCCAGCTGTACCAGCGCAGCGCCGACCTCTTCCTCGGGGTGCCCTTCAACATCGCCTCCTATGCGCTGCTGACGCTCATGGTCGCGCAGCAGACCGGGCTGGAGCCCGGCGACTTCGTGTGGACGGGCGGCGACTGCCACATCTACGACAACCACGTCGACCAGGTGCGCGAGCAGCTCACGCGCACGCCGTACCCGTACCCGACGCTGCGGTTCGCCCGCACGCCGGAGTCGATCCTCGACTATCGCTACGAGGACTTCGTCGTCGAGGAGTACCAGCACCATCCGGCCATCCGCGCGGCGGTCGCCGTATGACCTGGGTCGGACTGATCTGGGCGCAGGCCCACGGCGGCGTGATCGGTGCCGGCGGAGGCATGCCCTGGCACGTGCCCGAGGATCTCGCGCACTTCAAGGAGGTCACCCTCGGGGCGCCGGTGGTGATGGGCCGTCGCACCTGGGACTCGCTTCCCGAGAGGTACCGCCCGCTGCCCGGTCGCGAGAACATCGTGATCACCCGTCAGCAGCACTGGAGCGCCTCCGGCGCCCGCCGGGCGGCCGGCGTGCGCGAGGCGCTGCGTGGTCTCGAGAAGGCGTGGGTGATCGGCGGGGCGGAGATCTTCCGCGAGGTGATCGGCCACGCCGACCGGCTCGAGGTGACCGAACTCGACATCCAGGTCGACGGCGACGCCTTCGCCCCCTCGACCGCGGGATGGCGCGTGTCGGCTGAGGGGGAGTGGCAGACCTCGGTCTCCGGCATCCGCTATCGCTTCCTGGGATATCAGCGCTGATGCCGGTCGCCCTGATCACCGGAGCGAGTGCCGGGCTCGGCGCCGAGTTCGCCCACCAGCTCGCCGCGCGCGGCGCGGACCTCGTGCTGGTGGCCCGCGGCGCGGATGCTCTCGAGGCTCTCGCCGTCGACCTGCGCGACGGATTCGGCGTCGACGTGCAGGTGATGCCGGCGGATCTGACCGACGAGCGCGATGTCGACCGGGTCGCGGCACGCCTCGCGGATGCCGCCCAGCCGGTGGATCTGCTGATCAACAACGCCGGCTTCGGTCTGCCGCTGCGGTTCGCAGACAACGACATCGAAGACGAGGTGCGCCACCTGCGCGTGCACGTCGAGGCGCCGATGCGGCTGATGCACACCGCGCTGCGGAGCATGCGAGGGCGAGGCGGGCGCATCGTCAACGTGGCATCCGTCGCCGGCTTCATCTCGCGTTCCACCTACTCGGCCTGCAAGGGCTGGCTGATCGGATTCAGCCGATGGGCGAACGCCGAGTACGCGTCCGACGGCGTGACGGTCACCGCGGTGTGCCCGGGGTTCACCCACACCAGCTTCCATGAGCGGATGGGCCTGGCCAGAGGCGAGGAGGGCGTGCCGGGGCTGCTCTGGCTCGACGCCCGCGACGTCGTGCGCGAGGGCCTGCGGGACGTCGCACGCGGCAAGGCGGTCTCGATCCCGTCGGTACGGTACACGCTCATCGTCGCGCTCATCCGCTTCCTGCCCCGCGCACTCACCGCGAGGGTGGCCCGCCGCGGGCGCATGTGATCAGTCACCGCGCGATAACCTGTTCTCATGACGCACACCGGCAACCCCTTCGGCCAGGTTCTCGTCGCGCTGGTCACCCCGATGACCGCCGACGGTGAAGTGGACTGGCCGGCCGTCGAGAAGCACATCGATCGCGTCATCTCCGACGGCGCCGACGGCATCGTCGTCACCGGCACCACCGGCGAGACCTCGACTCTCACGGATGCCGAGAAGCTGCGCCTCGTCGAGGTCGGCAAGGACGTCTCGGCGGGCCGCGCCAAGATCATCACGGGCGGCGGCTCGAACGAGACCGCCCACGCGATCGAGCTGTACAAGGCGAGCGAGAAGGCCGGCGCCGACGGCATCATGATCGTCACGCCCTACTACAACAAGCCCACGCAGGCCGGCATCCTCACCCACTTCCGCCTGGTCGCCGACGCCACGGATCTGCCGGTCATCCTCTACGACATCCCGGGACGCACCGGTGTGCCGATCAGGTACGAGACCATCCTGCGCCTGGCGAAGCATCCGAACATCCTCGCCGTGAAGGACGCCAAGGGTGACTTCTCCGAGGTCAGCCGCGTGCTGAATCAGACCGATCTGATGTACTTCTCGGGTGATGACGCCAACGTGCTGCCGCACCTGGCGATCGGCGCCACCGGCCTGATCGGCGTCACCGCGAACATCACCTCCGCGCCGTATCGCACCATCGTCGACGCCGTGAACCGCGGCGACCTGAAGGCGGCCACCGCCGAGCATCAGCGCCTGGAGCCGCTGGTCCGCGCGGCGATGACGCATGTTCCCGGAACCGTCGCGGCGAAGTACATCCTGCACGGGCTCGGCCGCATCGGCAGCCCGCGCGTCAGGCTGCCGCTGGTCGGTCCGGAGGAGTGGGAGGCCGCCCTCATCGAAGACGAGCTCGACCTCGTCAAGGACATCCCCGGCGCCGACTTCTCGAACTTCCGCCCCGACCGCAACGCGGCCGCCGGCGGCGCCCTTCCCAAGGTGCACGGCACCACCCGATGATCGTGCCCGCACGACGCCGATGAGCGCGCCCGCGCGCTGAATCGCATACGAACGGACACAGAGCTGTCCGACTGAGGAGACGTCAATGTCCATCCCCATCGCCGCCGCTGAACCGCTCGTCCACGGCACGCTTCGCGTGACGCCGCTGGGCGGGCTCGGCGAGGTCGGCCGCAACATGACGATCTTCGAGTTCGGCGGCAAGATCCTCATCGTCGACTGCGGCGTGCTCTTCCCCGAGGAGCACCAGCCGGGAGTCGATCTGATCCTCCCGGACTTCGAGCCCATCAAGGACCGCCTCGACGACATCGTCGGCGTCGTGCTCACGCACGGCCACGAGGACCACATCGGCGCGGTCCCGTATCTGCTGCGGTTGAAGAGCGACATTCCGCTGATCGGCTCCGGGCTCACCCTCGCCCTCGTGGAGGCGAAGCTCAAGGAGCACCGCATCAAGCCCTTCACCCTCACCGTCACCGAGGGGCAGGAGGAGCAGGTCGGTCCGTTCGATCTCGAGTTCGTCGCGGTGAACCACTCCATCCCGGACGCTCTGGCCGTCGCCATCCGCACGCCTGCGGGTCTGGTGCTCGCCACCGGAGACTTCAAGATGGATCAGCTGCCGCTGGACGGGCGCATCACCGACCTGAGGGCATTCGCCCGGCTCGGCGAGGAGGGAGTCGACCTCTTCCTCGTCGACTCCACCAACGCCGATGTGCCCGGCTTCACGCCCACCGAGCGCTCCATCGGGCCCGTGCTCGACCAGGTGATCGGCCGCGCCCCGCGCCGCGTCATCGTCGCCAGCTTCTCGAGCCATGTGCACCGCGTGCAGCAGGTCATCGACGCGGCGCACGAGCACGGTCGCCGCGTGGCGTTCCTGGGGCGCAGCATGGTGCGCAACATGACCATCGCCGAGCAGCTCGGTTACCTGCAGGTGCCCGAGAACGTGCTCATCGACTACAAGAAGGCACGTGACCTTCCCGATGACAAGGTGGTCTACATGTCCACCGGTTCGCAGGGCGAGCCGATGGCGGTGCTCAGCCGCATGGCCAACCTCGACCACGCGATCGAACCGGGCCCCGGTGACACCGTCATCCTCGCCTCCAGCCTCATCCCTGGCAACGAGAACGCCGTCTACCGGGTCATCGACGGGCTCACAAAGCTCGGCGCGAACGTCGTGCACAAGGGCAACGCCCGCGTGCACGTCTCGGGCCACGCGGCCGCCGGCGAGCTGCTGTACTGCTACAACATCCTCAAGCCGAAGAACGTGCTGCCCGTGCACGGCGAGTACCGTCACCTCATGGCCAACGCCCGGCTCGCACAGGACACCGGCATCGACGAGGAGCGCACCATCATCGCCGCCAACGGCACGGTGATCGACCTCAAGGATGGCGAGGCGCGGGTGGCCGGTCAGCTGGATCTCGGATTCGTCTACGTCGACGGGTCGACCGTCGGCGAGATCACCGACGCCGATCTGAAGGACCGCCGCATCCTCGGCGAGGAGGGCTTCGTGTCGGTGATCGTGGTGCTGGACTCGGCGACCGGCCGGATCATCTCCGGACCGGAGATCCATGCCAGGGGAGTCGCGGAGGACGACGCGGTGTTCGACGACGTGGCGCCGAAGATCGCGGCGGCGCTCAAGGAGGCGGTGGGCAACGGCGTGCACGACAGCCACGCGCTCTCGCAGGTCGTGCGCCGCACCATCGGTCGCTGGGTGAACCAGAAGCTGCGTCGGCGCCCCATGATCGTGCCGCTCGTCATCGAGGCGTAGTACCGCAGCGCCACGCGATCAGCCCTGCGATCGCGTGGAAAGCCGCGTCATTACGCGGCAGCGTCGGCACCTGGCAATAACGTGGAGACATGGCCAGGAGCACCACGAAGTCCGAGCGCGCGTCCGACGGCGCTGCATCGCGCTCCAAGCGGCAGACCGGGAACCGGGCGTCCGCCAAGGGTGCGCCCGCGCCGAAGAAGTACATCGACGAGGCCGACAAGCCGTCCATCGGCGTCCGGCTCTGGCTCGGGCTCGCGCACGGCGTGGGCGGGCTCTTCCGCGCCTTCGGCCCGGAGAGCTTGGAGAAGGACGACCGGCGTGACGGCTTCCCGTTCCTGCTCGTGCTGCTCGCCTGCGCCGGGGCGGTCGTGGAGTGGTTCTTCATCGGCGACCCGGTCGCGCAGGCGATCAGCGCGTTCAGCTGGGGCGGGCTGATCGGAAGGGCCGCCTTCGTCCTCCCCGTGCTGCTCCTCCTGCTCGCAGGCTGGCTGTTCCGGCATCCGTCCTCCGTGCACGACAACGGGCGCATCGGCATCGGCTTCGGTTTCTTCGTGCTCGCACTGGCCGGCTTCTGCCACGTCGCCTCCGGCGTGACCGGCGGCGGCGGCGCCGTGCTGCGCCCCCAGCCGAAGGAGGGCATGCCCGCCCTCAGCGCCGCAGGCGGGCTCTTCGGGTGGATGCTGGGGGAGCCGCTCGCGTTCCTGACCCCGATCGTGGCGTACATCGTGCTGAGCGTGCTGGCGGCGCTCAGCATCCTGATCCTCACCAAGACGCCGCCGAACCGCATCGGCGAGCGACTCGGTGACCTGTACGCCTGGATGTTCGGCGCGGAGCGTCCCGAGAAGCCCGAGAAGCCGACAGCGCAGATCGACGAGGCCGACGAGGTCGACGACGCGGACGTGCTGCCGTGGTGGCGACGCAACAAGACCGGCCGCGAAGAGGACCCCGACGACGTCGACTCGCAGGCGATCACCGCACTGTTCGACGCGGGCGCCGAGGAGGAACCGGGCAAGAAGGCGGCGTACGACCAGGCCGTCATCGTCGACCACGCGCCGCACGACGCCGCCACCGAGGTGCTCACCGACGTCAGCGCGCTCACCGATTCGCTCGGCGAGCAGAACACCACGGCGCTCCTCGACGACACGGGTTCCACGGGCGAACTGCCCGGGTTGGACGGCTTCGGCACCGCAGGGCCCGGCGCCGAGGGGCCGCAGCCGCCGGCCGCTCCCTACGTGCTGCCCGCACCCTCGACGCTGAGCGAGGGCCCTCCGGCCGTGGCCCGCTCCGAGGCGAACGATCGCGTCGTGCAGCAGATCACCAACGTGCTCACCCAGTTCAACGTCGACGCCAAGGTCACCGGCTTCTCGCGCGGGCCCACCGTCACGCAGTACGAGGTCGAGGTCGGCCACGGCGTCAAGGTCGAGAAGATCCTGCAGCTGAGCAACAACTTCGCCTACGCGGTCGCGTCGAACGACGTGCGCATCCTCTCGCCGATCCCGGGCAAGAGCGCCATCGGCATCGAGATCCCGAACGCCGATCGCGAGACCGTGTCGCTCGGCGACGTGCTGCGCTCCGCCGCGGCGCACAAGAGCACTCACCCGCTGACGATCGGCGTCGGCAAGGACGTCGGCGGCAACTTCGTGGTCGCCAACCTGGCGAAGATGCCGCACCTGCTCGTGGCAGGCTCCACCGGGTCGGGTAAGTCGAGCTTCGTGAACTCCATGATCACGAGTCTGCTGATGCGGGCACGCCCCGCCGACGTGCGGATGGTGCTCATCGACCCCAAGCGCGTCGAGCTCACCAGCTACGCCGGCGTGCCGCACCTGATCACGCCCATCATCACGAACCCCAAGAAGGCCGCCGAGGCGCTGCAGTGGGTCGTGAAGGAGATGGACATGCGGTACGACGACCTCGCGTCGTTCGGATTCCGCCACATCGACGACTTCAACAGGGCCGTGCGCGCCGGTGAGGTCGAGGTGCCGGTCGGCAGCGAGCGGGTGCTCAAGCCCTACCCCTACCTGCTCGTGGTGGTCGACGAGCTCGCCGACCTGATGATGGTCGCGCCGCGGGACGTCGAGGACTCGATCGTGCGCATCACCCAGCTAGCCCGGGCGTCGGGCATCCACCTCGTGCTCGCCACGCAGCGCCCCAGCGTGGACGTCGTCACCGGCCTGATCAAGGCGAACGTCCCCTCCCGTCTCGCCTTCGCCGTGACGAGCGTCACCGACAGCCGCGTGATCCTCGACTCTCCGGGGGCGGACAAGCTCATCGGGCAGGGTGACGCGCTGTTCTCGCCCATGGGCTCCTCCAAGCCCTTCCGCCTGCAGGGCGCCTGGGTGAAAGAGGAGGAGATCGACGCGGTCGTCAAGCACGTCACCGGGCAGGCGCGTCCGGAGTACCGTCCTGACGTGCAGGAGGCGGTCGAGGGCAAGAAGAAGGAGGTCGACGAGGACATCGGCGACGACCTCGAGCTGCTGCTCGCCGCGGCCGAGCTGATCGTCTCGTCGCAGTTCGGCTCGACGTCGATGCTGCAGCGCAAGCTGCGCGTCGGCTTCGCCAAGGCGGGACGCCTGATGGACCTGCTGGAGTCGCGGGAGATCGTGGGTCCCTCGGAGGGCTCCAAGGCCCGTGACGTGCTGGTGACAGCCGAGCAGCTGCCCGGCGTGCTGGCCAAACTGCGCGGGGACGACGCTCCCGCCGCTTCCGCGCCCGCCACTGCGGCCCCGGCCGCCGCACCGGCCGCCGACGATCGGTATCGGCGTGACCCCCTTGAGGCGCAGTACGACGGTCTTCCGGTCGTCGAGAGCGACGATGACGGCGATGAGGACGCCTGGGGACTGACGGGCCGCGACTGATGGCGATTCCCCGGCAGCTTCCCAACGCGATCACGGTCGCCCGCATCCCGCTGGCGATCGTCTTCCTCGTGCTCCTGCTCGTCGCCGGCACGTACGGCGACGCCGACACGGTGATGCGCTGGGTCGCGGCGGGCTTGTTCGTGTTCGCCATCTCGACCGACTGGGTCGACGGCTACCTGGCGCGCCGATACGACATCATCAGCGACTTCGGCAAGCTCTGGGACCCGATCGCCGACAAGCTGCTCACCGGTGCGGGATTCCTCGGCCTCGCCATCCTCGGCGAGGTCGGCTGGTGGCTGGTGATCCTCATCCTGATCAGGGAGTGGGGCATCACGATCCACCGCTTCACGATCGTGCACGAGCAGGTCGTCGCCGCGGCGTGGATGGGCAAGGTCAAGACCGTCGTGCAGGCGGTCGCCCTGGGCTGGGCCCTGCTGCCGCTGCACGTGCTCATCGATCTTCAGCCGTGGGTGGTCGTGACCCAGGTGCTCATGGTCGCCGCTCTCGTGCTGACCATCCTGAGCGGCGTGGACTACCTGATCGCCCAGCTGCGCGGGCGTCGTCCGCGCGCATGATGAGCGACGCCGCGACCCTGCTGGCCGCACTGCGCCGGCGGGGATGGACCGTCGGGATCGCGGAATCCCTCACCGGCGGTGCGGTCGCCGCCGAGCTCGTCTCCGTGCCGGGCGCATCCGCGACGCTGCTAGGTGGCATCGTGGCCTACGCCACTCCGGTCAAGCGCACTCTGCTCGGTGTCGACGCGGACCTGCTCGCGACGCACGGTCCTGTGCACGCCGACGTCGCCGTGCAGATGGCCGACGGCGTGCGCGCGGCGGTCGCCGTGGACGGACGCAGCGCGGACGTCGGCATCAGCACCACCGGGATCGCCGGCCCGGACTCCCCGGACGGTCAGCCGGTGGGCACCGTGCATGTGGGCGTCGTCACTCCCGCGGGACGTCGGTCTCGTTCGTTCCTCTTCGCCGGGGACCGCACGGCGGTCCGCAGCCAGGCCGTGGACGCCGCGATCGTCGCGGCGCTGGAGTGGATCGGGGAATAGCGGCCGCCGGATGCCGGTTGAAGATGGTGTGCTCGATACGCGAACCGCACGAACCGGCGACGCCGGTGCCTTCGTCGGGGAACCGCTCAGGTTCCAGGCAGAAGCACAGGCAGAAACAGTAGATTCAGTGGCGTCCGATCAGGTTAGACTGGCGATCCACTCGGACCGAGGTCCGGGGGAGACGACGGAGAGGAGGATCCGATGATTCTGGTACGACAGGAGATCGGCGATGTCCTGCGAGACTTCCGTCAGCAGAAGGGTCGCACTCTTCGGCAGGTGGCCAGCAAGGCCTCCGTCGCCCTCGGATATCTCAGCGAGGTCGAGCGCGGGCAGAAAGAGGCGTCGAGCGAGATCCTCGCCTCGGTCGCCGAAGCGCTGGATGTGCCCATCTCCACGATCATGCGCGAGGTGGGCGACCGCATCTCCGTGCTCGAGGGACTGCAGGCCTTCCCCGACGTCGTCCCCGACGACCTGGTCGCCTCGGTCGAGCCCGAGCTGTCGCTGCACTGAGCGGATGCGACGCAGCGAGTTCCTGCGCGCCGTCGACGAGGAGTTCGGCGGGCGCGCCACGGCGTTGACGCACGACCTCGTGCTGAGCAGCGTGAACATGACCGCACTGGACGCCCTGGATGCCGGTGTTCCACCGCGCGACATCTGGCTGGCGCTGTGCGACGAGACCGACGTGCCCGCCGAGCGACGATACGGCGTGGGCAGGCTAGAGCCCAGGAGACGCTGATCGCGGCGTGTCGTCGAAGATGTGTTCGATGAGCGCGTATCGTTCTGCACAGATGGTCTCGATGCGATCTCTGTTCACAGGCAGCGCATCCACCGACGCAATGTCGGTGGCTGCTCCTAACGTGAAGACGTGGCACTGAGCCATACGCCTTGTCGGAGAGCCGCCCCAGCCGGGGCGGCCGCGACAGCCTACAGGCGGCAGCATTCGACACAGTGAGGAGCACGTCATGCCATCAACAGACGATCGCGAGAAGGCCCTGGATTCGGCGCTCGCGCACATCGAGCGGCAGTTCGGCAAGGGATCGATCATGCGGCTGGGCAGCGACGAGCGCGCCCCGGTCGAGGTCGTCCCTACCGGATCGATCGCCCTGGACGCGGCCCTCGGTATCGGAGGTCTGCCGCGTGGCCGCATCATCGAGATCTACGGGCCGGAGTCGTCGGGTAAGACGACGCTGACCCTGCACGCGATCGCGAACGTGCAGCGCGCGGGCGGCATCGCCGCCTTCATCGACGCGGAGCACGCCCTCGACCCGGAGTACGCCAAGAAGCTCGGCGTCGACATCGATCAGCTGCTGGTGTCGCAGCCTGACACGGGTGAGCAGGCGCTCGAGATCGCCGACATGCTGATCCGCTCGGGGGCGATCGACCTCGTCGTGATCGACTCCGTCGCGGCCCTCGTGCCCGAGGCCGAGATCAAGGGCGAGATGGGCGACTCCCATGTGGGCCTGCAGGCCCGGCTGATGTCGCAGGCGCTGCGCAAGCTGACCGGTGGACTGAACCAGACCAGGACCACCGCGATCTTCATCAACCAGCTGCGCGAGAAGATCGGCGTCTTCTTCGGCTCGCCGGAGACCACCGCCGGCGGTAAGGCGCTGAAGTTCTACGCCTCTGTGCGCCTCGACATCCGTCGTATCGAGACCCTCAAGGACGGCGGGGAGGCGGTCGGAAACCGCACGCGCGTCAAGGTGGTCAAGAACAAGATGGCTCCGCCGTTCAAGCAGGCCGAGTTCGACATCCTGTACGGCGTCGGCATCTCGCGCGAAGGCAGCCTGATCGACTTCGGCGTCGAGCACGGCATCGTCAAGAAGTCGGGTTCGTGGTACACCTACGACGGCGACCAGCTCGGGCAGGGCAAGGAGAACGCCCGCAACTTCCTGATCTCGAACGAGGACATCGCTCTGGCGATCGAGTCTCAGATCAAGCAGAAGCTGGGCATCGGCGCGAAGGCCGCCGAGGAGGCGCCCGCCGACGAGCTCGCGCAGCGACGCCCGGCCTGATCATGAGCAGCGACGACGGGGGCGAGGGCCGCCTCGCCCCCGTGATCCCGCTCTTCGGCGCGCGTCGACCGGATCTCGCACCGTCTGTCCCCGATCTTCCTCCGGAGAGTCCATCGCCGGAGGATGCCGCCGCCGACGGTGCACTGCGGCATCGCACGGTCGACGAGACGGTGCGGCGTCCGGCAGAGGACGACAGGAGGCCGGCCCCCGGCCCACCGGATGCGGCGCGGCATCATCCCGCGTTCGCCGCCGCCGAGCGCCGGGCCGAGGCGGCGCCGCGGCTGCGGGTGCTCGGAGCGCATCCCGCAGATCGGGGACTATCGGACGGTAGCGGTGCCGAGCACGCCGACGACGGCGCGACGCGGGAGCGCGCACAGGATGCACTGGTGCGTCGTCTGCGCTCACGTCAGCTGTCCGTGGCCGAGGCCCGTGCGGTGCTCAGGGAGAACGACCTCGACCGCGAGGCGATCGAGGAGGTCATCGAGGAATTCCAGGACCGCGGGTATCTCGACGACCGCACGCTCGCGTCGCTGTTGGTCACGTCAGGGGTGGAACGCAAGGGTCAGGGACGTGTGGCGCTGTCGCGTGCGCTGGCTCAGCGCGGCGTGCCTCGCGAGGTGATCGATGAGGTGCTCGCCGAGCTTCCCGACGACGACGCCGAGCGTGCCCTCGAGTTCGCGCGCGCCAAGGCGCCGGGGATGAGCCGACTCGAATTCGAAACCGCGCTGCGCCGGCTGCTCGGCCAGCTCGCCCGCCGGGGGTACGGCGGCTCGGTGGCCATGAACGCGGCGCGCACCGCTCTGCGAGAAGCGCAGGGTTCCGGACGCGGCGGCGTGCGCTTCACCGAGTCCGACTGACCCCGGGGCGGCCGGCACGGGCATGGCGCTCGTAGAATAGCTGTCATCATGACTACTCCGCGCAGCGAACCGACGATCATCGCGCCCTCGGCGGCCGCGATCGAGACCGATGGGCGCCACCGCTCCTACGAGGTGCGCACCTTCGGCTGCCAGATGAACGTGCACGACTCCGAGCGGCTGTCCGGGTCACTCGAGAGCGCCGGCTACGTGCGCGTCGCCGACGGCGAGGATGCCGATGTGGTGATCATCAACACCTGCGCGGTGCGCGACAACGCCGCCGGCAAGCTGTACGGCACGCTCGGTCACCTGAAGTCCCGGAAGGACAAGCACGAGGGCATGCAGATCGCCGTGGGCGGATGCCTCGCGCAGATGGACAAGCAGGCGGTGCTCGACAAGGCGCCGTGGGTCGACGTCGTGTTCGGCACGCACAACATGGGCTCCCTGCCCGGACTGCTCGAGCGAGCTCGCCACAACGGCGAGGCCGAGCTCGAGATCCTCGAGTCGCTCGAGGTGTTCCCCTCGACCCTGCCCACCAAGCGCGATTCGGCGCACAGCGGGTGGGTGTCGATCTCGGTCGGATGCAACAACACCTGCACCTTCTGCATCGTGCCGAGCCTGCGCGGCAAAGAGAAGGACCGCCGTCCGGGCGACATCCTGAACGAGATCCGCCTGCTCGTCGAGGACGGCGCGATCGAGGTGACCCTGCTCGGGCAGAACGTGAACTCCTACGGGGTCGAGTTCGGCGATCGCCACGCGTTCGGCAAGCTGCTGCGCGCCGCCGGGGAGATCGACGGACTGGAGCGGATCCGCTTCACCAGCCCGCATCCGGCCGCGTTCACCGATGACGTCATCGATGCGATGGCCGAGACCGATGCCGTGATGCCGCAGCTGCACATGCCGCTGCAGTCCGGCAGTGACCGCGTCCTGCGCGCCATGCGCCGCTCGTACCGCAGCGAGCGCTTCCTCGGCATCCTCGATCGCGTCCGCGAGCGCATTCCGCACGCCGCGATCACCACCGACATCATCGTCGGGTTCCCCGGCGAGACCGAGGAGGACTTCGCGGAGACGATGCGCGTCGTCGAGCAGTCCCGCTTCTCGGGAGCCTTCACCTTCCAGTACTCCATCCGCGAGGGCACTCCCGCCGCCACGATGGAGGATCAGGTGCCGAAGGCGGTCGTGCAGGAGCGCTACGACCGCCTCATCGCCCTGCAGGAGCGCATCTCGCTGGAGGAGAACCAGAAGCAGGTGGGCCGCGAGGTCGAGGTGCTGGTGTCGGTGGGCGAGGGCAAGAAGGATGCCGAGACGCATCGCCTCACCGGCCGTGCCGAAGACAACCGCCTCGTGCACTTCGAGGTGACGCCCGGCTCGGAACTGCCGCGTCCCGGCGACGTCGTCACGGTGAAGATCACCCACGGCGCGCCGTTCCATCTGCTCGCCGACGATCCGACCGGGGCACCGCTGCGCATCCGTCGCACCCGCGGCGGCGACGCGTGGGACCGCGCGCAGGCCGAGTCGTGCGCGGTGCCGGCTCCGACCGCGGAGGCCGGCGCACCGCGCCCCGTGTCGCTCGGACTGCCGACCCTGCGCATCGGTGTCTGACACCGCGCCTGCTGACGCGCCCGGCGATGGGCCGCGCCTCTGGGCGGTCGTGGGCGCCACTGGAACGGGCAAGAGCGGGCTCGCCCTCGACCTCGCCGAGCAGCTGCGCGCCCGCGGCAATCCGGCCGAGATCGTCAACGCCGACGCCATGCAGCTCTACCGCGGGATGGACATCGGAACGGCCAAGCTCACCGAGGGCGAGCGGCGCGGCATCCCGCATCACCTCTTCGATGTCCGGGAGGTGACGGAGGAGGCGGCGGTCGCCTGGTACCAGCCGCTCGCGCGCCGCGCCGTCGACGCCGTCAACGCCCGCGGCGGAGACGCGATCCTCGTCGGCGGCTCAGGACTGTACGTGTCCAGTGTGCTCTTCGACTTCCGCTTCCCGCCCAGAGATGCACGGCTGCGGGCCGAGCTGGAGGCCGAACTCGAACAGCACGGCACCGGCGCGCTGTTCGAACGGCTCTCCGATCTCGACCCGGTTACCGCGGCTCGGATCGATCCGAAGAACGGCCGCCGCATCGTACGGGCCCTCGAGGTGCTCGCGCAGGGATCTTCGACGCACGGCGCCGCGCTGCCCGACGCGCCCGCGCTGTGGCATCCGCGCACCCGCATCCTCGGTCTGCACGTCGACCGCGCGGAGCTTGTGGAGAGACTGGATCGCCGCGTGGAGCGGATGTGGGCCGGCGGTCTCGTCGACGAGGTCCGACTGCTGCGCGCGCAGGGACTCGAAGAGGGCGTCACCGCGCGGCGTGCCATCGGCTACGCCCAGGCGTTGGCGCAGATCGCCGGCGAGAGGAGTGCGGACGAGTCGATCGCCGAGACCCAGGCGCTGACCCGCCGGTACGCACGCCGTCAGGTGTCGTGGTTCAGACGGTACCCGGGCATCGAGTGGCTCGCGCCTCCGGCGGACGCGGCGACCCTGGTGGACTGATCGGCGCGGGCGTGAAGGCCTGGGCGATGTCGGCGGCGTGGGGCACGATGGGGCGATGACCACGCACTTCTACACCGCGTCCTCCCTCGACGGCTTCATCGCGACGGCCGACCACTCGCTGGACTGGCTGCTGACGCAGGACTTCGACGAGAACGGACCGATGGCGTATCCCGGTTTCGTCGCTACGGTGGGCGCCCTGGCGATGGGCGCCTCGACGTACGAATGGGTCATGAGCCACGAGAACGGCGAGTGGACGTACGCGCAGCCCACATGGGTGTTCACCCATCGCGATCTGCCGCTGCCGCGAAGCGGCGACGTGCGACTCACGCGCGCAAGCGTCCGCGACGTGCACGCCGAGATGACCGCAGCCGCCGGCGGCAAGGATCTGTGGGTGGTCGGCGGGGGAGACCTCGCGGGTCAGTTCGCCGACGCGGGACTGCTCGACGAGCTGTGGGTGCAGTTCGCGCCGGTCACCCTGGGGTCGGGGGCGCCGCTGATGCCCCGCCGTCTGGACCTCGAACTCATCGATCTCGCGCGCAATCGGGCGTTCGCCTGTGCGCGCTACCGCGTGCGAGCCGGCGCGCAGGGCGAAGTGACCACCTGACCGCGCCGATCAGGACCGTCGCGTCCGCCTGAACGGCGGCCGTGCCGGCGCTCTCTAGACTGGTTCCCATGGTCGCATTCACCAAGGGACACGGCACCGGCAACGACTTCGTCATCATCGCCGATCCGGACGGCGAGCTCGAGCTCAGTTCCACGCAGGTGCAGGCGCTGTGCGACCGTAACTTCGGCGTCGGCGCCGACGGCGTGCTGCGCGTGGTGCGCTCCGCCGCCCTCTCTGAAGGAGCCGCGGCGCTGGCCGAGGAGCCCGCAGCGGAATGGTTCATGGATTACCGCAACGCCGACGGCTCCGCCGCCGAGATGTGCGGCAACGGCATCCGGGTGTTCGCGCACTTTCTGCTCCGCTCCGGTCTGGCGGAGCTCGAGGCCGGTTCGACGCTGCCGATCGGCACAAGGGCGGGCGTGCGCGATGTGATGCGCTCCGAGAACGGCTACCAGGTGGATCTCGGCCGCTGGAGGCTGGCCGGTGGGGAACCGCTGGCGCGCGCCGCGGGCCTCTCCGTGCCGCGACCCGGTCTCGGCATCGACGTCGGAAATCCGCACGTCGTCGTGGCACTGGCATCCGACGACGAGCTCGCGGGGCTCGATCTCAACCCCACGCCGGTCCTCGATCCTGCTCCGGCCGCGGGGGCGAACGTCGAGTTCGTCGTACCGGGGGAGCCCCTGGTGCGCGACGGCGTCGGCCATGTGCGGATGCGCGTGCACGAGCGCGGTGTCGGCGAGACCCTCAGCTGCGGCACCGGTGTCGCCGCGACCGCGCTGGCGGTGCGGCACTGGGCCGGCGACCGTGCGCCGGACACCTGGCGCGTTGACGTGCCGGGGGGCACGCTGGGAGTGCGGATGTTCCCCGCCGAAGACGGCGAGCACGTCGCCCTGTCCGGGCCCGCGCAGCTGGTCTACCGCGGCGAGATCGACCTCGCCTGAGCGGTCGCCGATCGCTCAGCCGATGGCGATCGGGGCGGTCGGCGGCGTGCCGTGCCTCCGCACCTTCAGCACGCGATAGCCCTTGCCCGTGGCCGCACGGTGCACGCTGTAACCGGGTGTGAACGTCGCCGCCATCCAGCGCTGCAGCGAGTCCGACCCCAGATTGCGCTGCACCACCAGCCACGCGTCGCTGCGCTCGTCGAGGCGCGGGATCCACCGCTCCAGCATGCTGTGCAGTTCGTTCTTGCCGACGCGGATCGGCGGATTCGAACGGATCGTGCGGAAGGTGACGTCGTCGGGAACATCGTCGGGCTTCACGGCGTTGACATTGGTGAGACCGAGGGACTCGGCGTTGCGACGTGTCAGGTCGAGCGCGCGTTCGTTGACATCCACGGCCCACACCGTCGCACGCGGTGCGGACAGCGCCATGGTGAGACTGATGGGCCCCCAACCGCACCCGAGGTCGAGGAAGTCGCCGCCGGGAGGGAGCGGCGGCATGTTGGCGAACAGCACGGCGGTTCCGGCATCCAGACGATCAGGGCTGAACACCCCGCCCGCGGTGGTGAGTTCGAGTTCTCGCCCCGCGAGGGTGACATGGATCGTGCGCAGGTTCTCTGCACTTGCCGGCGCCGCGCTGAAGTAGTGGTCGGACGGCATGCAGTGAGCGTACCGGACTGCGGCGCTAAGGTTAAGGCGCCGTGCACAGAAGACGGATCAAGGACCGGATGACGAAGAAGAGCGAAGAGAACACCACGCAGGACGCGCTGGACCGGGTGCTCGCGCACGCCGAATCGCGCACGGAGGCGCGGGTGTTCGGGGCCGCACAGGCTCTGCAGGATGCCGCCACCGCGGCGCAGGGCGACCGGGACGGCGACCAGTGGGATCTCGACGATCGGCATGCCCTGCGCCGCGTCGTCGGGTTGTCGACCGAACTCGAGGACGTCACCGAGGTCGAGTACCGGCAGCTCCGCCTCGAGAACGTCGTCCTCGTCGGGGTGTACCCGCAGGGCGCCCAAGAGGACGCCGAGAACTCGCTGCGCGAGCTCGCTGCTCTCGCCGAGACGGCCGGGGCGGTCGTGCTCGACGGGCTGCTGCAGCGGCGCCCGCATCCCGATCCCGCCACATACCTGGGGCGCGGCAAGGCGCAGGAGCTGAAGGACATCGTCGCCGCCGTCGGCGCCGACACGGTGATCGCCGACACCGAGCTCGCCTCGAGCCAGCGCCGTGCGCTGGAGGACGTCGTGAAGGTCAAGGTAATCGATCGCACCACGGTGATCCTCGACATCTTCAGCCAGCACGCCAAGAGCCGCGAAGGCAAGGCGCAGGTCGAACTGGCTCAGCTCGAGTACCTGCTTCCCCGCCTGCGCGGCTGGGGTGAGTCGATGAGCCGGCAGGCCGGTGGCCAGGTGGGTGCCGGCGGCGCGGGCATGGGCTCGCGCGGACCGGGTGAGACGAAGATCGAGCTCGATCGCCGACGCATCCGCACGCGCATGGCCCAGCTGCGCAAGCAGATCCGCGAGTTCGCGCCGGCCCGCGAGGCCAAGCGCGCCGAACGCAAGCGCAACACCATCCCATCGGTGGCGATCGCCGGCTACACCAACGCGGGCAAGTCGAGCCTGCTGAATGCGCTCACCAGTGCCGGCGTGCTCGTCGAGAACGCCCTGTTCGCGACGCTGGACGCCACGGTGCGACGTTCGGAGACCGCCGACGGCCGGGTGTACACCCTGACGGACACGGTCGGTTTCGTGCGCAATCTTCCGCATCAGCTGGTGGAGGCGTTCCGCTCCACCCTGGAGGAGGTCGCACAGGCCGACCTGATCGTGCACGTCGTCGACGGCTCGCATCCGGATCCGTCCGCTCAGCTGCAGACGGTGCGCGACGTGATGGGTGATCTCGGCGCGCGCGACATCTCCGAGATCGTGGTCTTCAACAAGGCCGACCTGATCGACGAGGACGAGCGGCTCGTGCTGCGCGGGCTCGCTCCGAACGCGCATTTCGTCTCGTCCCGCACCGGTGAGGGCATCGATGATCTGCGTGCGCAGATCGAGCGGATGCTGCCGATGCCGGCGGTCGAAGTGCGTGCGCTCGTGCCCTACGACCGCGGCGACCTGGTCTCGGCGATGCATGAGACCGGCGTGCTGCTGTCCGCGGAGCACCAGGAGCACGGCACCGCCGTGCACGCGCACGTGTCGGAGCGGCTCGCGGCGGAGCTCGCGCCGTACGCACTCGACGCGGGCTGAACCGCGGGGTCCGGTCAGCCGGCTGACGCCGCGGCGTCAGCGTGCGCGGAAGCGGGCTTCCACCGTGGCCGAAACGACGATGTCCTCGCCCTCGAACTCCATCGGGGCCGACCCCACCATGTCGAACGCCGCGGTGCGCATCGCCTTCGCCTGCACCGGCGAGGCGGGCGTCGAGATCAGACCGCGGTCCGCGATCTCCAACGGCGTCACCTCGTGCAGATCGAGCGCTTCGGCGTAGGCCCTCGCGCGCGCGACGGCGACGCCCACCGCCTGCGTGGCGACCTCGCGTTCGACGGCCGCTTCGGTCTGCGCAGTGAGGTGCCAGTCGGTGCCGCTGATCTGCACACCGTCCCAGGCGGAGATCCGTGACCCACAGCGACATGTCGGAGATGTCCGCGAAAGTGGCCGTGAACGCGACGGCGGCGCGGTAGACGGGATCGAGCTGCCTGCCGTCGCTGTTCCACGGGCGTTCGGCACGCACATCGAGACTGCGGCTCGCCCACTCGGAGATGCCGCCGCCGTGTCGGGACACGATGCTCTCCCGCACCGGGGCGGCGAGCGCCAGGGCACCGGACACCACCGCATCACGGTCGGGGCCGTCGACGCTCACGGTCAGGGTGACGGTCGCGCGCTCCGGCGCGACCCGCAGTTCATGCTCGCCGCGCACGGTGATGATGACGTCGCTCATGACAGCGACTCTAGTGTTCGAGCCGGCGGGGAATGGCGTCTGGCCGGATTACGTTGTAACCTGTGATGCTCGGGTGCGTCAGCATCCGTTGGTAATTCCACAGTGTGACAGCGGCTCCTTCGCGAGAAGGTCCACGGGGCTGATCGGTTTCGACGGCGTCTGTGTATCGACGAGAAGCGGGCCGAGGATGCAGGGTTATCTCGTGAACGCCCCCTGCGAAAAAATAGTTGCCGATGCAAAGCGCAACGACTTCGCCCTCGCTGCATAAGCGAGCCCGATAGTCCGTCAGACCGTATGTGATCCCGATACGGACCCTGGCGTCATCTAGGGATCTTGCTGCGTGACGGCGTCTGGACGTCACGTGGGACTCTTCCCAGGCTGGGCTCGTCGACTTAGGTGTCTGTGACAAAGGTCGGAGCCGAGCAGAACGCTTTCACAGACTGCGCCCGGAGAAGACGTGGATGAGCAGCGTCGGACGGGGGTTCGATTCCCCCCAGCTCCACCAACCGCTGTCACAGAGGACGACCCCGCGTTCCCTCGCGAAAGTGAGGGAACGCGGGGTTTCGTCATGCCCGCGGGCAGCGGCGTTCACGCCAGGTCGTTGAGATCCTGGTCCTCCGTCTCGACATCATCGCGCTCGGCGTCGACGCTCTGCTCGGAAAGGTCGTCCGTGAGGAAGTCGGGGTCCACGTCCTCCCCTTCCGGATTGGGGTCGCTCTGCGAGAACGCATTCTCCGGATGCACGGGTCCACTCATGTCGTCTCCATCCTTCGGTCGGCCTCACAGCCTGGTGCGGCTCGGCGCATCCGTCACCGCCGTTGACACCCGACTGCGGTGGCGAGAGAATCCGGACGCCGCGTCAGGCCCGCGGAGAGGCCCTTCGATCCGTGCACGGGTGAGAGCCCGATGCCCCCGGCCGGGAGCCGTCAACCGAGATCTCGAAGCTTCGACGTGGCGACGGTCACCGCCTTCTCCGCAGCGCGGAGGTCCTCTTCGATGCCCACCATCCGTGCGTCGAGGTCGTCGACCTCTGCGCGAGCGGCCTCCGCCCGCGCGCGGACACGCTCCAGCTCGGCCTCCAACTCGCCGATCCGGTCGGTGAGTCCGTCTGCGCGGCCGGCGGCTTCCCGGCGTTCACGAACGACCGATGTCTGCGCCCGCTGAGCACGGGTCAGCTCCTGCTCCGCGTCGTGCAGTGCGCGCTCGGCGTCCCGCCGCTCGCGTCGTGCGCGCAGTTCATCGGCAGGCGGCTGCGGCGTGTCGCGCCGCTCGGGCGTGCCGCCCGCGACGGCGCTGCCCGGATCGAACGCGGGGTCGCCTGAGGGCTCGAGTTCGCGCACCAGGCGGCCCGAGGCGACCGCCTCCGCCGCTCGCGGATCGAAGAACGCCGCGGTGATCGTCTGACGCACGGCCTCACGGGTGGCATCCGTGACCCGTCCGCCGCGGGCGGTCGCGAGGGCCGCGGCCTCGTCGGCGAGGCGATTCGTCAGCGCACGCCGCTGGCGTCCCAGCTGAGCGAGAGTCGGTGCATCCAGGTCGGCCTGCGCCTCGCGCAGCTCGTCGGCGAGCTGCAGAGCCTCGGAGAGGCGCTCGGTCCGCTCGCGGGCGAAGACGTTGACGATCCAGGCCGCCACCGAGGGCTTCCGGAGCGCGCGGACATCACGGCCGAGCGCGGGGTCTTCGACCGCCTTCGCCCGCTCGTTGCGCCCCGCGATGAACTCCGCAGGAGGCATCGCGTACAGCTCCGCGGCGATCTCGGGGAGGAAGCGATCGGACATGGCCTGAAGCCTACGCGCAGAGCGCGGAATCAGCGCGGGCGCAACCCGTCGAAGGCGACAGCCAGCACCTCGTCCGCGAGGAGAGCGGGATCGACGGCGCCCTCCGGGCGATACCACTCGACGACGGAGTTGATCATGCCGAACACGAGGCGGGTCGCCACGCCGGCGTCGAGATCGGCGCGCACCAGACCCTCGGACTGCGCATCGCGCACCAGCTGGGTGACCCGGTGGTCGAACCGCCGGCGCCGGTCCAGGGCGGCCAGCTCGATGGGGCTGTTGCCACGCAGCCGCAGCAGCAGCGTCACCTGCGGCTGGCGTTCGGTGAGCACCTGCACGGCGCCCCGGATGATGCTGCTGAGCCGCTCGGCGGCGGTCGGGCTGCGCAGAGCGGCATCCAGCGCGTGCTCCAGGCCGCCCAGCGCATCCTCCAGCGCGACTTCGAGGATCTGCTCCTTGGACGCGACGTGGTGGTACAGCGCCGATTTCGTCACGCCGAGCCGGCGGGTGAGATCCGAGACGGAGGTCGCGTCATAGCCCTGCTCGTTGAACAGCGCGACGCTCGCGCGGATGACCGTGTCGCGGTCGTGTCCCGGCCGCCCACGACGCGTGATGATCGCCGGCCGGTCCGTGGTCGCTTCGCCCTCCGCCATGGGATCCAACCTAGTGCGGCCTGCGCCCCATACGGACGATCCGTCGGGCGCGGCGGACAGGGCTAAGCTGGAGGGGCACTCACAGCCTGGAAGGATTCGACGTGGTCGACTTCATCGTGTTCATCATCCTCTTCGTCGGAGGTATCTTCCTGCTCGGCATCGCGCCCGGACTCCCGGCCGCGCAGGGCGTCGTCTTCACCGCCGGAATCCTCGCGGTGAGCCTCGCGCTCGCCTGGGTCATGCGTCAGGCGGGATCTGCGACGCGTCGCACCGATTCCTGGAACCGCCGACAGGGCTGACCTCTGGCCGCGTGCCGCGGCCGCGGACCGTCGACGGTTCGCTACATCCAGTCGATGAGAAGCAGACCCTGCTTGGTGTCGGACACCTTCACCCAGCCGTCGCCGAACTCGTAGGTCATTCCGAAACCCTCGTCATCCGTGGCGATCGCATGCTCCGGATCCTCGGTGAGGTACACGCTGTCGCCCTCCGCCGAGCGCAGCCAGCCCTCCGACTGCAGAGTGCGCTGGGCGGCGTCCGCGGACGCGACGTCGAGCGGCGCCCATCCGTACATCTGCCCGTGATCCGAGGCCGTGCTGTAATCGGACCACAGGCACACCAGACCGCCGTCCAGAACGGTCTCGCCGATACGGAACTCCTCCTGCTTGGCGGTCCACCCCTGGGACGTGAGCGCTTCGACGGTGCCCTCGGTGATGACCGTGTCGCAGGCCGGTTCTGCGGACGGCGTCGGGGTGGGTTGATTCACCGGTTCGGTCGTGCCGGCCGGTGCCGGCGTCTCGGATGCCGTCGGCTTCGGCTTCGGAGTGCCGGCGGCGTCGGACGGAGCGGAGGCGCTGCACGCGGTGAGCGCGACGACGGCGAGCAGCGCGCCGAAGGCAAGGGGGACAGGAGTTCTCATCGGCGGGGATTCTGTGAAGGTGGTCAGCGCCGCGCGTCGCGCAGCAGGGAGAGGATCGGCTCATGCAGCACGCCGTTGGTGGCGAGCGCCGAACGGTCGGAGATCGATTCGGTGCCGTCGAAGGCGGTCATTCTGCCGCCGGCTTCACGCACGATCGGCACGGCGGCGGCGATGTCGTATTCCTTGACGTCGAACTCCGCGACCATGTCGATACGCCCCTCTGCGAGGAGCATGTAGCTGTAGACGTCGCCGTACGCGCGATCGCGCCATGCCCGCTCCGCCACCGCGAGCAGTTCGGGCAGCCTGCCGGCATCGGCCCACTGCGTGATGCTCTGGAAGCTGACACTCGCGTCTTCGATCGCGTCGACGGTCGACACGCTGAGGCGCCGGTCGCCATCGGCGCTCGTGGTCCACGCGCCGAGTCCGGCCGCACCCCACCAGCGCCGGCCGAGCGCGGGCATGCTGACGACGCCGAGCCGGGGCGCTCCGTCGATCGCCAGCGCGATCATCGTGCCCCACAGCGGTACGCCGCGCAGGAAGTTCGCGGTGCCGTCGATCGGGTCGACGATCCACTGGCGGTGCGCGTCGCCCTCGGCGCCGAACTCCTCGCCGAAGATCCCGTCGGCCGGGCGCTCCGCGGAGAGCAGTGACCGGATCGCCTTCTCAGCCGCCAGGTCGGCGTCGGTGACGTGGGAACGGTCGGCCTTGGTGGAGATCTCGAGATCCGCCGCTTCGAAACGCGGCAGCGTCTGCGCGTCGGCGGCGTCGGCGAGGCGCAGGGCGAGGGCCAGATCCGTCTGGAGGTCGGCATCCAGGGCTGTAGGGGAGGGGGCGGTGGTCACGTCATCAGGATAGCCGCCGGATGCGGGGAGATCGCCGACGGCAACGCGCCCGACGGGCCGCCCGGATTTGTCGCGACCCCGCCATCCTGGTAACGTAATTCCTCGGTCGGGCAACATCCCGGACCACGCACCTCTAGCTCAATCGGCAGAGCAACTGACTCTTAATCAGTGGGTTCAGGGTTCAAGTCCCTGGGGGTGCACGGATCAGCCTCGGAATCTCTCGCCGGATTCCGGGGCTTTTTCGCGTCCGGCTCCTCGGCGAGTGGTCGAGACAGGTCCGGCCGCTCACCCCGCCGGTGGCTCACCCGATCCGTCGCTCAGCGCCGCCACGACGGCCGCGGCCTCCTGCACCGAGTCGACGAGGTGCACGTGAGCCTCCATGGGACGTCCTCTGGCCAGCGCACGCAGCAGGGGCCATGCCGGATAGTCCTCTGTCCAGTAGCGCCGGCCGATGAGCACCATGGGCGCGACCGACGACGCGTCGGCGTAGAAGTTCTCGCAGGCGTCCTGGAAGATCTCCTGCACGGTCCCGCCCGCCCCGGGGAGGAACACGATGCCGCCCTGGCAGATCTCGAGCAGGATCGCCTCGCGCTGGGCGTTCTGGAAGTACTTCGCGACCGCGCTCGCGAAGACGTTGGGCGGTTCGTGGCCGTAGTGCCAGGTCGGGATGCCGAGCGTCTCCGCACCGTCGGGGAACGCGTCGCGCACACGGAACGCGGCGTCCGCCCACGCGCCGATGTCCGGCACGAAACTCGGCACCCTGGCCAGCGTCTCGACGGCCTCGGTCAGCGCCTCGGCATCGTACCGGGCGAGATAGCCGCCCAGATTCGCCGCCTCCATCGCTCCGGGGCCACCGCCGGTGGCCACCGTGTGCGTGCGGGAGAGCAGCCGGCCCAGCTCGGCACCCTGAGCGTACGCCGGCGTCCCGCGCACCGCCTTGTGGCCGCCCATGACGCCGACCAGACGCCTGTGCTGCATCCAGGTCCCCAGCGCGATGCCGATGCTGTGGTCGTGCAGCGCCTGCGCCAGCATGGCGTCGCGCGTGGTCTCGCGTTGCGACCACGCGTACACGCGGGCGTCGAGGCTCTGGGAGTATGTGCCGGACCCGTAGAGCTCGTACGGCGAGTACAGCGCGGTGCGATAGGTGTCGATGGGCGCGTCCGGCACCGACGGGAACACCACCGCGCCCCGTGTCCGGATCGAGACCTCATCCCGGGGGAGCAGGTCGCATCCGAGGAACAGCGCCGCGGCGACATCCACGGTGCGAAGCTCGGCACCGCGGTCGGTGAGGTCGATCGACCGCATCCGCCATCCGCGCAGCGAGCGCGCGCCCTGCGCGAGGCGCCGGTCGAAGTCCTCGAGGGTGTCGACGTCGACGACGCGGCCGCGCGTTCTTCTCATGCCGTCGACCCTAGACGAGCGGACGGTGAGAGCACGTGCCGCGACGCGGGCTCTCAGTAGTCGGGGAGGTCGGCACCGGGAGGATCGAATCCCACATCGAGCGGTCGGGTGGCACTCACCTTCGTCATGGCGATCTCACTGCTGGTCGTGACAAGCACGCTCATCTGACGGCCCTCCGCCGCGAAGTCGACGAATCGCCCTCCGGCGCTCACGGCCGTCTCGATCCGGCGCTTCAGCCCGTTCACGTCCTCCCCGTCCGCGAGCACATAGCCCTCACCGCCGATCGTGATCAACGTCCGCCCCGTCGTGTGATCGTCCATGCGGGCACGATAGCCGCTCGTCCGGCGAGCGTGGATGGGGGTTGCGGTGCGCGAGCTGAGCTGTCATCGGTGGCAATCGGCCACCACGGGGTTACGCTTCGGTATGGGCAGACTGAAGTACGACAGCTCTGGCGACGAGATCGTCATCGATGACGCCACCCTCGTTCACCTGAAGATCGTCATCTCGACCAAGCTCCGACGTCAGGAGAGCTTCATGATGACCTGGCGACCCGTCCATGACGCCGTGAACCGGCGCAGGACGGCCTGGATCCATCCGGCCATCCCGCTGCAGTTCGGATTCGACACGGATGACGAGCAGCGCGTCGACCCCCGCCGGATCCATCTTCTCATGGAGCACTTGAACGCCACGGGCGAGCTGCTGCTCGACAGCGCCCTCGTCGTCGATCCGGGTGACCCTGCGCGCACCTGACCGGAAGTGCCCGAGTGCTGCGGGCCCTTCCGTCCCGCGCTGCGCGGTGACATCATGGCGAAGGAGGAGGATCCCATGATCGAACTCGACGACATCGATACCGACGAGGACGGGGCGCTCACCGCCACCGTCGAGCTTCCGGGTGGCCGCCGCGTGACGGTGGAGTACGAGTTCGACGAGGACTTCGAGCGCGACGACGACATCGACGTCGATGACGACGATCTCGACCCCGAGGACCTGCCGGACATGGACACCATGCAGGAGACCGTGCGGCATGCGCTCGCGCGGCTCACCGAGGATGTGCTCGTGGCCCGCGAGCGCGAGGTGGCCGAGGAGCTGACGGATGCGGCTTTCGAGGACGATGACGACGTCGATCTCGACGCAGAGCTGAAGACGCTGCGGGAGGACCTCGTGCTCGACGGCGTCGTGGTCTTCGGGGACGGCGGGATGACCCTGCTCTACGTGGCCCAGCAGGAGTATCCGGACCTCACCATCTACTGCCTGCTCGACGAGGATCTCGAGATCGACGACCTGATGGTGGAGTGAGGTTCAGGCGACCCGGACGGTGACGCCGCCGGTGAGCGTCTCCAGCTGCGCGAAGGTCAGCGGCATCACGGTGTGCGGCGTCCCGCCGGCCGACCAGATCCGCTCGAACCCGCGCAGGTCCTCGTCCAGGTACGTGGGCAGGCGCTGCGGGTGGCCCACCGGTGCGACGCCGCCGATCGCCTGACCCGTCACCTCGCGCACCAGAGCGGCGGGTGCCATGGTGACGGACTCGGCGCCGACGGCGTGCGCGAGCACGGCGAAGTCGACGCGATGCGCACCGCTGGTCATCACCAGAATCGGTGTGGAGTCGGCGACCAGCACCAGGCTGTTCGCGATCGCGCCCACCGGGCAACCGACCGCTTGCGCCGCCTCCGCCGCGGTGCGCGCAGAATCGGGCAGCACCACGACGGACGTGTCGACGCCCGCCGCCGCGAGGTGCTCGTGGACGATCCGGCTCCGCGCGGGGAGGGGCTCGGCGGTATTCATGCGCTGCGACTCCTTCGGTCGGATGCCGCTCAGGCGGCGTCACCGACGAGGATAGCGGCCGCATCCTCGGCCGGACCTTCGCCCTCGTCGTCGATGTGCGCGAGAACGCGGCGCCCCAGCAGCACCGTCGCGGCGGCGATGAGAACGGAACCGGCGGCGAACAGGTACGGCACCGTGTCGCTGAAGGCGTGCGCGAGCGCTGCCGCCGCGGGCGGTGCCATCGCGCCGCCCAGGAATCGCACCGCGGAGTATGCCGACGACGCGACCGAGCGGGGAAGGTCGGTGGCCTCCATGACGGCCTCGGTGAGCACGGTGTTCATGATGCCGAGCAGCAGGCCGCCCACGATGATGCACGCCACGAGCGCCGGCGGGTTCCCGCTGACGAGGCCGGCCATCACGAGGTCGACGGCGAGCAGGGGCAGTGTGGTGAGGATGATCGCTGTGCGGGACATGCGGCGCATCAGCAGCGGGGCGACCCAGACACTGGTGATCGCAAGCGCCACGCCCCAGCCGAAGAACGTGAATCCGATGCCCATCGCGCCGAACCCGAGCGGGAACGGCGAGAACGCCAGCAGCACGAAGAACCCGATGTTGTAGAACAGTGCGGCGACGGCCAGCACCGCCAGGGCCGGGCGCCGCAGTGCGCGGAACGGCGCGCTGAACGGCATCGGCGTGCGCCGCTCGTCACCGCGACGCACCAGGGTGAGCACGGCGATGAAGCCGATCGCCATGAGCGCGACGACACCGAAGAACGGCCCGCGCCAGCTGAGTTCGCCGAGCAGCCCGCCCAGCAGCGGGCCGACCGCGATCCCCAGACCCAGCGCGGCCTCGTACAGCACGATGGCCGCACCGCTTCCGCCGGATGCCGCACCGACGATCGTGGCGAGGGCGGTGGAGATGAACAGGGCGTTGCCGAGGCCCCATCCGGCCCGGAAGCCGATCACCGCGTCGACGCTGCCGCTGAGGGCGCACAACAGGGAGAACACGACGATCAGACCGAGCCCGACCAGCAGCGTGGCTTTCGCGCCGATGCGGCTGGAGATCCAGCTGGTCACCAGCATCGCCAGACCGGTGACGAGCAGGTAGCTGGTGAAGAGCAGCTCCGTCTCGAAGGGCGACGCCTGCAGCGACTCGGCGATGGCCGGCAGGATCGGGTCGACCAGCCCGATTCCCATGAAGGCGACGACGCACGCGAAGGCGACCGCCCAGACCTGCGCCGGCTGCTTCCAGACCGACCCCGTCGGCGTTGTGCTCATGCGTTCTCTCCTGTCGATTCTTCGCGCGTGTGCGCGGCGAGGATCTCCGCCGCGGAGCGGAGTGCGTCCCACTGACTGTCGTCGAGATCGGCGAACAGCGGCGCCAGGGTGTCGCGGAACTCGGCGCGCCACGCGTGCAGCGTGCGCCTTCCGATGTCGGTGAGGGTCACCCTGATGGCGCGGGAGTCGGACGCATCCGGACCTCGGGTGACCAGGCCGCTGCGCTCCAGATCGCCGACGAGCCGGGTCATGCCGGGCTGCGTCGTGCGGGAGGCGCGGGCGAGGGCGCCGAGGCGCATGCCGTCGCGCTGTTCGAGGATCGACAGCACGCGCCACTGCGCGGACGGGGCGTCGTTTCCCGCCTCCTGCGCCGCGATCCGTGCCAGTGCGTGCGACGAGAGCACGATCGCCGGGATCACATCCACCCTTTCCATACCATCCAGTATATATCAGGTGGTATGGAAAGTGCAGGCGATACCGAGGGTGCTCAGCGTCGGGCGCCCGCGATGCGAGACGAGAGCTGGTGAGCGTGCGCGAGCAGGGTGCGGCCCAGCTGCGGCAGGCGGTCGGGGCCGAACCGGAATTCGACTCCGGTGAGGCTGAGTGCCCATTCCGGCCGCCCGTCGCGGTCGAACACGGCGGCGCCCATGCCCCAGGAGCCGTTGACGATGAGCCCGGGATTCACCGCGTAGCCCCGCTCCCGGGTCTCGCGCAGCCGCGCGCGCAGCCGTGCCTCCTCGTGCGCCGGGCCCCAGCGTTCGGGCAGCTCCGGATGCCGCTCGAGATACGCATCCACATCGTGGTCGGGCTGGAAGGAGAGGATCGCCAGGCCGGCGCTCGCCACGCCGAGGGGGAACCGCACGCCCTCGCTGAGCACGAACGAACGGATCGGGAACGAGCCCTCCTCTCGGAGCAGGCACACGGTCTCGTCAGCGCGGCGCACCGAGAAGAACGCGCTCTCCTCGGTCTTCACTGCGAGGGAGCGCACGATGTCACGCGCCAGCTCGGTCACGTCGTAGCGCGCCGCCGCCACGGTGCCCATCAGATAGAGCTCGGGACCCGGCATCCACAGCGCGCTCGCGTCCTCCTGGTCGACGAGCCCCTCCGCGCGAAGCGCCGTGAGCAGCCGGTGCGCCGTCGAGCGGCTCAGCCCGGCGTCGCGCGCCAGTCTCTGCAGCGGCACACCCTCGCCGTGCGCCGTCACCAGCCGAAGCAGCGACGCCGCGCGGGCCACGGCCTGCGCGCCCGGGACGGAGCGTCCGCGATTCGGCATCGATCCCACGATGTGGACGCTACTCGTCGCCGCGCCCACATCGCAAGCGCACGCTTGCCGGAGCGGGCCGCCGGGGCGGATGCTGGAGGAACCCTGACACGAAGGAGTGGCGTGTGATCGACAAGACGTGGACCTCGGCCGCGGAGGCCGTCGCCGACATCCCGGACGGCGCATCGCTCGCCGTCGGCGGATTCGGTCTTTCCGGGAACCCGATGGCCTTGATCGAAGCGCTGCATGCCAGGGGGACCGGCGACCTCAGCGTCGTGAGCAACAACTGCGGAGTCGACGACTGGGGACTCGGCATCCTGCTGGGCTCGCGGCGTATCCGCAAGATGACGTCGTCGTACGTGGGTGAGAACAAGGAGTTCGAGCGGCAGTTCCTCGAGGGCGACCTCGAGCTCGAGCTCACACCGCAGGGCACGCTTGCCGAGAAGCTGCGCGCCGGAGGCGCCGGGATCGCGGCGTTCTTCACGCAGACCGGCGTCGGCACGCAGGTCGCCGAGGGGGGACTCCCGCGCCGGTACCACGCGGACGGAACGGTCGCCGTCGGCTCTCCGGTGAAGGAGGTGCGCTCCTTCGACCTCAGGGGTGAGCAGCGCGAGTTCGTGCTCGAGGAGTCGATCACCACCGACTACGCACTCGTGCACGCCGCGATCGGCGACCGGCACGGCAATCTCGTCTTCAACAAGGCCGCCCGCAACTTCAACCCGCTCGCCGCCATGGCCGGTCGCGTCTGCATCGTGCAGGTGGAGAAGCTCGTCGAACCGGGTGAGATCGACCCCGATCGGGTGCACCTTCCCGGTGTGTACGTGCACCGGATCGTCGAGGTCGGCGATGACATCGAGAAGCGCATCGAACGACGCACCGTGCGCACCCAGGAAGGAGCCTGACATGGCGCTCACCCGCGATCAGATGGCCGCACGGGCGGCTCGGGAGCTGGCGGACGGCTCCTACGTCAATCTCGGTATCGGACTGCCCACGCTCGTGCCCAACCATGTTCCGGACGGCGTCACCGTGGTGCTGCAGTCCGAGAACGGCATCCTGGGCGTCGGCCCGTACCCGAGTGAGGAACACGTCGATCCCGACCTCATCAACGCGGGCAAGGAGACGGTGACCGTCCTGCCGGGAGCCGCCTACTTCGATTCGGCGACGAGCTTCGGGATGATCCGCGGCGGCAAGATCGACGCGGCCATCCTCGGCGCCATGCAGGTGTCGGCGGCCGGCGACCTCGCGAACTGGATGATCCCCGGCAAGATGGTCAAGGGCCCGGGCGGCGCCATGGACCTCGTGCACGGCGCGGGACGGGTCATCGTGCTCATGGAGCACGTCGCGAAGGACGGCTCGGCGAAGATCGTCGACGAGTGCTCGCTTCCGCTCACCGGCAAGCGCGTGGTCGATCGGATCATCACCGACCTGGCCGTGATCGACGTCACGGCGGACGGTCTGGTACTCGTCGAGACCGCACCCGGTGTCAGCGTCGAGGACATCATCGCCGCCACCGAACCCGAGCTGATCGTCTCGGACGCACTGAAGGAGGACGCATGAGCGACATCGTCATCGTGGCAGCGGCACGCACGCCGCAGGGCCGGCTGAAGGGGCAGCTGGCGCCGTTCACCGCCCCGCAGCTCGGCGGATTCGCGATCCGCGGCGCCCTCGAGCAGGCCGGGATCGATCCCGCCGAGATCGACGCCGTCATCATGGGCCAGGTGCTGGCGGCGGGATCCGGCCAGAACGCCGCGCGCCAGGCCGCGATCGGCGCCGGCATCGGATGGGACGTGCCGGCGAGCTCGGTCAACAAGGTCTGCCTCTCGGGACTGACCGCGATCATCGACGCCGCGCGAATGATCCGCAGCGGCGACGCCACCACGGTCGTCGCCGGCGGCATGGAGTCGATGACCAGGGCGCCGCACCTGCTGATGGGCTCGCGCGACGGCTGGACCTACGGCACCGTCGAGGTGCTCGATCACATGGCCTACGACGGCCTCACCGACGCGTACGACCGCGAGAGCATGGGCGCCTCGACCGAACGGCACAACCCGCGGTACGAGATGACCCGCGAACGGCAGGATGAGGTCGCCGCGCGCTCGCACCAGCGTGCCTCGGCCGGTCAGCGCGACGGGATCTTCGATGCCGAGATCGTCCCGGTGACCGTCCCCCAGCGCAAGGGCGACCCGATCGTGCTCACCAGGGACGAGGGGGTGCGACCCGACACCACCGTGCAGACGCTCGCCGGACTGCGCCCCGCGTTCGCCGAAGGCGGCACGATCACCGCGGGAAACTCATCGCAGATCTCCGACGGCGCCTCGGCCGTGGTCGTCACCACGCGCAAGAAGGCGCAGGCCGAGGGCTGGCCGGTCCTCGCCGTGATCGGCGCGAGCGGACAGACCGCGGGCCCTGACAACTCCCTGCAGGCGCAGCCCGCACGGGCCATCGAACGGGCCCTGGAGAAGCAGGGCATCGAGGGGGATCAGCTCGATCTCGTCGAGATCAACGAGGCCTTCGGCGCCGTCGTCGCGCGCACCCAGCAGGAGCTCGGGCTCTCGACCGACATCGTGAACATCCACGGCGGCGGCATCGCCATCGGGCATCCGATCGGCGCGTCCGGAGCGCGACTCGTCGTGCACCTCGCACACGAGCTCGCCCGGCGCGGCTCCGGCACGGCCGTCGCGGCACTCTGCGGAGGAGGCGGTCAGGGCGAGGCGCTCATCCTCACCCGCTGAGCGGATGCGGGGTGCCGGCGCACGCGGCGCCCCGCATCATCGCTCGTCGGCGATCCTGTTGACCTCGTCGCGCCGCTTCTCCCGCATCTCGCGCTTGTCGAGCTTGGGGGCGAACGGCGAATCCGCCGAGACCGGCAGCCCGCGCTCCTGCCGGCGCAGATCCTTCACCGCGCCGATCGCGAGGGCGAAGGTGATCGCCCAGCTGAGCCAGCCCAGCGCGGCTCGCCACGTGAACGGCTTGCCCCGTGTACCGCGCAGCAGGGCGAAGCCCGTGCTGACGGCGCTGAAGAGTCCGGTGCGAAGGATGTAGCGCATCCCCCCACGCTACCCGGGCCATCCGGATGGGTCGGGTAGGGTTGACAGACGTACAGCTGTGTATCTACCGGCCGTCGGCTCCCCGGCGGACAGCGGCGGCACCCGACCCCGCGTCTCCCGAGTCGAGCGCGCGAGAGCCATGACACAGACATCCTTCTCCTCGCCGAGCCTGCTGCGCCTGGCGGGCCTGCCCTACTTCGTCATCGCGTTCGTCGCGCGCCTGCCGTTCGCGATGATGGTCGTCGGCGTGCTGACCGTCGTGGTCTCCGCCCGCGATTCGCTCTCGCTCGGCGGTCTCACCTCCGCGGCCGTCGGCCTCGGCACCGCGCTGCTCGGCCCGTTCCTCGGAGCGGCCGCCGACCGCTTCGGACAGCGCCCGGTGCTGACCCTCTCGGCCGTGCTCAACGCGGTGATGCTGGCGCTGTTCGCCGTCGTCGTGTACAGCCCCGCCGCCGATGCGCTCGTGCTGCTGTCGGCGTTCGCGATCGGGGCGACGGCACCGCAGGTCTCTCCGATGTCACGATCGCGCCTCGTCACGATCATCGACGACCGGATGCCCGCCGTCCGGCACGCGCGCACCACCTCGGCGACCATGTCGTACGAGTCCGCCGCCGACGAGACCGTGTTCGTCTTCGGCCCGTTTCTGGTCGGCATCCTCGCCTCGCTGATCGCCCCCTGGGCGCCGATCGCGCTCGCCGCCGCCCTCACCCTGCTCTTCGTCGGCGCCTTCGCCCTGCACCCGACGGGCCGGCACGTGTCCGCGTCGCGCGATGAATCGGGCGCCACGCCGTCCGCGGCGTCGGAGCTGTTCCGTCCCGCGCTGCTGGTCGTCGTGCTCGGCATCACCGGCGTCGGGCTGTTCTTCGGTGCCGCGCTCACGTCGCTGACCGCGTTCATGGCCGATCGCGGTGCGTCTGAGCAGGCCGGCCTGCTGTACGGAGTGATGGGCATCGGATCCGCGATTCTGGCGCTCGGCGTCGCCTGGCTCCCGCCGCGATTCAGTCTGCGCGCGCGCTGGCTCGCGTTCGGCGGCATCCTGCTCGCCGGCTCCCTGCTGTTCGCGAACGCGTCGACGGTCGCGGGCATGACCACGGCGCTGGCGCTGCTCGGCATCGGCGTCGGTCCGACGCTCGTGTCGCTGTACAGCCTCGGTGCCTCGCGCAGCCCGCTCGGTCGGTCGGCGACGGTGATGACGATGCTGGGCTCCGGTGTGGTCGTCGGTCAGTCGCTGGCCGCGGCTGTCGCCGGCGACCTGGCCGAGAACGTCGGCACCGGGCCGGCGCTGCTGGCTCCGCTGGCCGCCTCGGTCGTCGTCGTGGGGGCGGGAATCGGCAACTGGGTGCTCACCCCGCATCCGCCCCGCTGAGCGTCCGGCGCGCCGCCCCTGCCACTGCTGACCGTCGGCGCACAAGCCCGAGACCCGAAGGGCGTGCGGTCGGTAGCCTGAAGGGACCGAGCAAGAGGAGTTCCATGACCGCCGCCGAGTTCGTCGTCGTCGCCAACCGCCTGCCCGTCGACCGGGTGGTGACCGCAGACGGCGAGGAGACCTGGCGCACGTCACCCGGGGGGCTGGTCGCCGCCCTGGAGCCGATGATGCGCTCCGTGAACGGAGCGTGGGTCGGCTGGGCAGGGCAGGCCGACCTGGAGCTGGCGCCCTTCGAAGCGGTCGGCATCCGCCTCGTGCCCGTGCCGCTCAGCGAGCAGGAGGTCGCCGAGTACTACGAGGGATTCTCGAACGACACGATCTGGCCGCTGTACCACGATGTCATCGCGCCGCCCGCCTACCACCGGGAGTGGTGGGAGGCGTACATGAGCGTCAATCGCCGCTTCGCGGAGGCGGCCGCCGACGCCGTCGCTCCGGGAGGGACCGTCTGGGTGCACGACTATCAGCTGCAGCTGGTCCCCGAGATGGTGCGCGCGCTGCGCCCCGACATCACGATCGGATACTTCCACCACATCCCGTTCCCCGCGCACAGCCTGTACGCGCAGCTGCCGTGGCGTGACCAGGTGCTGCGCGGGCTGCTCGGAGCCGACGTCATCGGCTTTCAGCGGGCTCAGGACAGCGCCAACTTCCTCGCGGCGGTGCGCCGTCGCCTTGGTTTCGAGGTCAAGTCCTCGTCGGTGTCGCTTCCCGAGGGGCGCAGGACGGTCGTCAGGGCGTTCCCGATCTCGATCGACACCGCCCCCTACCGGGAACTCGCCCAGCGGCCGGACATCAGGGCGCGTGCGGCTGAGATCCGCGAGGGTCTCGGCAATCCCAGGAAGATCCTGCTGGGCGTCGACCGCCTCGACTACACCAAGGGCATCGGCCACCGCATCAAGGCCTTCGGCGAGCTGCTCGATCAGGGTCGCGTCTCGGTGAAGGACGTCACCTTCGTGCAGGTCGCCAGCCCCAGCCGGGAGCGCGTGGACGCGTACGTGCAGCTGCGGGACGAGATCGAGCTCGCCGTCGGCCGGATCAACGGCGACTACGACACGATGGGCCACTCGGCCATCCGCTACCTGCACCAGGGATTCCCGCGCGAGGAGATGGTCGCGCTGTACCTCGCGGCGGACGTGATGCTCGTCACCGCGCTGCGCGACGGCATGAACCTCGTCGCGAAGGAGTACGTCGCGACCCGGGCGGACAACCGCGGCGTGCTCGTGCTCAGCGAGTTCACCGGCGCGGCAGACGAACTGCGGCAGGCGGTGCGGGTCAATCCGCACGACATCGAGGGTCTCAAGGATGCGATCATCACCGCCATCGAGATGGCGCCGGCCGAGCAGGGCAAGCGGATGCGGTCGCTGCGCAAGCGCGTGCTCGAGAACGACGTCAACGCCTGGTCGAGCTCGTTCCTGCACGCGCTGGAGACCGCGCGGCGCGACCGCGCCGAGCGCGGCTGAGCGGCCTCGCCCGCATCCGTCCACGACCGAGGAGAGCACGTGACACGACGCTGGAACCCCGAAGAGCCCGATGAGACCGTCCTCGCGCTCGCGCGCACATCGCCCCTGGTGATCGCGCTCGACTTCGACGGCACCGCCTCCGAGCTCGTCGGCGACCCGATGGCCGCGCGAGCGGTGCCCGAGGTGGCGGACGCACTGGCCGCGCTCGCCGCGCTGCCGGAGACCACGGTGGCCTTCGTCTCGGGGCGCAGCCTCGTGCACCTGCGCGAGATCACCGAGCATCACGACGGCTCGCCGGTCGCGCTGGCCGGCTCGCACGGTGCCCAGTACTGGTTCCCCGGGGAGGGCGAGGTCGATGTCGCGGGTGCCGCGGACACGACAGCGGACGTCGACGCGGACGAGCTGCGCGAGGCGCTCTCCGACGAGATCGAGACGCTGCTCGGCGACTTTCCCGGGATGCGGTTGGAGCGCAAGACCCTCGGGCTCGGCATCCATGGCCGCCGGGCCGATCCCGTGGTGGAGCAGCGCGCGTTCTCGGCCGTCGATGAGGTGATGGCTCAGCGTGCGGCACACTGGCGACGCCGCACCGGCGACCGGATCCTGGAGTACTCGTCCCGCCACGAGGGGAAGGACGTCGCCATCACGCGGCTGCGGGAGAAGTACGACGCGGCCGCCATCCTCTTCGCGGGGGACGACGTCACCGATGAGGATGCCCTCCGCGCACTCCGCCCCGGGGATCTCGGCGTGCGCGTCGGACCGGGTGAGACCGCGGCCGCCCTGCGTGTGGATTCCCCACAGCAGATCGCGCAGCTCTTGGGCGTCATCGCGACGGAACGGGCGTCGCGGCGGGAATAGACTTCCGTCATGTCCTCTCACGAAGCTCCCACCGGCGCGCCCGGCGCCTCCGCTGACATCGACATCAAGCCCCGCAGCCGCGTCGTCACCGACGGGATCGAGGCGACCACCTCCCGCGGCATGCTCCGCGCCGTCGGGATGGGCGACGCCGACTGGGACAAGCCGCAGATCGGCATCGCCTCGAGCTGGAACGAGATCACGCCCTGCAACCTGAGCCTTGACCGCCTCGCCCAGGGTGCCAAGGAAGGCGTGCACTCGGGCGGCGGCTACCCGCTGCAGTTCGGCACCATCTCGGTGTCCGACGGCATCTCCATGGGGCACGAGGGCATGCACTTCTCCCTCGTCTCGCGCGAGGTCATCGCCGACTCGGTCGAGACCGTGATCATGGCCGAGCGGCTCGACGGCACCGTGCTGCTCGCCGGTTGCGACAAGTCCATCCCCGGCATGCTCATGGCCAGCGCCCGGCTGGGGCTGTCGAGCGTGTTCCTGTACGCCGGATCGATCGCTCCGGGCTGGGTGAAGCTGTCGGACGGCACCGAGAAGGACATCACGATCATCGACTCCTTCGAGGGCGTCGGTGCCTGTCGTGCGGGCCGGATGTCGGAGGAGGACCTCAAGCGCATCGAGTGCGCGTTCGCGCCGGGCGAGGGCGCCTGCGGCGGCATGTACACCGCGAACACGATGGCGTCGGTGGCCGAGGCGCTCGGTCTCAGCCTGCCGGGTTCCGCCGCGCCGCCCTCGGCCGACCGCCGTCGCGACTACTACGCGCATCGGTCGGGCGAGGCCGTGGTGAACCTGCTCCGTCAGGGCATCACCACGAAGGACATCCTCACCAAGGAGTCGTTCGAGAACGCGATCGCCCTGGCGATGGCGCTGGGCGGCTCGACCAACGTCGTCCTCCACTTGCTCGCGATCGCGCGCGAGGCGCAGATCGAGCTGAGCCTGCACGACTTCAACCGCATCGGCGACAAGACGCCGCACATCGCCGACATGAAGCCCTTCGGCAAGTACGTGATGAACGACGTCGACCGCCACGGCGGCATCCCGGTGATCATGAAGGCGATGCTGGACGAGGGCCTCATCCACGGCGACGCGCTGACCGTCACGGGCAAGACCGTCGCCGAGAACCTGCGCGAGCTGAACCCGGACCCGATCGACGGCGAGGTCATCCACACCTTCGACAACCCGATCCACGCCTCGGGCGGCATCACGATCCTGCACGGGTCGATGGCACCCGAAGGCGCCGTCGTGAAGTCGGCCGGCTTCGACGCCGACGTCTTCGAGGGCCCCGCGCGGGTGTTCGAGCGCGAGCGCGCCGCGATGGACGCGCTGGCCGCGGGCGAGATCAACGCCGGCGACGTGGTCGTCATCCGCTACGAGGGCCCGAAGGGCGGGCCGGGCATGCGTGAGATGCTCGCCATCACCGGCGCCATCAAGGGCGCGGGGCTCGGAAAAGATGTACTACTCTTGACGGACGGACGATTCTCAGGCGGCACAACCGGCCTGTGCATCGGCCACATAGCACCCGAAGCGGTGGACGCTGGTCCCATCGCCTTCGTGCGCGATGGTGATCTGATACGGGTCGATATCGCGGCTCGCTCCCTCGAGCTACTCGTCGAGGAGGCAGAGCTGAGTTCCCGCCGCTCCGGCTGGGAGCCCCTTCCTCCGCGCTATACCCGTGGCGTCCTGGCCAAGTACTCCCGTCTCGTGCGCTCTGCCGCAGAGGGCGCGACAACCGGTTGAGTGCGGCCTCCGCCGTTCCGGCGGACTGCTCCGACTCCGACTGATCACCTAGGAAAGAGACATGACTCCTCCTGACACCGCCCCGGCCGTGCCGCGGCCACCCGCACGACCTGCTGCCGCTCCGGAGATCTCGGGGGCGGAGGCCGTCGTCCGATCGCTCGAGAACCTCGGCGTGACCGACGTGTTCGGGCTGCCGGGCGGGGCGATCATGCCCGTCTACGACCCGCTTCTGGACGCGTCGGGCCTGCGGCACATCCTCGTGCGTCACGAGCAGGGTGCCGGCCACGCGGCCGAGGGCTATGCCGCGGCATCCGGCAGGGTCGGCGTCTGCATCGCGACCTCGGGACCGGGCGCGACCAACCTCGTCACCGCGATCGCCGACGCTTACATGGACTCCGTCCCGCTGGTGGCGATCACGGGGCAGGTCTTCTCGACCCTGATGGGGACGGATGCCTTCCAGGAGGCCGACATCGTCGGCATCACCATGCCGATCACCAAGCACTCCTTCCTGGTGAAGGATGCCGCCGACATCCCGGGTGCCATCGCCGCGGCCTTCGAGATCGCCTCGACCGGCCGCCCCGGCCCCGTGCTCGTGGACATCACCAAGGACGCCCAGCAGGATGTCGCGCCGTTCGTCTGGCCGCCGAAGATCGACCTGCCGGGTTATCGTCCGGTGACGAAGGCGCACGGCAAGCAAATTCAGGCGGCGGCGAACCTGCTCGCCGAGTCGCGCAAGCCAGTGCTGTACGTCGGCGGCGGAGTCATCCGCGGCAGGGCGGCCGCCGAGCTGCGCACACTCGCGGAGTCCACCGGAGCCCCGGTGGTGACCACGCTGATGGCCCGAGGGGCGTTCCCCGACTCGCACCCGCAGCACCTCGGCATGCCGGGCATGCACGGCACGGTCCCCGCCGTCCTGGCCCTGCAGGAAGCCGATCTGATCGTGTCGCTGGGCGCGCGCTTCGACGATCGAGTCACCGGCAAGGCGTCGCTGTTCGCCCCGAACGCGAAGGTCGTGCACGTCGACATCGACCCGGCCGAGATCTCCAAGATCCGCACCGCGGACGTGCCGATCGTGGGCGATGTGCGCGATGTGCTCGTCGACCTCGACACCGCCTACCGCGGCGTGGTCGCCGGGGGAGGACCGGACACCGAGGAGTGGTGGTCCTATCTCGACGGCCTGCGCGCGGAGTTCCCGCTCGGCTACGCGCCCACCGAGGACGGCCTGCTCGCGCCGCAGTACGTGATCCAGCGCATCGGCGAGCTCACCGGCCCCGACGCCGTGTACGCCGCCGGCGTCGGCCAGCACCAGATGTGGGCAGCCCAGTTCATCAAGTACGAGCGACCCAACTCCTGGCTGAACTCCGGGGGAGCGGGCACGATGGGATACTCGGTGCCGGCGGCGATGGGGGCGAAAGTGGCGGAGCCGGGCCGCGTCGTGTGGGCCATCGACGGCGACGGATGCTTCCAGATGACCAACCAGGAGCTCGCCACCTGCGTCATCAACAACATCCCGATCAAGGTCGCGATCATCAACAACTCCTCGCTGGGCATGGTGCGACAGTGGCAGACCCTCTTCTACGACGGACGTCACTCCAACACCGATCTCAACACCGGCCACGGCACCGTGCGCATCCCCGACTTCGTCAAGCTCGCCGAGGCCTACGGATGCCTGGCGCTGCGCGTGGAGACCGCGGATGACGTCGACGCGGCGATCCGGACCGCGCTCGAGACCAACGACCGCCCCGTGGTGATCGACTTCGTCGTGAGCGCCGACGCCATGGTGTGGCCGATGGTGCCGCAGGGAGTCAGCAACAGCTATGTCCAGTACGCGCGGGAACACGCGCCGGCCTTCGATCAGGAGGATTGAGCCATGTCCACGCACGTGCTGAGCCTGCTGGTCGAGGACACCCCCGGCATCCTGACCCGCGTCGCGGGCCTGTTCGCCCGCCGAGGCTTCAACATCGACTCCCTGGCCGTCGGCGTGACCGAGGTGCCCGGCATCTCGCGGATCACCGTCGTCGTGGACGTCGAGGAGCTGCCCCTCGAGCAGGTCACCAAGCAGCTGAACAAGCTGGTCAATGTCATCAAGATCGTCGAGCTCGAGCAGTCGACGTCGGTGCAGCGCGATCACATGCTCATCAAGGTGCGCACCGACAACAACACCCGCTCGAATGTGATCGAGGTCGTGAACCTGTTCCGCGCGGCGGTCGTGGACTACGCGCCCGATGCGCTGGTGATCGAGGTCACCGGCGACAAGGGCAAGGTCGACGCGCTGCTGCGCGCACTCGAGCCGTTCGGCATCAAGGAGCTCGCCCAGTCGGGCCTGCTCGCGATCGGCCGCGGCGGCAAGAGCATCACCGAGCGCGTGCTGCGCGGCTGAACGCATACCAGAACCACTATCAAGGAGAAACACACAGTGAGCACCGAGATCTTCTACGACGACGACGCCGACCTCTCGATCATCCAGGGCAAGAAGGTCGCGATCGTCGGCTACGGCTCGCAGGGGCACGCACACGCCATGAACCTGCGCGACTCCGGCGTCGAGGTCGCCATCGCCCTCAAGGAGGGCTCGAAGTCGATCGCGAAGGCCGAGGAGGCCGGCTTCCCGGTCAAGACGGTCGCGGATGCGGCCGAGTGGGCCGACGTCATCATGATCCTCGCGCCCGACCAGCACCAGCGCACGATCTACAACGAGTCCATCAAGGACAAGCTGACCGCGGGCAAGGCGCTGGCGTTCGCACACGGCTTCAACATCCGCTTCGGCTACATCGATGCACCGGAGGGGGTCGATGTCATCCTCATCGCCCCGAAGGCTCCCGGGCACACCGTTCGCCGCGAGTTCGTCGCCGGCCGCGGCATCCCGGACATCATCGCCGTCGAGCGCGACGCCTCGGGCGGCGCCTGGGATCTCGCCCTCTCGTACGCGAAGGCGATCGGCGGCACCCGTGCGGGCGTCATCAAGACGACCTTCACCGAGGAGACCGAGACCGATCTGTTCGGTGAGCAGGCCGTGCTCTGCGGTGGCATGAGCCACCTCGTGCAGGCCGGCTTCGAGACGCTCGTCGAGGCGGGCTACCAGCCGCAGATCGCCTACTTCGAGGTGCTGCACGAGCTCAAGCTGATCGTCGACCTCATGTGGGAGGGCGGCATCGCCAAGCAGCGCTGGTCGATCTCCGACACTGCGGAATTCGGCGACTACGTCTCGGGCCCGCGCGTCATCGACGCCGGGGTGAAGGAGCGGATGCAGGCGGTGCTCGGCGACATCCAGTCGGGCGCGTTCGCGAAGCGCTTCATCGACGACCAGGACAACGGCGCCCAGGAGTTCCTCTCGCTTCGCGAGAAGGAGCAGGGACACCCGATCGAGACCACCGGCAAGGAACTGCGCTCCCTGTTCGCGTGGAAGGCGCAGGATGAGGACTACGTCGAGGGCAGCGCCGCACGCTGACCGCGATCGTTGCACGACGAAGGGCGCTCCGCACGCGGCGGGGCGCCCTTCTCTGCGTCTGAGACCTCTTCGATGTGCGAGACATCGGATGTCTATGCCAGGATGGGGGTCATGCGACAGGCGTGGTTCGATGAGGCCCGATTCGGGATGTTCGTGCATTTCGGCATCTACAGCGTGGCGGCGCGCCACGAATGGGTGCAGAGTTACGAGCGGCTGACGGAGGCTGATTACCGTCCGTACTTCGAGAACTTCGACCCTGATCGCTTCGACGCGGCGGCGCTCGCCCGCCGGGCGAAGGAGACCGGGATGGGCTACGTCGTGCTCACGACGAAGCACCACGACGGCTTCTGCCTCTGGGACAGCGCGCTCACCGACTTCACGTCGGTCACCGCCTGCGGGCGCGACCTGGTGCGCGAATACGTCGACGCCCTACGCGCGGAAGGGCTCAAGGTCGGCCTGTATCACTCGCTGATCGACTGGCACCATCCCGACTTCACGGTCGACTGGAACCATCCCCGCCGCGACGACGCAGACGCCCGCGCGCTCAACGAGGGTCGCGACATGGCCCGGTATCGCGAGTACCTGCACGGTCAGGTGCAGGAGCTGCTCACCCAGTACGGGCAGATCGACTACCTGTTCTTCGACTTCACCTATCCCGAGGAGCGCGACGGCTGGGCGGGCAAGGGCCCGGACGCCTGGGACGCGGAGGCGCTGCTGGCGCTGTGCCGCGAGCTGCAGCCGGAGATGCTGGTGAACGACCGGCTCGGCATCCCCGCCGACTTCGTCACCCCCGAGCAGTACCAGCCGACGTCTCCGCTCATGAAGGACGGGAAGCCCGAGATCTGGGAGGCCTGCCAGACGCTGAACGGATCGTGGGGCTACCACCGCGACAACATGGACCAGAAGTCGCCGACCCTGCTCGTGCAGATGCTTGCCGACTCGGTCTCGATGGACGGCAACATGCTCCTGAACGTCGGCCCGGACGGCCGGGGAGCACTCGCCCCGCGCGACGAGCGCACTCTCGATGAGATCGGCGGGTGGATGCGCCTGCACCGAGATGCGATCATCGGCGCAGGCCATGCCGCGTTCCCGCCGCCGCGAGAGGGCGTCTACACGCGCCGTGGCGACCGGCTGTACCTGCACCTGTTCTCGTGGCCGCTCGGGTTTTTGCACCTTCCCGGCCTCGCGGGTCGCGTCCGCTTCGCGCGGCTGCTGAACGACGGTTCCTGGCTGCGTACCAGCGTGACCGATCCCGACCAGCAGGCATCGCACATGACGCCTGCGGGCGAGGTTGAGGGCACTCTGACCGTGCACCTGCCGGTGCGACGCCCCGACGTGCTGGTGCCCGTGATCGAGCTGACCCTCACGGGGGAGTGACGAGCAACCTCAGCATCGCAGCGCACGGCTCCATCGGAGGAGCCGGTCGGTTCAGTTCCCGACCGTCTCGGGCAGCTCGAGTCCGTCCATGGCGAGTCGCGCGGCGCCCAGGATGATCGCGTCGGCACCGGCGCGCGCGGCCTCGATGCGCAGGCGCTGCGTCACGAGCGGGTGGCACGCCTCGTAGACGCGGCTGCGCACCGCGGCCAGGAACGGCTCGGAGGCGCTCATGCTGCCGGTGAGGAACACGGCGTGCGGATTGAAGAAGTTGACCACGCCGGACAGCGCCTGGCCCAGGTGGGTACCCGCGGTGCGCACCAGAGTCGTCGCGATCGGGTCGGCGTCGCGGGCCAGAGCCAGCACCTGATCGGTGCTGGTGACGTCATCGCGGCCGCGCTCGCGTATCTGCCGCACGAGGCTGGCGCCACTGGCGACGGTCTCGAGGCAGCCGGTGTTCCCGCAGGAGCAGGGGATGTCGCCGCTCCCGTCGATGCGCGTGTGGGTGATGTCGCCGGCGGCGCCGGTTGCGCCCCGGTGCACGCTGCCGTCGACGATGACGCCGCTGCCGATCGCCGTGCCGGCTTTGACCGTGATGCTGTGGTGAGTCGCGCCGAACTGCGCGCCGTGCTCGCCGAGGGCCGCGAGGTTCGCGTCGTTGTCCACGGCGACATGGATGCCGCCGAAGCGCGCACCGAGGTGCTCCCCGACGCGGAAGCCCGACCACCCCGGCATCCGCGAGGGCTGGTCGACGCTGCCCGTCTCCACGTGCACGGGCCCGGGAAGGCCGACGGCGACGGCCCGGACGGCCGAGCCGGTGATCATCGCCTCCATGGCATCCCCGACCGCGGCGAGTGTCGCCTCCGGCCCCTGCGTGAGGTCGATCGGGATCGTGTTGACCCGCTGGATCGCGCCGGACAGCCCGTGCCGGCCGATTCTCGCGTGCCCGCCGCCGAGGTCCGCCGTGAGGATGATCCCGCCGTCCTCGGCGACCCGCAGCATCCGGGGCCGACGCCCGCCGCGCGAGCTGCCCTCGCCGGCCTCCTCGATCAGCCCGGCGTCGAGGAGGGCCTCGACGCGCAGCCCGACCGTGGATGCGGCCAGCCCGAGTTGCGCGGCCAGCTGCGAACGCGAACGGGCTCGGCCGCTGGCGATCAGATCGAGGATGATCCGGGTGTCATCGGATGCTGCGGGGGACATTCTGCTCGTCTCTGCGCTCAGGTGGCGATCGTGGGATGTTGGCGAAGACATCGGATGTTCATGTTGCGCTGGCGTCCGAATCATGACACCGTATCTTCCTGCAGGACACTACCAGGTTGTTTCGAAGGCCGAAATAACCGAACCAGGAACACTTTCGCAAGGAGACATTCAATGAAGAAGATGCGGGTGGGCGCGGTTGTCGCCGTAGCGGGCGTCGCTGTCGCGATGACCGGATGCGCGAGCGGCGGATCCGGGGGATCCGGCGCTTCGGATGACACGATCGTCGTCGACATGTGGGCCGGCAGTGAGTCCGACACCGAGGCTCTCGAGGCGCAGATCGCGATCGCGCAGGAGCAGAACCCCGACATCAAGATCAAGCTGCAGACGTCGCCCTGGAGCGACTTCTTCACCAAGCTCACGACCAACATGGCCAGCGGCAACATGGCCTGCATCACCGGCATGAGCGGCGCGCAGCTGGGTGGGTACACGGCCGGATTCCGTGAGCTCAGCGATGCCGACCTCAAGACCGCGGGAATCGACTGGTCCGAGTTCAATCCGAGCGCCGACGGGATCCTGAGCTTCGAAGGCAAGCTGTACGGCGTGCCGTTCGACGTGGCGACCATGCTCGTCTACTACAACCAGGACATGCTCAGCCACGCCGGCGCCGCAACGCCGGAGATCGGCTGGACCTTCGACGACTTCGACACCATCGCCGCCGACGCCACCAAGGACGGCAAGTACGGCTTCGGCATCGGCATGGGCGGCTACCAGTGGATGTCGATGCCGATCGCGTACTCGTCGAAGCAGCCGGCCTCCGAGAAGGGCGCGCTGCACATCGATGACGAGGACTTCGTCGAGGCGGCCTCCTGGTACGCGGGTCTGGTCACCGACAAGAAGGTCGCGGCACCGGTGGCCTCGGCATCCGACACCGGCTGGGGCGAGAACCAGTACACGGGCGGGAACGCGGCCATGGCCGTCGACGGCACCTGGAACGCGGTCAGCTACCTGAACAACGAATCCGGTTTCGCCGCCGGCATGGTGCCCCTGCCCGCCGGCGTCGACGGCAACCCCGGCCCCATCCTCGGCTCCGGCTACGGGATCTCGGCGAACTGCGAGAACCCCGAGGCCGCGCTGAAGGTGCTCGGCTCGCTGCTCAGCGCCGACGCGCAGGACTACATCGCCTCGTCCGGCCGCTCGTACCCGGCTCGCACGTCCTCGCAGCCGCTGTACTTCGAATCGATCGACGAGCAGCACCGCGAGCAGGTGCAGTCCGTGTTCGAGGCCGCGTTCGGCGACACCGTGCCGCTGTACATGACCGAGAACTGGCAGAAGCTCGACAGCTACATCCAGCCCAACCTCGTCAGCGTCTACAACGGCCAGATGACGATGCAGGAGCTGCTCTCGAACGCGCAGGCGCAGTTCGGCGAGTGAGCCGGATCCCGTCCGCACAGCAGCAGAGAAAGACTACGAGATGACGATCACGACGAGACGTCGGGGATCGCTCGCAAAGGTCGAGGGCCGCCAGGCGCTGGGTTTCGCAAGCCCGGCCCTGGTGGGCCTCGCCGTGTTCACGATCGTCCCGGTGGGGCTTTCGATCGTGATGAGCGTCTTCGACTGGCCGACCTTCGGCGAACGCACCTTCAACGGGGTGGACAACTACATCAAGCTGTTCACCGGCAGCCCGGACTTCTGGCCCGCGTTGCGCAACTCGGCGGTGTACACGCTGCTGTATGTGCCGTTGAGCGTCGCTCTCTCGCTCGTGCTCGCCCTCGGACTCGGTTCCCGCATCCGCGGACGCGGCGCCCTGCGCGTGCTCTTCTTCATCCCGGTGGTGACCCCCATGGTGGCCAACGTGCTGGTGTGGAAGATGATGCTGCAGCCGCAGGGCCTCTTCAACGGGCTCTCCGTCACCTGGTTCGGGATCGAGCTGCCGAACTTCCTCGCCGACCCCTCATGGGCGATGATCATGGTCGTCGTGATGAGCGTCTGGCAGGGGCTCGGCTACAACATGCTCATCTTCTCCGCGGCACTCGAGCAGCTGCCGGAGAGCGTGCTCGAGGCGGCCAGCATCGATGGCGCCCAGGGTTTCCGGCGGGTGTGGAGCATCGTCATCCCGATGATCTCGCCCTCGATCTTCTTCGCGACGATCATGACGATGATCACGTCGCTGCAGGTCTTCGTGCAGCCGCAGATGCTCACCGGCGGCGGCCCGGGCAACGCCACCAAGCCGCTCGTGATGTACATCTGGGAGCAGGGATTCACCTTCGGCGATCTCGGTCTGGCCGCGGCAGCCGCCTGGATCCTGTTCGCGATCATCATCGCGATCACCGGCATCCAGTTCGCCGCACAGAAGAAGTGGGTGCACTATGAGCACTGAGACCCTCGTCCGGCCGACCGAGACCACGCCTGAACGCGAGCGTGAGCGCGTGCGAGGCGCGTCGACGACTCCCGGCGCCCGGCTGCGCCTGATCCTCGCGCATGTCTCGATCTACGTCGCCGCGCTGATCTTCATCGCGCCGCTCGTGTACGCGTTCTTCTCGGCGCTCAAGCCGAACTCCGAGATGTTCTCGATGCCGCCGACGCTGGTCGGCTCCGAGATCCGCTGGAGCAACTTCGTCGATGTCTTCGCGTACGGACCGTTCCTCACCTACATCGGCAACTCGTTCATCGTCGCCATCGGCGGCACCCTCGTCGTCCTCATCGTGTCGACCACCGCCGGCTACGCGTTCGGGCGCCTGCGCTGGAAGGGCAGGGACGCCGTCTTCGTGCTCTTCCTCGCGACGCTGATGGTGCCCGCCGAGGTGCTCGTGATCCCCATGTTCCAGGTCATGCAGTGGTTCGACTGGGTCGACACCTACCAGGCGCTCATCCTGCCGTTCGCGTTCGGGGCGTTCGGGACCTTCCTCATGCGCCAGTTCTTCCGCGGCATCCCCTATGAGCTCGAGGAGGCGGCGCGCGTGGACGGCGCCGGTCCGATCCGATCGTTCCTGCAGATCATCCTGCCGCTGTCGAAGTCGGCGGTCGCCGTCCTCGCAGTGTTCACCTTCCTCTCGTTCTGGAACAGCTACCTCTGGCCGCTGATCGTGACCGTCGACTACAACGCGCACGGGACGCTTCCGGTCGGCCTTGCGAGCTTCGCGGGTCTCACGGGCACCCGGTGGGACCTGCAGATGGCGGCGGCGATCATCTCGATGATCCCGACCACGATCCTCGTGATCGCGCTGCAGAAGCATCTGGTCAAGGGCATCGCGATGGCCGGACTCGGTGGGCGCTGATTCCGTGCTGACGCGACCTGAACCGCAGCCGATGCCGGTCCCGGCCTTCGCCGGGATCGACATCGGCGGCACGAAGATCTCCGCCCTGATCGTCGACGACGGCGGCGGCGTCCTCGCCCGCGGAAGCATCCCTGCGCCGGTGCGATCGGGCGGCGCCGCGATGGCCGACGCGGCCGCCTCACTCGTGCACGAGCTGGCGAGCTCGGCCGGGGCCGAGATCCGGGCCGCCGGTGTCGGCGCGGCAGGCGTCATCGATCACGAGACGGGCACGATCCGCGCGGCATCCGCCACGTTCGTCGGCTGGACGGGCTTTCCCCTCTCGCGCGAGCTGGCCGAGAGCCTCGGCGTGCCGGTGGGCATCGAGAACGACGTGAACGCGTTCCTTCTCGGAGAGGCCGCGGCCGCCGGCATTCGCGACGACGTGCTCGGGGTCATGCTCGGCACCGGCGTCGGGGGAGCCGTGATCATCGACGGCGAACTGCGCCGCGGGCCGCACGGGGCGGCCGGCGAGATCGGCCATACACCCGGATACAGCGACATCGTCTGCACCTGCGGTCAGACCGGACACCTGGAGACGCTCGCATCCGGCACCTCCATCGGACGGCGCTACGCCGAGCGCAGCGGCGAGCACGTCGGCGGAGCGCGGGAGATCGCCGAGCGCGCCCGACAGGGCGACGCCGACGCGGCCGCCGTGTTCCGCCGCGCGGGTCACGCCCTCGGACTGGCCTGCGCGAGCGCGGCGACGCTGCTCGACCTGCCCCTCGCGATCGTCGGCGGCGGCGTCGCCGAGGCCTGGGACCTGCTCGTACCCGGCATCGACGACGCGCTGCGCACGGATGCTCCGGTCTCCGGCATCCCGCTCCAGATCGTCCCCGCCCGGCTCGGCGGCGACGCCGTCGCGCTCGGAGCCATCGAGACGGCACGCAGCGCCGCACTGGTGCCCACTTCCTGACCATCCCCGAAAGGAGCGACCGTGACCACACGAGCCGAAGCCAGCGAGATCTGGATGGGGCCGTTGCCCCCGCTCACCGAGGGCGGCCTCGCCCGGCCGCGCATCGGCATCGCCGGCATCTCCATCGAATCCAGCACGTTCTCCCCGCACGTCTCGGGCGACGAGGCGTTCACGATCCGCACGGGCGCCGATCTGATCGGCTACTACCCGTTCCTGGATGCCGGCCGCGAACTGCGGGACGCCGCCGAGTGGGTGCCGCTGTATCACGGACGCTCCCTGCCGGGCGGCGCCGTCGCGCCCGAGACGTACCGTCGCATGAAGCAGGCGATCGTCGACGCCATCCGCGAGCAGGGCCCCTTCGACGGGTTCTTCTTCGACATCCACGGCGCGATGAGCGTGATCGGCATGCAGGATGCGGAGGGCGATCTCGCCGCCGCGGTGCGGGCGGAACTCGGCCCCGACACGCTCGTCTCCACGTCGATGGACCTGCACGGCAACGTCTCCGAGGTGCTGCGCGACGAGGTCGACCTGCTCACCTGCTACCGGATGGCACCGCACGAGGACTGGCTGAACACCAAGGAGCGGGCGGTGTGGAACCTGCTCGCCCGCCTGCGCGGTGCGCACGGAACGGACCCTGTGCGTCGTCGGCCCTTCAAGGCCTGGGTGCCGGTGCCGGTGCTGCTGCCGGGCGAGAAGACCTCGACCCGGCTCCAGCCCGCGCAGGGCATCTACGCCGAGCTGCCCGGGATCGAGCAGAGGGAGGGCGTCGTCGACGCGTCGGTGTGGATCGGCTACGCCTGGGCCGACGAACCGCGCTGCCAGGCGTATGTCGTGGTGATGGGCGACGACGAGGCCCTCATCGCCCAGGAGGCGGAGCGTATCGCCCGGATGTTCTGGGTGGCGCGCGAGGAGTTCCCCTTCGTCGCCCCCACGGCAGATCTCGACGGCGCACTGCAGAACGCGCTGGCGCCCGGCGCCGCGCGCCCGTACGTGATCTCCGACTCGGGGGACAACCCGACTGCCGGCGGCGCGGGGGATGTCACCTGGACCCTCGCGCAGCTGCTCGCTCGTCCGGAGCTCGTCGACGGCAGCCGCACCACGCTCGTCGCGTCGATCTTCGACGCCGAGGCGGTCGCGGCGGCGCGCGCGGCGGGAGTCGGCGCGACCGTCACGCTCACCGCCGGGGCGCGCGTCGACGACGGTCCGCACGGGGCGGTCGAGATCACCGGCGAGGTGTTCTCGATCACCGACGGCGACCCGAGCGCAGGTGCGCAGGCCGTGATCGCCGTCGGCGGACTGCACGCCATCATCACCGAGCGGCGCAAGCCCTTCCACCACCTCGATGACTTCCGGATGCTGGGTCTCGACCCTGAGGCCGCCGACATCGTCGTCGTGAAGATCGGCTACCTCGAGCCGGAGCTCTACCAGCTGGCGGCGGACTGGACGCTCGCCCTGACGCCGGGCGGCGTCGATCAGGACCTGCTGCGCCTCGGCCACCACCGGCTCGCGCCCGGCGTGTTCCCATTCGACACCACCGGTGTCCCCCCACTCAGAGCGCACGTGAGCCGCCGCGCGGAGGCATCGGCATGATGAACTTCGAGACGCGTACGGGCCCGGACCTCGGCGCCGACGCGCCGTCGTACCCGGCGCAGCAGGTGCCGGAATGGTACCGCGACGCCAAGCTCGGCTTCTTCGTGCACTGGGGTCTGTACTCCGTGCCGGCGTGGGCCGTGCAGCACGGCGAGGGCGTGAACATCCCGACGGAGGATGCCTACGCGTGGCACCAGTACGCCGAGTGGTACGGCAACACCGTGCGCATCCCCGGCAGCCCGACCTGGGCGCGGCACCAGGAGCGGTACGGACCGGGCACCTCGTACGAGGACCTCGCCGACCTCTGGGATGCATCCTCCTTCGACGCGGACGCCTTCGTGGGCGAACTCGTCGGGGCGGGCGCCAGATACATCGTGCCCACCACGAAGCACCACGAGGGCTTCTGCCTGTGGAACACGGCGACCACCGGGTTCAACGCGGTGGCCCGCGGGCCGCGGCGGGATCTGATCGGGGAGTTCCACGACGCCACCCGCCGCGCCGGTGCGCGCTTCGGGGTGTACTACTCCGGCGCCCTGGACTGGCACGTCAGCGACTTCCCGCCGATCGAGTCCGACACGGACCTCTTCCGGTATCGCCGCAACGACGCGCACTTCGCGCGCTACTCGGCGGCGCAGCTCGACGAACTCGTGCAGCGCTTCTCGCCCGACGTGCTGTGGAACGACATCGAGTGGCCGGACGGCGGCAAGGGCCGCGACGAGTACGCGGTCGCCGCCCTGCTGACCCGTTACTTCGACGCGGTGCCCGACGGCGTCGTGAACGACCGGTGGGGCGTGCCGTATCACGGCTTCCTGACCCGGGAGTATACGCACATCCCCGGCATCCTCGACGAGCCGTGGGAGTCGACGCGCGGCCTCGGCTACTCGTTCGGCTACAACCAGGCCGAGGACGAGCGGCACTCGCTGTCAGGGACCGAGCTCATCCGGATGCTCGTCGACGTCGTCTCCAAGAACGGCAACCTGCTCATCAACGTCGGCCCTGCGGCCGACGGGTCGATCCCGGAGCTGCAGCGCGCCGCCATGCGCGAACTCGGCGACTGGCTGCGTTCCAACGGCAGCGCGATCTATGGAACGCGGCCATGGCTGCGCTTCGGCGAGGCGACCGGCGCGCCCCGCCGCTACACCCGGTCGAGCGAAGGGGTGCATCTGCACCTGCTGGATCCGGCATGCGGCGAGGCAGTACTGCCTGCGGAGTTCGGCGACGCCGACGTTCGCTGGACGGACGGCTCGGCCGCCGACATCGAGCGCGCGGCATCCGGGACGCGGATCGTCGCTGTGCCCGCCGCCCTGCGATCGGAGCCGGTGGCCGTCCTCACGGCCGCGGGGATCTGAGCGGCGGCCGCGACGGATGCCGAAGGGGCGCGGTGCCGGGCGCCGCACCCCTTCGCCGGAGGGCTCCGACGTGGTGCCGCCCTGCGCCCAGCGGAACAGGGCGGCACCACCCCCCGAGTGAGTCACACGCCGATGCGCTCCTCGCGCTCGACGTCGAGCGGCCCCGTGAGCACGGGCGGCGCGGCGCGGAACAGGCGCGTGCGCCACAGCAGATAGGCGACGCCGACGGCGGTCCAGATCGCGCCGATCAACATGGCGCTCGGTTCGAGACTGAACCAGAGCATCACGTTGATCAGGGCGCCGATCGCGGGCACGACGACCCAGCCGATGACGCTCTTCGCCCCGCGGTCCCGTCGGAACCGCAGCCAGGTGGCGATCACCGAGAGGTTCACGAACGTGAACGCGACGAAGGCGCCGAAGTTGATCAGCGAGGCGGCCTGGAACAGGTCGAGGAACACCGCGGTGGCGGCGAGCAGACCGATGATGATCAGGTTCGCCGAGGGGACGCCCCTGCCGTTCAACCGCGCGAACACCCTGCGGGGGAGCACCTCGTCGCGGCCCATGGCGTAGAGAAGCCGGGCGGCGGACATCTGCTGCGTGATGCCGCAGCCGAGCACTGCGACCATGTATCCGCCGATGAACAGCGCCTGGAACAGTGCGCCGCCGATGTACTTCGCCATCTCGGGCGAGGCGCCGACGATGTCGCCGACGAGGCTGACGTCGGGGAACAGCACCTGCATGACGTAAGTGACCGAGACGAAGAACACGCCCGCCGCCGCCACGATGAGGAAGATCGCGCGCGGGATGTCACGACGCGGGTTGCGCGCCTCCTCCGACATCGTCGTCACGGCGTCGAAGCCGAGGAAGGACAGGGCCAGGATGGCGGCGCCGGAGGCGACGCCGCTGAACTGCTCGGATGCGGCTAGGAAGGGGGCGAACGAGAACTCGGCGCCGTTCGCGCCCACGGCGATGTTCTTCACGGTGAGCACGACGAAGGCGACGGCGGTGACGATCTGGATGACGACCAGGGCCGTGTTCACCCGAGCGGCGAGACGGACACCGGCGAGATTGATGCCGGTGCAGATCACGATGGTGCCGATGATCCATACCCATGCCGGGACGTCGGGAAACGCGACCGTCATGTAGATCGACGACAGCAGGGCGTTGATCATGGGCAGCAGCAGATAGTCCAGCGTGGCCGCCCAGCCGACCACGAACCCGACATGCGGGTTGATCGACTCCCGGGTGTACGTGTACGCCGAGCCGGCGCGCGGATAGACCCGCACCATGCGGGTGTACGCCCATGCCGTGATCGCCACCGCGACGAAGATCAGCAGGTAGGAGAGCGGGACATGGCCCTCCGACACCTCGGCGACGATTCCGAAGGTGTCGAAGACGGCCATGGGGGCCATGTACGCCAGACCGAGGAAGACGATCTGGGACAGCGACAGCGACCGCCGCAGGGTGGGCGCGGTGGCGTTCGCCTCAGAAGGGGAGACGGGCATGGTGGGCATCAGTGGATCCTCTCTCCGACGGCGTCGGCGGAGCAGTGCGGCGAGTTCTCGCCGGGATGGGACAGAGCGAGGTGAAGTACTGAGGATGCCGCCGGTGCGCGGTCGGCATCGTGCACGACCTCGCCTGCGACCACGGTCAGGTCGGCGCGCTGGTCGAGCAGGGCGGCAGGATCCGACTCGTGGTCGTAGAGGTTGTCGCTCCATGCGACGAGATCGGCGGCGGCGCCGACGCGGAGCACGCCGAACGCGTCCTCGGCATGCCAGGCCCACGCGCCTTCGCGGGTGTAGCCGCGGATCGCGTCGTCGAGGCCGATGCGCTCGGCGGGTGTCCACGCTTCCGTGCCGTCGAGACCGGCGCGGGTGAGCGCGGAGTAGAACCCGACCAGCGGATCCATCTCACCGACCTGCCAGTCGCTGGACAGCGCGACGTGCGCGCCGGATGCCATCAGCGAGCGGATGCGCCACGCGCGATCCCATCGCTGCTCGCCGACGTTCTGCATCCAGGTGCCGGCGACGAGATCGGGGGAGCAGTGCCTGGGCTGCATGGCGGCGGTCACCCCGAGTCGGGCGAAGCGCGGCAGGTCGGCCGGGTCGAGACACTCCACATGCACGATCCCGTGCCTGCGGTCGCGGGTGCCGTTGACGCGCGCGGCGTGCTCGATCGCGTCGAGCGCCAGACGGACGCCGCCGTCGCCGGTCGCATGCGTGTGCGTCTGGAAGCCCATCGCGTCGAGCTCCGTGACGATGCGGGTCAGCTCTCCCACGGCCGCGCTGGGGTGGCCGCGGTGTCCTGGCCTGTTCGCATAGTCGTCGAGCATCCACGCGGTGTGCGGCTCGATGACGTCGTCGGCGTACAGCTTCAGCGGGCCGAACCGCAGCCGCCGATCTTCGGGGGCGGAGTCGACCGCCTCGCGGAGGCGCGAACGGAACGCCGCATCGGCGTCGATGGGGTGGAACAGTGCGGCGATCACGCGAGAGCTGAGCCGGCCTTCATCCCGCGCACGCAGCAGCAGCTCCATCTCCGCGAGCGGCACCTGAGGTTCGACGGCGGTGGTGATCCCGGCCGCTGTCGCCATGCGCAGGCTGGACAGCATCCGCCGGTACCGGCGCTCGGGAGAGTACAGCGGGATGTCGCGGCGGATCGCGGCGAGCCCTGCCGTGGTCATCGCGCTGGTGTAGAAGTCTGTGATCCAGCCGGTGGCGCGGCCCTCGCGATCCCGTTCCGGAACGCCCCACGCGACGGTGCCGCCGTCGGCGATGCCGAGCACCCGCAGCGCCGCGTCGTTGAGCCACACCGAGTGCTGGTCGTACGTCGTGACGAACACGGGACGGTCGGTGACCCCGGTGAGATCGGCGGCGTCGGGCCGGCGATCGCTGACGATCGAGTACACCGCGTTCTCGCCGCAGATCCAGTCCAGGTCGGGGCGCGCGTCGGCGAGGGCGGCGAGGCGGCGGCGCACTTCGTCGAGCGTCTCGGCACCCTCGAGGCTGACGGCGTCCTCGTCGAAGCCGAGCAGCAGATGATTGTGGCTGTCGATGATGCCGGGGGTGACGAGGCCGCCACGCAGTGCGCGGGTCTCTTTGGCGCGGGGCGCGTCCGCGGCAGATCCGACGTAGCTGATCCGGCCGTCGGTGATGCCGATCGCCTCGGCCCAGGGCTGCACTGGATCGAAGGTGCGCACGACGGCGTCGGTCAGCAGCAGGTCTGTCATGTGTTCTTCCTCGAATGTTTTTTGACACCAACGTCAAAGAATGGATCGAGTGTGGCATTCCTTCGCGGTAGTGTCAAGGAATGGTGAGACCGAAGCGGCAGGATGCACGGCGGGCCGATCTGGTGGAGGCGGCGCTGTCGGCCGTGTCCGAGCGCGGGCTGCGCTCCATCTCCCTGACCGACGTGGCGCAGCGCGCGGGACTCACGCGCGGCGCCATCCTGTACTACTACTCCGATCTCGACGAGCTGCTGGTCGAAGCGCACCGCGCCGGCGTGGAGCGGTTCTGCGACGCTCGTGACGATCTCATCGCCTCGCTCGACGACCCCCGCGACCAACTGGCGGTCGCGATTCGAGCCGGCCTTCCCGACGGACCGGACGACGCGCTCATGCGGCTGCTGTACGAGTTCGACATCCTCGCGGGCACCTCAGCGCTGCACGACGAGATGGTGGAGCGGATGTACCGCCGCCAGCTCGCCACCTACACCGGCGTCCTGCAGCGTGGCCTCGACCTCGGGGTGTTCGTGCCCACGCTCGATCTGCCCACTCTCGCCATGACCCTCGTCGCGCTCGAGGACTCCTACGGCCTGCACATCGTCGGCGGCAACTCCCTGATCACGGTGGATGACGCGGAGCAGGCGATGCGCCGCGTCAGCGGGCAGCTGGGCGCGCCGGCTGAGAAAGGGCACATCGCCTCCGAACCCGGCGAGGCCTGAGTACGCTGAGGATGTGAACGCGGATCCGGATGACGACGCGCTGAGCTGGGACGGTGACCAGGACCGTCACGACGCCCACCTGCCGAAGGGGTGGCGAGCCGTCGGCAAGGGCAGTGATCAGGTCGCGCACGACGCGGCCGACGCGCCCGCTCCGGCGTCCTCGTCCGAGCCGACCGCGGCGCACCCCGACGGTGCCGACGAGCGGGTGCGGCCCGGTGACGAGGGACCCGACGGACTCGGCAGCGCCGCGCTTCTCGCACTCGGCGTGCTGGGCGGCGTCTACCTGCTCTACACGGTCGGCTGGATCGTCGGTGGGCTTCGATTGCGGTCTCTGGCGCCGCTGATCGTCAGCGAGGCGATGTACCTTCCGTGGTTCGTGCTCGCCGTCGGCGCCCCGGCGCTGTGGTTCCTCACCACCTGGGTGTGCACCCGGCGCAGTCCCACGTGGGTGCGGATGGCGCTGCTCGCCGCCGGAGCGGTGCTGCTGATCCCGTGGCCCTTCGTGACGATGGGAGCGCTGGGCGCATGACCGAGACGAAAGACACCCCGCGTTGGCTCTCCGCCACGGTGCTCGGCGTGGCGGGCCTGTTCTACGCCTATGCGGTCTGGAATGCGATCGCGCAGCTGAGCACCCTCGCCCGGGACGGGCTCAGCGGCACGGGCTGGGCGACCATGCTCTTCGCCGTGCTGTTCCCGGTGCTGGTGTTCGTGCTCGCGTTCGGATTCGGCCGCCGACGCGGGGGAGCAGAGCAGGCGCTCATCCTGCTCGCGGGGCTCGGCATCGTCGCGGCGTTCAGCCTGAGCCTGGTCGGATACACCGTGCTGAACTGGGACGTCCTGGTCACCGGCTGACGAGTCCCGCCCGGTGGGCGTCGCGCCGCGTCACACGGTCCGGGGCGGTATCCCGGCTGAGGTAAAGTGTGTCCCGATCGCGCCCCGACGGCGTGCGGCGCATCGGCCTCTCCCACCCGCGTGCTGCCCCGAAGGATTCCTGTGCCGAACCAGTCTGCGTCCAAGCCCGTCGTTCTCCTCGCCGAGGTGCTCTCACCAGCCACGGTCGAGGCTCTCGGCCCCGACTTCGACGTCCGCGACGTCGACGGCACCGACCGCGAGGCGCTGTTCGAGGCCCTCGCCGACGCCGACGCCGTGCTGGTCCGCTCCGCAACCCGCATCGACGCCGAGGCGCTGTCTCACGCACCCCGTCTGAAGGTCGTCGCCCGCGCAGGAGTCGGTCTCGACAACGTCGACATCAAGGCGGCCACCGCGGCCGGGGTGATGGTCGTCAATGCGCCGACATCCAACATCGTCTCGGCCGCAGAGCTCACCGTCGGTCACATCCTCAGCCTGGCGCGCCGCATCCCGGCCGCGCACGCGTCGCTGTCGGGAGGTGCCTGGAAGCGCAGCTCGTTCACCGGCGCGGAGCTGTTCGAGAAGACGGTGGGCATCGTGGGCCTGGGGCGCATCGGCGCCCTCGTCGCCGCGCGTCTGAACGCGTTCGACATGCGCGTGGTCGCGTACGACCCGTATGTCACCAGCGCGCGTGCGCAGCAGCTGGGCGTGCAGCTGGTCTCTTTGGAGGAGCTCGTCGCGGAGGCGGACTTCCTCACGATCCACATGCCGAAGACTCCGGAAACCACGGGCATGATCGGCGCCGAGCAGTTCGCGGCCATGAAGCCGACGGCGTACGTCGTCAACGTCGCCCGCGGCGGACTGATCGACGAAGAGGCGCTGCACGCGGCGCTCGTCGGCGGCGAGATCGCCGGTGCCGGGCTCGACGTGTTCACGTCCGAGCCGCCCGCGGAGGGGGGAACCGCCCGCGCCCTGCTCGACCTCCCGAACGTCGTCGTCACGCCGCACCTCGGGGCGAGCACCGAGGAGGCACAGGAGAAGGCGGGCGTCTCGGTCGCGCGTTCCGTGCGGCTGGCGCTCGGCGGCGACCTGGTGCCGGATGCGGTCAACGTCGCCGGCGGCGCCATCGACTCCTACGTGCGACCGGGGATCCCGCTGGTCGAGAAGCTCGGTCAGATCTTCTCCGCGCTCGCCCAGGCGCCGCTCACCAGCCTCGACGTCGAGGTGCACGGCGAGCTGAACGAGTACGACGTCAGCGTGCTGCGCCTCGCCGCCCTCAAGGGTGTGTTCACCAACATCGTCAGTGAGACGGTGTCGTATGTGAACGCGCCGCTGCTCGCGGAGCAGCGCGGGATCGCCGTGCGGCTGCTGCAGGACGAGGTGAGCGAGGAGTACCGCAACGTCATCACACTGCGCGGCGCGCTCTCGGACGGCTCTCAGCTCTCGGTGTCGGGGACTCTCACCGGCCCCAAGCAGATCGAGAAGCTCGTCGGGATCAACGAGCACGCCATCGAGCTGCCCCTCGAGAAGCACCACGTCGTGATGCTCTACACCGACCGTCCCGGCATCGTCGCCGTGTACGGCCAGAAGTTCGGCGAGGCCGGCATCAACATCGCGGGCATGCAGATCGCACGGCAGGCGGCTGGAGCGCAGGCGCTCAGCGTGCTGACGCTCGACTCCCCGGTGTCGGAGGACCTGCTCGTCGACGTCAGCGAGGCCATCGACGCCGATCTGTTCCGTCAGATCGAGATCGCCGAGGTCTGAGCGGCTGTCCGTCGTCTGACGACGCGGGCTTCGGGTCCTCCGGAGCCTGCGTGGTGAGGCGCGTCACCAGGCGGATGAGACGATCCAGGCCGTCGCCGCTCGGCACGAACCCGTCCGCGTCCTCTGGGTGGGCGGGGTCGAAGGCGAGCGAGTTGTTGAAGTACAGGCCGTCGCTCAGCAGCATGACGAGGTCGAGAGCCGCGTCGTCGCGCACGTGCGGCCGGATCGCCTCGGCCCAGCGGTGCCGCACCTCGCGCAGGCCGGCGGTGGCGACGACGGATCCGCCCTGCGCCAGTCGCGAGGTCGCGATCAGAGCGCGATCGAGAGCATCGTCCTCCATGACCGAGGTGCGCACGTAGTAGGCGACGGGCCCTTCGGGGGACGCCTGCATGCGCAGCAGGTCGTCGTCGGTCAGCGCCTCGAGCCGTGCCACGAGCCCTGCGGCGAGCTCGTCCTTCGAGGCGAAATGGTAGAGCAGCCCGCCCTTCGAGACGCCGGCCGCTCTGGCGACCGCGTCGAGCGTCGCCGCTCGATCGCCCTCGTCGATGAGGATCGACTCGTAGGCGTCCATCACGCGCTCGCGCGCCAGGGGAGGGCGGGGCATCGGCTTCTCCTCGGGTCGAAGGGCACGGATGCACAGCATCCGATCAGGCGTTCCTGTTACTGTACCAGCTAGACGGTTTAGTAACGGAGGAATCATGCCTGCCACGGCATCCATCGACATCAGCCGCGTCGACGGCCCGCGTGCCGGCGGCCGCGGGTGGGCGGCGCTCTTCGTGCTGATGCTGCCCGTGCTGCTCGTGTCGGTCGACAACACGGTGCTCAGCTTCGCGCTGCCCGAGATCTCCCTCGCCCTGGCGCCGAGCGGCGCCGAGCAGCTATGGATCATCGACGTCTATCCGCTGGTGCTCGCCGGGCTGCTGGTCACCATGGGGGCGCTGGGCGACCGGTTCGGGCGTCGCCGGATGCTGCTGATCGGTGCCACCGGGTTCGCCGCGGTGTCGGCGCTGGCCGCGTTCGCCCCCACCGCCGGACTGCTGATCGCCGCGCGGGCCCTACTCGGATTCTTCGGGGCCATGCTCATGCCGTCGACACTGTCGCTGCTGCGCTCGATCTTCCGCAACCGCGACCAGCGGCGCTTCGCGATCGCCGTCTGGGCCGCGGCGTTCTCGGCCGGCTCGGCGCTCGGCCCGATCGTGGGCGGGTTCCTGCTCGAGCACTTCGCCTGGGGCTCGGTGTTCCTGCTCGCCGTGCCCGTGCTCATCCCGCTGCTCATCGCCGCGCCGCTGCTCGTGCCGGAGAGCCGCGACCCGAACCCCGGTCGCATCGACCCGATCAGCATCCTGCTGTCGATGGCGGCCATGGTGCCCGTGGTCTTCGCGATCAAGAGCTTCGCGGTCGACGGGCCGACGGCGCCGGCTCTGATCGGCGCACTGTTCGGCGTCGCGATGGGGGTGCTGTTCGTGCGGCGTCAGCTGCGCGCGGACATCCCGATGCTCGACATGGCTCTGTTCCGCCGAGGCGCCTTCTCCGGCGCGATCCTGGTGAACCTGCTCAGCGTCGTCGCCCTGGTCGGCTTCCTGTACTTCGTCTCGCAGCACCTGCAGCTCGTGATCGGGCTCTCGCCGATGGTCGCCGGGTTCGCGCTGGTGCCGGGGATGCTCATGATGATCGTCTCCGGCCTGGCCGTCGTGCCGATCTCGCGCCGCGTCGCCCCGCATCGGCTGGTGCCGTCGGCCCTGGTGTTCTCGCTGATCGGATACCTGCTGGTGGCGTTCTCGTCGCGAGACCACGGCCTGCTGCCGCTCGTCGTGGCGTTCGTCGTGCTCGGCATCGGCATCGGCGCTGCCGAGACCATCTCGAACGAGCTGATCCTCTCCAGTGCGCCGCCGGAGAAGGCCGGCGCCGCGAGTGCCGTCTCGGAGACGGCCTACGAGCTCGGGGCGGTGCTGGGCACGGCCATCCTCGGCGGACTCATCACCGCCTTCTACCGCGGTGCACTGGTGCTGCCCGACGGCGTCCCCGATGCCGCAGGCGATGTCGCTCGCGAAACCCTCGCGGGGGCGTACGCCGCCGCGCACGACCTGCCCGCTGCGCTGGGCGCCAGCCTCTGGGAGGCGGCGGTGGCCGCGTTCGAGTCGGGGGTCATGGTCACGTCGCTGATCGGCGCCCTGCTGGTGGTCGTGGCCGGAACGATCGCGGCGGTCACACTGCGCCCGCGCGGCGCGCGTCGCTGACGGACGCCCCGCAGGCGGCCGAGGCGACGGGCGGCCGGGCGGAGACACACGCGGAACGCCTCCGCGCAGCGCCGCTACGCTGGTGGGGAAGCGCCTGCGGCACCGTCGGCCGGGGCGAGAGGAGTGTCATGTCGCGTGTCGTGAAGCTGGCCGTCATCCCGGGTGACGGGATCGGCCCCGAGGTCATCGCCCAGGCGGAGCGCGTGCTCGACGCCGTCACCGCGGGCGGCGACGTGAGCTTCGAGAAGACGTCGTTCTCGCTCGGCGCGGCCCGGTTCCTCGAGACCGGTGACACGCTCACGGATGCCGACCTCGACGCGATCCGCGCGCACGACGCCATCCTGCTCGGCGCCGTCGGCGGGCAGCCGGGCGACCCCCGGCTCAAGGACGCGAACATCGAGCGGGGACTGCTGCTCAGGCTGCGCTTCGAGCTCGACCACTACGTGAATCTGCGGCCGTCGAAGCTGTTCCCCGGCGCCACCGGCCCGCTGGCCGACCCGGGTGAGATCGACTTCGTCGTCGTGCGCGAGGGAACCGAGGGACCGTACGTCGGCAACGGCGGCAGCATCCGCAAGGGCACCCCGCACGAGATCGCCAACGAGACCAGCGTCAACACCGCTTTCGGCGTGGAGCGCGTCGTGCGCTACGCGTTCGCCCTGGCCGAGCGCCGTCGACGCACGCTCACCCTGGTGCACAAGACCAACGTGCTGGTGCACGCGGGCGGCATCTGGAAGCGGGTCGTCGACCAGGTGGCATCCGAGCACCCCGACGTGGCCGTAGACTACCTGCACGTCGATGCGGCCACGATCTTCCTCGTGACAGACCCCTCTCGCTTCGACGTGATCGTCACCGACAACCTCTTCGGGGACATCCTCACGGATCTGGCCGGCGCCGTCACCGGTGGCATCGGCCTCGCCGCGTCGGGCAACATCAACCCCGACGGTGCCTTCCCCTCGATGTTCGAGCCCGTGCACGGCTCGGCGCCGGACATCGCAGGGCAGCAGAAGGCGGATCCGACGGCGGCGATCCTCTCCGTCGCACTGCTGCTCGATCACCTCGGTCTGCACGACGAGGCCGTACGCGTGCAGCACGCGGTCGAGCAGGACATCGCCGCCCGCGAGGGCAGCCGCAGCACCAGCGAGACCGGCGACGCCGTGATCGCCCGGCTGCAGGCGTAATCTTTCCGTACGCGCGCATCGCCGCCGCACCCGATCGAGGACACACATGACCGACACCGCCACCACCCGTCCTGCCACCGCGGAGCTCACCTTCGCGGTGACCAAGAACCTCGCCGCGAAGAGCCCCGCCCAGCGCGACGAGATCCTCCAGAACCCCGGCTTCGGCACCAGCTTCACCGACCACATGGTCGACGTCTGCTGGTCGGAGAGAGGCGGATGGCACCGCCCGCGCGTGCAGCCGTACGGGCCGATCTCCCTCGACCCCGCGGCCGCGGTGCTGCACTACGGGCAGGAGATCTTCGAGGGCATCAAGGCCTACCGGCACGCCGACGGATCGATCCACACCTTCCGTCCCGACCGCAACGCGGCCCGGCTGCAGAACAGCGGCCGCCGGCTCGCGCTGCCCGAGCTGCCGACCGAGTACTTCCTGCAGTCGCTGCGTGAGCTGATCGCCGTCGACGGCGACTGGGTGCCGTCTGGCGCCGATCAGAGCCTGTACCTGAGGCCGTTCATGTTCGCCAAGGAGGCGTTCCTGGGTGTGCGTCCGGCCAAGAAGGTGGCGTACTACCTCATCGCGAGCCCCGCGGGCGCGTACTTCACCGGCGGCGTGAAGCCGGTGCGTATCTGGCTGAGCGAGAACTACGCGCGTGCCGGCAAGGGCGGCACCGGCGCGGCCAAGACCGGCGGCAACTACGCCTCGAGCCTGCTGCCGCAGTCGGAGGCGTACGAGAAGGGCTGCGACCAGGTCGTCTTCCTCGACGCCGACCGCAACGTCGAGGAGCTCGGCGGCATGAACGTCGTGTTCGTCTACAAGGACGGTCGCATCGTCACTCCGGAGTCCGACTCGATCCTCGAGGGCATCACGCGCGACTCCCTGCTGCAGCTGGCCGAGGACCGCGGCCTGACCGTCGAGCGTCGCGCCGTCTCGCTGCAGGAGTGGCGCGACGGCGTCGCCTCCGGCGACATCGTCGAGGTGTTCGCCTGCGGCACAGCCGCCGTGGTCACCCCGATCGGCGCACTCGTGTCGGAGGACTTCGAGGACGAGCAGCCCATCGGCGAGCTGGCCCTGTCGCTGCGTGAGGAGCTCACCGACATCCAGTACGGCCGACGCGAGGACAAGCACGGCTGGCTCGTGCGCCTCGACGCCTGAAGCCCGGTCGTCGTGTCCGGATTGCGGCGGGTGTGTGCACGACGCGCCCGCAGCAACCCGGACACGACCATGTCTGCGTCGGGAACATCGCGGATGCGGCGGGCCGGCACACGCTCGTTTCCGGACACGGAGAGGATGCTCGGCAAACGGGACCTCGGCAGTCGAACCCGCCGGATGCTGGCTAGGCTGGTCGGGTGAAGATCGCGCGATTCAACCACAAGGACGGCATCCGGTACGGAATCCTCGATGACGACGAGCTGGTCGTGCTCGACGGCGATCCGATGTTCGCCGGGTACGAGCCCACCGGCGAGCGCATCCCGGTCGCGGACGCCGCCCTGCTCGCGCCGGTGATCCCGCGTTCCAAGGTGGTCTGCGTCGGCCGCAACTACCACGACCACGCCGCCGAGTTCGGCAACGTCGCCCCCGAAGAGCCGCTGCTGTTCCTCAAGCCCAACACGGCGGTCATCGGCACCGGTGACGCGATCGTGCGGCCGCCGATCTCGGAGCGCACCGAGTTCGAGGGCGAGCTGGTCGCCGTGATCGGCCGGATCGCGAAGAACGTGCGCACTGAGGACGCTCTCGATCACGTGTTCGGCTACACGGTCGGCAACGATGTCACCGCCCGTGACCTGCAGCGCAAGGACGGGCAGTGGACCCGCGGAAAGGGGTTCGACACGTTCTGCCCGCTGGGCCCCGTGATCGAGACCGAGTTCGACGCCGCCACCGCGCGGATCGAGACGCGCGTGAACGGCGAGGTGCGTCAGCAGGCGCCGTTGACCGACATGATCCACTCCGTCGCCGACATCATCGCCTACGCCTCGGCGGCGTTCACCCTGCTCCCCGGCGATGTGATCATGACCGGCACTCCGGCGGGCGTCGGCGAGATCGTGGCCGGCGACACCGTCGAGGTCGAGGTCAGCGGAATCGGCGTGCTGCGCAACTCCGTGCGCGATGCCGCTCCGGCTGCGTGAGCGCGATGATCACGTCGCCGATCGACGATCTGCGCGCCGTACAGCGCCGTACCGTCGGCGTCCTCGCGGCCGGCCAGGTGCTCGGCGGAATCGCTTTCGGCGCGACCGTCTCGCTCGGCGCCCTGCTCGCCGCCGATCTCTCCGGTGACGATGCGCTGTCGGGGCTGGCGACCGCGTCGGTCACGCTGGGGGCCGCAGCCTTCGCCATTCCGCTGGCGCGGTTCGCAGCGCACCGTGGACGGCGCATGTCGCTGACCGCCGGCAACCTGCTCGCGCTGGTGGGGATCGGCGTCGTCATCACGGCGGCCGCAGTGCGCTTCTTCCCGCTGCTGCTGGTCGGCATCATCATGATCGGCATGGGCAACGCGGGCAACCTGCAGTCGCGTTTCGCCGCCACCGACCTCGCCGCCCCCGAGCATCGAGGACGCGATCTGTCGATCGTCGTCTGGTCGACCACCGTCGGCGGCGTGACCGGGCCGCTGCTGCTGCCGATCGGCGAAGAGGTCGGCGCTGTGATCGGTATGCCCCCGCTCACCGGCTCGTACCTGTTCTCGCTCGTCGCCCAGGCCATCGCGCTCGTGCTGTACGTCGTCGCGCTTCGACCCGATCCGCTGCTGACGGCCATGAGCCTGGCCGGGTCATCCTCGAAGAGCGCAGTGCTCGGAGCCGACATCGATCGTCCTGTGGTCGCCCGGTACGCGATCTTCGCCGTCTCCGGCTCGCATGCGGTGATGGCGTCGGTCATGGCGATGACGCCCATCCATCTCAAGCACATGGCGCACGGCGGTCACGGCACCACGCAGGAGGTGACGCTGCTGGTCGGCGTCACGATAGCCATGCATGTCGCCGGCATGTACGGTCTGTCGCCACTGTTCGGTGTGCTCGCCGACCGGTGGGGGCGTATCCGCGTGGTGCTGCTCGGGCAGGTCGTGCTGGCCGCGTCGCTCGCCACGGCGATCATCGCCGGTCACCACCCGGCCGGGGTCATGGTCGCCCTCATCCTGCTCGGTCTCGGATGGAGTGCGGCGACGGTCGCCGGGGCCGCGCTGCTGACCGAATCGTCGACCGTGGCGATGCGGCCGCGCCGCCAGGGTGTCAGCGACTCACTGATGAGCCTGACCGCCGGGCTGGGCGCTGCGGGCGCCGGCCTCGTGCTGTCCGCGTTCGGCTACGGGGGCCTCGGGGCGATCGCGCTGGTCATCGTCGTGGCGATCACCGCGCTCTCGCCGCTCGGGCGGATCACCCGGAGCGCATGAGCTGGGCCGGTGCGGGAGAGGCGTACGCACGGTCGTACGCGGGGCTGTGCGCGGGAACGGGCGAGCGGATGCGTCAGCTGCTCGGCCCGGCGGCCGGGCGGTCCTTGCTCGACGTCGGGGCGGGTGACGGCACACTCGCTGCCGCGTGGACGGACGCCGGATGGCGGGTCACCGCCTGCGAGCCGGAGGAGAGTATGCGCGAGGCGGCGTGCCGGCGGCATCCGCACCTGTCGCTCGTCGACGCCGCACTGCCCGAACTGCCGTTCGACGACGCGAGCCACGACGCCGTCGTGGCCAACCTCGTGCTGAACCACGTGGCAGACCCGCGCGCCGGTGCGGCGGAGCTGCGCCGCGTCGCCCGCGGGACGGTCATCGCGACCACGTGGTCGCACTCGCCCTCGTCGTTCTGGTCCGCCGTCACGGCGTCCGCCGCCCTCACGCCCGCGCCCGCGGCCCGGCTTCCCGCCGACCTGGATTTCGAGCGCACCGCACCGGGGTTCGAACGGATGCTGCGCGAAGCGGGATGGCAGCCCGAGGTGACCGAGCTCACCTGGACGTGGTCCCCCGAGACAGACACGCTGTGGCACTCGGTGGAGGGCGGCGTCGCCGGAGCCGGCGCGTTCTACCGCGGCCTCGCGGACGCCGATCGGCGCCGGTTCCGCGAAGCCTTCGACCGGGTCGCGACGGAGCGCGCACGCGACGGGCGGATACCTCTCACCCAGACGGCCGCGATCGCCGTGGACCGACGCTCCTCAGCATCCTGAGCCGCCGCATTCGCCCCCGGTAGGATCGAGGGGATATGGCTACTCCGCACCCCCTCACCACCACCGCGACCGGATCCGACGTCCGCGTGCGCTTCTGCCCCTCGCCGACCGGCCTGCCGCACGTCGGCATGGTGCGCACGGCGCTCTACAACTGGGCGTACGCGCGTCACAACGGCGGCAAGCTCGTGTTCCGCATCGAGGACACCGATGCGGCACGCGACAGCGAGGAGAGCTTCCGCCAGCTGGTCGACGCGCTGACGTGGCTGAAGATCGACTGGGACGAGGGCGTCGAGGTGGGCGGCCCGCAGGCGCCGTACCGGCAGTCGCAGCGGCACGACGTCTACCGCGAGGTGATCGACAAGCTCATCGCCACGGGAGCGCTGTACGAGAGCTACTCCACGGCGGAGGAGATCGACGCACGCAACGAGGCGAACGGCCGCGCCAAGCAGCTCGGCTACGACAACTTCGACCGCGACCTCACCGACGAGCAGAAGGCGGCGTTCCGCGCCGAGGGCCGCCAGCCGGCGCTGCGGCTGCGGGTGCCGGACGAGGACCTCACCTACGTGGACCTGATCCGCGGCGAGGTCACCTTCCCCGCCGGATCGTTCCCGGACTTCGTGGTCGTGCGTCCGAACGGCGTGCCGCTGTACACCTTCGTGAACCCCGTGGACGATGCGCTCATGGGCATCACCCACGTGCTGCGCGGCGAGGACCTCATGCCGTCCACGGCGCGTCAGCTGGCGCTCTACGACGCGCTGATCCAGGCCGGCGTGACGACGTTCGTGCCGCGCTTCGCGCACATGCCGCTGGTGCTGGGGGAGACGGGCAACAAGAAGCTTTCCAAGCGCGACCCGCAGGCCGATCTGTTCCTGCACCGAGAGCACGGCTTCATCCACGAGGGACTGCTCAACTATCTCGCCCTGCTCGGCTGGTCGATCGGCCCCGACCGTGACCTCTTCTCGCTCGAGGAGTTCATCGCCGCGTTCGACATCGTCAACGTCAACCCGAACCCCGCCCGCTTCGACCAGAAGAAGGCGGAGTCGATCAACGGCGACCACATCCGGATGCTCGACGGCAAGGACTTCGCCGAGCGTCTCGTGCCCTACCTCGCGGCCGCCGGAGTGTACGGCGAAGGCGAGCCGACGCATGAGCAGATCGTGCTCACGTTCCGCGCGGCGCCGCTGGTGCAGGAGCGCATGCAGCTGCTCGGCGAGGCACCGGGCATGCTCGGATTCCTCTTCACCGACCAGGTCGCCTATGAAGACGACGCGATGAAGGGGCTGCCGGCGAACGCCACCGAGGTGCTCGATGCCTGCATCGCCGCCGTCGAGCCGATCGAGGAGTTCACGGCTGAGGCCGTGCAGTCGGCGCTGAGCGCGAAGCTGGTGGAGGAGCTGGGCCTCAAGCCCCGCGTCGCGTACGGTCCGCCCCGCGTCGCGCTGACCGGCCGCCGTGTGTCGCCGCCGCTGTTCGAGTCGATGGAGCTGCTCGGCAAGGACGAGACGCTGCGTCGGCTGCGGGCGCTGGGCGAGCATCTGGATCGCTGAGAGCGCCACGCCCGGGCGCCCTGCGTGGATTCGCCATCTGTCGCACCGTCGGGTAAGCTTGAACCTCGGTGCGAGGCTCCGGTTTCGCCCTTGGGGTATGGTGTAATTGGCAACACGGCTGATTCTGGTTCAGTTGTTCTTGGTTCGAGTCCAGGTACCCCAGCACTCTTCAGATGCCGGTGGCCCGCAGTACGCGGAGCACCGGCATCCTGCTTCTGCGGCGCCTGATGCCGCGCGACCCGCGACCGGTCCGCCACCGGAACGCTCCACCGGGTAAGTTTCGGGGATGCATCTCGTGTTCCGCGCGCCCATGAGGAGCCGTTCCGACGACGTCCCGGCCGGTCTCGCGGTGGAGCGCGCCCTGACCCTCGGACTGTGCGGTCTCGGCGGCCGCCTCGACTCTCCTCCCTCCTCGCTCGCCGAGGCGGTCGCCGCCGGCGGCGCGCAGCACGACGAGCGACTCGCTGGGCGGATCGCACGCTTCGCCGCGGCGCCGCTCGGCGCCTACGTCTGGACGAAGGACGCCGACGGGATGCTCTGGCTGGGCCGGCTCGTCGGACACTGGCAGTACGACGCCGGTCCGCGGGCGCACGACGTCGACCTCGTGCACGTGCGCCAGTGTGCGTGGCTCCGGGACCCGGTGCCGGACGCTGACGCTCCCGCCGCGGTGCACGCCACGTTCCGACGCGGCGGACGCAACTGGCAGCGGATCCACGCCATCGAGATCGGCGAGGAGACCGCGGTTCTTTGGAATCGTCCTCGGTGATGATCGCGCCCTCGGTGAGGCGCGTTCGTGACGCGGGTCGTGCGCCCGCGTCTCAGCGTTCGCGATCCAGGGTGCGAAGCTCGACGTCGACGGCCGCGCCGTCGATCGTCGCGAGCATCATCGTGCAGTGCGGCTGCCGGCGGCGGTCGGTGGGGGAGCCGGGGTTGAGCAGGCGCATCCCGCGGGCCGAGACCGTATCCCACGGGATGTGCGAGTGCCCGAACACGAGCAGGTCGACCCCGGGGAACGCGGCGTCGGCGCGATGCTCCCGGCCGTTCGCCGGCCCCGTCTCATGGATGACGGCGATCTCGACGTCTTCGACGCGGAATCGAGCGACCTCGGGCAGCCGTGCGCGAAGCCCGGGGCCGTCGTTGTTGCCGTGCACTCCGTGCAACCGCCGAGCGCGGTTCTCGAGCAGGTCGAGAGTCGCGGTGTCGACCCAGTCGCCGGCATGCACGACGACATCCACGTCGTCGACGGCCTCGAGAACCGCATCCGGAAGACGCCGTGCGCGCAGTGGCACATGGGTGTCGGCGAGCAGGAGCAGCGTCGTCGTCATCGCCGCCTCCCCGGTCGATCCGTCGTGAAGCCGATCAGGGCCACAACCGGGCATCCGATCCGGTCGTGCGCTCTGCCACCGGCCGGCCGCCCGTGCCCGTCAAGACAGGCGCGGGCTCCGCGCGGTCCTGGAACCCGATCGTCGCGACGACGCCGAGCAGCAGCAGCAGCTCGAACGCGTTCGTGACGGCGCCGCTCGGCACGGGGAGGGGCACGGCGGTGCCGGCGACCATCACGACGGCGGCGATCGCCAGCCACGGCCACTTCTGGCGCACCCAGATCAGGATCCCCGCCAGCAGCAGCACCGCGACGACGATCAGCGCCATGATCGGCGGACCCTCCGGCGCGTTCGCATCCGCGTAGCTGATCGCACCGAACGCGGTTTCCGCGATGAGCTCCATCCGGGCGGTGCTCGTCGTGAGCTGCCACACGATCAGCCCGGCACTCAGCGTCGCCGCCGTGGCGGCCGCCCATCCGCGCTTCGCCCAGCCGATCCCGGCGCGGGTCATCGCATCCCATCCGACGAGCACGAGCAGCGGTGTGACGAACGCGTGCATCCAGAAGCGGAGGCCGTTCGCGAATCGCAGCGTCTCACCCTCACCGATGATCACGCCGAGCGCGAGGACCGCGTTGTCGTAGACGAGCGCGGCGACGAGGAGCACGGTCAGATCCGAGACGACGACGTGCCCGCGCGACACCATGAGCGCGATCGCCCAGAAGAACAGCACCGCGTACGTCAGCGCGAAGATGAAGTACAGGATGCTGTCCATGCCTTCACCCCTGCACCGAGGCCCAGACGATCATCACGCAGATGACCATGGCGATCAGGGCCACGACTGCCATGCTGAGCATGCTCGCCGCGAGCCACCGCAGCTGACGCGTGCCCGGCGTCATCGTGAAACGCACGATGAACATGGCCGTCAGCAGGCAGGCCAGCAGCACGGTCGCGATGAGCGCGACGGATGCCGCGGCTCCGCCGGTGATGACGATGCCTATCAAGGGCACGAGGCAGACCGCCGTGAAGACGGTCGCCGTGATCAGCCAGATCGCTCCGGATGAGGTCCGCAGCGCGGGCTGATTCATCACTCTCGTCGGATCGGTTCGGGAGCCCGGCGCCGACGGGTCAGGCGCATTCCTTCTCATGTCACGCCTCCTATAACGCATCCAGGATCGAAGGAGACACCCACATTCTCAACGGGCTGGATTCGAACGCTCCGACGCGCTATGGGCGCACGGTCCTGCCGGGTAGCACGCCGTACCGGATCGGGCCAGCCCCTTCTGGCGATGGGGCCGGCGAGAGATCCTCACCGACGACGATCGCCCCGACCGGGCCAGGAGAGGAGAACCGATGACAGTGCGACTGAACAAGGACGCCCTCGCCCACGCGCGTCAGTTGCTGCGCGACGGAGACGTCGTGCGCGACGTGCGGGACGACTGGAGCGAGCACGCACCGAGCACCGACGACGAGAACGCGTTCATCGACGAGCACGGCATGGACGAGTTCGCCCGCTGGCACCTCGGTGAGGACACGGATGAGACCGAAGGCACCAAGGGACGGTGCAAGTTCCCCTACGGCGACTTTCGCAAGCTGCACCGCTGCGCCGTGATCTCGGGCGAGAGTCGCGCCGGGCAGTACGACCACGCGACGATCGAGAAGGCGCTCCGGGATCTCCTCGACGAGATGGATGCGGAGCGCTGACCGTCATGCGGGTGTGGACCGGGCGAGCCGGGCGCGCAGCTGCCGGTGGATGTCCTCATCGCGCGCGACGATCCTGATCTCGTCCGCGGCGCGTCCGGTCTGTGCGAGCACGGAGACGGCGGCATCGATCGCGTCCGCCAGCGGCCACCCGTACACGCCCGCGCTGATCAGCGGGAAGGCCAGCGAGCGGGCGCCGAGCTCGTCTGCGACGTCGAGCGCGCGCCGATAGCACGACAGCAGCAGAGCGCGATCCCGCTCGCCGGCGGCGTGATTCGGGCCGACCGTGTGGATCACCCACCGCGCCGGCAGGTTCCCCGCGGTGGTCCACCCCGCGTCGCCAGTGGCGAGCCCGTGCGGGAAGCGCGCGATGCAGTCGGCGAGGATCGCCGGACCGCCGGCGCGGTGGAGGGCACCGTCGACGCCGCCCCCACCGCGCATGGCGTTGTTGGCCGCGTTGACGATCGCGTCGACATCCTGGCTCGTGATGTCTCCGAGCACCGCGGTCAGATTCGTCATGCATCCAGTGTGCTCGCGATTCCCTTCGGCGTCATCCGGCACAGCCGGCGCTGAGACGGCTGCTCCGGTCGTCGCCGGGTCGATACGCTGACAGGAGCAGTTCGACGCGTCGCAGAGGAGCGTTCGCATGACCAATCTGGAGAAGAATCCACCGCTCAGCGTCCTCGAGCCGGGCGGGTTGTGCACTGACGTCGAGGTGCTCGCGCCGCGCGCGGTGCCTCTGGGGGGCGTGCGGGCGATGACCGTCTACCGCACGCTGCCGCAGAAGCAGCGCTCGTTGGTGGGGGCCTGGTGCTTCCTGGATCATTACGGACCCGACGACGTCGCCGAGACCGGCGGAATGGAGGTTCCCCGCCATCCGCACACCGGCCTCGCGACCGTGTCCTGGCTGTTCACGGGCCGCATCGACCACCTCGACTCGAACGGCGTCTCCGCGGCCGTCCTGCCCGGCGAACTGAACCTTATGATCGCCGGCAGCGGCATCACCCACCAGGAGATCAGCACGCCCGAGACGGACGTGCTGCATGGCGTGCAGCTCTGGTACGCCCTGCCGGATGCGACGCGCTTCACCGAGAAGCACTTCGAGCACTACGCGCCGGCTCCCGTGCAGCTGCCGGGGGTCACGGTCCGCGTGTTCATCGGCGAGCTCGCCGGATCGGCGTCTCCGGTGGTCACCCGCACCCCGGATCTTCTCGGCGCGGAACTCGTCTTCCAGCCCGGCGCGGAGGCGACCTTCGCCGTCCGCAGCGATTTCGAGCACGCGGTGCTCGCCGAGACCGGTGACGTGGAGGTGAACGGCACGACGGTCGAGCACCGGTCGCTCGGCTACGTTCCCACCGGGGCCGACACGATGCGGGTGACAGCCGGCCCCGAGGGAGCCAGGGCGATCCTGCTCGGCGGCGTGCCGCTGCGCGAGCAGATCGTGATGTGGTGGAACTTCATCGGTCGCACCCACGACGAGATCGCCGAGTATCGTCGCCGCTATCAGGCGGAACTCGGTTTCGAGCCCGCTGACCCCGCGGATGCCGGCAAGCCGCCGCTGTTCGGTCCGTTCGCGGCCGGTCAGCGCGATCCGCTGCCGGCGCCGCCGCTGCCGACGGTGCGGCTGCGACCCCGGGAGTAGCCGCGTGGACGGCGGGACACTCGGGTGGCCTCGGACGTCTCAGCCGACGCGTGCGCGCACGGCGGCGCCGTGCTCGGGGCGGCGCTGCGCGACGTGCGCGGAGTACTCCGGATGCTTCGGCAGCCACGCCGCCACATAGGGACACACGGCGGCGATGCGCAGGCCCGACGAGATCGTGTCCTCGACCACGGCGCGGACGAGCACGGAGGCGAGGCCCTGGCCGGCGAAGTCGTCGGACACGAAGGTGTGAAAGAGCACCCGCTCCGTACCGACGTCGACGTACGATTCCTCTCCGATCTCCCTCGCCTCCGCATCGCCTGCCCCTCGGTCGAGCAGCACGTACCGCGACTGACCCGGCTCGTGCTGCACCGTGTAGCGCTCGGCGCCTCCCGTCACAGCGTCTTCCCGTCCACGCCGCGTGGCCGCACCGGATGTTCGCTGAGGATGGAGACGCGGTTGAACGCGTTGATGGTCACCGCCACCCACTCGGCGGCGGCGAACGCCGCGTCGCCCAGCACGCCGCGCGCGCCTTCGAGGTCTGCGCGGGACTCCTCGCTGAGAGGCATGAGCGTGGCGGTCTCGGCGACGGCCAGCACGGCCTTCTCGCGCTCGGTGTACAGCGTGCTCTCCCGCCAGGCGGGGAGCACGTCGAGCTTCTGCTGCGGGATGCCGGACGCGCGTGCTTCGCGCGAGTGCAGGTCGAGGCAGAAGACGCAGCCGTTCAGCTGCGAAGCGCGCACCTTGATGAACTCGGATTCCTGCAGGCTCAGACCGCAGCGTTCCGCCTCCTGCGCGACGACGGCCGAATACGCGGTGATGGCCTTCCAGACGCCGGGTGCGGACTTGTCCAGATACGGACGCATGGTTCTCCTCACGCTCGTGCGGGGCGCAACGTGCGCTCTCACGACAAACCTAGAGCGAGATCCGCGCATTCCGGGCAGCCGCGAGCAGCGCGATATCGGGACGGTGTCGCTGGTGTCAAGGTGCGTGCGGCGGACGCGGGCCCTGACCTATCGTCGCGTTATGACCTCAGACCACGCTCTGCCCGCGGCGGACTCACCGGCCGCTCCGACGCGTCTGCGACGCGCGATCTCCGGCCCGCTGCTGTACGCCTTCATCCTCGGGGACGTGCTGGGGGCGGGCATCTACGCCCTGATGGGTGTGCTGTCGGCCGAGGCGGGCGGCATGCTCTGGGCGCCGCTGCTGCTGGCGCTGCTGCTCGCCCTGCTCACCGCGGGCTCATACGCGGAACTCGTCACGAAGTATCCACGGGCCGGCGGAGCGGCCGTCTTCGCCGAGCGCGCCTTCCGAAGCCCGCTGATCTCGTTCCTGGTCGGATTCAGCATGCTGGCGGCCGGAGTCGTGAGCGCCGCCGGACTGGCGATCGCCTTCGCGGGCGACTATCTCGGCACCTTCCTCGACGTGCCGCTCGTGCCCGCCGCGATGGTCTTCCTGCTTCTGGTGGCGGCGCTGAACGCGCGCGGCATCCGGGAGTCCCTGCGGACCAACCTCGCGATGACGGCGATCGAACTGTCCGGCTTGGTGATCGTCATCGTGGTGGTGGCCCTCTTCGTCGGCGGCGGTGGCGGTGACCTCTCCCGCACCGCCCAGCTTCCCGAGGGGGTCGGCGTCGGGTCGGCCGTGCTCGGCGGCGCGATCATCGCGTACTACTCGTTCGTGGGATTCGAGACCTCGGCCAACGTCATCGAAGAGGTCACGACGCCGCGGCGCAGCTACCCGCGGGCCCTGTTCGCGGCGCTCATCACGGCCGGTGTGATGTATGTGCTCGTCGGCCTCGCGAGCGCGGCGGCCTTGCCGCCAGCCGAACTGCAGGACTCCAGTGGCCCGCTTCTGGCGGTCGTCGAGGCGACGGGGCTGCATGTGCCGTCGTGGCTGTTCAGCCTCATCGCCCTCATCGCGGTCGCCAACGGTGCGCTGCTCACCATGATCATGTCGAGCAGACTCGCCTACGGCATGGCGGATCAGGGCCTGCTGCCCAGCCCGCTCGCCCGGGTGCTGCCGCGGCGGCGCACCCCGTGGGTCGCCATCGTCACGACGACGGCCGTAGCCATGCTGCTCACGCTCGTCGGCGACCTCGCCACGCTCGCCGAGACGGTGGTGCTGCTCCTGCTGATCGTGTTCATCAGCGCGAACGTGTCGGTGCTGGTGCTGCGGCGCGACCGCGTGGACCACGACCACTTCCGCGTGTGGACGTTCGTCCCGGTGCTGGGAGTGATCTCATGCCTCGTGCTGCTGACGCAGCAGCGTCCGATCGTGTGGCTGTTCGCCGCGATCCTCCTCGCGGTCGGCGCCGTCCTGCACCTGATCAGCGTCGTCGCACGACGCCGGCGCCGTCACGAAGCTCGAACACCAGCTGCGTCTCCGTCGCCCGCACCACATCGTGAACCGTGATGTGCTCGAGCACGATGTCGCGCAGAGCGCCCGCATCGGCGACGGCCACGTGGACCAGGAAGTCGTCGGCGCCGGCGATGTGGAACACCTGCAGCACTCCTGCGGTCGCGACCAGCGCGTCGAAGAGCGCGTCCACACCCGTCTTGCTGTGATTGGCCAGGCGCACGCGGATCATCGCCTGCACCGGGGCCCCGACGGCGGCCGGGTCGATCATGAGCCGGACGCCGGTGATCACGCCGCGGTTGCGCAGCGACCTCATGCGGAACGCGCATGTCGACGCCGGGATGCCGAGGGTCTGGGCGATCTGCTTCACCGCCGCGTCCGGCTGGTTGGCGAGCTCGCCCAGGATGCGCAGGTCGAGCTCGTCGACCGCACCCTGCAGGTTCTGCGCTGACACCAACGATCCCTCCCGAGACCCGCCGCGGATTGCTCGATTCACAACGTACCGCTTCTCTCAGGCGATTCTCGACAATCGATCTGGCGTTCGGTCGCCGCGCCGAACATCCTGGAGCAATGGTCGACCTTCCGCTGCATCCCGACACCGTCGCCGTCCACGCCGGCCGCTCCGACTTCGCGGCGTTGGGCGTGCATGCCGCCTCGCTCGACCTGTCGACGACCAACCCGCTGCCCGACATCGCGCACGGCGGCGATTCGTACGAGTCGATGGCGACCGGCGGGCATCCGCTGCCCGAGGGCGGCAACGTCTATGCGCGGCTGTGGAATCCGACGGTCGCCCGTTTCGAGGAGGCGCTCGCGGAACTCGAGCACGTCGAAGCTGCGGTGGCCTTCGGTTCCGGGATGGCGGCGATGACGGCGGCGATCCTCTCGCACACCACCGCGGTCGGCAAGCGGCACGTCATCGCGGTGCGGCCCCTGTACGGCGGCACCGATCACCTGCTCGACTCGGGGCTGCTCGGCGCGGAGGTCACCTTCTGCGACGAAGGCGCCGTCGCAGACAGCATCCGGCCCGACACCGGGCTGATCGTGCTCGAGACCCCGGCCAACCCGACCCTCGATCTCGTCGACATCGCCGGCGTCGTCACGCAGGCAGGCTCCGTGCCCGTGCTCGTCGACAACACCTTCGCCACCCCGCTGCTGCAGAACCCCCTCGACCTGGGCGCGGCCCTGTCGCTGCACAGCGCCACCAAGTACATCGGCGGGCACGGTGACGTGATCGCCGGGGTCATCGCGTGCTCCGAGCACACCGCTCAGGCGCTGCGGCGGGTGCGTGCCATCACCGGCGCACTGCTGCATCCGCTGGGCGCGTATCTGCTGCACCGGGGACTGGCCACGCTGCCGGTCCGGATGCAGGCGCAGCAGGCCGCCGCCCGGAAACTCGTCGAGCGTCTGCAGGGCGATCCGTCGGTCACCGAGGTGTTCTACCCCGAGCTCGGCGATTCCCGCCGCCTGATCGGGCGTCAGATGCGCGGCGGGGGCGCGATGATCGCGATCCGTCTCGCCGGCGGTTACGCCGCCGCCGAGGCCCTCACGAGCTCCGTGCGGCTGTTCACGCACGCTGTGTCGCTCGGCGGGGTCGACTCGCTCATCCAGCACCCTGCCGCGCTCACGCACCGGCCGGTGGCTCCGGAAGCGCGGCCGGGCGCCGATATCGTGCGCCTCTCGATCGGTCTCGAGAACGTCGACGATCTGCTCACCGATCTCGAGTACGCCCTGGCGAGGGCCGAGGCCGCCGCAGGCGCATTGCGCTGAGCGGTCGTGTGCTCAGCGCAGCGCCGCGACGTGCCACGATGGAGGGATGACCTCTGCGAACCTGACCAGAGAAGAGACGGCCGAACGCGCCGCGCACATCACGGTGCGCAGCATCCGCGTCGAACTGGATCTCACGGGTGCGCCGGAGCGCGCCCGCACCGGCTTCCCGAGTATCACGACGCTCGCATTCCACGCCGACACGGCGGAGACGTGGCTCGACTTCATCGGCGAGAGCGTGCACCGTGTCGTCGTCAACGACGAAGAGCGCGAGGTGCGCTACGACGGCGCACGGATCCTTCTCGACGGGCTCGGCGCCGACAACGTCGTCCGCGTCGAGGCGGTCGCCGCATACAGCCGTTCCGGCGAGGGCATGCACCGCTTCCATGACCCGGCCGACGGCGAGACCTACCTGTACACCCAGTACGAGCCCGCCGATGCGCGCCGCGTCATGGCCTGCTTCGAGCAGCCCGACATGAAGGCCGCCTACACCTTCGACATCACCGCGCCTGCGGGCTGGCACGTGTTGTCGAACCAGTCGGCCGCACACGTGCGAGCGGGCATCGGCGTGCAGCGCGTCGAGTTCGCCGAGACGCTGCCGCTCTCGAGCTACATCACCTCCGTCGCCGCAGGCCCCTACGCCCGCATCGACGGCGAGTGGAGCCGCGGTGACCAGCGCATCGAGCTGGGAGTGCTGTGCCGCGCGTCACTGGCCGAGCACCTCGAGGCGGACGAGATCCTCGAGGTCACCCGGCAGGGGCTCGACTTCTTCAGCGACGCGTTCGCGTATCCCTACCCCTGGGGCAAGTACGACCAGATCTTCGTGCCGGAGTACAACCTCGGCGCGATGGAGAACCCGGGTCTGGTGACCTTCACCGAGGCGTACATCAACCGCGGCGCGGCCACGGACGCGCAGCGCGGGGCCAGAGCGAATACCATCCTGCACGAGATGGCGCACATGTGGTTCGGCGATCTCGTGACGATGCGCTGGTGGGACGACCTGTGGCTCAAGGAGTCGTTCGCCGACTACATGGGCACCCACGCATCCGCGGTGGCGACCCGGTTCGCCGACGCATGGGCTCGCTTCGCGAACAGCCGCAAGACGTGGGCGTACCGGCAGGATCAGCTGCCCACCACGCACCCGATCGTGGCCGACATCCGCGATCTCGAGGCGGCGAAGCTCAACTTCGACGGCATCACCTACGCCAAGGGAGCGGCGGTGCTGAAGCAGCTGGTCGCCTTCGTCGGCGAGGACGCGTTCTTCGAAGGCGTCCGCCGCTACTTCGCGGCGCACGCCTTCGGCAACACGACGCTCGGCGATCTGCTCGACAAGCTCGAGGAGGTGTCGGGTGAGGACCTGCGCTCCTGGTCGCGCGCGTGGCTCGAGACCAGCGGTGTCGCGGCGCTGTGGCTCGAGACCGATTCGGATGGGCGGCGCGTGCTCGTGCAGGACGGTGGGGACGCGGGTCCGCGCCCGCACCGACTGCGCGTCGGCCTGTACGACCTTGAGGAGGATCGCCTGCGGCTGCGGGAGCGCATCGACGTCCGGATCGACGAGGAGCGCACGGAGGTCGAGATCCCGGACGCCGAGCTCGTGCTGCTGAACGACGACGACCTCACCTACGCGAAGGTCCGCCTCGACGAGCGATCGCTGGACGCCGTGGCGCAGTGGCTGAGCACCCTCGACGACGACCTCGTGCGCGGCCTGGTGTGGTCGTCGCTGTGGAATGCGACACGCGACGGCGAACTGGCCGTGACCCGCTACCTCGAGATCGTGCGACGTCACGCACCCGCCGAGACGAACGTCGCCCTGCTCGCCGCCGTTCTGCAGAACGCGGCGTACGCCGTGCAGCACTACGCGCGCGACGACGCGCGCGCCGCGGAGCGGCGCCGGTGGCTGGAGACCACCTGGTCGTCGCTGCAGGGCGCCGACGCGGGCAGCGACGCCCAGCTCGCGTGGGCGCGCGCCTTCGCGGCGGCATCCGCTCACGACCGTGCGCGCGCCGACGACGTGCGCCGCATCCTCGACGGCGACGCCCCGCAGGGCCTGCCGATCGACGCTGATCTGCGCTGGCTGATGATGACCGCCCTGGCGACCACCGGAGACGCCGGCGCCGACGAGATCGCCGGTGAATCCGCGAGGGATGCGACGGCGGCCGGGCGAACGGCCGAGATCCGCGCGCTCGCCTCGCGTCCGGACGCCGGCATCCGGAGCGCGGCATGGGATGCGGCCTGGAACGATCAGACGCTCAGCAACGACCATCTGGACGCCACCATCGGCGGGATCCGCGCCGGCGGACGACGCGACCTCATCGCGGCGTTCGACGCCGAGTACTTCGCGCGGATTCGCGACGCGTGGTCGCAGCGGAGCATCGAACTCGCGCAGCGCCTCGTGGTCGGTCTGTTCCCGGCATCGGAATCCACCGAACTCGTGGACGCCTGGCTGGCGGCGAACAGCGACGCACCGGGCGCCTTGCGTCGATTGGTCGTCGAGCAGCGGGACGACCTGCAGCGTGATCTGCGGGTGCGCGCCGCGCAGCCGTCAGTCGCGTGAGAACTGCGCGGCGGTCTCTTCACCGAGGCGGCGCAGCGCCGGACGGTCGTCGCTGGCGTCGATGAGGATGATGGCCAGCGCCGCCGCCCACGCCCGCGCGCGCCGCCACGTGGCTGTCGTCGTACCGGTCGCCGATGGCACGACGGAGGTCACGTCGGCCGTCGGCGTCGAACAGCATCCATCCCGCGGCGAGATCGTAGGCGGGGTCGCCGGCGGTCACATCGCCGAAGTCGATGATCCCGGTGAGCGCAGCGCCGTCGATGATGAGGTTCCCGGGATGCAGATCGCCGTGGATCCACACGCGTTCCTCGCTCGTGGGAGCGCGAAGGCCCGCATCCCAGATGCCGGACAGTGCGGACTGCTCGGGATGCCGCCGCAGACGCTCGCGAATCCGCGCGTCACGATGACTCAGCGGCACTCCGCGTACCGGATTGTGCGGCGCACTCGAAGGAGCAGGCTGGTGGAGCGCGTGGAATGCTCGAGCGAGCTGCGATGCCCACCGCCCGTTCTCGGCCCGTGGTCTGCCGAGCGCGGGCGCACCCGGCAACCAAGGGACGACCGACCACGGCCGGGGAAAGGTCGCGGTGGCGCGCCCGAGGACGAGGGGTACCGGCGTGCGGATCCCGACGGCGGTGAGCGCCGGTTCGAGCAGCGGAAGCGCGAATTGCTCGTGCGTGATGAGATGCGCTGCGGCGGCACGGCGCGGCATACGGACCGCGAGCTCGTCGCCGAGACGCCAGATGACGTTGTCCCATTCCTCCGCGGCGCGCGTCCGGGGAAGATCGGCGAGATGCGGCGCCTGACCGCGGAGAAGTTTCCGGATCTCGGGCTCCGTCAGTCGGCGCTCGGCCGGTGGGGAATCCGCCACGTCACAGGTCGAGCGAATCGCCCGGGTCGAGGTCGAAGAACCGACCGCCGTGCTCCTCGGTGGCCCATCGCAGGCGCTGACGATGCATCGCGCGACCGATCTCTGACAGCGTCATGTCGTGGGTGCCGAAGGAGCGACGGGGGGCGCCGGCCAGCACGAAGTCCATCGCCTCGCCGATCTTGAGCCAGGGCGCGCCGAGCGGGGCGGCGAGTGTGTCGACCTGCACCCCGGCGGGGACGGCGTACGAGTCACCGGGGTAGTAGAGGGTCTCGTTCACGAGCACGCCGACGTTTCGGACGCGGGGGAGGGAGGAGTGGATCACGGCGTGGTCGCCACCGAAGAAGCGCAGCGTGAACGCCCCTGTGTTGACGGTCTCGCCGGGCTCGACCGCGGTGATGTGGTGGCCGTCGGCTGCCTGCGCGACGGCGGCGGTCGAGTACACCGACGCGTCAGGGGCGGCGTCGCGGATGCGGCGCAGATGATCGGAGGTCCAGTGATCGGGATGCTCGTGGGTGATCACCACCCCCACGACGGTGCCCAGGTCGCCGAGCGCTGCGGTGAACGAGCCGGGGTCGACGATGAGCGTCTCTCCGTCGTGATCGATGCGGAGAGCGGCATGTTCGTACTTGGTCACGCGCATGCTCCGAGTCAACTCCACGTGCGGCGACGCGGCAAGCCACGATGGCGACACGCCCGTCGGGTCGGTCGACGCCGGTGGGATTTGGAATCCGCAGATGCGCCATGGCAGACTTCTACGGTTGCCAGAACGGCCCCGAAGGGCCGGACGGCCCCATCGTATAGCGGCCTAGTACGCCGCCCTCTCACGGCGGTAACGCGGGTTCGAATCCCGCTGGGGTCACAGCGACGCGAAGGCCCTCCGACGAACCGGAGGGCCTTCGTCTTCTCCCGTGCACGGGAATCAACGCGGCGTGATCGCGGTTGTCCCGACCGTGACGGACATCGAATTCGGACTCGACACCTTCGGCGGCGTGACCTATGACGCGGCAGGGGATCCGCTTCCGCATCCGCAGGTGATCCGCGACATCGTCGACGACGCCGTGCTCGCCGATGACCTCGGTCTCGACTTCTTCGGGGTGGGTGAGCATCATCGCCCCGACTTCGCGGTGTCCAGTCCGGAGATGGTGCTGGCCGCGATCGCCTCTCGCACCGAGCGCATCCGGCTCGGATCGGCCGTCACGGTGCTGAGCTCCGATGACCCGGTGCGGGTGTTCGAGCGCTTCTCCACGCTCGACGCGGTCTCGAACGGACGTGCCGAGATCGTCGCCGGCCGGGGGTCGTTCATCGAGTCGTTCCCGCTGTTCGGATTCGATCTGCGCCAGTACGAAGAGCTCTTCGAGGAGCGTCTGGATCTGCTGTCGCAGCTGCTCACCGAAGAGCCGGTCACCTGGCAGGGCAACACTCGCGCAGCCCTGACCGAGCAACGCGTGTTTCCCACGACCGTGGGCGGTCTGCGCACCTGGGTCGGGGTGGGTGGAAGTCCGGAGTCTGTGGTGCGCACAGCGCGCTACGGATTCGGCCTGTTCCTTGCGATCATCGGCGGGCCGGCCGCGCGATTCGCGCCGTACCTCAACCTGTTCACCCGGGCTCAGGATCAGTACGGCGTCGCTCACCAGCCCGTCGCCGTGCATTCGCCGGGACTCGTGGCGGAGACCGATGAGAAGGCACGGGAGATCGTGCACGACGGCTGGCTCGCCATGCGCACCCGGATGGGACAGGAGCGAGGATGGCCGCCGCCCGCTGTCGGCGACTTCGAGCGCGAGATCGAGTCGGGGGCGTTGTACGTGGGCTCGCCCGAGACCGTGGCGACGAAGATCGCGACGACGCTGCGCACCCTGCCGGTGAACCGCTTCGACCTCAAATACGACCAGAGCATGGTGCGCCACGGCATGCTGTCGCAGTCGATCAAGTTGTACGGTTCGCAGGTCGTGCCGATGGTCAAGGACATGCTCGCCTGATCCCGCATCCGGCGACCTGCTCGATTTGGAGGCGCTGAACGCGTCATGGCATACTTGAACGGTTGCAGTGACGGCCCCATCGTATAGCGGCCTAGTACGCCGCCCTCTCACGGCGGTAACGCGGGTTCGAATCCCGCTGGGGTCACTGAACGAAGAAGGCCCTCCGGTGGACGGAGGGCCTTTTCGTGTCGTTGGATGCCTCGGCGGGGCCGCCGGAGTTGCTCGGTGTTCGCGATCTTGGCCGGCTTTTCGGGGCCGGATCTGGGGTTCGAATGTCGGTGGCTGCTGGTGTACTGGGGGTATGGCGGCGTTGATGGATGTCTCTGCGGAGCAGGTGGCCACGCTCGATGAGCTGGTCGATCTGGCGCAGAGCGTGCAGCGTTCGATCACGAGCATGCAGGCCGGTCTCGATGGTGTGCTGGCGTTGGCGTCTCGGTGGGCGATGGAAGCTGCCGGGGATGTGGACGAGGTGGATCTGACGTTTCGGTCGGTGGCGGCGGAGCTGGGGGCGGTGCTGCGGGTCAGTGACCGGACGGTGCAGCGGCGGATGTCGGATGCGGAGGTCAAGGTCGACAGGTTCCCGGTGGTGTGGCAGGCGCAGGGTGCGGGGCGGATCAGTGCCGGGCATGCCCGGGTGATCGTGGATGCGGGGGATTATCTGGAGGATCCAGCGGCGCGGGAGGCGTACAGCGTGCGGGTGTTGGAGTTCGCGGAGCACGAGTCCCCGAACCGGTTGCGTCCGATCGCCGCCCGGTTGGCGGCGCAGTATCAGGCGCGGTCGTTGCAGGAGCGGCATGAGGATGCCCGGCAGAAGCGGGCCGTGTGGGTGACGGATGTCCCGGACGGGATGGCCGAACTCGGCGTGCGCGGCCCGGCGGTGCTCGTGCATGGCGTGTTCGACCGGCTCACCGCCATGGCCAAGGCCGTCGATGCTGACGCGTCGGCTTGCGAAGACCGTGATGCTCCCGAGGATCCGCGGATGCTGTCGCAGACGCGCGCGGACCTGGCCCTGGACCTGCTGCTCACCGGCGCCCCGGCCGGACACGACACCCCCGACGTGCTGCTCGCCGCGATCAGCGGGCAGGTGAGCGTGACCGTGCCGGTACTGACCCTGATGGGCGCCGAGGATGCCGGCACACCGGCCCCGGAGTTGGACGGGCGCTGCCCGATCGACCCCGCCACCGCCCGCCTGCTCGCCGGCGCCGCCACCGGATGGGACCGGGTGCTCACCCACCCGATCACCGGCGGCCTGCTCGCCGTAGACCGCTACCGACCCGGCGAATCCCTACGACGACACCTCAGAGCCCGCGACCAACGCTGCCGGTTCCTCTGCTGCGGGATGCCCGTGCGCCGCAGCGACCTCGACCACACCCAAGACGCGGCCCTGGGCGGTGCGACCGAAGAAGGAAACCTCGAAGCCCTCTGCCGACGCCACCACATCCTGAAACACCACACCCCCTGGCACGTCGAACAACTCCCCGACGGGCTGCTGGAATGGACCAGCCCCACCGGACGGGTCTACATCGACCAACCACCCGCCCAGAACACCGTCACCTTCACCGACACCGACCCACCCCCCGACACCGAACCACCCGACAACCCCTGGGCCAACCCACCACCCAGACACCTCACACCCTTCTGAACGCTGTCCCGTGCCATCGGGGCGAACGCGGCGTCTACCGGATCACGTCACGCGGTGCGCCAGGAATCATCGGCGATGTGCGATCCGGCCAGCGGTCCCATCTGCAGCATCCCGCCGTCGACCGCCCAATCGGCACCGGTGACGTAGCTCGACGCCGGCGAGGCGAGGAACGCGATCACGGCCGCGATCTCCTCGGCCTTCCCCGGTCGCCCCAGGGGAACACCCGGGCGATGCGTCCGATCGGCGTCTTCGGAGGTGCGGCCACTCGCGGCCGTCGCGATCTCGCCCGGCGCGACGGCGTTGGCGGTGATGTCGTGCTCAGCGAGCTCGATCGCCATCGTCTTGATGAGGCCCGAGAGGGCGTGCTTGGCGGCGATGTACGGGCCAAGGCCGACACGCGGCTGATGCGCGTGCACGCTCGTGACCGCGATCAGCCTGCCGCCGCTTCCCGCGTCGACCATGCGCCGCGCGGCCGTTTGCATGCCGATGAACGCTCCATCGATGTTCAGCGCCATGGTTTCGCGCCATTGCTGCACGCTCGTGTCCAGCAGCAGTCGCGGCTCGCTCGCACCGGCGTTGTTCACGAACACGTCCACGCCGCCGAGGGAGTCGGCGAGACCGTCGATCACCCGCGGCACCTCATCGAATTCCGTCGCATCGAAGCGTGCGACCACGGCGTTCCTGCCGCGCGCGCGAACGGCGACCGCGGTGCGCTGGGCCCCCTCCTCGTCGCTGTGCCAGGTGACCCCGACGTCCATGCCGGCCTCGGCCAGGGCGATCGCCGTTGCGGCGCCGATGCCCGAGTCGGATGCGGTCACGATGGCGCGGGTGGGGGAGAAGTCGCTGTCCGTCATGCTCGGAACGCTATCGACACGGCGGCATCGTGGGCGAGGGGTTGACCCACGCTGTGATCCGGCTAAGCTTCGACGTCCTCGTCGGCGCGCACCGGACGCTCCGCGCGCAGCGCGATCGCCCGCAGCCGGGGATTGCGCAGCGGAACGATCATCAGCAGCGCCAGCGCGGCGCCATAGAGCGCGAACGGCGCCCACGACGGGAGCACCGTCGCCAGAGCGCCGGACGCCGCCATCGCCAGCGGCATCAGGCAATCGTCGCCGAGTCGTGTGATCGACGACATCCTGCCGAGGAAATCCGGAGCGATCGTGGCCGCGAAGGTGGCACCCAGGAGCACGGATGCGAACCCGGCCGTGAGCCCGATGACGACGCAGCCCGCCCCCACCGCGATAGGATGCCCCACGCCGAGCGCGATGATGCCCAGCCCCTGCACAACGAGCGCCCAGAAGGCTCCGATCGCCTCGTGGCGGGGCCGCCAGCGCACGACCGCCAGCGCGCCGATCATGGCACCGCCGCCGACCAGCGACTCGAAGACGCCTACCGCACCTGCGCCCCAACCGTGCGCGCTGGCCTGCAGTGCGAGACCGATCGCGAGCGCGGGGCCCACGGCGAGATTCAACCCGGAGAGCGCGATCACCAGCGTGCGTGTGGCGGAGTCGTCTCGGAGGTGGCGGAAACCGGATGCCACACCGCGCAGCACCGACTCACCCGCGGCGCTGCGCGGCAACGCGAATCGCGGACGCAGCCAGATCGCGATGAACGCGATCACGACGGCGAACGTCACGGCATCGGCCGCCGCGCTGCCGGGCATCCCGGCCCACGCCACCAGGAATCCGCCGACCGCGGCGCCCGCCATGGTTCCGAGCCTGCTGAGCGTCTGACTCAGTGCCGAGTAGGCCGGCAGGTCCGATGGTGCGACCAGCTGTCGCGGGATGGTGCCCGCAGCGGGCTCGTAGAACGCGTCGCAGACGCCGAAGGCGATGGTCGCGACGAGAAGGATGGCGACGGTCGGCTCGTGGGTGAGGATCCACAGCGCCGTCGCCACGAGCACGACGACCCGGATGACGTTGAACAGGAGCATCATGCGCCGCGCATCCACGCGGTCGGCGATGGCGCCGCCCAGCAGCAGGATCACCGCGCGCGGCACGGTTCCGGCGGCCACGACGAGACCGGCGACCGCCGGTGACGCGATCTGAACGGCCGTCCAGGCGACCGCGATCGTCCACACCGCGTCGCCGGCGTCCGACAGCGCCTTCATCACCAGCCAGGTCTGCACCATGACGTCGCGCCGGAACGGGGGCGGTGTGCGCAGCGTGCGCGGTTCGGCAGCGGTCATCTCACACCTCTGTCGGAAAGCCGTGCGCGAAGAAGTACACCGGCACGCGCTCCTTGCCGTCTTCTGTGTCGATACCGCCACGCCAGTCGTCGAGCAGGGCGGTGAGCCGGTCCATCAGCGCCGTCAGCTCCTCCTGCGTCGCCCAGGCCAGAGTGTCGGTGGCGAACCCCGCGAGCTCGCTGTCCGGCGAGATGCGATGCCACCGCTGCAGCCGCTCGAGCTGGCGCCGCAGGTTCGCCCGCTCCGCTTCGCGGGCCATCAGGGCATCGGCGGGGGAGTCGAAGTCGGCGGCCGACCAGCTGAACGAACGCCGCGCCAGCTGCCACCAGCTGCTGCGCCGATCGCCGTCCGGGGCGTCGACCTGTTCCACGACGCCGGCCTTCTGCAGCATCCTCAGGTGATGGCTGATGCTGCCCACCTGGGCGTCGAACGCGCGGGCGAGCGTTCCCACCTGCGATGCGCCGTGCAGCAGCAGCCGGTCGACGATGCGTCGTCGCAGGGGATGGGAGATGGCGGTGATGACCGAGATGTGTTCCACGTCGGACACGCTACGGGCGGTCCCGAACTTTCACAAGATCTCTTGTAGACCGCGGAAAATCAGCGATTCTTGTGGCGGTCGACGCTGTCGTGCGTCATCGTGGAGGTGCGCCGACGGCGCCGGATCAGCCACACGACGAGCCCGACGACGGCAGCGATCGCGAGCCACGGCAGCAGGAATCCGACGACGACGACCAGTCCGTTGAGCGCGGCGACAAGGCCGTTCCAGCCTGTGAGCAGCCCGTCGGCGAAGCCGGTCGGATCGGCCTCGTCTGCGACCGCGCGCTCGGCGAGTTGCACGGTCACCGTCGACAGCGCCACCTGCTCGTCCAGCCGCTTCAGCTCCTGCTCGTACGACTCCAGCTGTGCCTGGCGCTCGCTCAGCGCCGCCTCGGCGGTGATGAGGTCGGCGACCGATCCCGACTTCGCCATCAGCTCGGTGAGCCGTGTCACGGATGCCCGCGCCGCATCGATGCGAGCCCGCAGGTCCACCGCCGTCGACGTGACGTCCTGGCGCGACACCGACGAGCGCAGCACCTCGCCGTCGTCGCCGAGCGCCGCCAGCACCGTGTCGAGGGCATCGGCGGCGACGCGGATGCTGATCCATCCGGTGCCCGGATCCCTCGGCCGCGCCGGCACCGTCGTTTCCGTCGCATCGCGCGACGCCCCGATGTCCGCCGACTCCACGTAGCCGCCGTGCTTCGCGGCGAGCGCGATGATCGCGTCGGCGGCCTGCTGCACGTCACGCACACGCAACTCGACCTGCGCCGTCGTGATGATCTCCCGAGCGCTCTCCTCGGATGCGGCACCCGGGTCCGCACCGCTCACGGCGCCGCCGTCCGCGCCGCCGCCCGCGCTCATCACGTCTCCTCCCGCGGCATCGCCGGCCCGGGGACCCGCCTCGCCCGTCGCCGCCGTGTCGGAGCCGCTCCGGGACGTCTGCAGCGAGCCGAGCAGGGGAGGAGAGATCATCGCTCCGACGGCGAACGCCGCGGCGACGCCGAGTGCGGTGACCCAGCCGCGTCGGCGACGCACCGGTGGTGCGGCCCGCCTCGGTTCTTCGGCGACATCCGCCATCACGGCACGCTCCATCGCGCTGATGCGTTCGTCGCTCAGCGCCGGCAACTCGATGCGGTTCGTCTCGCTCATGCGTCTCTCGCTTCCGTGACGGCGCCGCGCAAGCGCGTGCGCACCCTCGAGAGACGGTTGCGGACCACCGCATGACTCACACCCAGCTGCTCCGCGGCAGCCCGATAGGCGTAGCCGTCGACCGCGCAGAGGCGGAAGATCTGCTGATCCAGAGGATCCAGCAGGCCCACCTCCGCGGTGATGCGCTCCGCCAGGGCCGAGGAGATCACCTGGTCCTCGACGCTCACGATCGCCGGCAGCGAGTCATCGGCGGCATCCGTCGTGTTCGCCCGATCGCGGCGCAGCACGCGCAGACGGTTCGCCGCCTGGAACCGGCAGATCGTCGCCAGCCAGGGGAGCAGCGAGGGGCTCGCCAGCCGCAGCCCGGGCAGCTTGCGCCAGGCCACGACGAAGGTCTCCTGCACGATGTCCTCCGCATCCGTCGCCGACGAGAGCACACCATGGGCGATCCAGTAAACTGGCCGCACGTAGGCGCGGTAGATCGACCGGAAGGCATCCTGATCTCCGGCTGCGGCCCGTGCGGCCCATTCCTGGTCGTCGCTCTGCGTCGGCATCCTGTTCCGTTTCGCGTCTCTCACAGAAGAGTGTCGGAAGATGCCTCATCGTCTCAGATGCGGACAGGAGGAGACAGCCGCATCCGGTAGCATGGGTGACGCGAGAGGGAGTATCCCGATTCCGCGCGCATCGTCATCACGAGCACCGCCATCGCTGCTCCGGGCGCGCGACGCACACCGTGCGGGGGAGAGACTTTCGGTTCCCGCCGACCCTTTCGAAAGGCGAGCCGCCGTTGGTCATTCCTGTCTGGTTCGAGATCACCGCGATGATCGTGCTGACGATCATCCTCATCGCAGACCTGCTGCTCATCAAGCTGCGTCCGCACATCCCCTCCACGAAGGAGTCCACCCTGTGGGTGGTCTTCTACGTCGCGCTGGCCATGCTCTTCGCCGTGCTGCTCGGCACGGTCGGAGGGTGGAGCAACGCCGGAGACTTCATCACCGGCTGGGCCCTGGAATACAGCCTCTCCATCGACAACCTGTTCGTGTTCGTGCTGATCATGGCGCAGTTCTCCGTGCCGAGGCGACTGCAGCAGCAGGTGCTCATGGTCGGCATCATCATCGCCCTGATCCTGCGCGGTCTGTTCATCCTCGTCGGCGTCGCCGTCATCGAGCACTTCTCGCCGATCTTCTACATCTTCGGCGCCTTCCTCATCTACACCGCGATCAAGCAGGCCATGCCCGAAGGCGAGCACGACGAAGAGGTGCAGCGGGAGGCGTTCATCGTGCGCGTGCTGCGACGCCGGATCGACATCAGCGAGGGCTATGACGGCTCCCGCCTGCGCACCACCGTCGACGGTACGCGGATGTGGACGCCGATGATCATCGTGTTCATCACCATCGGCATCACCGATCTCATGTTCGCGATCGACTCGATCCCGGCGATCTTCGAGATCACCACCAACGGCTTCCTCGTCTTCACCGCGAACATCTTCGCCCTCATGGGTCTGCGGCAGCTGTACTTCCTGCTCGGCGACCTTCTCGACAGGCTGCGGTACCTGCACTACGGCATCGCCGTGATCCTCGGCTTCATCGGCATCAAGCTGATCCTGCACGCGCTGCACGTGAACGAACTGCCCTTCATCAACGGCGGCGAGCACGTGGAGTGGGTGCCCGACATCAACAACATGGTCTCGCTGGGCGTGATCATCGCCGCCATGACCGTGGCGACGGTGGCGAGCCTCATCGCCTCGGCACGCGAGAAGAAGGCCGCCGCGCTGAAGAGCTGACCGAGTCACACGGTGAGGACCATCTGTCGCCGCGGTGTAAACTGGCCGCGTGCGGCAGATGGTCCTTCTCCTTAGCAGCCGCGACGAGACCTCGATCTAGGCCTCTTCTCGTCGCGGAGTCCGCTGTGGGCCGACGTATCGAGCCAGAAGGAACCACATGACCGAACAGACGCGACCGCGCCCCCTCGCCGAGAAGACCGCCAAGCGTACGCTGGCGGAGAAGGTCTGGGACGACCACCTCGTCGTGAAGGGCGAGAACGGCGAGCCCGACCTCATCTACATCGACCTGCACCTCGTGCACGAGGTCACCAGTCCGCAGGCCTTCGACGGACTGCGCGCCGAGGGGCGCCCGCTGCGCCGGCTCGACCTGACGATCGCCACCGAGGACCACAACACCCCGACCCTCGAGATCCACAAGCCGATCGCCGACCTCACCAGTCGCACGCAGATCGAGACGCTGCGCCGCAACGCCGCCGAGTTCGGCGTGCGGCTGCACTCGCTCGGTGACGCCGAGCAGGGGATCGTGCATGTCGTCGGGCCGCAGCTGGGCCTCACGATGCCCGGCATCACCGTGGTCTGCGGAGACTCGCACACCTCCACGCACGGTGCCTTCGGCGCCATGGCGTTCGGCATCGGCACCAGCGAGGTCGAGCACGTCATGGCGACCCAGACGCTGCCGCTGAAGCCGTTCAAGACCATGGCGATCAACGTCGAGGGCGAACTGCGCCCCGGCGTCACCGCGAAGGACATCATCCTCGCCGTGATCGCCAAGATAGGCACCGGCGGCGGACAGGGCTACGTGCTCGAGTACCGCGGCAGCGCCATCCGCGCTCTCTCCATGGAGGGGCGCATGACGATCTGCAACATGTCGATCGAAGCCGGTGCGCGCGCCGGCATGGTCGCCCCCGACGAGACGACCTTCGCCTACGTGCAGGGCAAGCCGCACGCTCCGCAGGGCCAGGACTGGGAGGACGCCGTCGCCTACTGGCGCACGCTGCCCACCGATGAGGGTGCCGTGTTCGACGCCGAAGTGTTCATCGATGCGAACGAGCTTGAGCCCTTCGTCACCTGGGGCACCAATCCAGGGCAGGGCAGCTCGCTGTCGGCATCCGTCCCGGACCCGGCGTCGTTCGCGGATCCGAGCGAGCGCATCGCCGCCGAGCGCGCTCTGGAGTACATGGACCTGACCGCGGGCACCCCGTTGAAGGACGTCAAGGTGGATGCGGTGTTCATGGGCTCCTGCACGAACAGCCGAATCGAGGATCTGCGCGCCTTCGCCTCGATCATCAAGGGCAAGCAGAAGGCGGAGGGCGTGCGCGTCATGGTCGTGCCGGGCTCCGCGCGCGTGCGCCTGGAGGCGGAGGCCGAGGGCATCGACAGGATCGTCGAGGACTTCGGTGCGGAATGGCGCTTCGCCGGATGCTCGATGTGCCTCGGCATGAACCCCGACCAGCTCGCGCCGGGGGAGCGCTGCGCGTCCACCTCCAACCGCAACTTCGAGGGACGCCAGGGCAAGGGCGGACGCACGCACCTCGTCTCGCCGCTGGTGGCAGCGGCCACGGCGATCCGCGGCACCCTCTCGAGCCCGAGCGACATCGACGAGATGGCCACTGCACCCGCGGCAGCGGGAGCGAGGGAGGGCAACTGACATGGAGAAGTTCACCACGCACACCGGTGTGGCCGCCCCTCTGAAGCGGTCCAACGTCGACACCGACCAGATCATCCCGGCCGTGTTCCTGAAGCGCGTCACCAAGACCGGCTTCGAGGACGCGCTGTTCCACGGCTGGCGCCAGGACCCGGAGTTCGTGCTCAACCAGGAGGCGTTCCGCGGTGCGTCCGTGCTGGTCGCCGGGCCCGACTTCGGCACCGGCTCCAGTCGCGAGCACGCCGTCTGGGCGCTGCGGGACTACGGCTTCGCCGTCGTGCTGAGCCCGCGCTTCGCCGACATCTTCCGCGGCAACTCCGGCAAGCAGGGCCTGCTCGCCGCGACAGTCGACGAAGCCGACATCGAACGCATTTGGGCGCTGATCGACGAGGAGCCGGGGCGCGAGATCACCGTCGACCTGGTCGAGCGCACCGCCAGCATCGGGGGCTTCCAGACCACCATCGGAATCGACGATTACACTAGGTGGCGGCTCCTCGAAGGGCTCGATGACATCGGGCTCACGCTGCGCAACGAAGACAAGATCGCGCAGTTCGAGGCCCGCCGCGAATCGTGGCGGCCACGCACGCTTCCCGTCCGATAGGTCGGGAACGGAGGTGGGCCGGGGGCGGAAGCCCCCGCGGCATCAGCCGCGATACACGAGTGACTCGCGGCGACCGCCGCGGCTGTCCCGAAGAAGATGAGGCCCGAATGACGACACCGCTCCGCGACGCTGCTGCCGACCAGGCTCCGGTTCCCGCCGGATCCGTGCTCGCGATCCGCGGAGGCCGGCCGCTGCGCGGCGGGGTCGACGTGAAGGGCGCGAAGAACCTCGCCACCAAGGCGATGGTCGCCTCGCTGCTCGGCGAGACCACCAGCGTCCTGCGTGATGTGCCCGGGATCAGCGACGTCGCCGTGGTCCGGTCTCTGCTCGAGGTGCACGGCGTGCACGTTACCGAGGGCGACGAGCCCGGCTCGCTGGTACTCGACCCGACCAACGCGAAGTCGGCGAACTTCGAAGAGATCGACGCGCACGCCGGCGCCTCTCGCATTCCGATCCTGTTCTGCGGCCCGCTGCTGCACCTGCTCGGCCAGGCGTTCATCCCCGACCTCGGCGGCTGCCGCATCGGCGACCGACCGATCGACTTCCACCTCGACGCGCTGCGCAAGTTCGGCGCCGTCGTCGAGAAGCAGCCCAGCGGCATCCGCCTGTCGGCGCCCGGCGGCCTCAAGGGCGCGAACATCCACCTGCCGTATCCGAGCGTCGGCGCGACGGAGCAGGTTCTGCTCACCGCCGTGCGCGCTCAGGGAACGACGGAGTTGCGCAACGCGGCCATCGAGCCCGAGATCATGGACCTCATCGCGGTGCTGCAGAAGATGGGCGCGATCATCTCCTACGAGCCCAACCGCGTCATCCTCATCGAGGGCGTCCCGCAGCTGCGCGGCTACGACCACCGCTGCATCTTCGACCGCAACGAGGCCGCCTCCTGGGCCTGCGCCGCCCTCGCGACCGACGGCGAGATCTTCGTCGGCGGCGCGAAGCAGCAGGAGATGCTCACCTTCCTGAACGTGTTCCGCAAGGCCGGCGGCTGGTTCGACGTGCGCGAGGACGGCATCCTGTTCCGCCGCGACGGCGAGCTGAAGCCGGTCGTCGTCGAGACCGACGTGCACCCGGGCTTCATGACCGACTGGCAGCAGCCGCTCATCGTGGCGCTCACCCAGGCGAAGGGGCGCTCGATCGTGCACGAGACCGTGTACGAGAACCGCTTCGGCTTCACGCAGGCGCTGGTGAAGATGGGCGCTGACATCGTCGTGCACCCGCACGGACTGCAGAACGGCCCGCGGCGTGTGCCGCGCCGCGAACTGGAGCAGGCGGCGGTCATCACCGGCCCCACGCCGCTGCGCGCGGCCGACATCGTCGTGCCCGATCTGCGCGGCGGGTACAGCCACGTGATCGCCGCCCTCACCGCGAGCGGCGAATCGCAGGTGTCCGGTATCGACATCCTCAGCCGCGGCTACGAGAACTTCCTCGACAAGCTGCAGGCGCTGGGCGCGGACTTCGACGTCGTCCGGTGATCTGATGGCTGCGTCCGAGCGGAGCCGTCCGAGCCTCTTCTGGCCGCTGGCGGCGATCGTCATCCCCTTCGTCTCCCTGCTCGCCAGGATCCGCACCACCGGCGCCGACAGGCTGCCGCGCGAGGGCGCCTTCGTGCTCGCTCCGAACCACTACTCGGAGTTCGACCCGCTCATCGTCGCCATCGCCGTGTACCGCGCGGGTCGGCTGCCGAGGTTCATGGCCAAGGAGACCCTGTTCCGGGTTCCCGTGCTGGGCTGGGTGCTCAAGCGCACGGGCATGGTGCCGGTGGCTCGCGCGTCGTCGGCGACGGCGGCCAAACTCACCATGCAGCAGTCGCGGGAGCTCGTGCAACGCGGTCGCGGCGTCATCGTCTATCCCGAGGGCACCCTCACCCGCGATCCCGACATGTGGCCGATGCGCGGAAAGTCGGGTGCGGTGCGCCTCGCGCTGGCCGGCGACATCCCGCTGATCCCGATGGCGCAGTGGGGCACCCAGCACATCATGGGGCGCTACCAGAAGCGTCTGAGCCTCTGGCCGCTGCGCAAGAAGGTGCAGGTCGTGATCGGCGATCCGGTCGACCTGTCCGACCTGAAGGGGCGCGGCGGCGAGCCTGCGGTGCTCGCCGAGGCGACGCGACGGCTGATGGAGGCGATCACGGTCCTCCTCGAAGGGATCCGTCACGAGAAGGCGCCGTCCGAGCGCTGGAACCCCGCAGACCACGGTCAGAAGGAGACAGGACGCCTTGACCCCTAAGCGGATGCCGACCCCCACCGGTCCGAGGGTCGCCGTGATCGGCGCGGGCAGCTGGGGCACCACGTTCGGGAAGATCCTCGCCGACGGCGGCGCGCACGTGACGATGTGGGCTCGTCGCCCCGAGCTCGCCCACGAGATCACCGAGGCCAAGCGCAACTCCCGGTACCTGCCCGGCGTGAATCTGCCGCGCTCCATGGATGCCACGCATGAGCTGCCACGGGCACTGGACGGCGCCGCCCAGATCTATCTCTCGGTGCCGAGCCAGACGCTGCGTGAGAACCTCACGGCGCTGCGTCCGCTGCTCGAGGGCTCCGAGGCACCGATCGTCAGCCTGATGAAGGGCGTCGAGCGCGCCAGTGGACTGCGGATGAGCCAGGTGATCGAGCAGGAACTCCGCTGCGATCCGGCTCGGATCGCGGTCGCCTCCGGACCGAACCTGGCGCTGGAGATCGCGCGCGAGCAGCCCACCGCTGCCGTGATCGCGTCGCGCAGCCAGGACACCGCGGACACGGTCGCTCGCACCGCCCGCAACCGGTACTTCCGCTCGTTCGTGAACACCGACGTGATCGGCACCGAGTTCGGCGGCGTGCTGAAGAACCTCATCGCGGTGGCGATCGGCATCGTCGACGGCGTCGGCTACGGCGAGAACACGAAGGCGTCGATCATCACACGCGGCCTGGTCGAGATGACCGACTTCGCGGTCGCGAACGGTGCGCGGCCCGAGACGCTGCAGGGACTCGCCGGCCTCGGCGACCTCATCGCCACCTGCCAGTCGCCGCTGAGCCGCAACAACACCGCGGGGCGTCTGCTCGGCCAGGGGTACAGCTTCCAGGATGTGGTGAAGCAGATGCAGCAGACCGCCGAGGGACTCGCCTCGGTCGCCCCGATCCTGCAGCTCGCCCGGGAGGCCGAGGTCGACATGCCCATCGTCGAGCAAGTGAAGATGGTGCTGGACGGGAAGATGGATCCCCGTGACATCGCCCCCCACCTGACCACCGACGACGACACCCCCCAAGAGGAGAGAACGAATCATGGACAGGCAGACGGTGGTGGTCCTCTTCGGCGGGCGTTCCAGCGAGCATTCGATCAGCTCCGCAACGGCGGGCGGAGTGCTGGCGGCGATTGACCGCGACCGCTACGCCGTGATCCCCGTGGGAATCACCCGCGACGGCGCCTTCGTCCTCGAAGAGGACGACCCCACCAAGTTCGCTCTCGACGCCGAGCGCCTGCCCGAGGTGATCGACAACGGCACTCGGGTGCGGTGGCCGGAGCCGGCAGGGGATCGGATGCTGCGAGTCGTCGCACCGGACGGCTCGACCGTCGACCTCGGCGAGGTCGACGCGGTGCTGCCGCTGCTGCACGGACTGCACGGCGAGGACGGCGCGATTCAGGGGTTCCTCGACGTCATCGAGGTGCCCTACGCGGGGGGCGGCATCCTCGACTCCGCGGTGTGCCTCGACAAGCACTTCACGAAGCTGGCGCTGCGCGCCGCCGGCATCCCCGTGTCGCCCGGGATCACCGTGCGCAGCGCGCAGTGGGACGCCGATCCGGAGAGCGTCCGCCGCGCCGTGGCGGAGCTGGGCGCCGTGGTGTTCGTGAAGCCTGCCAGCGCGGGATCGAGCGTGGGCGTGTCCCGTGTCGAGGGGGGAGCGGGGCTGGACGAGGCGCTGCGGGTCGCCTTCGCCGAGGACGACAAGGTGCTCGTCGAATCCGGGGTCGCGGGGCGCGAGATCGAGGTCGGTGTGCTCGCCGGCCGCCGTGGCGACCGTGCCAGGGCGTCGCTGCCCGGCGAGGTGGTGCTCACCTCGCGCAGCTTCTACGACTTCGAGGGCAAATACCTCGGTGGCGACGGTGTCGACATCGTGTGCCCCGCCGACCTCGACGACGAGCTGATCGCACGGCTGCAGGACAGCGCGGTGCGCGCGTTCGAGGCTGTGGACGGCAAGGGCCTCGCGCGTGTCGATTTCTTCGTCACGCCCAGCGGTGAGCTGGTCGTCAACGAGCTGAACACGATGCCCGGCTTCACGCCGATCTCGATGTTCCCGAAGTGCTGGATCGCGTCGGGTATGTCGTACAGCGAGCTGATCACCGAGCTGATCGAGGCGGGGCTGCAGGGCCACCGGAGCTGAACCGATCGCGCGGTGACAGGGACTCAGCCCTGCAGGTCCTCAGGCAGCTGGTCCGGTGCGGTGCAGGAGCGCTCGGCGGGGATCAATCGCACGGCGGAGACGAGCGACGGGTCGGACAGCGCCGCGTTCGCGCTGACCCGCTCGGTGTCGACGAACACCTGCACGGCGGGATCACGGCCATAGGTCGTCATGCGCATCCCCGGCGCCTGCGAGTCGTCGACCAGCCAGTCGATGCCCTCGAGCGTGATGCACTGCAGCTCACTGGTCGGCCCCGGCACGGCGACGCCGCACGCGATGAGAACGGCGGTCGGATCGCCGAACGCCCCGGTCGACTGGGCGTCGGTCCAGCGACGGTCCTGATCGGCGACAGCGTCGGGAAGGCGCACGGTGACCTCGGCGCAGAGCGGATCGTTCGCGTCGGGAGCGGGTTCGAGATGGACGGTGCCGGCGCACCCGGTGAGGGCCAGCAGCGTCACCGCGCCGACCAGGGCGGCGAGACGGCGGAGCATGGTTCCAGGCTACCGTTGTCGGATGGCATCCCATCCCGGCGACGATCCGCTCATCGGTGACATCTCGGAGGGCAGGGTGCTGCGCGCGATCCTGTCGCGCACGGAACCGGCAGCGCAGGCGATCGTCGGTCCCGGAGACGATGCGGCCGTCATCGCCGCGGCATCCGGGTCGGTGGTCGCCACCACCGACACCCTCGTGCACGGACCCGACTTCCGCCTCGCCTGGTCGAGTGGCTACGACCTCGGCTGGAAGTCCGCCGCCGTGAACCTCGCGGACATCGCCGCGATGGGCGCGGCGCCGACGGCGCTGCTGGTCGCCCTCGCCGTGCCGCGCGATACGCGGCTGTCGTTCGTCACGGCGATGGCGGATGGGCTCCGCGACGCCTGCGCGGCGCTGTCGCCGGGATGCGCCGTGGTGGGCGGGGATCTCACGGTGTCGGATGTGCTGACGATCGCGGTGACCGCGCTCGGCGATCTGGGCGGTCGCCGAGCCGTGACGCGGTCCGGCGCACGTCAGGGCGACGTGATCGCGCTGGCGGGTGAGCTGGGCGCGGCGGCAGCCGGACTGAGTGTGCTGTTCGGCCGGTTCCGCGACGGGGACCGCCCGGTGCCGGTCGACCGCAGCGCCCTCGATGCGCGTCAACTGCAGGCACTGCAGGCACAGCTGCGCCCCACGCCGCCCATCGGGCTGGGGCCCGTGGCCGCGGCGGCCGGTGCCACCGCGATGATGGACGTCTCCGACGGGCTCGGCCTCGACGCCGCTCGCATGGCGGATGCTTCGGGGGTGACGCTGGCGCTCGACGGCAGCGCGCTGGACGCACTGGTCTTCGCAGGCGATCGTGCACGCGGCGTCGCGGGCGGGGAGGATCACGGGCTGCTCGCGACATTCCCCGCAGGGGTGCTTCCACCCGGATTCCGGGCTCTCGGCGTCGTGACGGAGCGGGGCGTCGCCGGGGTGCTGGTCGACGGTGACCCGATCGCCGACGCGGGATGGGATCCGTACCGGGACTGGGACGCGACGGCGGGCTGAGTCGCCCGGTGCAGCGCCGGCGTGCTCTCCGCGCCGTGCAGGATGAGCACCGATCGGCGGGATCAGACGGGCTCTGCCCACCAGACGGCGGTGTCGCCATACTCCTTGTGGCGCAGCAGCGCGAGACCGGCCGCATCCAGGTCTGGGGCGGTGGATCGGCGGGCGCGCTCGATGACGACGACCGCATCCGCCGACAGCAGCGGCGACAGCGCGACGAGGTCCGAGGTCATGGCGGCGTCGTCGAGGTCGTACGGCGGGTCGGTGAACACCAGGTCGTAGCCGGCGGAGGCCCGCGCGAGGAACGCGCGCACGGCGCTCTGATGCACCTTCGACGCGGTTGCCCCGCCGAGCGCCTTCGCGACGGCCGTCGCATTGCGGCCCGCCACCATCGCCGCCGGCCGCGATCGCTCGACCAGCTCGACCGATGCCGCTCCGCGGCTCCACGCCTCGAGCCCGAGCGCGCCGCTGCCCGCATACAGGTCGAGCACGCGCGCGGAGTCGATGGCATCCATTGACTCCAGCGCCCCGAAGACGGACTCGCGCACCCGATCGCTGGTGGGACGGGTGCCGGCACCGGGCACATCGAGGCGGATGCCGCGGGCCGCTCCGGCGATGATCCTCGTCACCCGTTCACGATACGACACCACGCGGGGGCGACCCGGCGGCGTCGGCGCCGATCCCTAGACTCGTCTCATGCCCTTCGAGCTCCACACCCCGCTGAGCACGGCGCTCGACGCGACCTCGGCACGCACGCTGGAGCGGGCCTTCGGGATGACGACCGTCGCCGACCTGCTCGGTCACTACCCGCGGCGCTACGCCGACCCGGGCGAGCTGACCCCCATCCGCGACCTTCCCATCGGCGAGACCGTCACGATCGTGGCCGAAGTGCTCTCCTCGAACGTGCGACGCATGCGCAACAAGCCGGGCGCCATGCTCGAGGTCGTCATCGGCGACGGCGTCGGAAGGATGAGCCTCACCTTCTTCGCGAAGAAAGCCGGGCAGGCCGAGTGGCGGCAGAAGGAGCTCGCCGTGGGTCGCCGCGGCGTGTTCTCGGGCAAGGTCGGCATGTTCAGGGAGACGGTGCAGTTCGCCCATCCGCAGTACGAGCTGTTCGACGACGTCGACGCCGCCCAGCGTCGCGCCGACGCCCGCAGGAACGTGCCGATTCCGATCTACCCCGCGACCTCCGCGGTGCAGAGCTGGCAGATCGCCAAGATGGTGGTCAGGGTGCTCGACGACCTGGGCGAGGTGCCCGATCCACTGCCGGAACCGCTGCGCGTCGCCGAAGGGCTTCTCACGGCGAGGGCTGCGCTCGAAGGCATCCACCGGCCGAGACAGCGAAGCGACATCGATCCCGCCGTGCGCACGCTGCGCGTGCACGAGGCGCTCACCCTGCAGGCAGCGCTGCTTCAGCAGCGCGAGCAGGTGCGCGCCCTCACCGCCACCCCGCGCAGCGCGGCATCCGACGGACTGCTGGAGCGCTTCGACAGCACACTGCCGTTCGCCCTCACGCCGGATCAGCAGGCGGTCGGCGCGCAGATCGCCGTCGATCTGGCCGCGGACCGCCCGATGAATCGCCTGGTGCAGGGCGAGGTCGGCTCCGGGAAGACCCTCGTGGCGTTGCGTGCGATGCTGCAGGTCGCCGAGTCGGGAGGGCAGGCGGCGCTGATCGCTCCGACGGAGGTGCTCGCCGGGCAGCATCTGCGCTCGATCACCAAGATGCTCGGTCCCCAGCTCGCCCCCGAGCTGATGCCCACACTCCTCACCGGCCAGATGAGCGCCCCGGAGCGGCGCAAGGCGGCGCTTCGCGTGGCTGCTGGCCAGGCGCTCATCGTCATCGGCACACACGCGCTGCTCGCCGACAAGACGACCTTCGCCGACCTCGCGCTGGTCGTGGTCGACGAGCAGCACCGTTTCGGCGTGGAACAGCGTGAGGCGCTCCGGGCGAAGGGCACCGCGCCGCACGCCCTGGTGCTGACGGCCACCCCGATCCCGCGCACCGTGGCCATGACGGTGTTCGGCGACCTGGACACCTCGGTGATCCGCTCCATGCCGGCGGGGCGCGCGGGGATCCAGTCTCACGTCGCTCCGCTCTCGGAGCATCCGTACTGGTGGCAGCGGGTCTGGGAGCGCGCCGCCGAGGAGATCGCCGGCGGACGTCAGGTGTTCGCGGTGTGCGCGGCGATCGACACCAGCAAGGATTCCGTCGAGGCCGGCGACGCCCCGCCGCCGGACGCGGAGGGGCGCGGTCCCCGCTGGGGCGTGGTGCAGCTCGACGAGGCCCTCGCGACCCATCCCCGGCTCTCGCAGGTGCGCAGGGCTGTGCTGCACGGCAAGATGCCCGCCGAGCAGAAGGATGCCGTGATGCAGGCCTTCGCGCGCGGCGAGATCGACCTGCTCATCGCGACGACGGTCATCGAGGTGGGTGTCGACGTGCCGAACGCGTCGACCATGATCATCCTCGATGCCGACCGCTTCGGCGTCTCTCAGCTGCACCAGCTGCGTGGACGCGTGGGACGGGGCCAGCATGCGGGGCTGTGTCTGCTGGTCACCGAGGCCGAGCCGGGCTCGCCGGCCCGCGACCGGGTGGAGGCGGTCGCCGCCACGTTGGACGGGTTCGAGCTCGCCGAGGTCGATCTCGAGCTGCGCGGCGAGGGTGACGTGCTCGGCGCCTCGCAGTCGGGAGTGAGATCCTCGCTGAGGCTTCTCCGCGTGGTCAAGGACGCCGGGCTCATCGCCCGCGCCAGGGAGATCGCCGCCGGCATCCTCGCGGAGGATCCGACATTGGAGCGGCATCCGGGGCTGAGAGCGACGATCGACCGTCGCGTGACCGACGAAGATCGCGCGGCCTTGGGCAAGAACTGAACGGCGGGTCGCGGCGGCCCCGGCGCTCAGCGGGCGCAGAGGATGCGGTGCCCTAGGCTGTGAGCATGAACAGCCGGATCGCCGTCGTCCCTGGCTCCTTCGACCCGCCCACGCTCGGACATCTCGATGTCATCGAGCGGGCAGCGCGCCTGTACGACGAGCTGCACGTGCTCGTCGTGCACAACCCCGGCAAGCAGGCCATGCTGCCCATCGCGCAGCGGATGAGCCTGCTCGAGCAGTCGATCTCCGAGGCGGGGGTGGAGGGTCACATCATCGTCGGCTCGTGGAGCATGGGACTGCTCGTCGACTACGCGCGGGATGTCGACGCCGGTGTGCTCGTCAAGGGCATCCGGTCGCAGGTCGACGTCGCGTACGAGTCGCCGATGGCCATCGTGAACCGTCACCTCGCCGACATCGAGACCGTCTTCCTGCTGCCCGACCCCGCGCACGCCATGGTGTCCAGCTCGCTGGTGCGCCAGGTCGCCGCGCTCGGCGGCGATGTCTCGCCGTTCGTGCCGCCGGTGGTCGCGTCGTTCCTCGACACCGGCGCGCGGGGTCTTTGAGCGCACCCACCGGCCCCGCTCCGCCCGCGGGCCGGTAGCATGGGCGGGGTGAAATCCCGAGTGAACGGCCCCTTCGTCCTCCCCGTCCGCGACATCGTGCGCAAACCGGGTGAGATGCGCGAGCATCAGCTCGACGTCGAACTCGCCGACAGATGGGGCGAGGGAATCGTCACCGTCGAGGCGGGCGAGACGGTGGAGCTCGACGTCCGCCTGGAATCGGTGCACGAGGGCATCCTGGCATCGGGAACCGCCTTCGCCGACTACACCGGCGTGTGCGGACGATGCCTCACGGACATCTCCGCGCCTCTCGAAGTCGAGTTCCAGGAGCTTTTCGCGTATCCTGGAGAGGAAGAAACTGACTTCGAAGTTCAAGACGACCACGTGGATCTTGAAAATCTGGTCAGGGATGCGATCGTGCTGTCGCTTCCATTTCAGCCGGTGTGTCAGCCGGACTGCCCGGGTCTCGACCCGAGAACGGGCGAGAAGCTGACCGGAAGCGCCGGATCAGAGAGCACCGCTCCCATCGATCCTCGATGGAGTGCGCTCCGACAGATCACAGACCAGGACGGCGCGGCAGGTAGCCGCTCCGCCGAGAAAGAAGAGAGCTAGTCATGGCTGGTAACCCCCCGAAGCGCAAGGTCTCCCGTTCGAACACCCGCTCGCGCCGTGCGCAGTGGAAGGCTGAGGCTCCCGCCCTGGTGAAGACCGTCGAGAACGGCAAGGTCGTCTACAGCCGCCCGCACCAGGCCAAGGTCGTCACCGACTCGCAGGGCACCGAGCTGTTCCTCGAGTACAAGGGCCGCAAGGTCGCCGACGTCTGATCTGACGATCGTGGCGGAGGTCCCCGAGGGGGAGAGGCCTCTCCTTGAGAAGCGGGGGGGGGGAATAGACGCCGAGCTTGTCGAAACTGGGATGAACCCAAGCGCCGAATCCAAAGAGCAAGGCGGCAGCCCCCACAA
>NZ_JBHXIG010000002.1:201559-820682 GCF_042723855.1 Microbacterium sp. NPDC058345
GTATACAAACACCCCTATTATCGGGGGCAGCGTCTTTTGTTAATAACAGCCCGGGCCCCTCTTTTTTACGCTCGGCGTCCAAACCGACGCCGAGCTTCTCGAACGTGCTCTGACGCATCGCTCCTATGCCTACGAGCATGGCGGCATCCCGCACAACGAACGACTGGAGTTCCTCGGGGACTCCGTGCTCGGCCTTGCCGTGACCGTGATGCTGTTCACCACGCATCCTGATCTCGATGAGGGTGCGCTGGCGAAACGACGTGCCAGCGTGGTCTCGACGGTGGCGCTGGCCGAGGTGGCCCGCGGCATCGGGCTCGGCGCCCACCTGCGGCTCGGGCGAGGCGAGGAGCAGACCGGTGGTCGCGACAAGGATTCGATCCTCGCCGACACCATGGAGGCCGTCTTCGGTGCGACCTACCTGTCGGCAGGCCCCGACGCCGCGACCGAGCTGGTGCTGCGTCTGACCGAGCCGCTGCTGGCCGATCCGGAGCGCTACGGCGCGGCCATGGACCCGAAGACCAGTCTGCAGGAGCTCGCGGCGCGCCTCGGAGGTCCGCCGCCCAGCTACACCGTGCTGTCGGCCGGCCCGGACCACGACCGGGTGTTCACCGCCACGGTGACGGTCGGCGAACTGGCCTGCACGGGTTCGGGCACCAGCAAGAAGACCGCCGAGATGGCCGCCGCGCTCACCGCGTGGCGGCGCCTCAGCGAGCGCGCCGAGATCCCCGGTGCCTGAGCTTCCCGAGGTCGAGGTGGTCCGCGCGGGCCTGGCCCCGGCGGTCGTCGGTGCGCGCGTCACCGCGGTCGACGTGCACGACGACCGCGCGCTCACTCGGCACCCGCTCGGCGCCGAGGACTTCGCGGCGCGTCTCGAGGGGCGCCTGGTCACGGCGGCCGCCAGACGGGGCAAATTCCTCTGGCTGCCGCTGCAGAGCGACGACGAAGCCCTCACCGCGCATCTCGGCATGAGCGGGCAGATGCTGCTCAGGGCGCCGGATGCAGCGGCCGAGCGCCACGAGCGCATCCGTCTGCACGTCGAGCATCCGCTGCACGGCCGCCTCGCCGTCGTGTTCGCCGACCAGCGGACCTTCGGCTCGCTGGCGGTCGACACCCTGCTCGACACGCCCGACGCGATGCCGGGCGGTCATGGCAGCACCATCGCGCGCGTGCCGTCGCAGGTCGCGCACATCGCTCGCGACCCGCTCGACCCCGCCTTCGACGACCGCGGGTTCGTGACGGCGGTGCGGCGCAGGGCGAGTGCGATCAAACGCATCCTGCTCGATCAGAGCCTGGTCAGCGGCATCGGCAACATCTACGCGGACGAGTCGCTGTGGGCCGCTCGCATCCATCCCGAGACCCACGGGCGGTCGCTGTCCGCACAGGCGGTGCGCCGGCTGCTCGGGGAGGTGCAGGTGGTGCTCGAGAAGGCGCTGGCCGAGGGCGGCACCAGCTTCGACGTGCAGTACGTCAACGTGAACGGGCAGGCAGGTTATTTCGCGCATTCCCTGAACGCGTACGGACGCAGCGGGCAGGCGTGCCCGCGTTGCGGCGGGCCGATCCTGCGTGAGGCGTTCATGAACCGGTCATCGCACTACTGCCCGCGCTGCCAGCGGCGTCGCTGAGCCTGCCGTGCCGTCCAGGATGGCCGGCCCCGATCGAGGTCGGCCATCGCGGACGTCGGCGTCGCTCAGGCCGGTGCGAACGCCTTCGCCAGTAGCGGACGGGTCGCCAGGGTGCTGAGCCACACCAGCAGGATCCCCGCGGTGAGCACAAGTGCGATCGTCATCAGCGACAGCGGATCGACGATCAGCGCGAGGCCGATCAACGGGAAGACGACGACCGCGGCGACGAGGGCCGATCCGACCGCCGTCAGCAGCAGGGGGGACATGATCGCGCGCCGGCGGGCGGAATCGACAGTCTTCAGCGGCATGCCCAGCTGGTGCAGGCTGCGATGCAGCGGCCGCTGATCGAGGGCATCCGCCGCCTGGGTCACGCCGACCGACGCCGCGACCATGAGGAACGAGCCGACCAGGGTGATGATCAGACCGGTGCGCATGTCGACGATGAGCTCGAGATCCTGCGGCGCGGCGCCGGCGCTCATCACGTTCATCGTCGAGACGCCGGTTCCCGCGAACACGCCCATGAAGCTCGCCATCGCGATGCCGCCGACCTGACGCCACGCCGCCTTTGGATCGTCGAGCACGGTGCGCGCCGCCAGCAGCCGCTCGGGCGTCGACGCGCGCTTCGCCTGGCGGCGTGCCCCCACCGCGAGCGCCCACGGACCGACGAGATTCAGCAGAGCGAGCGTCCCGCCGAAGAGCGCGGCCAGCACCACCGCCACCGAGAGGGATGCCGCGAGGGAGGGAACCGCCTGCGCCAGCAGGAACGCGCACGCCAGCAGGACCGCCGCCAGCACACCGCGGATCCAGTGCACCCCCGTCGCCTGCGCCCGCATGCGCACCCCCAGAGGCGAGATGATCACGCGCCGCAGCCCCATGATCGCGCTCACGGCGGCCAGGACCGCCGTGGCCGCGCAGACCGAGGCGATCGCGGCGGGGGAGAGCAGCACGGCTTCCGCACCGAGCGGTGCACCGCGGAACGGGATGAGCCCCACCAGAGGCACCAGCAGCAGGTGACCGAGGATGCCCGCGAGCACTCCGGCCGACGCGATGATGGTCGATTCCGTCACCGTGACCACGCCGACGCCCGCCGGGGTGACCCCGAGCAGCCGGAGCGTGGAGAGCCGCTCGTCCCTGCGCCGGGCCGAGAGGCGTGCCGCGGCGCCCGCCACCGAGGCGAGAGGCACGACGAGCAGAACCAGGGCGACGGCGGCGAGCGCCTGATAGACCACGGCATCCGGGTCGCTCCACGTCCAGAACGACTGCGCGCCGCCCACCACGGTCAGCGTTAGGGCGGTCACGATCGCGAACGCGGTGGCCGGGATGACGATGGTCGCCGTGCTGCCGGGCGCCGGGCGCAGCAGCATCCGCATCACGCTGAGATTCATGCGTGCACCTCGGCGGCGGGCGCGGTCTCCGCGGCGACGGCGCCGTCGCTCATGCGCAGGGTGCGCGAGCATCGGGCCGCGACCTGCGGGTCGTGGGTGACGACGACGAGTGTCCGCCCCTGTCCCGTGGTCGACCACAGCAGGGCGTCCATCACCTCCGTCGAGGTCTGCGAGTCGAGCGCCCCGGTGGGTTCGTCGGCGAAGATGAGTTCGGCGCCGGTCACCTGCGCTCGCGCGATCGCCACTCGCTGCGCTTGGCCGCCGGACAGCTCGCCGATGCGACGGTCCTCCATGCCGGCGAGTCCGAGCGCGTGCAGCCAGGAGGCGGCGTGGTTCGTCGCGTCCTGACGCTTCATCCCGTTGATCATGAGCGACAGAGCGACGTTCTCGATCGCGGTCAGCTCGGGGATCAGCAGTCCCTGTTGGAAGACGAAGCCGAAGCGCTCACGACGCAGCTTCGAGCGGCCGGTCTCCGACAGCCCCGTCACGTCGATGCGCTCGCCCGTGGCCGGAGCGAAGACGACGCCGCCGGTCTCGGAGTTCACGATGCCCGCCAGCACGTGCAGCAGCGTCGTCTTCCCCGAACCGGAGGCGCCCATGATGGCGAGCGACTCGCCACGCCGCACCTGGACGTCCACGCCGGCGAGGGCGCGGGTCGGGCCATAGGACTTGAACAGGGAGTGCGCATGCAGGACGAGATCGCTCATGGATCCAGCATCCGTGAGCGAACCGGGCGGGATCATCGCACCAGCGGATGATCCCGCCCTCGCCCCGTCATCCTCTCGGATGATCCGGGGTCAACGTCGTTCAGGCGAGTCGCTTCTGCCACGCGCCCGCGTACGACACCGGAGCGAAGCCGAGCGCCTCGTTGATGTCGAGCATCGGCCGGTTCTCCTCGGCGTTGAAGGTGCTGATGCGGGGGGACAGCGGGGCGATCCGACGCCAGCGCAGGATGTTCGCGCACTTGACGACGATCCCGAGCCGATGTCCGCGGTGCTCCTTGAGCACGAGCGTGCAGTACTGATGCGTGACCCCCTCGGGATCGGCACCGATCGCGAGCTCGTTGAACGCCGCCAGCGTGCCGGTCGGCACGTGCTCGACCGCCGCCACGGAGACCGTCTGACCTCCGTCGAGGAAGCGGGCGTCGCGTCGAGCGATCCGCTCTGCGTCCCAGGTCTCCTCGTCGACCTCGAGCCCTCCGCTCGGAGCATCCGTCGACATGCGCGACAGCGCCCACGCATAGCCGTCGCGACGCTCGGGCGGTGTCGGAAGTGTCCACTCCACCACGCGGTACTCTTCGCCGGCGACGGCGAGAGCCGCGTCGAGCGCGCTCTGGATCGGCGTGAGGTCGCCCTGCAGATCGAAGGCGCTGGTGCGCTCGACCTGCTCGAGCGCGTACCCGCTGTCGAGCAGGAGCGCCGCGAGCGGGCTCCGCGGGATCTCACCCCACCCGGTCGCCGGAGTCAGCATGGCCCCGGTCCGGTCCGCGCGGTGCAGAGTCCACGACTGGATGACACTGCGGCCGAGCTGCCGCACCTCGTCCTCGGCGCGCGCCAGTAGTGCCTGCTCGATGCCGCGTCCCCAGTTCTCCGGGAGGACCATCAGGTCGATCTCGGCGCTGGTCGGCTCGGCGACGGCGTAGTACAGCGTGATCGCGCCGACGAGGACGCCGCCCTCGCGCGCGAGCAGCGTGCGACGCACGGTGTCGGTGCGGTCCTGCCAATGCGGCAGCAGCTCCTCCGCCGTGCTCTGCAGGTCGAGCAGGCCGGTGTCATTGAGGCAGACCGCGTTGTTCAGCGCGACCGACGCATGGAAGTCGGCGGCGTCCACGTCATCCAGCCGGCCGGGGACGGTCATCTCGACGATGGTGAGTGCGGTGAGCGCGTCGATCGTGCTCATGTGAGGACCTTCTTCCAGGCGCCTTCGTAGGCGATGGGCGTGAAGCCGACGGCTTCGTTGATGGAGAGCATGGGCCGGTTCTCCTCGGCGTTGTACGTGACGACCCGGGGCGAGAGCGGGTACCGCTCGCGCCAGGACAGCAGCCCGGCGCTCTTCACCAGCGTGCCGAGACGGTGCCCGCGATGATCCGACAGCACGAGGGTGTCCTCCTGATCGGTGCTCGCGGAGTGATCGGCGCGGATGGCGAGTTCGTTGAACGCGCAGAGCTCACCGGTGGCGATGTGCTGCGCTGCCGTGACGAGCACGGATGCTCCACGAGCCGCGTAGCGCGCGTCGTGTCGCCGTACGCGATCGGCGTCCCACATCTCGACGGGCATCCCGAGCTCCGCGTCCGGCACGTCGGTGGACATCCGCGATTTCATCCACGCGTAGCCGTCGATGTGCGCGTCGGGGGTCGGAAGCATCCACTGCACCACCCGGTAGTCCCGGGAGTGCATCTCGGCGTCGCGTCTGAGCGCCTCGAGTCGTGCGACGGTGGAGCCGTCCCAGACCAGCGCGCTGACCCGCTCGACCTGCTCCAGCGTGAAGCCGTGCCGGATGAGGAACCGGGCGGAGCGCTCGCGGGGAACAGCGCCGAACCCGGTCGGCGACGGAAGGACCCCGTCCGCGTCGTCACCGGCATGGTGTTCGCTCCAGCCCACGAGCTTGCGAACGCCCTCGTGGCGCGCGCGATCCTCGACGAGCCGAAGCACCGCCCCTCCGATCCCGCGGGACTGGTGCGCTCTGCGCAGGGTGACCGTGCCGAACGCTGTGGCCGCGCCGTCGTCCTGGAAGACGTTCAGCGCCGCGCATCCGACGACAGCGCCACCGATCTCGACGTACCACTGGCTCCGCCGCATGTCCGCGTCGCCGTAGAGCAGCGGCAGCAGCGCTTCGGCGGTCTGTGCGTCGTCGTCGCGTCCTGTCTGCTCGCGGATGCACGCGTTGCGGACGGCTGCGTACTCGCGCACGATCGGGCTGGGCCCCGCGTCCGCCCGAGCGGGAAGCTCGAGCGGACGCAGGGTGGCGCCGGCGGGAAGTTCGACCATCATCTCCGCTCCTGCCCTCACAGCATCCTGCGCTGCAGGTCGAAGGTCAGCAGGGCGATCGCCTGCCGCTGGTCGAGCGCGAGGCGCTTCAGCTCCTCGCGCTGCTGGTGCCTCGCGGCCGCGTCCGTGCGGTCGACGTCCTCGGAGCGCAGGCTGCGCTCGAGCAGCCAGAGACCGACGCGGAGGCTGAGACGATCGGCCAGCGCGAGCTGACGGCGGTCGTCGTGATCGGGGATGGTGAGGATCTGACGATCCTCGGTATCCGGTGGATGGATGGACGTGTTCTGCCGCCGATCGGCGGTCAGCAGTGTGGTGCTCACAGTGCGTGCTTTCTTTCGATGGATGGGTGCGGACATCGCGGAGGATGCGCACAGCGCGGACGGCGCAGGCGCATCCGGGAGAAGACGCGCGGGCGGAGAGTCGCCCGCGCGCGGGAGCCCGTGAGAACGGGGCGGGAGCCTGCTGCGCGAAAGGCAGCGGCGTCGATCATCAACCGGACGTGAGACGTCGGGCGAGTCGAGAGTGGGGCGTGGCGGTGCTAGCCTGCGACGCCGGCGAAGGTCACCGGGAGCGCGGCGTTATGCGCGCCGACAGCAGCTGCGGCGTGGCGCCGGCTGTTTGGCTTCGTGATCATCATCGGTGACCTCCTCTCGTGTGATCGGAGAGTCACGCTAGCGACAATTCCCATCCGCCGTCAAGCATTTCGTCGATTCTTCGGCGTGTCGCGGCATCCGACATCCGTCGAAGAGGCGGGCGATCCGGGTGGGGCCGCGCGGGCTCCCGGTTGCGCGCCGTCGTTCCGGTAGCGTGTTGCCGTGCTCCACGCGAACGCTCATGCCCTTCCGACGCCGGGAGCTGCGGCATGCATCTGAAGAGCCTGACGCTCAAGGGCTTCAAGTCGTTCGCCCAGCCGACGACCTTCGTGTTCGAGCCGGGTGTGACCTGCATCGTCGGGCCGAACGGCTCGGGCAAGTCCAATGTGGTCGATGCGCTCGCGTGGGTGATGGGGGAGCAGGGCGCGAAGACCCTGCGCGGCGGCAAGATGGAGGACGTCATCTTCGCCGGCACCTCGACCCGCGGGCCGCTCGGCCGGGCAGAGGTGCAGCTCACGATCGACAACGCCGACGGGGCGCTGCCGATCGAGTACGCCGAGGTGACGATCAGCCGTACGCTGTTCCGCAACGGCTCGAGCGAGTACGCGATCAACGGATCCAGCTGCCGGCTGCTCGACGTGCAGGAGCTGCTCAGCGACTCCGGCCTCGGGCGGGAGATGCACGTGATCGTCGGGCAGGGCCGACTCGACACCGTGCTGCAGGCCTCGCCAGAGGACCGGCGCGGATTCATCGAAGAGGCGGCCGGAATCCTCAAGCACCGCCGGCGCAAGGAGAAGACCCTTCGCAAGCTCGATGCGATGGAGACCAACCTCACCCGGCTCAGCGATCTCGCCGGTGAGATCCGCCGTCAGCTGAAGCCTCTCGGCCGGCAGGCCGAGATCGCCCGCGAGGCGCAGACGATCGCCGCGGTGGTGCGGGATGCGAAGGCGCGGCTGTTCGCCGACGACGTCGTGGCGCTGCGCACCGCGCTGGCCGACCACACCCGCACGGAGCACGAGCGGCACACCGAGCGGCTCGTGCTGTCGGAGCAGCTCGACGCGGTGCGCGCGAACATCGCCCGGCTCGAAGCCGAGCAGAACTCCGTCGCCGTCGATGACGCACGCCGGGTGGCGTTCGGCCTGGAACAGGCGCAGGAGCGGATGCGGGCGCTGTACACCCTCGCGAACCAGCGGCTGGCGCTGCTGGGCACCGACGACGACGATACGGTCACCGCGATCACCGTCACGCAGGACACCATCGACGAGGCCAAGGACGAGATCACCCGGATCTCGGATGGACTCGGCGACGCGCAGGACGCCGCTGCGGCGGCGAGCCGCGCGGTCGTGAACGCCAGAGCCGAGCTGGACACGCTCGATGTCGACATCGCCGAGCAGAGTGCCCTGGTCTCGGAGTACGACATGCGCCTGACGGCGCTGCGCGGTAACGCGGATGCCGCCGCATCCGCTCTCGCCGCCGTGCGCGGCGCGGTGCTGCGTCAGGAGAACGCTCTGGAAGCCGCGCACGCCCGCAGGCGCGAGGCTGCGGAGGCGCTCGAGGCGATCGAGGACGCCGAGACTCCTGACGGCTCCGCCGCGGAGTTCGCCGCGGCGTACGAGGACGCCCAGAAGGAGCTCAGCGCAGCCGAGACGGAACGGGACTCGCTGCGCGAGCGTCTCCATGACGCCGAACGCGAGGCCGGCGCCCTGACGGCGAAGGCCGCGGCACTCGGCAGTGCGCTCGCGCTGTCCGGAGGAGCCGCCGAGATCGTCGCATCGGGTGCGTCCGGCGTGCGCGGGCTCGTCGGCGACTCCGTGCAGGTGCAGGCCGGCTTCGAGGCGGCGATCGCGGCCGTTCTCGGCCCTCTCGCCGAGGGCGTGCTGGTCGACGGCGTCGACCAGGCCTTCGCGCTGATCGCGGACGGCGGCGCCAGAGGCACGGTCGATATCGTCATCGCCGGGGCGTCGGCGACGTCCGAGACGATCGTCGTCGACATCCCGGGTGCGGTTCGAGCCGTCGATGTCGTGGACGCCCCTGACGGCGTGCGGGCGATCCTCGACTCCGTGCTCATCGCCGATGATCTCGCGGCGGCGCGGTCGGCGCACACCGCGCTGACCGCGGTCTCGGATTCGCGGACGACCATCGTCACGAGGACCGGCGAGGTGGTGACGGCCCACACCATGCGCGCCGGTTCAGGCGAGACCTCTCGTCTGGAGCTCACCGCGGAGCGCGACGCCGCCACCGAGCGCCTCCAGGAGGTCCGGGTCGTCGTCGACAGCCTGCGGGCCGCCCGCGGTGATGCGACCGAACGGGTCGAGCAGGCACGGCGGCGCTCGAAGGACGCGCTGCAGGCGCTGCGCGAGCACGACGCGGCGCTCGCCACCCACGCCGAGCAGGTGAATCGGGTGACCGTGCAGCACGAGGCGGCGGCCGCGGAATGCGACCGGCTGGAGACCGGCCTCGCCCAGGCGCAGTCCGCCGTCGCCGACGCGGAGAGCGCGGCGCAGAGAGCGAGCGCCGAACTGGCCGCGTCGGAGTCGGAGCCGCGACCGGTGCTCGACGCCTCGGCCCGTGACGGGCTGTTGGAAGCGCTGGAGACCGCGCGCGAGGGCGAGGTGCGCGCCCGGCTGGACGTCGAGACCCTGCGGGAGCGGGTCCGCGCCGCTCAGGCGCGCGTGGTGGCGCTCGAAAAGCAGCGCGAGCACGAGCGCGATGCCGCGGCCGAGGCGGCCAGGCGTGCGGTGATCCGGCGTGCGCAGCGCGAGGCCGCTTCTGCCGTCGCCGACGAGCTGCCGCGCGTCCTCGACTCCCTCGACCGCTCCGTCACCGAGGCGCGCATCGCCCTGACCAAGGCCGAGGAGGAGCGGTCCGCGCACAACGAGGAACTCACCGTGCTGCGCACGCAGGAGGGATCGCTGCGCGAGCGACTCGCCGGGTTGACCGAGAGCGTGCACGGACTGGAGCTGCAGATCCACGAGAAGAAGCTGCACCTCGCGGGTCTGCTCGAACGCGTGGCATCGGAACTCGCCCTCGACGAAGATATTCTCGTAGCGGAATATGGTCCTGACCAGCGCGTTCCGCGTGATCCCGATGCGACGGATCACGATGACGATGCGGCGATCCCTTACGACCGCCGCATCCAGGAGCGGCGGCTGAAGGACGCGGAGCGCAAGCTGACCCAGCTCGGCAGGGTGAACCCCCTGGCGCTCGAGGAGTTCGCGGCGCTCGAGCAGCGTCACGCGTTCCTCACCGAGCAGCTGGCCGACCTGACCAAGACCAGGCAGGATCTGCTGACGATCATCGCCGACCTCGACGAGCGGATGCAGGTCATCTTCGCGGCGGCGTTCGAGGACACTAGGCAGGCGTTCGGCGAGGTGTTCCCGCTGCTCTTCCCCGGTGGCTCCGGCAGCATCTCTCTGACGGATCCCGACGACATGCTCAGCACGGGGATCGAGGTCGCGGTGCGGCCGGTGGGCAAGAAGATCGAGCGTCTCTCGCTGCTCTCCGGCGGGGAGCGGTCGCTGGCCGCGGTCGCGCTGCTCGTGGCCATCTTCAAGGCGCGGCCGAGCCCGTTCTACATCCTCGACGAGGTCGAGGCAGCGCTGGACGATGCGAACCTCGGGCGGCTGCTCACGGTCTTCGAGCAGCTGCGCGAGAACTCGCAGCTGCTCGTGATCACGCACCAGAAGCGCACGATGGAGATCGCCGACGCGCTCTACGGCGTCTCGATGCGCCAGGACGGCGTCTCAGCGGTCGTGGGTCAGCGGGTCGGGGATCGCGCCGCGGCATCCTGACCACCCGGCCCGCGGGGTGCGTCGTGCGCCGTCCGCAGCCGGGCGTCGAAGGCGCGCACCGCCGGTGCGAATCCCGGCAGGTCCTGCGGGCGGTGCCCGGCGCCGGCCAGCACGACATGTTCCGCCCCTTCGCCGGTGAGCAGCCGGGCGATCTCCTCGTACTCCGCGTTCCAGCCGCCGGTGACGACGAGCGTCGGCAGGTCGCGGACCATACCGACGCGCACGCCGTGACCCCACGGCAGCTCGGCGACGGACCAGTGCTCGGCGACCGCGCGCTCGCGCTTCCAGCCCTCGTCATCGGCCGGGTCGAACGACCCGGCGAACATCACCGGTCGCAGGATCGCCCAGAACGCCCGCAGACCCGCCTCATCGACCTGGGCGCGTGCCTCGGTGATCGCGGCGATGTGCTGCTCGACGGCGCGGTGACCCCGCGCGACGTCATACAACGCCGGTTCGACGAGTACGAGACCCGCCGGGCGGACCAGGCTCGCGGCCAGCACCGCCGCGACCCCGCCGATCGAGTGGGCGAAGACGACCGTGCGGCCGGGCTCGATCGCATGGCGCAAGCGCGCGGCGCAGTCCGCCACCGGCGCGCCGGGCGCGAAAGCGAGGAAGCGGTCGTGGTCGGCATCCGCGTCCGGCCAGGCCTCGAGACCCGCGCGGTTCGCACCGTGCAGGCGGAGCCGCGGAGGGATGCTCATCCCGTCACCCTAGCGACCGCGCCCGAGAGCGCGGCACCGTAGGCTGGTCGCATGGCGGAGAAATCCTGGTCCCTCGGTCGCGCACTGCGCGGCATGTTCGTCAAGCCCACGATCGACGAGACGACGTGGGACGACCTCGAGACGGCGCTGATCACCGCCGACTTCGGCCCCGACATCACCGAGCAGCTGATCGACGAGCTGCATGAGAAGGTCGACCGCTATCGCACCACTGATCCCAGGGATCTGCAGCGGATGCTGCGTGAGACCCTCGAGGAGCGCTTCGCGAAGTTCGACACCACACTCAAGCTCACCGAGCGTCCGGCCGTGGTGCTCGTGGTCGGCGTGAACGGCGTCGGCAAGACCACGACGATCGGCAAGTTCACCAAGTTCCTGCGCGGCTTCGAGCGCAGCGTCGTCGTGGGCGGCGCCGACACGTTCCGCGCCGCGGCGGTGGACCAGCTCGCGACCTGGGCGCAGCGCGGGGGAGCGGCGATGGTGCGTCCCCAGCATGAGGGGCAGGATCCGGCGTCGGTGGCCTACCAGACAGTGGAGTACGCGCGGCAGCAGGGGATCGAGATCGCGATCATCGACACCGCCGGCCGGCTGCATACCAAGGGCGGCCTGATGGACGAGCTCTCCAAGGTGCGCCGCGTCATCGAGAAGCAGGCGCCGATCAGCGAGGTGCTGCTCGTGCTCGATGCCACCACCGGGCAGAACGGGGTCATGCAGGCCGAGGCGTTCCTGCAGCATGCCGGTGTCACCGGGCTCGTCATCACCAAGCTCGACGGCTCCGCCAAGGGCGGATTCGTGCTGGCCGTGCAGGAGCGCACGGGCATCCCGGTCAAGCTCCTGGGTCAGGGCGAGGGGATCGACGACCTCACCGGATTCACCCCGCACGTCTTCGTCTCGTCGCTCGTCGGCGCGTAGGGCTACCGCCGCACTCGAGAGGCTGGTTTCATAGCGATATGGCGATCGAACACGACTACTTCGGGGTTCTCTCCTCGGGACCCGACGGTGCCATCTTCTGGACCGAGCGGGTCGAGTTCGGCGACCAGTCGGTGACGGTGGATCTCACCGCGCCGGATCAGGATGACGTCTCTCAGGACGCGCTGGACATGGCGGCCGCGCTCATCGCGGGCATCGAGAACCTCGACGCCTCAGTGCGCCGCGCGATGCTGAGCGAGGTCGACGACCGCACCAGCGAGGTGACGGAGTACATCCTGCAGCAGCAGGAGGCGTTCGGGGAGGACCTCGAGGACGTTCTCGTCGATATCAGCGGGGACGCCGCCGTCGACATCATCCGCTCCCTGCGCCTGACGAGCATGACGATCCTCGCCGACGAGCACGGCGGCGACGACCCCTTCGCGGTGATGGAGTACGCACTCGACGCCGATGCGACCGACGAGGTGCTGCTGGTCAATCTCGGCTCCGACGGCGCGGTGCTCTCGGTGATGAGCGCGGACTAGATCCCCGTGCCCCGCAGGCCCCGGGCGCGCGACCCCGCTGCGGAGGTGACGTACTCCGCTAGACAGCCTGGGCGAACCCCCGCTCCGCGCCCTCGACGATGTGCGCGAGATGCGCGGGGATCGGTCGCCCCTTCGACAGCATGGACTGCGCCCAGAGGCGCCCGGCACGGTACGAGGAGCGGACCAGCGGGCCGGCGAGCACGCCGAGGAAGCCGATCCTCTCGGCCTCCGCCTTGAACTCGACGAACTCGTCGGGCTTCACCCAGCGCGCCACCGGCAGGTGGCGCGGCGACGGACGCAGATACTGCGTGATGGTGATGATGTCGCACCCCGCATCGTGCAGATCCTGCAACGCGTGGACGACCTCCTCGGGCTCCTCGCCCATGCCGAGGATGAGGTTCGACTTGGTGATCAGACCGGCCTCATGGCCTTGCGTGATCACGTTCAGAGAGCGTTCGTACCGGAACGCGGGGCGGATCCGCTTGAAGATCCGCGGGACCGTCTCGACGTTGTGCGCGAAAACCTCCGGCTTGGCATCGAAGATCTGCCCGAGGAACGCCGGGTCGGCGTTGTGCTCGTTCGCGAGCAGCTCGACCCCGGTGCTCGGGTTGAGCGCGTGGATCCGTCGCACCGTCTCGGCGTTCAGCCAGGCGCCCGTGTCGGGGAGGTCGTCGCGTGCGACGCTGGTGACGGTGGCATAGCGCAATCCCATGCGCCGCACGCTCTCGGCGACGCGGCGCGGCTCATCGGTGTCGTAGTCGGCGGGCTTGCCGGTGTCGATCTGGCAGAAGTCGCAGCGACGGGTGCACTGCGACCCGCCGATCAGGAAGGTCGCCTCGCGATCCTCCCAGCACTCGTAGATGTTCGGGCAGCCGGCCTCCTGGCAGACGGTGTGCAGTTCCTCGCTCTTCACCAGCGAGTGCAGCGCCTGGTACTCCGGCCCCATCCTGGCCTTGGTGCGGATCCACTCCGGCTTGCGCTCGATGGGGGTGGAGGAGTTGCGGATCTCGAGGCGCAGCAGCTTGCGCCCTTCCGGTGCTGCGGCGCTCACGCGGCGGCCTCCGCATCGGATGCCGCGTGGTCGTCGGCGAAGGCGACCGAGACGGCGTCGACGATGTCGGCGGGGGAGATGCTCTCGCCGAGGATCTCGCTGATGGTGGTCACCCCGGCATCGGTGATGCCGCACGGGATGATCCCGCGGAATCCTGCGAGCGTGTTGTCGCAGTTGATCGCGAACCCGTGCATCGTCACGCCTTGCTGCACCCGCACGCCGATCGCCGCCACCTTGTCCTCACCCAGCGGACGGCGCACCCAGACGCCGCTGCGGCCCTCGACCTGATAGCCGTCCACCCCGATCGGGCGCAGCACGTCGATCAGCAGACGCTCGAGCCTGCGCACATGGGCCACCACGTCCACGGGTGCCGGCAGGCGCACGATCGGGTAGCCGACCAGCTGTCCAGGACCGTGCCAGGTGATCTTGCCGCCCCGGTCGACGTCGACCACCGGAGTGCCGTCCTGCGGTCGCTCATGGGACTCCGTGCGCTTTCCCGCGGTGTAGACCGCCTCGTGCTCCAGCAGTAGCAAGGTGTCGGCGCGGTCGCCGGTGACGACCTCGCGGTGGATGCTGCGCTGCAGCTCCCAGCCCTCGATGTACGGGACGTAGTCCGGTGCGAGACCGGTGACGCGGATGTCGAGCATGGGCGGCTCCCTCCTTCACGGATGACGCGACACCAGCGCATCGCATCGTTATTGGATCGCGTCCAACAATAGATCAGAGACCACCATACGCCCGCCCCATCCTCGGTCCGGATCGCCGCGCGGGGCTACAGTGGCGACTATGACAACCGAGACCCGCGCCGGCCGGCCGAAGGCGTCCTCCCGCGAGACCCTCGCCGAGGCGGCCTGCGAGCTGTTCCTCGAGCAGGGTTACGAGGAGACGTCGATCGCCGACATCGCCCGTCGGGCCGGTGTGAGCCGTTCCAGCTTCTTCAACTACTTCTCGTCGAAGAGCGACGTGCTGTGGTCGGGGCTGGACGCGCGGATCGAGGCGGCATCCGTCGCTCTGGCCGGCCTGGGCACGGATGCCGACGGCGCCGCGGTCCGCGCCGCCGTGATGCCCATCGTGCACGGGTTCGCGCCCGATCCGCTCGCGCTGGCCCTGCGCAACGCCCAGGCGATGGGACTGGAGTCGGAGCTGCTGCGGGACACCGGGCTGCGCCATGCGCGGATCGCCTCGGCCGTGGCCGGCGCCGCGCGCAGCGCCGGTGTCGACGAGATCCGCGCCGACATCCTCGGCTCCGCGCTCGCGACCGCGGTGCTCTCGTCGCTCCGTGTCTGGGCCGAGCAGGGTGCGGGTCAGGCCTCTCTCGAAGCGCAGTTCGACGCCGCGCTGCGCAGCATCCACGATCTTCCCTGGCGCTGAGCGGACGTTTCTCGGAGAGCCGGACAGGTACAGAGTGAACCCGCTCTGAAGGAGGCGCTCATGTCCGATCCGCTCGATGACCTGCTGACGAGATCCGCCCCCCCTCTCGCCGATCGAGGCAGTGGTCAGGACGCGATGCTGCGGCAGATGGCGAAGGATGCCCGAGACACGGTGCGTCCTCGGACGGCGCCGAAGCGGCGCGTTGCCTTGCTGAGCGGGGTCATGGCTGCGCTCGTCCTGGGCGGCGCCGGTGCCGCTATGGCGGCGGGAGTGACGTTCCCCTGGACGCAGGAGCAGAGGGATCCCTACGTCGCTGTCGAGTTCACTCTTCCTAGCGGATTGGCCTGCGAGCAGCGGATCTCCATCGCAAAGGAGTCGGATTACCAGGACAGCGGGATGGGGGGATGGATTCGGACGTTCGCCGCCGAGAACGACCTCCTCGCACTCGCGGATGTCGATGGCTATCTGGCGATGGTGGAGGGCACTCCGACCCAGGGTGAACACGAAACGGAACTGAGCAAGGACGTCAAGTACTGGCATGCGGTGAGCGGTTCGCTGTCAAGAGTCGTGATCGAGGAGGCTCGGAAGGCTGGATTCAAGGTCGGTGAGCTGGGCGCACAGACCTATTGCACCGATGCCGCTGGCAACGTGGTGGTTCCGCAATGACGCGCCACAAGGATCCGTTGAGCTGCGCCCTCGAGATTTCAGCATCCGACCTGCTCGCCTACCTGGAGCGTCGAGTCGGGCCGGACGACGCGCCCGACCTCCTGGGCGAGACCATGGTGGTCGCCTGGCGCCGCGTCCGCGATCTTCCGCATGACGATGAGCGCGCACGCATGTGGCTGTTCGGCATCGCGCGCGCCACGCTGCTCAATCACGCTCGCGGTGTACGGCGCCGCTGGGCGCTGGCCGACCGCATCCGCCTGCAAGTGCGCGATTCGGCGACGGCGCCGGCCGCGGACGTGGGCGCGGAGGTGCGCGACGCGATCTCGAGGCTCGATCCCGACCTCGCCGAACTTGTGCGCCTCGTGCACTGGGACGGCTTGAGCATCGTCGATGCGGCGGAGTTGCTCGGCATCCCGCCCTCCACCGCACGTGGCCGCTACCAGCGTGCCAAGGAGCAGCTTCGGGTCGCGCTGAGCGTGGCGGCGTCGCTCGCGTAGAATCGGAGCCACCATGGCTACCTTTGGCACGCTCTCCGATCGGCTCACCGAGACCTTCCGCAACCTCCGCACGAAGGGGAAGCTGACTCCCGCCGACGTCGACGGCACCGTCCGCGAGATCCGTCGCGCCCTGCTCGACGCCGACGTGGCGCTCACCGTCGTGAAGGAATTCACCGCGAAGGTGCGCGAGCGCGCGCTGGGTGACGAGGTCAACAGAGCGCTGAATCCCGCCCAGCAGGTCGTGCAGATCGTCAACGAGGAGCTCGTCGCCATCCTCGGTGGCGAGCAGCGTCGTCTCGAGTTCGCGAAGAACCCGCCGACGGTCATCATGCTCGCGGGCCTGCAGGGCTCGGGGAAGACCACCTTCGCGGGCAAGCTCGCGAAGCAGCTCGAGGGCGAAGGGCACACCCCGCTGCTGGTCGCCGCCGACCTGCAGCGTCCCAACGCCGTCAATCAGCTCCAGGTCGTCGCCGAGCGCGCGGGAGCGGCGATCTACGCGCCCGAGCCCGGCAACGGCGTCGGTGACCCGGTGAAGGTCTCCAAAGACGGCGTCGAGCACGCCCGGCGGCAGCAGCACGACGTGGTCATCATCGACACGGCGGGCCGCCTCGGCGTCGACGCGGAGCTCATGAAGCAGGCCGCTGACATCCGCACCGCGACGAAGCCCGACGAGGTGCTGTTCGTCATCGACGCGATGATCGGTCAGGATGCCGTGAACACGGCCAAGGCGTTCCAGGACGGCGTCGACTTCACCGGCGTGGTGCTGTCGAAGCTCGACGGCGACGCCCGAGGCGGGGCCGCGCTCTCGGTCGCATCCGTCACCGGGCGACCGATCATTTTCGCCTCCACGGGTGAGAACCTCGAAGATCTCGAGCCGTTCCATCCCGACCGCATGGCGAGCCGCATCCTCGACCTCGGCGACATCCTCACGCTCATCGAGCAGGCGCAGCAGGCGTTCGACGAGGAGGAGGCGCAGAAGGTCGCCGAGAAGCTCGCGAACGAGGCCTTCACCCTCGAGGACTTCCTCGAGCAGCTTCAGCAGATGAAGAAGATGGGCTCGATGAAGAAGATGCTCGGGATGCTCCCGGGCATGGGCCAGATGAAGCAGCAGCTCGACGACTTCGACGAGCGGGAGATCGACCGCACTGAGGCGATCATCCGCTCGATGACTCCGGCCGAGCGCCGCAACCCGAAGGTTCTCAACGGCTCGCGCCGGCTGCGCATCGCCCGCGGCTCGGGGATGACGGTCACCGATGTGAACCAGCTCGTGCAGCGTTTCGAGCAGGCCGCGAAGATGATGAAGACGGTGGCGCGAGGCGGCATGCCGCAGATCCCCGGGATGGGGCCGATGGGCAAGCCCGGCGCCTCCGCGAAGCGTGGCAAGAAGGGCTCCAAGGGGAAGGGCGGCTCGCGCTCCGGCAACCCGGCGAAGCGGGCGGCGGAGAACGCCGGTCTCGCCGGGACGAGCTCCACGCCGACCGGATCCGGGTTCGGGCTCGGCGGCGGTCAGCCGGCGCCTAGCGAGACGGACCTCGCCGACATTCAGAAGCTGTTCGGACGGGGCTGATCCGCACACGAGAGGCGGGGTCGGGCGTGTCGCCCGGCCCCGCCTTTCGTGCATCGAACGCAGGCGGTCAGTTCACTCTCACGGTCCACTTGACCCACTTCGTGACGGCGAACAGGCCGATGTTCGAGCCGTGCACGACATGCCCGATGCTGCTGCCGCCCCCGCCCCCCGAATGCACCACCTGCGTCTCGGCGGGTTTCACGTCGTCGAGCTCGGGCGGCTGCCGGTCGAAGCAGATGCGGCCGATCGCGACGCCGTTGGTTCCGAACACCTCGTAGTGCCCGTCCACCGACCACACGGTCATCGCCGTGCCGTTCTTCGCGAAGTACTCGTCGACCATGGTGCCGCGCTTCTGGACGTAGCTGTACTCGCCGAAGGTCGAGGGCGATTTGTCGGGACAGCTGATCTGCCGCGCCGACGGGAGAGCCGGCGACGATGCCGACGCGGGCGATGCGACGACGAGCGCTGCGGTGGCGGCCAGCGCGGCGGCCGCGGCGACGGATGCGATGCGTGAAAGTCCGGTCATATCTCTTCTCCTCTGATGTCGACCCGGAGTCTGCGTGACGACAGCACGCTACGCGCATGGATCGGCATGCTGACCCGATTTTGTGGCATCCGCACAGCTCGGCGCCGTGACTGGTCGCCTGGCATGTGTGCCGGCATGCTCCGCCGGACCCGAGAAGACCGTTCGGCCCGGCCTCAGGTCTCAGCGCACGTCCTCGTCGACCCAGTCCATCGACTTCGTCACGGCCTTGCGCCACAGTCGCAGCTGCCGGTCGCGCTCCGCGACGTCCATGCGAGGTTCCCAGCGCCGGTCCTCCTGCCAGTTCGACGACAGGTCGTCCAGGCCGCTCCAGAAGCCGACGGCGAGCCCTGCGGCGTACGCGGCGCCGAGCGCCGTGGTCTCGGCCACGACGGGGCGCACCACCGGCACACCGAGCAGATCGGCCTGGAACTGCATGAGGGCGTCGTTCGCGACCATGCCGCCGTCCACTTTCAGCTCGGTGAGATCGACACCCGCGTCGGCATTCACCGCGTCGAGCACATCGCGCGTCTGGAACGCGACCGCCTCCAGCGCGGCACGCGCGATGTGATTCCTGTTCGCGTAACGCGTGAGGCCGACGATTGCGCCCCGCGCATCCGACCGCCAGTACGGGGCGAACAAGCCCGAGAAGGCCGGCACGATGTACACCCCGCCATTGTCGTCGACCGCGCGGGCGAGCTCCTCCACCTGCGGGGCGGTCTCGATGATCCCCAGCTGGTCGCGCAGCCACTGGATGAGCGAGCCGGTGACGGCGATCGAGCCTTCCAGGGCGTAGTGCGCCGGAGCGTCGCCGAGCTTGTACCCGACGGTCGTGAGCAGGCCGTTCCGGGACTGCACGATCTCCTCTCCGGTGTTGAAGATGAGAAAGCACCCGGTGCCGTACGTGTTCTTGCTCTCGCCGGCACGGAACGCGACCTGCCCGAAGGTGGCGGCCTGCTGATCGCCGAGGATGCCGGCGATGGGCGTCTCACGCAGCAGTGACGAGTTCTCCGCCCTGCCGTACACCTCGGACGACGATTTGATTTCCGGCATCATCGACCGGGGCACGCCGAACGCTTCGAGGATGTCGTCGCGCCACTCGAGCGTCTCGAGATCCATGAACAGCGTGCGTGAGGCGTTCGTCACGTCGGTCGCGTGCACGCCGCCCTCGACACCGCCGGTCAAGTTCCACAGCACCCAGCAGTCCGTGGTGCCGAACATCAGGTCACCGGCGTCCGCCTTCTCACGAGCGCCGTCGACGTTCTCCAGGATCCAGGAGATCTTGGTGCCGGAGAAGTAGGTCGCCAGCGGCAGACCCACGACGGCTTTGAACCGGTCGCCTCCTCCGTCGCGGGCCAGACGGTCGACGATCCCCTGCGTGCGCGTGTCCTGCCAGACGATCGCGTTGTAGACCGGTCTTCCCGTGGTGCGGTCCCAGACGACGGCGGTCTCGCGCTGGTTGGTGATGCCGACCGCGGCGATGTCGTGCCTGGTGAGGTGCGCGCGGGTCAGCGCGAGCCCGATCACCTCCTGCATGTTCTGCCAGATCTCCGCCGGATCGTGCTCCACCCACCCCGCACGCGGCAGGATCTGCGCGTGCTCCTTCTGTCCTGTCGCGACGACGGTCCCGGCCCGATCGAAGATCATCGCCCTGCTCGACGTCGTGCCCTGGTCGATGGACAGGATGTACTCGGGCATGGGCCCTCCTTCGTGCGATCGGCGTCGTCGGCGCGCGCTCAGCCCCGGGCGGGAACGGCCAGGGACAGGCCGTGCGCTTCGTTCAGAAGCTGCACGGTCGCCTCGACCTCCGCATCCCGGCGTTCGTCGTCCCATCCCATCAGATCGGCGAGCGCGTCCGCGACCTCCTCGAGCACCGCGGTGGTCGTGTCGCCCACGAACGCGATGGCCGTGCGGCGGAGGATGACGTCGGCGAGGCGCACCACGAGCTCGTCGTCGACCATCCACCCGAGTTCGCGGGTCGACAGCGCGCCGTCGGCGAGCGGGCTATCCTGCCCGCGCCGGATGTGCGCCCACACCTCCGCCGACCGCGTCCCGTACCGGGCGAGCAGCTGATCACCACGGGCGCCGGCGTCGGGCAGATTCGTCTGCTTCCACGATTTCCTGGCGCGCACCGTGCGCGGGAAGCCGCGACCACCGCCGATCGGCAGACCCACGGTCGAGACGACGCGCGGGCGGCCGAGCAGCTGCAGCACCCGGTCGGAGAGCGCCTCGCCGAGAGCGCGGAAGGTGGTCCACTTGCCGCCGACCAGGCTGAGCAGAGGCACGTCGCCGTTGCGGTCGAGCTCGATGCGATAGTCCCGCGAGACGAATCCGGGTGCGGTGTCCTCATGGCGAGGCAGTGGCCGGATCCCGGAGAAGCGATAGACGATCTGCTGTCGCGTCACCTCGATGCCGGGGAACACATGCGTGATGAGATCGAAGAAGTAGTCGATCTCGTCCTCGGTGCACCGCGCCGGCTCGCGCGGGTCCGCGTCGATGTCGGTCGTCCCGACGAGCACACGGCCCTTCAGCGGGTAGATGAGCACGATGCGACCGTCGGAGTGCTCGAAGAAGATCTCCCTGCCCTGCGTCGCCGCGAACAGCTCGGGATGGTCCAGAACGATGTGCGAGCCCTTGGTGCCGCCCATGAACCGGGTCGTGGCTCCGAGCGCCTCGTTCGTCAGGTCGGTCCAGGGGCCGGACGTGTTGACCACGACGTCGGCCGCGATGCGGAACTCCTCGGCCGTCTCGCGGTCGCGCAGCACGACGGTGTCGCCGTCGCGCCCCACCGCTTCGAGGTAGTTGACGGCGAAGGAGGAGGGATGGGCGGTGCGCCCGTCCTGCAGCACGTCCAGCGCGAGGCGCTCGGGGTCGTGCATCGACGCGTCGTAATACGTGGCGGTGTACTTGATGTCGGGGTCGAGCGCGGGCAGCTCCGACAGCGAGCGCCGTCGGCCGAGGAAGCGGTGCCGCGGCACCGAGCCGCCGTCGCGGGAGAAGGTGTCGTAGATCGTCAGGCCGGCCTTGATGAGCACGGCGCCGCGCTCCTGCGGCTTGCCGCTGCGGTGGGTCAGGAAACGCAGCGGCGCCGACAGAATGCCTGAGAAGGTCGAGTAGATCGGGATGGTCGTCTGCAACGGCTTGACGTAGTGCGGTGCCGTGCGCAACAGTCCGTTGCGCTCCTGCACGGATTCGCGCACCAGCCGGAACTCGCCGTTCTCGAGGTAGCGGATGCCGCCGTGGATCATGTGGCTCGACGCGGCGGACGCGCCGCCGCCGAAGTCGCCGCGCTCGACGAGCACGGCATTCACACCCTGCAGGGCGAGATCGCGGAACAGCGAGATGCCGTTGATCCCGCCTCCGATGATGAGAACGGTGGTGCGTCCGGCGGTGCGGATGCTGTGCAGCTCGTCATCGCGGCGTGCGGCGCGCGTTGTCGCGGTCATGGCCTGCCCTTCCCTCTGCCACCAGGATCGACTGGATGACGGCATCGTGCAAACTCGCTGCATGATGGATCCCGTCGAGGACGGCGGATCAGTTCGGTGCCGACCCCGCAGGACCCGCGCGGAACTCCCGGATCAGGTGATGCACGACGGCGCGCAGATCGCCCTCCGCCGCCTCGGCGGCACTCACCTGGCGCGCATAGCTCGCGCCGCCTCGGAGGATCGCGCGCACGCCTTCGAGCTCGGTGACGCAGCCGAGGTCGCGCGCGACGGGCAGCAGGTCGTCGATCACGGCGGCGAGGTGCTCCCGCACGGGCACCTGCGATCCTGCCTCGTCGACGATCACACGGGCATCGAGCCCGTAGCGGGCCGCGCGCCATTTGTTCTCGCGATGGAACCACGGTGCCAATGTGGGCAGCACACGGCCTTCGTCGAGCTCGCGGGAGAAGTGCTCGACCAAGCACTGGGTAAGGGCGGCCACCGACGCCAACTCGGTGATCGTCGACATCCCGTCGCACGCGCGCACTTCGATCGTTCCCCACTTCGGTGCGGGGCGGATGTCCCACCGCACCTCCGAGGCATCGGTCATCACGCCGGTGCGGAACATGTCGTCGAGATAGCTCTCGAACTCCCGCCAGGTGCGCAGCGGCCAGGGGAGACCCGCGGTCGGCAGCTGCTGGAAGACCAGCGCGCGATTCGAGGCGTACCCGGTGCGCTCGCCCGCCCAGTACGGGCTCGACGCGGACAGCGCCTGCAGGTGCGGCAGGAAGGAGCAGAGTGCGCCGATGATGGGCAGCACCTTGTCGCGGTCGTCGACCCCGACATGCACGTGGATGCCCCAGATCATCATGTTGCGCCCCCACCACTGGGTGCGCTCGATCAGCGTGTGATAACGGGTCTTGTCGGTGACCCGCTGATCGAACCACTGCGCGAACGGGTGGCTGCCCGCGCTCAGCAACGCCACGCCCGCGGGATCCGTCGACCGGCGTACGGCCGCGATCGCCGCGGCGATGTCGTCGACGGCGTCCGCGACGCGGGTTCCCACGCCGCTGGTCACCTCGATGGTGTTCGTCAGCAGCTCTCCGGTGACGGTGTGGCGCTCCCTGGCGCTCTGCGCCTCGAGGGAGGTGAGCAGCTCCGGCGCGCGTCCGACGAGATCGCCGGTCCGCGGATCGGCGAGCATGATCTCCCATTCCAGGCCCACCGTGGACCGGGCGGACGGCGCGAAGTCGAGCGGCACGCGCTCAGTCTGACACGCCGGTTCCGGGCCGACCACGGTCCGTGTCGCCCGGTTTCGCGCAGCGCGCCTGATCTGGCAGAATAGAGGGTCGGACGGCCTGCTCGACCCTCTATCCAGCATCCGTCCACCCGCAGAGCTTCCGCCGGGTGTGCACCCCACCTCCAGGCGACCGGTTCATCTTCCTTTCCACACCATTCAGGAGAATCGTGGCTGTCAAGATCCGTCTCAAGCGCATGGGCAAGATCCGCGCGCCGTACTACCGCATCGTCGTCGCCGACTCGCGCACCAAGCGCGACGGTCGTGTGATCGAGGAGATCGGCAAGTACCACCCCACCGAGGAGCCCTCGTTCATCGAGGTCGACTCCGAGCGTGCGCAGTACTGGCTGTCGGTCGGCGCGCAGCCGACCGAGCAGGTCACCGCGCTGCTGAAGATCACCGGCGACTGGGGCACGTTCAAGGGCGACAAGGACGCCAAGTCCACCCTCAAGACCGCCGAGCCCAAGCCGGCTTTCGAGGTCGACGCCGCCAAGAAGTCGGTCGTCAAGCCGAAGGCTGAGAAGAAGGAGGAGGCTCCCGCTGCGGAGGCTCCTGCCGACGCTCCCGCCGAGGACGCAGCCGAGGCTGCGACCGACGCGGAGTAATCCGTCGTGCTCGCCGCCGCGCTCGAACACGTCGTCAAGGGGATCGTCGATCACCCTGAGGACGTCCGCATCACCGAATCCGCGTCGCCTCGTGGCGACCTGCTCGAGGTGCACGTGCACCCGGATGACCGTGGTCGGGTGATCGGGCGCGGCGGCCGCACCGCCAAAGCGCTGCGGACGCTCATATCCGCACTCGCCGACGGCCGCCGCGTCCGCGTGGACGTCGCGGACGATTGACGTGGCCGCCGAGAGGAACCAGCTCCGCGTCGGCCGCCTTCTCAAGGCACACGGCCTCAAGGGTGCGCTGAAGCTGGAGCTGTACACCGACAACCCCGAGCGACGGTTCGTCCCCGGCGCGGAGTTCACCCTGCAGGTGCCCGAAGCCTCCACCTGGCACGGCAAGACCGTCACGGTGCGCGAGTACCGCGTCATGAACGGCAATTCGGTCGTCTTCCTGGATGGCGTCGAGGACCGCACGGCGGCCGAGTCGCTGGTGAGGGCGATCCTCTGGGTCGACCAGGATGACGAGCCCGAGGACGACGCCTGGTACGACCACCAGCTCGTCGGTCTCGACGTCGTGCGCGACGACGCCGTGATCGGCCGTCTGCTGCGTGTCGAACACCTTCCGGCACAAGATCTGCTGATCGTGAAGACCGGCGACCGCGAGGTCATGCTGCCCTTCGTGCAGGCCTTCGTGCCCTCCGTCGACCCGACGGCCGGCCGCATCGTCATCACCCCGCCCACCGGGCTGTTCGAAGAGCTCCCCGCGGACGACCAGACGACGGCGTCGGGCGGCGACGCGTCCGCCGCGTCGGAATGACCGTTGGTGAGCATCGACGCATGCGCATCGACATCGTCTCGATCTTCCCGTCCTACTTCGACGGCCTGACGCTGTCGCTGCTGGGCAAGGCGCAGAGCTCCGGCATCCTCGACCTGCACGTGCACGACCTGCGCGACTGGACCTTCGACCGTCACCGCACCGTCGACGACACCCCGTACGGCGGCGGAGCGGGGATGGTGATGAAGCCGGAGCCGTGGGGGCTCGCCCTCGACGAGCTCTCCACGTCCACCCCCGAATCGCGTCCCACCATCATCTTCCCCTCGCCGGCAGGCGAGGTGTTCAGTCAGGCGACCGCGCGCGATCTCGCCACCCGAGAGCATCTCCTCTTCGGATGCGGACGGTACGAGGGCATCGACGAGCGCGTGTTCGACTACGCGGCCTCCCTCGGCGAGGTGCGGCTGATCAGCCTCGGCGACTATGTGCTCAACGGGGGAGAGGTCGCGGTGATGGCGATGGTGGAGGCGATCGGACGACTGATCCCCGGCGTCGTCGGCAACCCGGAGAGCCTGGTCGAGGAGTCGCACGAGGACGGCCTGCTCGAGTACCCGTCGTACACCAAGCCCGCGGTGTGGCGGGAGCGTGAGGTCCCGCCGGTGCTCCGCAGCGGCGATCACGGCCGTGTCGCGGCGTGGCGGCACGAACAGCAGCTCGAGCGCACCCGGCGTCGCCGACCGGACCTGCTCGCGGACTGACGGCGCGGACGCTCCCGTCGGGTAGCGTCGACGTCATGGCCGACGACACCCTGGCGAAGTCCTTCCAGAACATCGGCGCGGACTACGACCGGTATCGGCCGGGCTTTCCGGATGCCGCCGCCGACGCGATCATCCCCGTGCCGGTCGACACGGCGCTCGACCTTGGCGCGGGCACCGGCAAGTTCACCGAGCGGCTGATCAGGCGGGCATCGCGGGTGATCGGCGTCGAGCCCTCCGCGCAGATGCTCGCGGTGCTCCGCGACAAGCTGCCCGGGGTCGACGCGCGCATCGGCAGCGCCGAGAGCATCCCGGTCGCCGACGCGTCGGTCGACGTCGTCACCGTCGCGCAGGCGTTCCACTGGTTCGACCGTGAGCCCGCGTGCGCCGAGATCCGCCGTGTGCTGGTGCCCGGTGGCGTGCTCGGCCTGCTCTGGAACCACTCCGACGCCGGCTGCGCGTGGGACAGGGCGTGCACTCGCGTCGCGCATCCCGGACTCGGCGACGGCCTGACGGCATCCGCCGATGTGGTGGAGCTGCTTCCCGGTTTCGCGGAGCCGAGGTTCGTGCAGATCCCGTGGCGTGAGCGGATCCGTCGCGGCGACTACCTCGCTCGCTGGCTCACGGTGAGCTCGTTCCTGGCGGCATCCGCGGTCGACCGCGCCCGCATGGTCGGGAAGATCGAGGACATCCTCGACGCGGACCCGGAGACCGCGGGGCGCGAGGAGTTCGAGCTGCCGCAGGTGACGGACGTGTACGTGTACCGGGCGGCCTGAGCGGACCGGCGCGGAGGCGGCGGTCAGTCGACGCCGAGGAAGGAGCGGTCGGTCAGGACGATCGGCCCGTTCTCGGTGATGGCGACGGTGTGCTCGGAGTGAGCGCCCCGCGAGCCGTCGGCGCTGCGCAGGGTCCAGCCGTCCGGGTCGGTGATCAGCTCGTCGGTGCTGCCGAGGAACCACGGCTCCAGGGCGAGCACGAGGCCCGCGCGCAGCGGGAAGCCGCGCCCGGCACGGCCGTCGTTGGCGACGTGCGGGTCGCCGTGCATGGTGCGCCCGACACCGTGCCCGCCGAAGTCGGTGTTGATCGAGTAGCCCTCGCCGTGCGCGACGAAGGCGATGGATGCGGAGATGTCGCCGATCCGATGACCCACCACGGCCGCCTCGATCGCCGCGGCGAGGGCGCGCTGCGTCGTGTCGATGAGCCGAAGGTCCTCATCGCGCGCGGTGCCGACCACGAACGACACCGCCGAGTCGGCCACCCAGCCGTCCACGGAGACCGCGAAGTCGAGCGAGACGAGGTCACCGTCGCGGAGGGTGTAATCGTGCGGCAGGCCGTGCAGGACCGCATCGTTGATCGACGTGCAGATGACCTTGCCGAAGGGACCGTTGCCGAACGAGGGCGCGTAGTCGATGTAGCACGACTCGGCGCCCGCCTTGCGGATCAGATCGTGCGCGCGGCGGTCGATGGACAGCAGGTTCGTGCCGACCTTCGTGTCCTCGCGCAGGGTCGCCAGCGTCTCGGCCACGAAACGGCCTGCGGCGCGCATCTCTTCGATCTCGGCGGGGGTGCGCAGTTCGATCATGTCGGGAAGATCCTCTCGTCAGCATCCATTCTCGCCGATGTGCGGTCTGCGAAAGCCCACAGCGAACTCGTTCGCCCGCCGGGAGTGCCCGGCGTACGATCGAAGCATGTGGTTGCGACAGGCGTTCTTCCGCTGGCTGCTGCCGGCCGCGTTCGTGCTGCCGCTGTGGATGCTCGTGGGCTGGGCGATCTTCGGCCAGAGCGGCTGGGCGCTGCTGTGGGTGCTTCTGATGGCGATGCCCGCCGTCTTCGTCGGACAGCTCGTGCTCACGCTGCTGACCCGCTCGCGTCCGTCGGTGCGCGCCGAGCGTGCGCTGTCCTGGTGGGACGTCGCCGGGTTCGGCCTGTGGCATGGGCTCACCATCGCCGTCGGCTGCTTCATCGACGGCGCGTTCGGCTGGCTGCTCACCGGGGCGATCGTCGTCGGCATCGCCCTGATCTGGCTGCAGCTGTGGCAGCTGTGGAGCGAGGCGCGGGGCAGCGGAGCACGCATCCGCGAGACGATCACCTGGTCGGTGAAGCCGTCCGCCGACGCGAACCGGTCCCGGAAGTCTCCCGACGTGATCATCATCGACGAGCTCCGCTCCCAAGACTGACGCGCCGCTTTTGGTGCGGTGCCCCGTTCATGGCAGAATGGACTCTTGTGCCGTGACCCGGCTCTGCCTCAGGGGAGCCCACGGACGCCACGCGCGCCGTTCGGCACACACCCGTTCTTGTTCCTTTGAATCATGCACCCGACCTGTGGCGAGTGCAGAGAGAGACGATCATGCAGATCCTCGACGCCGTCGACGCGGCTTCGCTCCGTTCCGACATCCCTGTCTTCAACCCCGGTGACACCGTCAAGGTGCACGTGAACATCACCGAGGGCAGCCGCTCGCGCATCCAGGTCTTCCAGGGCGTCGTCATCGCCCGTCAGGGCGACGGCGTCCGCGAGACCTTCACCGTGCGCAAGATCAGCTTCCAGGTGGGCGTGGAGCGCACCTTCCCGGTGCACTCGCCGGTGATCGACCACATCGAGGTCGTCACCCGCGGTGACGTGCGCCGCGCCAAGCTGTACTACCTGCGCAACCTGCGCGGCAAGAAGGCGAAGATCAAGGAGAAGCGCGAGAACTGACTCTCTCGCAGCAGCCTCGATGAGAACCCCGGGACACACCACGGTGTGCCGGGGTTCTCTGGTTCGCGCCGTCATGTGCGAACCTGGTACTGCCGTCTTGCGCGGCACGCTCGATTGACAGGATGCAGATGACGACCGCCGCCGCCGACCACGCCTCGCCGCCGAAGCGTCACCGCGGCTTCCTCGTGTTCCTGCGTGACGTCCTGGTGATCATCCTCATCGCGGCGCTCGTGTCCTTCGTGGTGAAGTCGTTCGTCGTCCGGTCGTTCTACATCCCGTCGGGATCGATGGAGCGCACGCTGCTCGTCAACGACCGCATCCTCGTCGACGAGCTCAGCCCCCGCTGGGCGGGCTACGAGCGCGGCGACGTGGTGGTGTTCAAGGATCCGGGCGGCTGGCTGCCGGCAGCACCGCAGACACCGGCCCGCCCTCCGCTCATCGAAGCGATCGACTGGGTGCTCACCTTCGTCGGGATCTCGGCCACCGATTCACAGGATCACCTCGTGAAACGGGTGATCGGCATGCCGGGTGATCATGTGGTGTGCTGCAACGCGCTCGGTCAGGTCACGATCAACGGGTCTCCGATCGACGAGCTGTCGTATCTCAACCTCCCCGACGGCGACACCGCCGCCTCCAACACGGACTTCGACGTCACCGTGCCGGCCGACGCGATCTGGGTGATGGGCGACAACCGCGACCGCTCCCAGGACTCGCGGGCCCACCAGGATCTTCCCGGCGGTGGATTCGTGCCGCTGGAGAACATCGTGGGCCGCGCCTTCCTCACGACGTGGCCGCTCGACCGGTTCGGGCTGATCGACACCCACGACAGGGTGTACCGGGATGTGCCGGAGGACGAATGACCGTCGTCGCGCCCAGACTCACCCTGGAACGGTCGCTGCTGAAGGAGTTCGACCTGATCATCGCCCTCGACGAGGTCGGTCGCGGAGCGCTGGCCGGACCGGTCGCCGTCGGTGCCACGGTGATGGATGCCGCGGGCGCGCGCCGGCGGGTGCCGGACGGACTGCGCGATTCGAAGCTCATCACGGAGAAGCGCAGACCCGCCATGGCGGATCGCGCCCGCGGGTGGGTCAGCCACTCCGGAGTGGGCTGGGCGACCGCGGCGGAGATCGACGAGGTCGGGATCACGCGCGCGCTCGGCCTGGCCGCGTCCCGTGCCGTGCAGGCCGTCGTCGATGATGGCGTGAGCCTCGAGCGCACCCTGGTGATCCTCGACGGCAACCACGACTACGTCTCGCGCGTGCATCCGGCACCGCTGCGCGTGCGACCGGTCGTCAAGGCCGATCGCGACTGCGCGTCGGTGTCGGCGGCATCCGTGATCGCGAAGGTCGCTCGCGACACCCTGATGGCCTCTCTGCATCCCGAGCATCCCGCCTATCAATGGGACCGGAACAAGGGCTACGCCAGTCCGGAGCACCGGCAGGCGATCCGCGACCTCGGCCTGTCGCCGCTGCATCGCTCGTCGTGGGCGATCGCCGACGCCCCGACCCTGTTCTGACCGGCGCGTCGGTGCTCATAGGATGGAGTCATCATGGATGAGGACTTCGACGAATACGACCGCGAGCTCGAGCTCGCGCTGTTCCGTGAGTACCGTGACGTGGTCTCGCAGTTCCAGTACGTCGTCGAGACCGAACGTCGCTTCTACCTCGCGAACGAGGTCAACGTCGTGCGGCGCGACACCGAGCACGACTTCTACTTCGAGATCTCGATGAACGACGTGTGGGTGTGGGACATCTACCGCGCCGACCGGTTCGTCAAGGCCGTGCGGGTGCTGACCTTCAAGGACGTCAACGTCGAGGAGCTGCAGCGACGCGAGTTCGAGCTGCCCGAGGAGCTGTCGCTCGACGGCAAGTGACACCGCGGCATCCCGTTCGCTCTGCACATCCGCAGATCCGCTCGGTCTTTCCCCAGGCACCGTGATCGGCGCCTTCCGCCACCGGGCACGTGCCGCAGGCTGTCGGCATGGCAGCGAAAGACGACTTCGGCAGAGCGGGGGAGCAGCGGGCGGTCGACCATCTCACCGCCCGCGGCTACGCGATCCTCGATCGCAACTGGCGGTGCGCGCAGGGCGAGATCGACATCGTCGCCGTGGCCGGCGGCTCGCTGTGCTTCGTGGAGGTCAAGTCGCGTCGCTCGGAGCTCTTCGGGCATCCGTTCGAGGCGATCGACGAGCGCAAGCGGCGTCGCCTCTGGCGACTCGCCTTCGCGTGGGCGCAGGCGCACCCTGATCAGGCGCGCCACCGCACGCTGCGTCTCGAGGCCGTCGGCCTGATCGGAGCGGATGCCGGCACAGCACGGCTCGAGCATCTGGTGGACCTGCTGTGAGCACCGCACGCACCTGGGCCGTCGCGCTCACCGGCGTCGACGGGCACATGGTCGAGGTCGAGGCCGATTTCTCGAACCAGACGCCGGAGTTCAAGATCATCGGGCTGCCCGACAAGGCGCTCGGCGAGGCCGTGCAGCGGGTGCACAACGCCTGCGCCAATGCCGGTCTGGACGTGCCGCGTCGACGGCTCACCGTGAATCTCTCACCCGCGAGCCTTCCCAAGCACGGGTCGGGTTTCGATCTCGGCATCGCGGTGGCCACGCTGGCGGCGGGCGGCGCCCTGCCGGCGAGGGCGATCCGCTCCACCGTGCACATCGGTGAGCTGGGTCTGGACGGCAGGCTGCGTCCCGTCGCCGGCGTGCTGCCCGCCGTCTACGCCGCCGCCAGGGCGGGCTTCGGCAGGGTGGTCGTACCGCACGCCAATGGGCAGGAGGCGCGGCTCGTACCGGGGATCGACGTGCGCACGGCTGCCTCGCTGGCCGAGGTCGCCGCCGCGCACGGCGCGGAGATCGAGGTGGAGGACGTCGAGCCGGTGCAGGGCCCGCCGCATCCGGCGACCGCGCCGGATGCACTGGATCTCAGCGACGTCGTCGGCCAGGACGAAGCGGTGGATGCCCTCATCGTCGCCGCGGCGGGAGGGCACCATCTGATGCTCAGCGGACCACCAGGGGCCGGCAAGACCATGCTGGCGCGTCGCCTGCCGGGCATCCTGCCGCCCCTGGACGAGCAGCAGGCGCTGGAGGTTGCGGCGATCCGCTCGCTCTCGGGCGAAGGGGTGATGAGCCTCGACCCCGTCCCGCCGTTCGAGGCACCGCATCACAGCGCCTCGGCAGCAGCCCTGGTGGGCGGCGGATCGCGTGTCGTGCGCCCCGGTGCCATCGTGCGGGCGCACCGCGGCGTGCTGTTCCTCGACGAGACGCCTGAATTCCAGCGCGTCGCGCTCGACGCTCTGCGGCAGCCGCTGGAATCCGGGCGCATCGAAGTGCATCGCACGGGCTTCACCGCGAGCTTCCCCGCCCGATTCCAGCTCGTGCTGGCGATGAACCCCTGCCCGTGCGGCAACTACGGCGTGCGGGGCGCCGAGTGCACGTGCCCGCCGATGGCGATCCGCCGGTACGCCGGACGGCTCTCCGGGCCGCTTCGCGATCGCATCGACATCGACCTGCAGGTCGCCCGCGTCGCGGCGTCCAGGGCGACCTCCGGAGAACGCTCCGCGGTGTCCTCCGACATCGCGAGGGGTCGCGTGCTCGCCGCGCGGGAGGCCGCCGAGGCGCGCTGGCGGGGCGCGCCGTGGCAGCTGAACGGCGACGTCCCCGGCGCGCGCTTGCGCCAGGGCGCACTGCGCCTGCCACCCGGCGTCCGGGCGCCGCTGGATCGCGCACTGGAGCGCGGCCTGCTCACACTACGGGCCTATGACCGCGTCCTGCGGCTGGCGTGGACGATGGCTGACCTCGCGGGATCGGATTCGCCCGGCGCCGATGAGATCGGCCGCGCGCTCTTTCTGAAGAAGGGACTTCTCGCATGACGGCGACGACCACCGCCCTCTCCCTCGTCGGCGACGAGCAGGTGCTCAGAACGGCCGCGCTTCTGCGGCCGGACGACGATCCGGCCGTGGTGGCCGCACGCGCCGCGTGGTCGGCGCTCGTGGAACCGGGTGACGGTGTGGCAGGCGCGCTGATCGCGGCCTGCGGCCCGGTCCACGCTCTCGAGCTCGCGCTCTCGGACAGCGCAGCACTCCCGGATCTCGGTGACCCGAGGGCGGTGTCCGAGGCACGGGCGCGCTGGCTGCCGCGCGCGCATCCGGGTGCGGTCGTGGATGCGCTGCGCGGCTGCCACGAGGTCGGCGCAAGGATGCTGCTTCCCGGTGATCCGGAATGGCCGGACATGCTCGAGGATCTGGGGCCGCATGCCCCACTCGTGCTCTGGGCGCGAGGCGAACCGGACACGCTCGGCGCCGCCCGCACCGTGTCGATCGTCGGTGCACGAGCCGCCACCCCGTACGGCGAGAGCGTCGCCGCGGAGCTGGCCGGCGACCTCGCGGCCGACGGCACCGTCGTGGTGTCGGGCGGCGCATACGGCATCGACGGCGCCGCGCACCGGGCGGCTCTCGGCGCGGGCGGACCCACGGTCGCCTTCCTCGCCGGCGGTGTGGACCGCTCGTATCCGATCGGGCATCAGCAGTTGTTCGACCGCATCCGCAGGTCAGGGACCGTGATCAGCGAGGTGCCCTGCGGCGGGGCGCCCACCAAATGGCGGTTCCTGCAGCGGAACCGGCTCATCGCGGCCGTCGGCCTCGCGACGGTCGTCGTCGAAGCGGGGTGGCGCAGCGGCTCGCTGAACACCGCCGGGCATGCCTCGAGTCTGGGCAGACCGCTCGGTGCGGTGCCCGGCCCCGTCACCTCCGCCGCGTCGGCCGGGTGCCACCGGCTACTGCGGGAATTCGACGCGGTGTGCGTCACCACCGCCGAGGAGGTGAGGGAGCTCTGGGGCGGCGGAGGAGGCTCGTCCTCGGCCGGCGCGAGCGCCGCGGATCCCGATCGGCGGCGTCTGCTGGACGCGCTCAGCGGCCGCACGCCGCTCTCGCCCGAGGAGCTGGCGCGGCGCACGGGGCTCCCTCTCGAGCGCGTCCGCGGGTTGCTGGGGATGCTCGGGCTCGAGGGCCGTGTGCAGCGGACGGAAGCCGGCTGGACCGCTCAGACCAAGGTGTAGCGTCTCGCCCGCACGGTCGCGGCGACGCCCCGGCGAGGCTCGCCCCGGAGCGCTCCGGGCACGCCATGCTGGAAGCATGAAGCTGGCAGTGGCCGCCGACGCGTTCCTGGCGCATCTCACGCAGGTGCGTCGCCTCTCCCCGGCGACCGTGCGCGCCTATCGTGCCGACCTGCGCGACCTGACAGCCGTTGTCGGGGACATACCCCTCGGCGAGATCGATCTCGAGGCGCTGCGCGAATGGATGTGGACGGCGACGCAGCGCGGCGACGCCCGCAGCACGCTGGCGCGGCGCGCTGCAGCCGCGCGGTCGTTCTTCGCCTGGGCGAAGGATGAGGAGCTGATCACGACCGATCCCAGTCTCCGACTCGTGACGCCCAAGCGAGGCCGCACACTTCCCGTGGTCGCCTCGGCGGAGGGTGTGCGCACCATGCTGGACGGCCGGCGCGCCGCGGCCGACGACGGAGATCCCGTCTCCCTGCGAGATCACGCCGTGCTCGAACTCCTCTACGGATCGGGGATGCGCGTGTCGGAGCTGTGCGGCATCGACATCGACGACGTGGACCTCGACCGCGCCACCGCGCGCGTCATCGGCAAGGGCTCGAAGGAGCGGGTGGTGCCGTTCGGCATCCCGGCGCGCGAGGGCATCTCGGCTTACCTCACGCGGGCGCGGCCGGTGCTCGCGTCACGCCGCGAGAGCGAGAGCGGGAGCGCGACGCCCGCAGTCTTCCTCGGGGCGCGGGGCGGGCGGATCGGACCGCGCACCGTCTATGCGCTCGTCGCGCAGGCTCTCTCTTCAGTCGTCGGCGCCGACACGGTCGGACCGCACGCCCTGCGGCACTCCGCGGCCACGCACCTGCTCGACGGGGGAGCGGACCTCCGCGCCGTCCAGGAGATCCTCGGCCACGCCAGCCTCGGCACGACGCAGATCTACACGCACGTGTCATCGGAACGGCTCGTCTCGACCTACCGGCTCGCGCACCCGCGCGCCTGAACGCGATCACTCGCAGCACGGCAGCAGAACGGCCCTCGGCACGGCGCCGAACAGCGGGCGCGGGTTGACGTAGACCTCATGCACGCGCACGCCGACATGCAGCGTGCCGCGTGCGGAGTGACCTCCCGTCGCCGTCGTGCCGACCACCTGCCCTGCCGTCACCCGTGCGCCGGGAACGAGCGCTGACCGCACCGGCTCCAAAGTCGTCACGTGTCCTGCGCCGTGGTCGATGGTGATCAGCGGCCGGTCGACGACGACCCCGCGGAACGCGACGACGCCGGCAGCCGGCGAGCGCACCTCCGTGCCGCTGAGCGCGACGACATCCATGCCCCGATGACCAGGGCCGTAGTCATGCGCCGGGGCGACGAAGGGCTCGACGACCGTCCGTGGGCCGGAGACCGGCCAGGTCCACGGGTAGCCGGGAGCGGCCGGCTCCTGGGTGCCGGGGCGGTCGTCCGCGCCGGCGGTCGTGGTGGTGGCGCCCAGCATCAGGGCGCCGGCGAGCATCGCGACGACGCCGACTCTGCGGACTCCGTGACGACCATGACCTCCGATGCCCGGCATGCGACGACTCTGTCACCACCCGACGCGGCGGTGAGCCCGGCTGCCGGCGCTGGTGGACAACCCGCCGCCTCCGGCAGACAGTGCAGAGCGAACGGATCCCGGCGGCAGCATGACGGGCGGATCCTGTACACTGGTCGATGCACCTCGACTTCGAGGTGACTACGCGTGCCCATTGCGACTTCGGTCGCGGCATCCACTCCCACAGGTCCCTCCGCAGGAGGGCGGGTGTGCGCCGGGCGCCAGGACGGCCGATCGCTCGATCGGCGTATCAACCTCAACGGCGCGAGAGCGCCAGAACCAGGAGAAGACCATGGCTGTGGTCACCATCCGCCAGCTGCTCGACAGCGGCGTGCACTTCGGACACCAGACCCGTCGCTGGAACCCGAAGGTGAAGCGCTTCATTCTCACCGAGCGCAGCGGCATCCACATCATCGACCTTCAGCAGTCGCTGTCGTACATCGACAAGGCCTACGACTTCGTCAAGGAGACCGTCGCCCGCGGCGGCACCATCCTCTTCGTCGGCACCAAGAAGCAGGCGCAGGAGATCCTCGCCGAGCAGGCGACGCGCGTCGGCCAGCCGTTCGTGAACCAGCGCTGGCTGGGCGGTCTGCTCACGAACTTCTCGACCATCGCGAAGCGTCTCGCCCGCATGAAGGAGCTCGAGGAGCTCGACTACGAGAACCCCGCCGCCTCGGGCTTCACCAAGAAGGAGCTGCTGCTCAAGAAGCGCGAGCTCGACAAGCTGCACAAGTCGCTGGGCGGCATCCGCAACCTGTCGAAGACGCCGTCGGCTCTCTGGGTCGTCGACGCCAAGCGCGAGCACCTCGCCATCGACGAGGCCAAGAAGCTCGGCATCCCGGTGATCGGCATCCTCGACACCAACGCCGACCCGGACGACTTCCAGTACCCGATCCCCGGCAACGACGACGCGATCCGCTCGGTCTCGCTGCTGACGCGCATCATCGCTGACGCCGCGGCCGAGGGACTGCAGCAGAAGCACAACCCCGAGTCGGGCGACGCCGAGCCGCTGGCCGAGTGGGAGAAGGAGCTTCTCGAGCAGGGTGCCGAGACCGCGGCCGCTGACGCTCCGGCGGAGACCGCTTCCGAGGCTCCGGCAGCCGACGCCGCCGAGGCTCCGGCAGCCGACGCCGCCGAGGCTCCGGCCGCGGACGCAGAGGCACCCGCCGAGGCCGAGACCCCGGCCGAGGCCGACGCCAAGTAAGCCCCACGCACACACACGCACAGATACGAAGCAAGGAGCCACCACACATGGCCAACTTCACCATCGCCGACATCAAGGCGCTGCGTGAGCAGCTCGGCACCGGAATGGTCGACACCAAGAAGGCGCTGGAAGAGGCTGACGGCGACGTCGCGAAGGCGACCGAGATCCTCCGTCTCAAGGGCGCGAAGGGCAACGCGAAGCGTGCCGACCGCTCCACCAGCGAGGGCCTGGTCGTCGCCCGTGAGCAGGACGGCGCCGTGACGCTGATCGAGCTCGCCTGCGAGACGGACTTCGTCGCGAAGAACGACCGCTTCATCGCACTGGCCGACAAGGTCGCCGACGCGGTCGCCGCCGTCGGCGCCGACTCGATCGAGGCGGCTCTCGCGGCTCCGGCCGGCGAGCAGACGGTCGAGCAGCTCATCTCCGACGAGGCTGCGATCATCGGCGAGAAGGTCGAACTGCGTCGCGTCCGCACCGTCAAGGGCGAGGGACTCTCGGTCTACCTGCACCGCACCAGCAAGGATCTGCCCCCGCAGATCGGCGTGGTCGTCGCCTACACGGGCTCCGACGCCGACACCGCGCGCAGCATCGCTCAGCACATCTCGTTCGCCAACCCCTCGTACCTCACCCGTGAGGACGTCCCGGCGGCCGAGGTCGAGAAGGAGCGCGAGATCGTCACCGAGATCTCCCGCAACGAGGGCAAGCCCGAGGCTGCCCTGCCGAAGATCGTCGAGGGCCGCGTGTCCGCGTTCTTCAAGCAGGTCGCCCTGCTCGAGCAGGACTACGCCAAGGACAACAAGCAGTCGGTCGGCCAGGTCGCGAAGGATGCCGGCATCGCCGTCACGGACTTCGCGCGCTTCAAGGTCGGCGCGTAACGACGACGAGGGGGTTCGGATCTCATGATCCGGACCCCCTTCTTCATGCCCTTCAGGCACTATCTTGAATCGGGACGAGAGGAAACCCATGACCGAACGCACCGGACGCCGTCGCGTCCTGCTCAAGCTCTCCGGCGAGGCCTTCGGCGGCGGCCGGCTCGGGGTGAACCCCGACGTCGTCAGTCAGATCGCCCGCGACATCGCGGCGGCCGTCGACCGGGTCGAGATCGCGATCGTCGTGGGGGGCGGCAACTTCTTCCGCGGCGCCGAGCTCAGTCAGCGCGGCATGGATCGGGGACGAGCGGATTACATGGGCATGCTCGGCACGGTGATGAACGCGCTCGCGCTGCAGGACTTCCTCGAGCAGGCCGGCGCCGCAACCCGCGTGCAGTCCGCCATCTCGATGACGCAGGTGGCCGAGCCGTACATCCCGCTGCGTGCGGAGCGCCACATGGAGAAGGGCCGTGTCGTGATCTTCGGAGCGGGAGCCGGGCTGCCCTACTTCTCGACCGACACGGTCGCCGCCCAGCGCGCGCTCGAGATCGGCGCGCAGGAGGTGCTCGTCGCCAAGAACGGCGTCGACGGCGTGTACACCGCCGACCCGAAGACCGATTCCACCGCTGAGCGCATCGAGCGCGTCACCTACCGCGACGCGCTGCAGCGCGGACTGCGGGTCGTCGACTCGACGGCCTTCAGCCTGTGCATGGACAACAACATGGACATGCGCGTGTTCGGCATGGAGCCCAGCGGGAACGTCACCCGCGCCCTGCTGGGTGAGCCCATCGGCACGCTGGTCACCGCCTGAGCGGCCTGCCGCTCGCATGCGGCACCGACCCCGACGGCTAGAATTGCTGGAAACCCCTGACGTAAGGAGCCCCCGTGATCGCGGATGTCCTCGCTGAAACCACTGCACGCATGACGCGCGCGGTCGAAGCCGCCAAGGAGGACTTCGCCACGGTCCGCACCGGGCGCGCCAACCCCCAGCTGTTCCAGAAGGTGCTGGTCGACTACTACGGTTCTCCGACGCCGCTTGCGCAGCTCGCCTCGATGGCCAACCCGGAAGCGCGTTCGCTCGTCATCACCCCCTACGACAAGTCGGCGCTGAAGGCCATCGAACAGGCCATCCGCGACATGCCGAACCTCGGTGCCAATCCGAGCAACGACGGCAACATCGTCCGGGTGACCATGCCGGAGCTCACTCAGGAGCGTCGCAAGGAGTACGTGAAGCTGGTGCGCTCCAAGGGCGAGGATGCGAAGGTGCACGTGCGCGGCATCCGTCGCAAGGCGAAGGACGAGCTCGACGCGCTCAAGGCCGACATCGGCGAGGACGAGATCGCGCGCGGCGAGAAGGAGCTGGATGCTCTGACCCGCCAGCACGTCGACCTGATCGATGAGGCACTGAAGCGCAAAGAGGCAGAGCTTCTCGAGGTCTGACTCGGATGTCTGGCGACAGCAGCGACGCCGACGATCGGCCGCGCACCCGGCGTGAAGCCCGGGCGGGCGACCCGTCGGCGCGGCGGCGGAAGAGCGAACCCGCTGCCGAACCAGGGCGAACCCCGGAGACGGCAGCGGCGCGCCCGCCCGGGCCTGCCGGGACGGATCCGGAGGACGTGGCGACGCCCGTCCGCGGTGTGCCGGTGCAGAGGGACGAACCCGCCGACTCCACGCCGCTGACCGACGCCGCCTTCCCGCGCTTCGACGTGGGCGATGTCCCGCCGCGTCCTCCTCTGCCGGGCACCCCGGACGCTCTGGCACGGCCGGCTCGCGCGGGATCGCCGGTGGCCCGCGACGCATCGCCGGTGGCCCGCGACGCGCAGCATCCCGTCGGGGAGAGGCGCCCGGATGCGAGCGGGGCCGCTCACCGCGAGCTCGGCACCGCTGATCACAGTGCGATCCGTGAGCAGTGGCGCGTCGCGCGAGGTGATCTGGGCGGTCACGTCTCGCAGGCACGCGATCAGCTCGAGTCGCACGTCTCGCATGCGCGCGACCAGTTCGAGCAGGCCAACGAGCGCATCAAGCAGCGCACCGGGCGGGACCTGATCGTCGCCATCCTCATCGGCGTCGGTTTCGGAGCCGTGCTGCTGGCCTCGCTGCTGTTCATCAAAGAGCTGTTCATCCCGATCGCCGTCGCGGTCGCGATGCTGGGCACCTACGAGTTGAGCAGGGCGCTGCGCGGGGGAGGACGACGCGTCGACGTCGTGCCCCAGCTGATCGCGGGCGCCGTCGTCGTGTGCACCGGATACTTCGCCGCGTTGTGGCTGAGCTGGGTGGTGCTGTTCGCCGCGACCGCCTTCGTCGCCGTCTGGCGGATGATCGGACAGATGATCGCGAAGGACGGCCGCACCTACGGCGACGTGCTCTCCGACGTCATGGTCGGCGCGTTCGTGCAGGTCTACGTGCCCTTTCTCACCTCCGTGGCGCTGATGCTGCTCAACCGCGACCGCGGCGAGCTGTGGGTGCTCTCGTTCATCATCATCGCGGTCGTCGCGGACACCGCCGCATACGCCTCCGGCCTCGCCTTCGGCAAACACCCGATGGCGCCGCGCATCAGTCCCAAGAAGACCTGGGAGGGCTTCGGGGGAGCCGTGCTCGCCTCGCTCCTCGCCGGTGTCCTTCTCGCCATCTTCCTCCTGCAGCTGCCGTGGTGGTGCGGGCTGGTGCTCGGCATCTCCATCCTCATCTCCGCGACCCTCGGCGACCTGAGCGAGTCCATGCTCAAGCGCGACCTCGGCATCAAGGACATGAGTTCCTGGCTTCCTGGCCACGGCGGTCTGCTCGACCGGCTCGACAGCATCCTGCCCTCGACCATCCCCGCGCTCGCGCTCTCGCTCCTGCTCACCCCCTGGACGGTGTCATGATGGCCAACGCAGACCTCGAGGACCTCGGCATGCAGGAGGAGCGTCCGCCCGCCTTCCCTCTGACGAGCGGCCGGGAGAAGGGCTATCACCGCGCGGCCGTCGACACGTTCCTGGAGTCCGCGCGCGCCGCCTTCGAGAGTGGCCGCGGCGACTTCTCGGCCGACGACGTGCGCATCGCGTCGTTCCCGCTGGTGAAGAACGGCTACGCCGTGAGCGATGTGGATGCGGCTCTCGGCCGTGTCGAGGACGCGTTCGCGGCGCGGGCTCGCGAGCGCGCCGTGCGCACGCTCGGTGTGGAGGCCTGGGTCGCGCGCGCTCGAGAGGATGCCCAGGTCATCCTCGATCACCTGGGCCGCCCGGCCGGCCACCGGTTCGCGCGCACCGGCATCCTGACCTTCGGTTACCGCGTCGATGAGGTCGATCACGTCGCCGGGCGCATCTCCGCGTTCCTGCGTGACGGAGATCCGCTCACGGTCGAACAGGTGCGCGCCGCCGCGTTCCGCATGCAGCGCGGCGGCTACCGCGAGGAGCAGGTCGATGCGCTGCTCGACGCCACCGTCGAGGTCATGCTCGCCGTCCGGTGAGTTCTCATGGATGTTTCAGGGACCTCTGCGTAGACTGAAGGCCATCGTGACTCCCGATAACGAATCGATCTCGGCCTCGCCGCGCCCGGCGACGGCGGGCCGGAAGAAGCCCGCGCCCGTGCGCCGCCGCGTGAGCGCGGTGCTCGCCGCACTCGCCGTGGTCGGATTCTCGGCAGCCATGATCGCCCCCACGGGCATCGCCACCGCCGGTTCGGCCGCGGCCGATGCGCCCGTGACCGCCTTCTCCCTCGCCGCCGACGACACCCAGAACATCACGGTGACCGTCGAGGGGGCAGACATCGCGCCGCTGGCTCGCGGGACCTTCGAGGTGTACGTCAAGCCGAAGCCCAAGCCCAAGCCGAAGCCCGTGCCGGCGAGCACCGACGGCGGCGGCAGCGCTCCCTCCGGGCCTCCGCATTACACCGGCGGCGGCAGCAAGGAGGACTGGATGGCGGCGGCCGGCATCGCGTCCAGCGACTGGCCGTACGTCGACTACATCGTCTCCCGGGAGAGCGGCTGGAACCCCAACGCCACCAACGCGTCCTCCGGCGCGTGCGGCCTCGTCCAGGCGCTGCCCTGCAGCAAGGTGCCCGGCAACGGCTACAACCCGGTGGACAACCTTCGCTGGGCCAACGGCTACGCGGTGGGACGCTACGGAAGCTGGTCGGCCGCGTACGACTTCTGGACGCGCAACCACTGGTGGTAGACCGGCGGCATGGCACGATCACGCAGACGACGGTCTGACCAGCAGTCCCGCGCCGACGAGTCGTTCGATCGTCTCCTCGCCGGATGGAAGCGCTCCGAGACGCGACGCGGCAGGGAGTGGACCGTGCAGCCCGTCTCGGCGATGCAGGCGGTGAAGGAGTACGTCTGCCCCGGATGCGGCCGTACGATCGCGCCGGGCACGGCGCACCTCGTCGCCTGGCGGGCGGACGGCGTCCTCGGTGAGACGGCCGATCTGGCGGCGCGCAGGCACTGGCATTCGCACTGCTGGCGAATCGCCTGACGCGCGGACTCCCCACGCTCACCGGCCCCGGTCGCGCACACGCCGCCGGGCGTCGTCGGCCGCGCCAGGATCACCTCTCGTTCATGCGCGGGATGAGCACCTGGCGATAGATGATCAGGATGCTCGCCGCCACCGGGATCGCGATCAGCGCACCCAGCAGTCCGAGCAGGGCGCCGCCGGCGAGGGCCGCGATCACCACGACGGCACCGGGAACGGCGACGGCACGGCTCATGATCCGCGGCGCGATGAAGTACGCCTCCACCTGCATGTAGACCAGGTACCAGATCGCGGCCGCGAGTGCGGTGCCGGGGGAGCCGACGCCGGGAAGCAGGCAGGCCAGCACGATCAGCGTGGATCCGGTGAGGGTGCCCACCAGCGGGATGAGCGAGAAGAAGAACGCGATGACGGCGAGCACAGCGGTGAAGGGGGCGCCGATGATCGACAGGTAGATGGCGCTGAGGATGCCGTTGATCACGCCGAGGGTGACCTGGCCCATCACGTAATGTCCGACGGAGTCGGTGATCTGGTCGGCGATGTCGATGAATCGCTCGCGCTTCGACGCCGGCACCAGCTGGTAGACGGCGCCCTTCAGCGACGGGGTGGAGGCGGTGAAGTAGATGGTGAGCACGAGCACGATGAACGCGCCGAACAGCCCGGCGAGCACTGCACCGCCGACCACGAGGACGCCCTGACCGATCGAGCTGCTCCACTCGGTGACGGTCCTGGCCCAGTCCTCCTCCTGCATCCAGTTCTCGACATAGGCGAACACCGCGTCGACCTGCAGATTCGGGAAGGTCTCGGTCATCCAGTCCTTGAAGTTCTGCACGGTCTCGTCGCCGTCGATGATCAGCAGCGTGATCCGCTCGACCAGCTGCGACACCTGCTGCACGACGACGGGCAGGACGATGAGCACGATGACGACGAAGATGCCGAGCACTCCCACGATCGTGGCGAGCACGGCGGCCCACCTCGGGAGTCCTCTGCTCTCGAGGAAGGAGACCAGCGGGTCCAGGCCCAGGCTGAGGAACAGCGCTGTTCCGATGTAGAGGATGACCGTCGACAGCGTCTGCGCGCCGGTGATCAGGATGACGCCGAGACCGACGCCGAGCGTGGCCACCAGGGCGGTGCGGAACGGATTATGGATCTTCATGTCTCTCCTGACCGGATGCGTGCAAGCCTAATTGCCGTCCACCCGCGCTGCCTGTTCGACGTGCCGGAGGCCCTCATGCGGTGCGTTCGTGGGCAATGCACAGGTGCTTTCGCTAGTCTGGAATGTCGAGCGGGGACCGTCGGCGGATGCCGGGGTCACGTAAGGAGTTGATTCGTGCGTTTCGTCTGGGCCGTCGTGGCCTTCGTGCTGGCCACGGTTCTCATCGGAGCCGGTATCGCTCAGCGCACCGTCTTCATGGGGCCGACAGAGCAGCGCATGGAGCTGAACGTGGAGCAGCCCGAGCCGTACGTCCTCGTGGACGCCGAGGTGCTGCGTGCGCACTCCGGTCTGCAGACACTGCTGGTGCGCGGCGAGGGCGAGATCTTCGTCGCCTACGGTCGCACCGCCGATCTGACGGCGTGGCTGTCCGACGCCTCATACAACGCGGTCACCCTGAACGGCGATGGATCCCCGGAGTCGACGCACGTCGACGCCGCCCTGCCGGCCGCGGACGACGAGGCGACGACCGGACGGGACCCCCGGGGTTCCGACCTGTGGCTCGACTCGTTCAGCGAGGAGGACTCGCTCGTCGCCCCGCTCCAGCTGACCGAGGGCAACAGCGTCCTGATCGCCCGCGACGGTGTCGAAGCGGCTCCGGCGGACATCCTCGTCTCGTGGCGCCTCGACACCCGCACACCGCTCGCCGGCCCGCTGATCACGGCCGGCGTGGTGATGCTCGCCGCGGGCCTCGTCCTCTACGTGCTGGCGATCCGGTACCAGCGCCGTGGCCGCGGCCCCCGCCGCAAGGGCCCTGGCCCGCTGCCGGCGACCGAGCCGATCCGGCTGCCGGCCGCGCCGGAGCGCGATGCGATCGAGGCGGGGCCCTCGTCCGGCGGCGGAGACGCCGACACCGGGCCTGCCACGGGGGAGACCACGGACCCCGAGGACACGAACTCCGGGCGTGCCGGGCGCAGGGCGGGCGGTGACCGCGGAACGCTCGCCCGGCGTGCCGGGCTGGCGGTTCCTGCGCTGGCGTTGACCGCCGTGCTCGCCACCGGCTGCTCGGCAGAGTCGTGGCCGCAGTTCGGCGGTGAGACGCCCACGCCGAGCCCGACGCCCAGTGTGGTGGCGCCGGAGAATCAGAAGCCGCCGGCGGTGGGCGAGAAGCAGGCCGACCGGATCATCGCCGATATCGTCGCGACGATCGAGAAGGCGGATGCGGACCGCGACATCGATCTCGCCGAGACGCGACTCACCGGTCCGGCGCTGGAAGCACGCCGCACCGACTACACGCTGCGCGGCAAGATCGCCGACCGCGAACCGCAGGTCGCCTCTCCGCGGAGCGAGGTCAGCATCCTGCTGCCGGAGGCCACAGACAGCTGGCCGCGGACGGTCCTCGTGCTCACCGTCGCTGAGGGGGACGACACCGTCGCACCCGTCATGCTCACCATGACGCAGGCGGATCCGTGGTCGAACTATCGGGTGTCCGACATCGCCGAGATGCCCGCGTCGGGACAGTTCCCCGACGTCGCGCCGGCCTGGCTCGGGACCACGCGGGTTCCCGCGGAGTCGCCGTTCCTGTCGCTGGCGCCGGAGGAGCTCGCCGCCGCGTTCTCGGACTTCGTGGATGCCGGTGACAAGAGCGAGTATGCGGGCAGCTTCGACGAGGTGGCGCAGAAGTTCGCCGCTGATGTGCGCGCAAGCCGCGCGGTCGTCGTCAAGGCACTGGCGGACAAGGGAGCCTCGAAGACCTCGAAGGCCAGCTTCGACATGAAACCGGCGGAGCTGGAGCCGACCTCCATGGCGACCCTCGACAGCGGCGCGATCGTCGTCGTCAGCGTCGTCGACACGGAGACCGTCACGCCCACCAGCAAGGACGCGGTCATCCGGTACGGCGACAACGCCGAGGCGAAGGCGCTCACCGGAGCCACCGAGGCCGCGAAGGGCGTGGTGACGACGTACGGGATGCAGCTGTACTTCTCCGTGCCCGCGCAGGGCTCGACCGAGCAGATCCGTCTGCTGGCCTACAAACAGAACCTCCTCAGCGTGAAGGTGATCAAGTGACTGATATCTCCGCAGCCGCGCTCCGCGGCGCCGTCGACCTGTCCACTCTCCGCAACCGTCCTCAGCCGTCGCAGACGCAGACGCAGGCGGATGCGACGCCGGCCGCGTCGGGCGGCGTGGTCGTGGATGTCACCGACGCGACGTTCGGACAGGTGCTCGAGCTGTCGCGCACCGTTCCGGTGGTCGTCGATCTCTGGGCCGAGTGGTGCGGCCCGTGCAAGCAGCTCAGCCCGGTGATCGAGAAAGTGACCCGCGAGCTCAACGGTCGGGTGGTGCTCGCCAAGGTCGACGTCGACGCGAATCCGCAGATCGCGCAGGCGTTCCGCGCCGAGTCGATCCCCATGGTCGTCGCCCTGCTCGGCGGACAGCCCGTGCCGATGTTCACCGGGGCGGTTCCCGAGCAGCAGGTTCGCGAGGTGTTCGCGCGGCTGCTCGAGGTCGCCGCGCAGAACGGCGTCACGGGCACAGTCGACGCCGGTGACGCGTCCGATACGCCGGTCGCCTCCGCTGAAGCCGCCGAGGCCCCGATGCCGCCGCTGCACGCCGAGGCCTACGAGGCGATCGAGGCAGGTGACTACGCCCGCGCCGTGTCGGCGTACGAGCGGGCGCTGGCCGAGAACCCCCGCGATGAGGACGCCAAGGCCGGGCTCGGCCAGGTGCGCCTGCTCGACCGCGTGCAGGGACTGGACCTGCAGAGGTCTCGCGACGAGGCCGCAGCCGCGCCGCATGACGTGGCCGCCCAGCTGCGCGTGGCCGACCTGGACGTCGCAGGCGGTCACATCGACGACGCCTTCGGTCGTCTGCTCGACCTGTTCGCGGCACTTCCCGCCGGCGAGCGCGCTCCCGTGCGCGAGCGGCTGGTGGAGCTCTTCGACCTCGTCGGAGCATCCGATCCGCGCGTGGCGAGCGCCCGGACGCGTCTCGCCTCGATGCTCTTCTGAGCGACACCGGATGCGGCGCGCCAGCGCCGGTCGGAGGTGGAGCCGATGGTGAGAGGTCGCTAACGTCAAAGCGTGAGTACACCTCTCGCGCACGGACACCTCGAGCGCTCTCATGGTGTCCGCATCTACTGGGAGCAGTTCGGCCGCGGTGCAGTCCCCGCAGTGTTCCTCCACGGCGGACCCGGATCTGGTATCACCTCCTTCTATCGCAGCTTCTTCGACCCTGCGATCAACAGCGTTGTCGCCTTCGACCAACGAGGCTGCGGCCGAAGCACACCCTCAGCCGTGGACGATCCCCCTTCCCTGGCACACAACAACACCCAGGCACTGATCGACGACATCGAGGCGCTGCGCGAACACCTCGGAATCGAGCAATGGATCGTCGCCGGACTTTCCTGGGGGTCAACGCTCGGGCTGGCTTACGCTGAGGTTCATCCTGAGCGAGTGATCGGGCTCGCTCTTGGCGCGGTCACGACGACGAGCCGGTCAGAAGTCGAGTGGATCACCCAAGACCTCCGACGAGTGTTTCCCGACGAATGGTCTCAGCTCGCACGCGCCGCGGCCCCCAGATCTTCCGAGCGCGTCGTTGACGCTCTCTACCGTGCTGTCACGAGTGCTGACAGCGAAGAGCGCGATCGTGCAGCAATTGCTTGGGGACGTTGGGAGAACACCCACGGGTCGCTGGATCCGAACTTCTCGCCTGACACGCGATGGAACGATCCGCGCAAGCGCCTCGAACTCGCCACGCTCGTTCTGCACTACTGGTCCCACCATGGCTTTCTTGGAGAAGCCGGCATCCTGGAGAACATTGCGAGAATCGCGATGGTTCCGGGCGTGATGGTCCATGGTCGCCGGGATCTCAGCTCCAGCATGTCCGTGCCGTTCGACCTGCACCAGGCGTGGACCGCAAGCCGGCTTGTTCAGGTACCGGATGAAGGCCACGGAGGACCGCAGACGGTTCGGCTGCTTCGCGAAGCCATACGGACGATGTCTACATGACCACGCGCACCTCGCGCGTGCACCCATCGTGAACGATCGTTTCTGGCGCGAGTTGCTGGAATGGCCTGAAACGGTCGCCACGAGCGTGTGTCAGAACTGTTGAACGGCGGGGCCTTCGGATGGCGTCAGTCGCCCGCAGTGGACGTGCGTAACGTCTTGTCCGTCGCGACAACGAGGGACGCGAGCAGGGCGATGCCTCCCGACGCGGCGATCATCGGGCCTGCTCCGACGGCTGCAACGGTCAGCCCGATCAATGGATTCACGATCAGTTGCGGTGCTTGTTGCACGAGGATCAGCAGGCTTTGGAATCTCGAAAGCATCGTCGGCGGCGCGAGCAGGATGTAGATCGGGAACACGTGCGCGGTGAAGATGACGACTCCGACACCGATGAGAGTGGTGCTTGCCGCCGCGACGGGCCAGCTCGGCGATCCGGCAAGGAGGCCGAGACCTGCGGCGACGATCAACGGGCCGGCGGCCATCGGGCGCCATGCCTTGGTCGCGGTGCCGCGCCAGGCGAACCATGCGCCGCTCAGCAGGCCTCCGGCGATCCAACCGGCTTCGGTCAAGCCCGCTTCGGCTGCCGTCCATCCCCGCTCGCGGGCCGCCAGCGGAATACCGAGCAGGACAGCAGGGATGACTGCGCCGGCGACGATCGCTACGCACAGCAGCAAGGCGGGCACGCCTCGGGTGACACGGGCGGTGGTGACGCCGGTGACAACCCCGCGGAGTGTGACGGCTTCTGCTGCGGGTACCTGCGTGAGCGGTGGATGGATCAGCAGAAGCGCGACCAGCATGGCGACGCAACCCAGCACGTCGACGAGCGCGACCCCGCTCACTGTGACCACGCCGATGAGCAGCCCGCCCAGAGGTGGTGCGATCGTTCGCGCGAGCTGGCCGGCCATTCCGGCTCGCGCCATGGCGGCACCGAGCACGCTGCTGTCCGCGACGAAGAGACGGGGAAAGACACCCACCGCGGGACGATGGAACGCCGCGACGATACCGATCAGTGTCGCCGTGACCATCAGCAGGAATGGAGGTGTTCCCCACAGCGCCACAGCGGCCGCGAGAAGGCCGCTCACGATCATCAGTGCCAGCGTGCCGAAGATCATGACACGGCGCGCCCCGAACCTGTCGGCAACCGCGCCCCCGAGAAGCCCGAGAGCGACCGAAGGAGCCACAGTCAGCGTCAGCACCCAGGACGCGACCTGCGAACCGTGACCGGAAGCAACCCATGTCAGGGCGAAGGCGAGCACGCCAGAGCCGAGTTCGGAGCCGACTGACGTTGCCACCCAGGCGTTGAAGCCTCTGGGGAGCTGCGGTCGGCTCATACCGCGCGGGACAACATCAGCGCCACGAAGTCGAGTTGACCACCGCTTGTGAGCCGTCCCGATCGCTCCTCACACGTGAGGAGTTCCGATCCGTCGCGCCACACGGACACGGGGCGGGAGCCGTCCCGATGATCAGTATCGGCTGGGTGTGGGCACATGCGGCTCGGGCTGATGGCGGAACCAGAGCGTGGCGAGTGCCGGCAGGGTGAGCGTCGCCACCGGGGGGCCCTCGTCGCCGTGGGGATGCGCCGTGATCATGCCGTAGTTCCCGGTGCCGCTGCCACCGTACTCGACGGCATCCGTGTTCAGCACCTCCTGCCAGGTGCCCTCGTCGGGCATCGCCAGTCGGTACCCCGTGCGACTGGTGCCCGCGAAGTTCGTCACCACCACGAGCCGGCCGCCGTGCGCATCACGGCGCTCGAAGGCGACGACGCTCGGATCCCACGTCGGAGCCCCCAGACGTGACAGCGATGAGCCGTCGCCGTCACGCTCCCACAGCGGTGACTGAGCGCGGTACGCGGCGTTCATCGATCCGACGAAGGCCTGCAGCTGCGCGTGCGACGGCTGATCGAGAAGCCACCAGTCCAGCTCGCGATCGACCGACCACTCGCCGATCTGACCGAACTCCTGGCCCATGAATAGCAGCTTCTTGCCCGGATGCCCCCACATGTAGCCCAGGTACGCGCGCACATTGGCGAGCTTGTGGGCATGATCACCGGGCATCCGTGAGATCAGGCTGCCCTTGCCGTGCACGACCTCGTCGTGGCTGATCGGCAGCATGTAGTTCTCGCCGAAGGCGTAGACGAACGAGAAGGTGATCTCGCCCTCGTGGTGCGAGCGGTGGATCGGGTCTCGCTTCATGTACACCAGCGAGTCGTTCATCCAGCCCATGTTCCACTTGAACCCGAATCCGAGACCGGCGTGGTCGGTCGGCGCTGTGACGCCGGGGAAGGCGGTGGACTCCTCGGCGATCATGACGATGCCCTTGTGCAGCCGGTACGCCGTGGCGTTGACCTCCTGCAGGAACCGGATCGCCTCGAGGTTCTCCCGGCCGCCGTGCACGTTCGGCTCCCATTCGCCGTCGCGGCGGGAGTAGTCGAGGTACAGCATCGACGCGACCGCGTCCACGCGCAGCCCATCCACGTGGAACTCGCTGAGCCAGTACAGGGCGTTCGCGACGAGGAAGTTGCGCACCTCGTTGCGGCCGTAGTCGAAGATCAGCGTGCCCCAGTCCTGGTGCTCGCCGCGCCGCGGGTCCGCGTGCTCGTACAGCGGCTGCCCGTCGAAGCGGGCGAGGGCGAAGGCGTCCTTGGGGAAGTGCCCCGGCACCCAGTCCAGGATCACGCCGATGCCGGCCTGATGCAGGCGGTCGATGAGGTGGCGCAGATCGTCAGGGGTGCCGTAGCGACTGGTCGCGGCGTAGTAGCCGGTGACCTGGTAGCCCCACGACCCTCCGAACGGATGCTCCGCCAGCGGCATGAACTCGACGTGGGTGAAGCCGGTCTCGAGCACATGCGCGATGAGCGGATCGGCCGCCTCACGGTAACCGAGCCCGCCTCTCCAGGAGCCGAGATGCACCTCGTACACCGACATCGGCTGCGCCACGGCGTGTGTCGCGGCGCGACGCGTCAGCCATGCGCCGTCGTTCCAGCGGTAGGCGCTCAGCGACACGACCGACGCCGTCGCGGGCGGCACTTCGGCCTGCTGGGCCATCGGGTCGGCCTTCAGCCGCCAGGTCCCGTCGCGCCCCATCAGCTCGTACTTGTACCGCGCGCCGACCTGGACGTCGGGCACGAAGAGCTCCCACACGCCGCTCGCGCCCATCGACCGCATGGCGTGACCTTCGCCGTTCCAGTCGTTGAAATCCCCGACGAGGCGCACGGCCTGTGCGTTGGGCGCCCACACGGCGAAGTCCACGCCCGTCTCTCCGTCGAGCGCGCGCGGGTGCGACCCGAGCACCTGCCAGAGCTGTTCGTGACGGCCCTCGCCGATGAGGTGCAGGTCGAGTTCGCCGATCGTGCTGAGATGACGGTACGGGTCACCGGAGATCGTCTCCGCGCCGTCCTCGTACCCGGTGGCCACGCGGTACGCCACCGGAGGGCCTTCGTGGCGACCCTCCCAGATGCCCTGCGCGGCATGCTCGAGTTCGAGTCGCGTGCCGTCAGTGAACACGGCCTCGACCGTGCGGGCCAGCGGTCGTCGCACCCGGATGGTGGTCGCCGTGCGTCCCACGGCATCCGTCTCGGGGTGCGCCCCGAGCACCGAATGCGGATCGTGATGCGCACCCTGGGCGATGCTGGCCCAGTCCTCGGAGACGTCCTCGACATGGCTCATGGTCGCTCCTTCACCCTCAGGATGTGCACCGGCTCGGCGAAGGCGTCGAGTCGCACGTAGTTGTGATCCCGCCAGGTCCACTCCGCCCCGGTGAGCAGATCCTCGACGAGGAACTCATCGCCGGGCTCGACACCCCAGATGCGGGTGTCGAGGTGCACCGTCGTCTCACGCACCGAATGCGGATCGACGTTCGCCACGATGATCAGCGTATCGGGGCGTCCCGTCCCGGTGAATGCCGCATCCAGGTGCTTCGAGTAGACCAGCACCGCGTCGTCGTCGCTCCAGTGCACCGAGAGGTTGCGCAGCTGGCGCAGCGCCGGGTGCGCACGGCGGATCTCGTTCAGCCGGCGCAGCAGCGGCGCGAGGGATTCGCCGCGCTCCTCCGCGGCGTCCCAGTCGCGGAGCTTGTACTCGTACTTCTCATTGTCGATGTTCTCTTCGGAGCCGGGACGGGCGACGTTCTCGACGAGCTCGTACCCGGCGTACACGCCGTAGACCGGAGCGGCGGTCGCCGCGATGCACGCCCGGATGCGGTAGGCGGCCCGACCGCCGAACTGCAGATACTCGGTGAGGATGTCGTGCGTGTTCACGAACAGGTTCGGCCGCATGTAGTCGCTGGTCTCGTGCGCGATCGTGGTGAGGAACTCCTCGAGCTCGGCCTTCGTGTTGCGCCACGTGAAGTACGAGTAGCTCTGCTGGAATCCCACCGCGGCCAGGGCACGCATCACGGCGGGGCGGGTGAACGCCTCGGCGAGGAAGATCACGCCCGGATCCTGGGCGTTCACCTCGGCGATCAGCCACTCCCAGAACTGCAGGGGCTTGGTGTGCGGGTTGTCGACGCGGAAGATCCTCACCCCGAAACCGACCCAGTGCATCACCACGCGCAGCATCTCGGCGTAGATCCCGTCGGGGTCGTTGTCGAAGTTCAGCGGGTAGATGTCCTGGTACTTCTTCGGAGGGTTCTCCGCATAGGCGATGGTGCCGTCGGGCAGGGTCGTGAACCACTCCGGATGCTCGGTCACCCAGGGATGGTCGGGAGAGGCCTGCAGAGCCAGGTCGAGGGCGACCTCCAGGCCCTCCTTCTGCGCCGCACGGACGAACGCGAGGAAGTCCTTCTCGGTGCCGAGGTCGGGGTGGATGGCGTCGTGTCCGCCCTCCGCCGCGCCGATCGCGTACGGTGAGCCGGGGTCGCCCGGTTCCGCTGTGAGCGTGTTGTTGCGCCCCTTGCGGTTGGTGGAGCCGATCGGATGCACCGGCACCAGGTAGATGACATCGAAGCCCATGCCGGCGACGCCGGGAAGACGCTTCGCCGCGGTGCGGAACGTGCCGCTCTTCACGGTGCCGTCCTTCCGCTGTGCGGCGCCCTCGGAGCGGGGGAAGAACTCGTACCAGGCGCCGACGCCGGCCGTGGCCCGCTCGACCGTGAGAGACAGTGCAGCGGTGCGACTGCCCACCCCCTGCACGGGCCGGTCGTGCAGGGCCGCCGTGACGGCGGCATCCGTGGCCACGGCGCCGAGCTGCACCGCATCCGGCTTCTTCAATCGCTTCGCCGCCGCCTTCAGCAGGGTGCGCTCCGGCGCGGGGCGATCCTTCTCGGCGGCAGCCGCTGCGAGCAGCTCTGCGCCGAGGGCGCACATCACGGCGATGTCGACGCCTGCCTCGGCCTTCACCGCGGCGGAGGAGGCCCACGTGGCGAACTCGTCGGCGTACGCCTCATAGCGATAGGTCCATGTGCCGGTCGCGTCCAGCGCGACCTCCACCTGCCAGCGATCCGTGCCGTCGCCGAGCGGCGCCATGCGGTGCAGCGTGTCGTTCCCCGCGGGGTCGGTCAGGCGCAGATGCACGCCGATCCGGTCGTGACCCTCGCGGAAGGACACCACCCGGAACGGTACGACCTCACCCGCGAACGCCTTCGCGGAATAGCCCTGCGGCACGTGCGGAGTCGGCTCGAACAGCGGGATGCGGCCGACCCGTACGCCGTGCCGCGGCGGTGTCTCGGCGGCAGGGCGCAGAGGAATCCTGGCGGGGCTTCTCAGCGCCGCGGGTTCGAGAGCGGTTCGTGCTGCCACCCCTTGAATGTACCGCTCGCGGCTTGGCCCGTCACGCGTTCCCGGGGTGGGCCGCACCGGCCGGGCGGGGCGCGCTCACTCCACGCGGAACAGGCGCATCGACGTGCCGGGAACGGGCAGCACTTCGCCGGGCGCGTACCTCCGGTTCTCGGTGCTCGGCGTCTCATCGGCGCTGGACCACAGCGACACGAAACCGGTCGCGCCCTCGATCGAGTCCGGCAGACGGACGTCGATGGGCGCCTCGGTGCCGTGCACGATCAGCAGGATGCGGTTGGTCTCGCCGTTCTCAGGAACGCTGGCCGCGACGTACTGCAGGGTGCGATTGCGGGGGTCGTTCCACTGCTCGGCCTCCATCGTCTCGCCGTTCTGGTCGTACCAGTCCATCTCGGAGGCCTCGGGCACATGCTCGCCCAGCCGCGCGTACCGGCTCGGCCGCAGCGCGCGGTTCTCGGCCCGAAGCCTGGTGAGCAGCGACAGATGAGCGATGAGGTCGCGCTGCCATGGCTCGTGATCCCAGTCCAGCCAGGTGAGCGCCGAGTCCTGACAATAGGCGTTGTTGTTGCCACGCTGGGTGCGCCCGAACTCATCGCCCGCCGTGATCATGGGGATGCCCGCCGACAGCAGCAGTGTCCCGAGCAGGTTGCGCATCGCCTTGCGGCGCGCCGCGAGGATCGTCGCGTCGGTGGTGGGACCTTCGACGCCGTGGTTGAACGAGCGGTTCATGTCGGCGCCGTCGCGGTTGTCCTCGCCGTTGGCCTCATTGTGCTTGACGTCGTACGAGACGAGGTCGTGCAGGGTGAAGCCGTCGTGAGCGGTGACGAAGTTCACGCTCGCCAGCGGACCGCGCTCCTCGCTGTAGGTGTTCGCCGATCCGGCGAGACGGTTCGCGAATCCCCCGACGCCGACCGGGGCCGAGGCGCGCCGGGCGTAATCGATGTCGCTGAGCCAGAAGTTGCGCACGCGGTCGCGGTAGCGGTCGTTCCACTCGCTCCACCCGACGGGGAAGTTCCCCGTCTGCCAGCCGCCCAGCCCGACGTCCCACGGCTCGGCGATGATCTTCGCGTCCTGCAGCGCGGGGTCCTCCCGGATCGCGCGCAGCAGGGGGTGCTCGGGGTCGTACTCGTGGCTTGCGTCGCGTCCGAGCGCTGCGGCGAGATCGAAGCGGAAGCCGTCGATCTGCATCTCCGTGGCCCAGTAGCGCAGCGAGTCGAGCACGAGGCGGGCCGCGGCATCCGTCGCGGTGTTCAGAGTGTTGCCCACCCCGGTCGTGTCGATGTAGGTGCCGTCGGGCTGCTGGCGGTAGTACGCGGCGTTGTCGAGCCCGCGCAGGCTGGAGCGCGGACCGCCGATGCCCTCCTCGCTGGTGTGGTTGTAGACCACATCGAGGATGACTTCGAGGCCTGCCTCGTGGAGCAGCTTCACCATGCCCTTGAACTCGGCGAGCACGGCCTCAGGGCCGCCCTTCCGGGCGGCTTCGCTGGCGTAGGCGGTGTGCGGGGTGAAGAAGCTGAGGGTGTTGTACCCCCAGTAGTTCGTCAGGCCGCGTTCGAGCAGACGCGGTTCGGGCATGAACGCGTGCACGGGAAGCAGTTCGACGGCGGTCACGCCGAGCGACTGGAAGTACTCGATCATGGCCGGGTGGGCGAGTCCGGCGTAGGTGCCGTGCAGAGCGGGTGTCACGTCGGGGTGACGCTTCGTGAGGCCCTTGATGTGGCCCTCGTAGATCACGGTGCGCTCGAGCGGGGTGCGCGGCTTCTGCACGCCGCCCCAGTCGAAGCCGTCCTCGATCACCACGGATCGCCATTCCTCATAGCCCTCGCCCTGCGCCAGGCCACGGGCATACGGGTCGAGCAGCAGCGTCTCGGAGTTGAAGAGGTGACCGGGGCCGTGCGGGCCGTCCGCCCGCAGCGCGTAGCGAGCGCCCGGTTGCAGCAGCTCGGTGGTGACCTGCCAGACACCGCCGGGTCGGCGCTCCAGCGGCAGCTGCGCGATCTCCCAGTCGAGGTCGTCGGCGTCGAAGACGACGAGCTGCACCGCGGACGCATGCTGCGACCAGACGCGGATCGTGCCGACGCCGTCGTGCAGGCGCACGCCGAGGTCGTCGAGTGCGGAACCCCCGAGGGGCGGCGTGGTCGGCGAGGGCATGAGGAACAGCCTAAACGGCGGGGAGCCCGTCTCGTGAATCCGCGTACCAGCCTGAGTGAGCCCGCGTACCGGCGCCGGGCGCGGCGCGAATGGGAGAATGGACGGATGCGCTTCTACCTCGATCACGCCGCTTCGGCGCCGCTGCGGCGCGAGGCCCGTGAGGCATGGCTGGCGGCGAGTGAGATCGTGGGCAACGCCTCCTCGACGCACGGCGCGGGCCAGGACGCGCGACGGATGCTGGAGGAGTCGCGCGAGGAGGCGGCGGAGGCGCTCGGATGCGACCCGATCGAGGTGGTGTTCACCTCCGGCGGAACCGAGTCCATCAACACCGCGCTGCGCGGCCTGTGGTCGTCGCGCACGCCCGGAGCCGATGCGATCGTGCTGCCGGATGCCGAACACCACGCCACGATGGACACGGTCGCCGCGCTGCGTGCGGAAGGCGCGGAGGTGCGCCCGGTCCGCGTCGACCGCGAGGCGCGCATCGATGCATCCGCCTTCGCCGCGGCGCTGCCCGGTGCCGCCGTCGCGACAGCGCTGGTCGCGAACAACGAGGCCGGCACGATCAACGACGCGGCCCTGCTCGCGAACGCCGCGGCGGAGTCCGATGTGCCGCTGCACCTGGACGCGGTCGCCGCGTGGGGGCATCTGCCGCTGTCGTTCCGGACGCTGCGCGCGCAGGCGCCCGCGGGGGCCGGGCTGGTCGCGATGAGCGTGGCAGGACACAAGATCGGCGCACCGGTCGGCACCGGAGCGCTGGTGGTGGCGCGGACGGCACGCATGACTCCGCTGCTGCACGGCGGAGGCCAGCAGCGCGGCCTGCGGGCCGGCACGCAGGATGTGCCGGGCGCCGCGTCGTTCGCGGCCGCCCTCGTCGCGGCCGAGGCGGAGCGGGAGTCGGAGACCGAGCGGCTGAGCGCGCTGCGCGAGCGGCTGATCGCCGGTATCTGTGCTGCCGTGCCGCGGGCGGAGCTGCTCGGCGACCGGACGCGGCGGCTGCCCGGCAACGCGTACGTGCTGTTCCCCGGCGCGGTGGGGGAGAGTCTGCTGTTCCTGCTCGACATGGCCGGTGTCGCGGCATCCACCGGCTCGGCATGCCAGGCCGGCGTCGCCGAGCCGTCCCACGTCGTGATGGCGACGGGCCGCAGCGAGCAGGACGCCCGCAGTGTGCTGCGCTTCACCCTCGGGCGCACGTCGACCGATGCCGACGTCGACGCGGTGCTGGCCGTGATCGCCGACGCGTATGCGCGCGCTTCGCGCTGAACCGGCCCGCTGTCAGCCGGGCGCTCGTACACTGGAACCCATGCGTGTTCTGGCGGCGATGAGCGGGGGAGTGGACTCCGCGGTCGCCGCGGCGCGCGCGGTGGAGGCCGGGCACGACGTCGTGGGCGTGCACCTGGCGCTGTCCCGCGCGGGCGGAACCCTCCGCACCGGAAGCCGAGGATGCTGCACGATCGAGGACGCCCTCGACGCGCGACGCGCCGCCGATCTGCTCGGCATCCCGTTCTACGTCTGGGACTTCTCCGAGCGGTTCCGTGACGACGTCATCGACGATTTCATCGCGGAGTACAAGGCGGGCCGCACCCCGAACCCGTGCCTGCGGTGCAACGAGAAGATCAAGTTCGCGGCGCTCCTCGAACGGGCGATCGAGCTGGGCTTCGACGCCGTCTGCACGGGGCACTACGCGACCCTCGTCGACGGCGAGGGCGGCCTGGAGCTGCACCGCGCCTCGGATGCCGCGAAGGACCAGTCCTACGTGCTCGGCGTGCTGAACGCCGAGCAGCTGGCGCACACGTACTTCCCGCTCGGCTCCACCCCGTCGAAGGCGCTCGTGCGCGCCGAGGCCGAGCAGCGCGGGCTGAGCGTCGCGCAGAAGCCGGACAGCCACGACATCTGCTTCATCCCCGACGGCGACACCCGTGGCTGGCTGGCCGAGAAGGTCGGCGCCGAGCAGGGCGAGATCATCGACCGCACCGGTGCGGTGGTCGGCTCCCACGACGGTGCGCATGCCTTCACCGTGGGTCAGCGCCGCGGCCTGAGGCTGGGTGTGCCGGCGTCCGACGGCAAGCCCCGGTTCGTGCTCGAGGTGCGTCCGGTGTCGAACACCGTGGTCGTCGGCCCCAAGGAGGCACTCGCCATCGCCGAGATCTCGGGCGAGCGGTTCTCATGGGCCGGCGCGGCGCCCGCGGATGACGAGTTCGCCTGCGAGGTGCAGATCCGTGCCCACGCCGATCCCGTTCCGGCGCGGGCCTTCGTGTCGGAGGAGGCTGTGCGCGTCGTCCCGGCGTCGCCGCTGGACGGCGTGGCTCCCGGACAGAGCGCCGTGCTCTACGTGGGCACACGCGTGCTCGGGCAGTTCACGATCGACACGACGGTGTCGGCGGTGCCCGTCGGCGCGTGAACGCGATCGGCCGTGGGGATGTCGGCTCCCGCTCGTAGACTTGCGAGGTGCCGGAGAACATCTCACTGGAAGACGCCCGCGTCGAGGCCGACGACTTGACCACCCGCATCCTCGAGGCCAAGGACGCGTACTACGGGCGCGACACCTCGCTCGTCGACGACGCGACGTATGACGGGTGGATGCGGCGCCTCGAGGAGCTCGAGCGGCTGCACCCCGAGCTGCAGGGGCAGGATTCGCCGACGCAGATGGTCGGTGCGGCCGAGGCCACAGCGCTGGCGACGATCGAGCACGCCGAGCGGATGCTGAGTCTCGACAACGTCTTCTCCGTCGACGAGCTGCGCGAGTGGGCGGCGAAGACGCAGGCGGCCGCAGGACGGGAGGTCGCCTGGCTCACGGAGCTGAAGATCGACGGGCTCGCGATCAACCTGCGCTACGAGAACGGCGTGCTGACCTCGGCCGCCACGCGCGGCGACGGGAGGATCGGCGAGATCGTCACGGAGAACGCTCTGCGCCTGGCCGACATCCCGGAGCGACTGCGCGGCACCGGTCATCCGTCGATCGTCGAGGTGCGCGGTGAGGTGTTCATTCCCGTCGCGGCCTTCGAGCGACTGAACGCCGCGCAGGCGTCGTTTCGCGACCGTGCGTACGCCGACGCGCTGTCCCGCTGGGAGGCGCGCGCCGGAGCGAAGAAGCCCTTCGACGAGGAGAAGGCGAAGGCCGCGGCGGCGCGGCGCTTCCCGGCGTTCGCGAACCCTCGCAACGCCGCCAGCGGAGGGTTGCGGCAGCAGCTCGACAAGAAGGCCGGCCTCGAGCATGAGGCCGGCGAACTGCGCGTGAACTCGCTCTCGCTGTACGTGCACGGCATCGGCGCCTGGCAGGACCCGCCGGTCGGCGCGCAGAGCGAGGTGTACGACCTTCTGAGCGAATGGGGCCTGCCCACCAGCCCGCATACGAAGGTGTGCCACGGCATCGACGAGGTCGTCGCCTTCGTCGAGCACTTCGGCGAGCACCGCCACGACATCGAGCACGAGTTGGACGGCATCGTCGTCAAGGTCGACGAGCTCTTCCTGCACGACGAGCTCGGTGCGACCAGCCGTGCGCCGCGCTGGGCGATCGCCTACAAGTACCCGCCGGAGGAGGTGCAGACGACGCTCCTGGACATCGTCGTGTCGGTGGGGCGCACAGGACGCGCGACCCCGTATGCGGTGATGGCGCCCGCGCACGTCGCGGGCTCCGTGGTGCGTCAGGCGACGCTGCACAACAAGGACGTCGTCAAGGCCAAGGGCGTGCTCATCGGCGACACCGTCGTGCTCCGCAAGGCCGGAGACGTGATCCCCGAGGTGCTCGGTCCTGTGGTCGAACGGCGCGACGGCAGCGAACGCGAGTTCGTCATGCCCGAACGCTGCCCGGAGTGCGACACACCCCTGCGGCCCATGAAGGAGGGCGACATCGATCTGCGCTGCCCGAACGCACGCTCCTGCCCGGCGCAGGTGCGCGGCCGGGTGGAGCACATCGGCTCTCGTGGCGCGCTCGACGTCGAGGCACTCGGCGAGGTGACCGCCGCCGCGCTGACGCAACCCAGTCGCCCCGCCGAGCCTCCGCTCGACACGGAGGCCGGTCTTTTCACGCTCACGCTCGAGCAGATCGTGCCGATCGAGGTCGTCGTGCGCGATGCCGAGACGGGGCTGCCCAAGGAGGACGACGACGGCGTGGTCAAGACGCGCGCCCCGTTCCGTCGCAACCCCACCGCCGCAGAGAAGAAGGCGGGAAAGGACGGACCTCAGCCGTCGTCGCAGGCGGTGAAGCTGCTCGCCGAGCTCGACAGGGCCAAGACGAAGGAGCTCTGGCGGCTGCTGGTCGCGCTGAACATCCGGCACGTCGGTCCCGTGGCCGCCCGTGCGCTCGCCCAGTGGTTCGGGTCGCTGGACGCCATCCGCAGCGCCAGCCGTGAGGAGCTCGCCGGCGTCGAGGGCGTGGGTGGCATCATCGCGGACTCGCTGCTCGAGTGGTTCCAGGCCGATTGGCATCAGGAGATCGTGCGGCAGTGGGCGGACGCCGGCGTGCAGTGGGCGACACCGGGGCATCCGGGTCCCGGGGCCGCCGCGGTGCAGGGCGGAGTCCTCGAAGGGCTCACCGTCGTCGCCACAGGATCGCTCGAGGGCTACACCCGAGAGGGAGCGCAGGAGGCCATCATCAGGGCCGGCGGCAAGGCCGCGTCCAGCGTCTCGAAGAAGACCGATTTCGTCGCGGCGGGGCCCGGCGCGGGTTCCAAGCTGGCGAAGGCCGAGGACCTCGGCATCCGCATCCTGGACGCCGCACAGTTCCACGTGCTCGTGACCCAGGGGCCGGACGCGCTCTCATGAAGCGCTACGGACCACTCACGGCCGTCCCCGAGGCGCTGGCCGTGGGAGATCCCGGCAGGCACCACCTGCGCCTGACGATCGACGGGGTGATCGTCCGAGAGGGTGCCGAGCACCGCGGGATCCATCCCTGGGAGCGCATCGAGCGGATCAGACTCGACGTTCCCACGACGCGATTCCGTCTTCCCGGGGCACTGGGGACCATGATCCTCGGTGCGTTGACGGCGACCCTGCTCACCGACCCGGGGATCGATCCCGACGACGGCACGATCGACATCCGTCTGGCGGAAGGGTCGCAGACCCTGCCGCTCAGCAGGCATCACGTCGGCGGGTACTGGCGGCCGACGGTGACCGGCGCTCACCGCCTCCTCGACCACCTCGTCGGGCACGCCGAGCAGCGCGCTCTCCTCCGTCATCCCGAGCGTCTCATCGATCTGGCCGCCGTCCTCGCCCGCCGGGAGGGCTCCGGCGCCTGAGCCCCGATCGTCACCGTGGGGCGGCTAGTGAGGGCGCGGCGGGGCGTGCGCGAGTGCACCACGTGCCGGCGACTGCACCACGTGCCGACGTGGATAGCCGGTGCGTCACTGCACCACGTGCCGACGACTGCACCACGTGCCGACGACTGCACCACGTGTCGACGCGGATAACCGGTGCGCTCGGCGGCAAACGGTGCACTCGGCGAACCGGTGCCGGCGCGGCGGCGCCGCTCAGCCGCGGTGGCGGGGCTTGCGGAACGGCTTCTCGCCCTCCCGCGAGTACGCGCGGGAATCGCCGTCTCGACGGTCACCGCGACCTGCGCGGTCGCCGTCACGCGGCGAGCGGCGATTCGGCACGCCGCGGTCGGGCTTGATCTCGATCAGGCGACCGGAGATGCGCGTGTCCCGCAGCTTGTCGAGCACGGCGGGATCGAGGTTCACCGGCAGCTCGACGATCGAGAAGTCCGGCTTGATGGCGATGGCGCCGAAATCATCGCGCCCGAGCCCGCCCTCGTTCGCGAGGGCGCCGACGATCTGGCGCGGCTCGACGCGGTGGCGGCGCCCGACCTCGATCCGGTAGGCGGCATAGTCGCCGCGCCCGCGCCGCTCGGTCCGCGGTGCCCGGTCCGCACGGTCCGTACGCTCCCGCGGCGGGCGGTTGTCACGCTCGACCGCACGCGAGAGCTCATCGCGCTCCGGGTCGAGCAGCAGCGGAGCGTCACCCTGTGCGACCACGGCCAGCGCCGCCGCGACGTCGGCCTCGGGCACGTCGTGGTTGCGCACGTAATGCGCGATGATGTCGCGGAACCCCTCGATGCGGACGGTCTCCTGCAGGGCGCCCGTGATGGCGTCGTCGAAACGCGCCAGGCGCGTGGTGTTGACGTCCTCCGTCGTGGGCAGCTGCATCTGCGTCGGCTGCTGCCGGGTGGCCCTCTCGATGTGCTTGAGCAGGTAGCGTTCGCGCGGCGTGATGAAGCTGATCGCGTCACCCGTGCGGCCCGCGCGTCCGGTGCGGCCGATGCGGTGCACATACGATTCGGTGTCGGTGGGGATGTCGAAGTTGATCACGTGGCTGATCCGCTCGACGTCGAGACCACGGGCGGCGACGTCCGTGGCGACGAGGATGTCGAGCTTGCCGTCCTTCAGCTGGTTCACCGACCGCTCGCGCTGCACCTGCGGCACGTCACCGTTGATCGCGGCGGCCGAGTAGCCGCGCGCACGCAGCTTCTCCGCCAGGGCCTCGGTCTCGTTCTTCGTACGGACGAAGACGATCATCCCGTCGAAGTTCTCCACCTCGAGGATGCGGGTCAGCGCGTCGACCTTCTGCGCGTAGGACACGACGAGGTAGCGCTGGGTGATGTTGGTGTTGGTCGCGGTCTTCGACTTGACCGTGATCTCCTCGGGGTCGCGCAGGTATTGCTGCGCGAGGCGCCGGATCGTGGTGGGCATGGTGGCCGAGAACAGGGCGACCTGCTTCTCCTCCGGCGTCTGCGCGAGGATCTGCTCGACATCCTCCGCGAAGCCCATCTTCAGCATCTCGTCGGCCTCGTCGAGCACGAGGTACTGAAGTTCGGACAGGTCGAGAGTGCCCTTGGCCAGGTGGTCCATGATCCGGCCGGGAGTGCCGACCACGACGTGCACGCCGCGGCGCAGGGCGGACAGCTGCACGCCGTAGCCCTGTCCGCCGTAGACGGGAAGCACGTGCACGCCCTTCATCCGGGAGGCGTACGACTCGAACGCCTCGCAGACCTGCAGCGCGAGTTCCCTCGTCGGGGCGAGCACCAGCGCCTGCGGCGTCTTCTGCGTGACATCCAGGCGTTCGAGCACCGGCAGGGCGAACGCGGCGGTCTTGCCGGTTCCGGTCTGCGCCATGCCGACGACGTCACGACCCTGCAGCAGGGTGGGGATGGTCGCCGCCTGGATCGGCGAGGGGAACTCGTAGCCCAGATCCCGGATCGCCTTCAGCACCGGCCCGGTGATGCCGAGCTCCTCGAAACCCGGCTTCGCGGCCTCCTCGGCGGAGTCGGGCATGGTGGCGGGCTGGGCAGCGGCGGTATCGTCGGCGGTCACCCGCCCACGATAGTCCCTGCGCCTGGGCGCACGCAGGGGATAGCCGGGTTCAGGATCCGGATGTCAGGGGGAGCAGCTTCTCCTTCACCTGACGACGCAGCACCTTGCCGATCAGCGAGGTGGGCAGTTCGTCCACCACGAAGATGCGTCGCGGCACCTTGTACGGCGTCAGGATGCCGCGCGCGAACTCGCGGATCGCCTCGACGTCGACCTCCGCATCGTCGCCCACCACGATCGCCGCGACGACCTCCTCGCCGGAGTGATCGCTGGGCAGCCCGACCACCGCGGCGTCGACGACGTCCGGATGATGGCGCAACGCGCCCTCGACCTCTGTCGGGGCCACGTTGAAGCCGCCGGTGATGATGAGCTCCTTGATGCGGTCGACGATGCGCACGAATCCGGCGTCGTCGATGGTCACGATGTCACCGGTGCGGAACCAGCCGTCGGCGAAGACGGCCTCCGTCTCCTCGGGTTTTCCGTAGTAGCCGGAGAAGACCTGGGGCCCGCGCACGATCAGCTCGCCGGCCGTGCCGGCGGGCACGTCCTCGGTGGGGTTCTCCGGGTCGACGACGCGGCACTCCGTGCCCGGAAGAGGAAGCCCGACGGTGCCGGCGACGCGGTTTTCCGCGACCGGGTTCGCCATCAGCACGGGCGAGCACTCGCTCAGCCCGTATCCCTCCACGAGGAAGCCGCCCGAGGCCTCCTCGAACGGCACGACGAGCTCGTGCGAGAGCGCCATGGCTCCCGAGATCGCCACCTTCGTGCCGGTGATCGGCACGCCCTTCGCCTTCGACGCGGCCAGCAGCCGCTCCGCGATCGGCGGGACCAGAGGCAGGAACGTCGCCGGGTGCTTCTTCGTCACCTCGAGCACCAGGTCGGGATCGAACTTCGGGAAGAGCACCAGGCGCGCACCCATCGACATCGCGAAGGTGAGGCACAGCGTCAGCCCGTAGGCGTGGAACATCGGCAGCACGGCGTAGACGACGCATCCGTCGCCGCGCGTGATCGACGGCACCCAGGCCTGGGCCTGCGCCGCGTTGGCGAGCAGATTGCGGTGCGTGAGGGCGGCGCCCTTGGGCGTGCCGGTCGTGCCGGAGGTGTACTGGATGATCGCGAGGTCGTCGGTGCTCGGGCGGGGATGCGTCGCCGGCAGCGGGTCGGCGCCGGCCACCGTGCGCCACGCGATCGCTCCGCGGACCCGGGCGGTCAGCGCCTCGCGCGCCGCACGGGCCTTCGCGACCGGCAGCGCGAGGGCCGCGCGCGTGAGGAGGGGCATCGCCTGTGTGACGTCCACCGAGATGAGACTGGTCACGGCGAGGTCGTCGGGGAAGCCCTGCACCGTCTCGGCGACCTTGCTCCACACGATCGCGTGCTTCGCACCGTGATCCTCGAACTGCTTGCGCAGCTCTCGCGGGGTGTAGAGCGGGTTGTGCTCGACGACCACGGCGCCGAGACGCAGCACGGCGTAGAACGCGACGATGTGCTGCGGGCAGTTGGGCAGCACGATCGCGACCGGGTCGCCGGCCTTCACACCCAGGTCGCGCAGGCCGGCCGCCGCGCGGTCGATCGACTCCTGCAGCTGACGGTAGGTGGTCTCTCGCCCGAAGAACTGCAGCGCGGGAGCATCCGGGTAGTCCCGTGCGGACGCCGCGACGATGTCGACCAGGGAGCCCGAGACGGGGGAGACATCATCGGGGACCCCTTCCGCGTAGCTGGCGGTCCATGGGCGAGGAGGAACGAACTCGGTCACGGCTGTCAGCCTACGCGCGAATCGCTCGCGGACCCCGTCGGGGGACGAGCCGCGCTCTCGGAGGCTGCGCCCCTCTCCTAGACTGTGAGGGTGTCTGAAATCACCCCCGATCTCGTGCGCCATCTCGGCGTGCTCGCGCGCATCCAGCTCACCGACGACGAGGTGACCCAGCTGACGAGCCAGCTCGACGTCATCGTCGACAACATCGCGAAGGTGTCGGAGGTGGCCACCCCGGATGTCGCCGCCACCAGCCACCCCATCGCGATGAGCAACGTCTTCCGACCCGACGAGGTGGGACAGACGCTGACACTCGAGCAGACCCTGCAGAACGCGCCGGACGCCGCGGACGGCCGCTTCCGCGTCACCGCGATCCTGGGAGAAGAGCAGTGAGCGACATCATCCGCATGACCGCCGCAGAACTCGGCGAGAAGCTGCGTGCGGGAGACATCTCCAGCGTCGAGGCCACCCAGGCGCACCTCGACCGCATCGCCGCCGTGGACGCCGACGTGCACGCCTTCCTGCACGTCAACGAGCACGCCCTCGCCGCAGCCGCGCACATCGACGATCGTCGCGCCGCCGGCGAGGATCTCAGCCCGATCGCGGGCGTGCCGCTCGCCATCAAGGACGTGCTCGTCACCACCGATCAGCCTTCCACGAGTGGATCGAAGATCCTCGAGGGGTACCTGTCGCCGTTCGACGCCACTGTCGTCGCGCGTGCCCGCGCCGCGGGCCTCATCCCGCTCGGCAAGACCAACATGGACGAGTTCGCCATGGGGTCCTCCACCGAGCACTCGGCGTACGGTCCGACCCGCAACCCGTGGGACCTCGACCGCATTCCCGGCGGCTCCGGCGGCGGATCCGCCGCCGCCGTGGCCGCGTTCGAGGCCCCGCTCGCCCTGGGCTCCGACACCGGCGGATCGATCCGGCAGCCCGCCCACGTCACGGGCACGGTCGGCATCAAGCCCACCTACGGAGGCGTGAGCCGCTACGGCGCGATCGCGCTGGCATCCAGCCTCGATCAGGTCGGCCCGGTCACGCGCACCGTGCTCGACGCGGGCCTGCTGCATGACGTGATCGGCGGCTACGACCCGAAGGACTCCACGTCGCTCGACGAGCAGTGGCCGTCGTTCGCGGCCGCCGCGCGTGAGGGAGCGACCGGCCAGGTGCTGAAGGGTCTCAGGGTCGGCGTCATCAGGGAGCTTCCCGACTCCGGGTTCCAGCCGGGGGTCGCGGCGTCCTTCCACGCGTCGCTCGGACTGATGGAGGCGCAGGGCGCTGAGATCGTGGAGATCTCCGCCCCGCACTTCGAGTACGGCGTCGCGGCCTATTACCTCATCCTGCCCGCCGAGGCGTCCAGCAACCTGGCGAAGTTCGACTCCGTCCGCTTCGGGCTGCGCGTCACTCCCGACGGCAACCCGACGGTCGAGGACGTCATGTCGGCCACGCGCGAAGCCGGATTCGGTCCGGAGGTGAAGCGCCGCATCATCCTCGGCACGTACGCCCTCTCGGCCGGTTACTACGACGCCTACTACGGCAGCGCGCAGAAGGTGCGCACCCTCATCCAGCGCGACTTCGACGCGGCGTTCCAGCAGGTCGACGTCATCGCGACGCCGTCCGCGCCGACGACGGCGTTCCGCCTGGGCGAGAAGATCGACGACCCGCTGCAGATGTACCTGAACGACCTGACGACCATCCCCGCGAACCTCGCCGGCGTCCCCGGGATCTCGATCCCCTCCGGCCTGGCCGAGGACGACGGCCTGCCCGTCGGGATCCAGTTCCTCGCCCCCGCGCGGGAGGACGCGCGCCTGTACCGGGTCGGCGCTGCCCTCGAGGCCGCGCTGCTCGACACCTGGGACGGCCCGCTGCTCGACAAGGCACCGACGCTCGGTGATATCCGGAACCGGCAGGAAGGGATCCGCTGATGGCCACCGCCACGCTCATGGACTATGACAGGGCGCTCGAGCTGTTCGAGCCTGTCCTCGGCTTCGAGGTGCACGTCGAGCTCAACACGCGCACGAAGATGTTCTCCGACGCGCCGAACCCGGCCAACGACGAGTTCCACGGCGCCGAGCCGAACACCCTCATCGCACCCGTCGACCTCGGCCTGCCCGGCTCGCTGCCGGTGGTCAACGCCACGGCCGTGCGCTCGTCGATCAGTCTCGGCCTCGCGCTGGGCTGCTCGATCGCCGAGTCCAGCCGCTTCGCGCGCAAGAACTACTTCTATCCGGATCTCGGCAAGAACTACCAGATCTCGCAGTACGACGAGCCGATCGCCTTCGAGGGGTCCGTCGAGGTGGAGCTCGAGGACGGCACCCTCGTGACCATCCCGATCGAGCGCGCGCACATGGAGGAGGACGCCGGCAAGCTCACGCACATGGGTGGGGCGACCGGCCGCATCCAGGGCGCCGAGTACTCGCTGGTGGACTACAACCGGGCCGGCGTGCCGCTGGTCGAGATCGTCACCAAGCCGATCTTCGGCGCCGAGCACCGCGCCCCCGAGATCGCTAAGGCCTACGTCGCCGCGATCCGCGACATCGTGCGGGGCCTGGGCATCTCCGAGGCGCGCCTGGAGCGCGGCAACCTCCGCTGCGACGCGAACGTCTCGCTGCGTCCCCGCGGCGAGCAGAAGCTCGGCACCCGCACCGAGACGAAGAACGTCAACTCGATGCGCTCGGTCGAGCGCGCGGTGCGGTACGAGATCCAGCGTCAGGCACAGATCCTCGCCGACGGCGGGACGATCATCCAGGAGACCCGTCACTGGCATGAGGACACCGGCACCACGTCGCCGGGACGCCCGAAGTCGGATGCCGACGACTACCGCTACTTCCCGGAGCCTGATCTGCTGCCCGTGCAGCCGTCGCGCGACCTCGTGGAAGAGCTGCGCGCCGCCCTGCCCGAGCAGCCCGTCGCCCGTCGGCGCCGACTGAAGGCCGACTGGGGTTTCACCGACCTGGAGTACCAGGACGTGCGCAACAGCGGACTGGTCGACGTGGTCGAGGCGACGGTCGCCGCCGGCGCCACGCCCGCTGCCGCCCGCAAGTGGTGGACGGGCGAGATCGCCCGCATCGCGAACGCGCAGGAGCGGGAGATCACCGGTCTCGTGTCGCCCGCCGACGTGGCCGCTCTGCAGAGGCTCGTCGACGAGGGCACGCTCACCGACAAGCTCGCGCGACAGGTGCTCGAGGGCGTCATCGCCGGCGAGGGCACCCCGCAGCAGGTCGTCGACGGGCGCGGACTCGCCGTCGTCTCGGACGACGGGGCGCTGATCGCCGCCATCGACGACGCACTCACCGCGCAGCCCGACGTGCTCGCGAAGATCAAGGACGGCAAGGTGCAGGCCGCCGGCGCCGTGATCGGCGCCGTCATGAAGGCGATGAAGGGACAGGCGGATGCCGCGCGCGTGCGTGAGCTGATTCTGGAGCGCGCCGCGCAGTCGTGACACATCCGCTTCCGTCCGCTCCGACCCGTGCGGAGCGGGCGGAGCCGTGTCGGCGCCTGCAGGGAGAATGGATGCATGGGACGCGGTGACGGATCGGGAAGGATCGTCTCGCAGGCAGGCGCCGACGACACCGGCGCCGGCATCCTGCACGTGGACATGGATGCGTTCTACGCATCGGTCGAGGTGCTGCACGACCCGTCGCTGCGCGGGCTGCCGCTGATCATCGGGGCGCCGGACGGCAGGTCTGTCGTCTCCAGCGCGTCGTACGAAGCCCGCCGCTTCGGCGTGCGCAGCGCCATGCCCGTGTCGCAGGCGCTCCGGCTGTGCCCTACCGCCCGCGTCGTGCCGCCCGACTTCCGTCGCTATCAGGCGGTCTCGCAGCAGGTGATGACGATCTTCGAGAGCATCACGCCGATCGTCGAGCCGCTCTCGATCGACGAGGCCTTCCTCGACGTGCGCGGCGTGCGGCGCCTGTGGGGGAGTCCGGGCGAGATCGCGGTGCTGCTCCGTCGCCGGGTGCAGGACGAGGTGGGGATCACCTGCAGCGTCGGCGTCGCGGCGACGAAGCACGTCGCGAAGATGGCCTCCACCATCTCGAAGCCGGACGGAATGCTCATCGTCCCCGCCGCGCGAACCCAGGAGTTCCTCGATCCTCGTCCGGTGAGCGCCATGTGGGGGGTCGGACCGAAAGCGGCGGAGGCGCTGCAGCGGCGCGGCATCCGGCTCATCAGAGACGTGCGGCAATCGCCCCCGGACGCGCTGGAGCGCGCGGTGGGTCCGGCGCTCGGCGCCCGGCTTCAGCAGCTCGCGCGTGGTGAGGACGCCCGTGCCGTCGAGACCCATCGCGTCGAGAAGAGCGTCGGCCATGAGGAGACCTTCGACCGCGACATCGGCGACCTCGAGCTGCTGCGCTCGGAGCTGCTGCGACTCGCGGATCGGGTCGGCGCACGCCTGCGATCGGCCGGGTGGCAGGCAGGCACGGTGTCGATCAAGATCCGGTTCGCCGACTTCACCACGCTCAGCCGGAGCCTCTCGCTCGCCGAGCCCACCGATGTGGGGCAGCGAATCGGCGAGACGGCGCTGACGCTGTTCGACCAGATCGATCGGCGCGACGCGGTGCGGCTGGTCGGCGTGCGCGCCGAGAAGCTCCGCGAGGCGGGCAGCGGGGCGATGGCACTGTGGGACGACGACGCCGAGCGCCGCCGCCTGGAGGGCACTCTCGACGACGCGCGCGCCCGGTTCGGGGTCGGGATGGTGACCCGCGCCCGGCATATCGGCCGCGGCGACGGGCGAGGGGCGCCGCAGCGGCCGCTCCCGCACGGGGAGGAAGACCAGCGGCCCGCGGTCGAGTAGCGTGGTGCCATGCCGAACCTCGCACTCGAACTCGGAGAACAGTCCGTCGCTCTCGGCGTGAAGAGCGCCTACGGCGAGCCGTTGGATGTCGACGGGATCGCCGTCACACCCGTCGCCATCACCTGGTCGGGCTTCGGCGCCGGCAGCGACGGCGAGCGTGACGGCGGGGGAGGCGGCGGCGTGGCCATCCCCGTCGGCGTGTACGTGCGCCGTGAGGAGGGGCTGCGGTTCGAGCCGAACCTCGTCACGCTGCTCGCGGTCGCCGTGCCCTTCGTGTGGGTCACGGGACGCGCGCTCGTCCGCATCATCCGTGCACTCAAGAAGTAGCGATCCGTTCGACGAGCGGCTCTCCGCCGCCGTCGACCGCATCGTCGCGGCCGTCGTCGCCGTCTCGGCGTCCAACCCCGTCGTGCTGATCGACGGCCGAAGCGGTGCCGGCAAGAGCAGTCTCGCGGCCCGGCTGCGGCGCGACTGGCCGCTGCAGGGACGGGTGCAGCTCGTCGCCCTCGACTCCCTCTATCCCGGATGGGACGGCCTGGAGCGAGGTGCCGAGATCGCGCGGGAGAGCATCCTCATCCCGCACGGCCGCGGATCCCTCGGCACCTGGCACCGCTGGGATTGGCAGCGTGAGGCCGAGGCCGAGGCGCACGCGGTCGATCCTGCCCTCGGGGTCATCGTCGAGGGCTGCGGGATCCTGACTCCGTCCTCGGCCCGCCTCGCCGACGTCACGGTGTGGGTCGACGGCGCCGCGGAGACACGCCGACGTCGGGCGCTGGACCGCGACGGCGACACCTTCCGCGCTCACTGGGACAGGTGGGCGCGCCAGGAAGACGCTCATATCGAGAAGCACCGGCCCGTGCAGCTCGCCGACGTCCGCGTCGACGTGCCCTAACCGCGAGGGTCCTGCTCGTCCGCCGCCCGCACGAGCAGCTCCAGGCGGTAGCCGAGCCAGTCGTACACTCCGAACCGGGGGTCTTCCGGGTCGTGGTCGTCAGCGGTCTCGATCCCCAGGCGCGAGGCCACCACGAGTCGCAGCGCGGCGAGGGTTCGCATCCAGGCGTCGGCCTGCGCATCCGAGAGCGACAGGCGGTGCTCGCGGAATCCGCCACCCGGGTCGGCATCCTCCGCATCCGCGATCGACGCGAGACTGCGTCTCACGGTCGTCGCGTCGGCGTGGCGGCGATCGATCAGGGCGTCCCTGGTCGCCTCACGGAACTCCGTCGACGCCGCGTCGTCACCCGGATAGGCGTCGGGCGCGAGACGGGCGACCCCCGGATCGTCCATCGATCGGGGGTCGTCGATGACGGCGATCAGCTCGTCGATGAGCGCCACGAGATTCCGCGCCTCGATGACGGCGATACCGATCCTGACGACGGATGCGCTCATCAGCCGGCCTCCCGCACGGTCGCCCACAGACCGTAGTCGTGCATCGCCTGCGCGTGCACTTCCATCGTCTCGCGCGGGCCCGTGGCGACCACGGCGTGACCTTCGTGGTGCACCGACAGCATGAGCCGAGTGGCGTGCTCGTCGCTGTACCCGAAGTATCGGCGGAACACGCGGACGACGTAGCTCATCAGGTTCACCGGGTCGTCCCACACGACCAGCTCCCAGGGCCGCAGGGGAGCGGCTGTGAGCTGGTGGTCCACGACGGGAGCGGATGCGGGGGAGCTCATGCCCACCCCAGTTCGTGCAGCTGCTCGTCATCGATGCCGTAGAAGTGCGCGATCTCATGCACGAGCGTCGTGTGCACCTCGTCGCGCAGCTCATCCTCGTTTTCGCATGCGGCGAGGTGGGCGTGCCGGTAGAGGATGATGCGGTCGGGCAGCTCGCCCATGCCGTACTGGCCGCGCTCGGTGAGGGCGAGCCCCTCGTACAGACCGAAGAGCTCCTCGCCGTTCTCCGGGTGGTCTTCGACGACGAAGACCACGTTCTCGAGGCCCTCGACCATCTCGTCGGGCAGCCGGTCCAGTTCGTCGACCACGAGGGCTTCGAACGCCTCCGGATCCATCTGCATCCCGCGCGGCAGCCGGCGCTCCATGTGCACTCGCCGGCCGTGACGCGCCAGATCGAGACGCACCTCGGCGGCCACGAGCGCCCGGTGGAAATCGTCATCGGGATCGGGATGCTCGGTGAAGCCCGCTGACGCGTAGAACGGCGCGTTCCAGGGCACGTCCGCATACGTCCGCAGCGTCATCCGGGTGGCCCCTCGCTCCGCGGCCCGGTCGAGGGCGGCCTGCAGCAGGGCCCGACCATGCCCCCGGCCGCTGTGCTCGGGACGGACCGAAAGCTGCTCCAGATGCGCCACGCCGTCGTGCTCGAGCACGTGCGCGAACCCCAGCGCGGGACCGGTCTCGGATGCCGCGACGACGAGGATGAAGCCGGCATCGGCCCGTCGTTCCTGTCCCTCCGGCGGCGCGCCCCAGTCCACCGCGCCGAACAACGGCTCGAACACCGTGTCCGCGGCGGATTCGATGCCGGCGAGCAGGTGCAGGTCGGCGTCGGTCGCGAGGCGGACGTGCGAGGGCATATTTCGATGCTATCGACCCCCCACGCGCGGAGGCCGCCTGCGCCGACGAAGCGGACCACCGCACAGAAGAGGAGCCCGGCAGTCACGCGACCGCGTGCACCGGGCTCCTCGATTGGGGTGAGTAACGGGGCTTGAACCCGCGACCCCCGCGACCACAACGCGGTGCTCTACCAGCTGAGCTATACCCACCATGTGCCTGCCGGAGCAGGCGCCTCAGAAAGTCTATTACATGTTCACGGTGAATTCCGACACGACGCGATCGGCGACCGTGCGCGCCTCCTCGGAGGAGGGGCCGGGTCCTGGGACGAACACGGCGTCGCGGTAGTAGTGCAGTTCCCGGATCGACTCCAGGATGTCGGCCAGCGCGCGATGGCCGCCGTCCTTCGCCGGCGCCTGGAAGAACACCCGGGGGTACCAGCGGCGCGACAGCTCCTTGATGCTCGAGACATCGACGTTGCGATAGTGCAGATGCCGATCGACAGCCGGCATGTACTTCGCGAGGAACATGCGGTCGGTGCCGATCGTGTTGCCCGCGAGGGGCGCCTTGCGCTCCAGCGGCACGAAGCGCTTGATGTAGGCGAGGGTCTGCGCCTCCGCCTCCGCCAGGGAGACGCCGTGCGGGATCTCCTCGATCAGTCCGGACGTGCGATGCATCTGGGTGACGAACTCGCTCATGTTCGCCAGGGCTTCGGCACCCGGTGTGATGACGACCTGGAACCCCGGATCGAGCGGACGCAGTTCGAAGTCGGTGATCACGACGGCGATCTCGACGAGTTCGTCGACCGCGAGGTCGAGACCGGTCATCTCGCAGTCGATCCAGACGAGGCGGTCGTTCTCAGAGGCGGAAACCATGGGGTCGATCCTATCGGTGGGGCCGCTCGCGGTATTCTGGGGAGGTCGCCTCCTTAGCTCAGAGGAAGAGCATCGGCTTTCTAATCCGTTGGTCGCAGGTTCGAATCCTGCAGGGGGCACCACGGCGATCAGTGACGCAGCGCGGCCACGGCGTCATCGGCGTCCCAGAATTCGCCCACCAGGCGGAAGGCGCCGGAGGGCAGGTGCAGGCGCTCGGCGCGGTACCGGATGCCGAGGGGGTCGGCGATGACACGAAGATGTCCTCGGATGCTGCCGCGCGCGTCCACGACGCGCCAGAGATGGTCTCCGGCACGGTCGAGGTGCTCGGCGTCGGACCGCAGCACCGGCGTGCTCCACGGAATCGAGGGGAGTGACTCGGACAGGGTGCGCATGGTGTCTCCTTTCCTTCTTCGAAGATAAGGACGACCACCGACATCGCCTTCGCCGATCCCGCCGTAGACTCGGGTCATGCCCGCAGCCTCCCCGTATGCCGCCCGGCTGGGTGGGATCCCGGTCGTCCGCCGTGAAGCGCAGGTGGCGGGCGGCACGACCGCCTACTGGGTGTACGGGCCCGACGCCGATGGTGCGCCGACGATCCTGGCCGTGCACGGCTTCCGCGGCGAGCATCACGGTCTCGAGCCGGTGATCGCCTTCCTGCCGGGGGTGCGCGTCATCTCGCCCGACCTGCCCGGATTCGGTGAGACCGCACCGCTGCCCGGTCGGCAACACGACCTCGACCTGTACGCCGAGTGGCTCCGCGAGTTCGCGCGCACCGTCGCCCCCGGTGCGTTCGTGCTCGGCCACTCCTTCGGGTCGATCATCTCGTCCGCCGCCGTCGCGGGCGGCCTGCGGACGCCCCGCCTGATCCTGATCAACCCGATCGGCGCGCCCGCGCTGGAGGGCCCGAAGGGGCTGCTCACGCGCCTCGCCGTGCTCTACTACACCCTCGGCGCGCGGCTGCCGGAGAAGATCGGCACGGCGCTGCTGCGGCATCCGCTCATCGTGCGCGTGATGAGCATCGCCATGGCGAAGACGCGCGACCCCGCCCTGAGGCGCTTCATCCACGCTCAGCACGATGCGTACTTCTCCCGCTTCGCCGACCGCGACGTGCTGCACGACGCCTTCGTCGCGAGCGTGTCGCATGACGTGCGCGCCTTCGCCGGCGACATCGATGCGCCGACGCTGCTGGTGGCGGCGCAGCGCGACGACATCACTCCGATCGAGGCGGAGCGCCGGCTGGCGCGGATGTTCCCGGACGCCGAGCTCGTCGAGATCGCCGACGTCGGTCACCTGATCCACTACGAGACGCCCGCGGAGGCCGCGGGCGCAATCCGCCGTTTCCTCAGGCTTCCCGTCGCGCCAGCCCGATGAGCCCGGCGACCCGGAACGGGATCACCTCGCCCATCGCCAGCGAGGTCTCGGTCCGCTCGACCCCGTCGATCGAGAGGATGCGCGCGTCCGTGTCGAACAGATGTCGCGCGTCGCGGCACGCCACGCGTGCGAGCAGATCGATCGATCCGCTCAGCCCGTGCGCCTGCACGACCTCGGGAACCCGCGCCAGTTCGGCGATGATCCGCGGCAGCTCGGTCTGGCGCAGGCCGATGCTGATGAACGCCTGCAGCGGAAACCCGAGGACCTCGGTCGAGAACGCCCGCTCGTAGGACTGGAAGACGCCGGTCTGCTCCAGGCGCGACATCCTCGCCTGGATCGTGTTGCGCGACAGGCGCAGTCGCTCGGCGAGCGCGACGACCGTGGTGCGCGGGTCCTCGGAGAGTGCGGTGAGCAGTTCGAGATCGATCCGGTCCAGCGTGGGCATAGTGCCACACGTTAGCAGGGCTCGACCGGTGCGCTCTGCGCAACATGCTCAGCGACCGCGATGATGCTTGAGCGAGGTGTCAGCCCGACGTACCCTTCAGATAAGCCGACGCCGCCGTCGGAAGCCGTGTACGCCCCACGAAGGCCATCACGTCAGGAGGACGCAGATGTCACCGCACACCACCCCGATCGTCGACACCGAGAACGATCTCGAACTGACCGAGCGCATCATCGCGCCGGACGGCTCCCGTCAGCCGAATGCGCAGCTGGACCCCTACATCCAGGACCTCGACGCGGGGATGCTGCGCGATCTGCATCGCGACATGTGCGTGCTGCGTCGTATCGACAACGAGGGCGTCGCACTGCAGCGCCAGGGGCAGCTGGGCCTGTGGGCTCCGTGCAACGGCCAGGAGGCGTCGCAGATCGGCACCGCACGTGCTCTCGCTGCGCAGGACTTCGTGTTCCCCAGCTACCGCGAGACGGGGGTGATGCACGTCCGCGGCGCACAGCTGGGCGACTACGTGCGCATGTGGCGCGGTGAGGAGGGCGCTGCGTACGACCCCGCCGTCCTGCGCATGGCGCCGCTGCAGATCATCATCGGCGCGCAGACGCTGCACGCCGTCGGGTACGCGATGGGCATACGGCACGATGGGGCCGACGAGGTCGCCGTGACCTACTTCGGTGACGGAGCCACCAGCCAGGGGGACGTCAACGAGGCGATGGTGTTCGCATCGTCGTACCGCGCCCCGGTGGTCTTCGTGTGCCAGAACAACCACTGGGCCATCTCCGAGCCGGTCGGCCTGCAGTCGCAGTATCCGCTCGCCGGCAGGGCGCCGGGATTCGGCATCCCGAGCATGCGCGTCGACGGCAACGACGTCGTGGCGTGCCTCGCCGCCATGCGCTGGGCACTCGATCACGCCCGCTCGGGGAAGGGGCCCGCCTACCTCGAGCTGGTCACCTATCGCATGGGCCCGCACACCACGGCCGACGATCCCCGGCGCTACCGCGACGAGACGGAGCTCGAGCGTTGGCGCCGGCGCGATCCGATCGCGCGCCTCGAGGCGCTCCTCGGCGCCGAGCTCACCGAGGAGCACCGCGCGTCGGTGCAGGCGGAAGCCGATGCGGCGGCGCGCGACATGCGCGCCGCATGCCTGGGCATGACGACCCGGCCCGCCCTTGCCGTGTTCGACGGCGTCTACGCCGAACCGCACACGGGGCTCGAGCGCCAGCGCGACGAGTACGCGGCCTACCTGGCCTCGTTCGAGGAGGCCTGAGATGACCCAAATGACTCTCGGCAAGGCGCTGAACGCCGGCCTCCGCCAGGCGATGCGCGACGATGACCGGGTCGTGCTGCTCGGCGAGGACATCGGCGCGCTCGGCGGCGTGTTCCGCATCACCGACGGTCTGAAGGACGAGTTCGGGGCGCAGCGCGTGATCGACACTCCGCTCGCCGAGTCGGGCATCGTCGGCACCGCCGTCGGCCTGGCCTTCCGCGGCTACCGCCCGGTGATCGAGATCCAGTTCGACGGCTTCATCTACCCGGCGTTCGATCAGATCGTCTCCCAGGTGGCGAAGCTGCACTACCGCACCCAGGGCCGGGTGAAGATGCCCATCACCATCCGGGTGCCCTGGGCGGGCGGGATCGGCGCGGCCGAGCATCACTCCGAGTCGCCCGAAGCGTACTTCGTGCACACCGCCGGGCTGCGGGTGATCGCGGTGTCGAACCCCGACGACGCGTACCGGTGCCTCCGCCAGGCGATCGCGAGCGACGATCCGGTGATCTTCTTCGAGCCCAAGCGCCTGTACCACCACAGGGGCGAGGTCGATCTCGAGGCGCCGCTCGCGGATGCCGCCCCGATGGGGCTGGCGAGGGTGGTGCGCGAGGGCACGGATGCCACCCTGATCACGTACGGGGCGATGGTGAGCACGGCCCTCGACGCCGCGGATGCCGCCGCCGACGAGGGCGTGTCGCTCGAGGTCATCGACCTGCGTTCCCTGTCACCCGTCGACTACGACACCGTCGCCGCGGCGGTGCGTCGCACCGGCCGTGTGGTGGTGGCCCACGAGGCGTCGCGGGAGGCGGGTGTGGCCGCCGAGGTGATCGCCAGCATCACGGAGCACTGCTTCGAGTACCTCGAGTCCGCGCCGGTGAGGGTGACAGGGCACGACATCCCGTATCCGCCCGCGAAGCTCGAGAAGCATCACCTGCCCGACCTGGACCGCATCCTGGACGCGGTCGACCGCGTCATGGACAGGCCGCACAGCCTCAGTCCGGCATCCGACACGACGGGAGCGCAGCGATGATCGCGGAGTTCCGCCTGCCCGACCTCGGTGAGGGACTCACCGAGGCGGAGGTCGTGCAATGGCTGGTCGAGCCCGGCGACAGCGTCGCCCTGAACCAGACCCTCGCGGAGGTCGAGACCGCCAAGGCCGTCGTCGAGCTGCCGTCGCCGTACGAGGGGACAGTCGCGTCCCTGCACGCGGAAGCAGGCGAGACGATCGCGGTGGGCTCGCCCCTCATCGCCTTCGACGTCGTCGGCTCCGAGCCGGAGAGCGAGGCGACGGGTCAGCCCGGCGGCGAGGCGCCGTCCGAGGAGAAGGCGCAGCCGAACCTCGTCGGGTACGGCGCGGCGCCCGCGGCCGGCGGACGCCCTGTGCGTCGTGCGCGCCGAGGTGTGTCGAACGCGACGGTGCAGACCGACGCCGCGGTGCGGGAGGCGGCCCCTCATGATGCGCTGCCGCCCGCCGACGCGGAGCCGGCGGTGGGCGAGCGTCCTCGTTCGACCCCTCCGGTGCGCGCGCATGCGAAGCGACGCGGCGTGGATCTCGTTCTCGTCGCGGCGGAGGTCGGCGACCGGGTGATCACCCGGCAGGACGTCGATGCCTATGCCGAGCGCGTCGGGGGCGCGGTGCCGGATGCGGTCGGAACCGCGCCCGAGAAGCCGAAGACGGCAGCTTCTGCGACGGGGGACGGCGAACGGCGGCAGACCCGCATCCCGATCCGCGGTGTGCGCAAGCACACCGCGCAGGCGATGGTGCAGAGTGCTTTCACGGCGCCGCACGTCACCACGTTCCACACCGTCGATGTGACCGCCACCATGGAGCTGATCGAGCAGCTGCGCGCCGACAGGTCGCTCTCGGAGCATCGCATCGGACCGTTGGTGGTGATCGCCAGGGCGGTGTGTCTGGCGCTCGGCCGCAATCCCTCGCTGAACGCGCACTGGGACGAGTCGGCCGGCGAGATTGTGCAGAACCACTACGTCGATCTCGGCATCGCCGCGGCCACGGAGCGCGGCCTCATCGTGCCCAACATCCGCAGCGCCGAGACGCTGTCGCTCACCGGTCTCGCCGACGCACTGCAGGAGCTCACGGCGACGGCGCGCTCGGGCAGGACCAGCCCTGCGGATCTCGCGGCGGGTACGTTCTCGATCACGAACATCGGCGTGTTCGGCATCGATGCGGGCACCCCGATCCTTCCCCCCGGCCAGTCCGGCATCCTCGCCGTCGGCGCGGTGCGACGCCAGCCGTGGGAGCACCGCGGTGAGATCGCGCTGCGCCAGGTGATGACCCTGAGCCTGTCGTTCGACCACCGTCTGGTCGATGGGGCGGAGGGCGCCCGGTTCCTGAAGGACGTCGCCGACCTGCTGGAGCAGCCAGGACGGGCCCTGGTGTTCTGACCGACCCGGGGGCGGACGGGCGACGGCCCCCGCCCCACGTCGGCGCGGTCATGCACCGGTCAGGCGTCGGCGAGAAGTGCCGACATCGCCATTGCGCTCAGCAGCTGCGCCGTCTGCGCGCGGAAGCGCAGGACGGAGCGGGTGCTGTGCGGAGTGGAGTTGATCAGGCCGAAGCAGGCCTGCACGCGCAGCCGCAGCTCGTCGCGCTCAGCCGCGCGGAGGGCGCTGAGCGCGTCGATCCACAGTTCGATGTACGCGCGCTGCAGCCGCCGCACCTCGGTCTGCGCCTCGGGGGAGAGGTGGGCGAGATCACGGTCCTGCACCCTGATCACGTCGGCATTGCCCAGCGCGAAGTCCACATGGAAGCCCACCAGGGCCCGCATCCGCTGCAGCGGCGTCGTCACTGCGGCCGCCTCGGCCGCGCCGCCGTCGACAAGACGCTCGCTGACGCCGATGAGCAGCGCGTCCAGCAGTGCGTGCTTCCCGGCGAAATGCCGGTAGACCGCCGGACCCGAGACGCCGACCGCCGCACCGATGTCCTCGAGACTGACGCCGGAGTACCCGCGGCTGGCGAAGAGCTGCGCCGCGGACGACAGGATGGCGTCGGTGCGCTCCGCCTTGGCGCGATCACGAGCGGTGACGGGCGTTGTCATTTCGGTTAATCCTCGCTAACCTGAATCCTCGGGTTAATGAACCCTAACTGAGAGGGTGGTCACGCCACCAGCCCCGCGTGAGTCGAGGAGGACGCACGATGCCCGCAGATCAGCAGACGCTCGCCGAGGAACTGCGCGCACGGCTCGCCGAGACCGCGCTCGGGGGCCCGGAGCGCTCGCGTGATCGCCACGTCGCACGCGGCAAGCTGCTGCCGCGTGACCGCGTGGCACGCCTGCTCGACGAGGGCAGCCCGTTCATCGAGATCGCTCCGCTCGCCGCGCACGGGCTGTATGGCGGAGACGCACCGGGCGCCGGCGTCATCGCCGGCATCGGCCTGGTGCACGGGCGGCACGTGATGGTCGTCTGCAACGACCCCACCGTCAAAGGGGGAACCTACTTCCCCCTGACGGTCAAGAAGCATCTGCGGGCCCAGGAGATCGCCCTCGAGAACCGGCTGCCCTGCGTGTACCTGGTCGATTCCGGGGGCGCGTTCCTGCCGAAGCAGGACGAGGTGTTCCCCGACCGCGACCACTTCGGCCGGATCTTCTTCAACCAGGCGCGGATGTCCGCCGAGGGCATACCGCAACTGGCGGCCGTGCTCGGCTCCTGTACCGCGGGCGGCGCCTATGTTCCCGCGATGAGCGACGAGACGGTGATCGTGCGAAACCAGGGCACGATCTTCCTGGGCGGACCTCCTCTGGTGAAGGCCGCGATCGGCGAGGTCGTCACTGCCGAGGAGCTCGGCGGTGGTGAGCTGCACGCCCGCCGGTCGGGTGTGGTGGACCACCTCGCCGAGGACGACGAGCACGCTCTCGAGATCCTCCGCGACATCGTGGCCACGCTGCCCAGGCCCACCGCACCCGTATGGGACGTCATGGCCTCCCGCGAGCCGGCGGAGCAGGGAAGCCTGTACGACGTGGTTCCCGTCGACGTGAACGCGGCCTACGACGTGCACGAGGTCATCACCCGGCTGGTCGACGCGGGCGGCTTCTCGGAGTTCAAGCCGGACTACGGCACCACCCTGGTGACCGGCTTCGCCGTGCTGCACGGACATCCCATCGGGATCGTCGCCAACAACGGCGTGCTGTTCAGTGAGTCCGCCCTCAAGGGCGCGCACTTCATCGAGCTGTGCGATCAGCGCGGCATCCCGCTGTTGTTCCTGCAGAACATCACCGGCTTCATGGTGGGCAGCGACGCCGAGGCCGGAGGCATCGCGAAGGACGGCGCGAAGATGGTCACCGCGGTCGCCACCACCCGCGTGCCCAAGCTCACCGTGATCATCGGAGGATCGTTCGGCGCCGGCAACTATTCGATGTGCGGCCGGGCGTACTCGCCACGCTTCCTGTGGAGCTGGCCCGCCAGTCGCATCTCGGTCATGGGCGGCGCCCAGGCCGCATCCGTCCTCGCCACCGTCAAAGAGGACCAGCTCAGCGCCTCGGGCGAGTCCTGGTCGGCCGAGGAGCGGGCGCAGTTCGAGTCCCCGATCCGCGAGCAGTATGAAGCACAGGGCGAGCCCTACTACGCGACCGCCCGGCTCTGGGACGACGGCATCGTCGACCCCGACCAGACCCGCGACCTGCTGGGCCTCGCGCTCGACGTCGTCTCCCGCACCCCGCTGCCCGAACCCCGCTTCGGCCTCTTCCGGATGTGAGTCATGAACCACCGTGTCCCTGAGCCTGTCGACGCGTTCGACACCGTCCTCGTCGCCAACCGCGGTGAGATCGCCCGGCGCATCATCCGCACGCTGCGCGAGCTCGGCATCCGCAGCATCGCCGTCTACAGCGACGGGGATGCCGACGCACCGCACGTCCGCGAAGCCGACGAGTCCGTGTGGATCGGCGCAGCACCGGCCTCCGAGTCCTACCTGCGCGTGGACGCCATCATCGCCGCCGCGCAGCGGAGCGGGGCACAGGCGATCCACCCCGGATACGGCTTCCTGTCCGAGAGCGTCGCTCTGGCGCAGGCCTGCGAGAACGCCGGCATCGTGTTCATCGGACCGCGCGTGCCGGCGCTGGAGGTCATGGGCGACAAAGCCCGCGCCCGCGCGCACGTGTCGCAGCACGGCGTGCCCATCGTGCCCGGGTTCGACGCCGCGGGCATGGACGATCAGCAGATCCGCACGCGGGCGAGCGAGGTCGGCTATCCGCTGCTCGTCAAGCCCAGCGCCGGTGGCGGCGGCAAGGGCATGGAGGTGGTGCGCTCCGCCGAAGAGCTCGCTCCCGCCCTCGCGACCGCGCGCCGTGTCGCGACGGCGGCCTTCGGCGACGACGCCCTGGTGCTGGAGCGTCTCGTGCAGCGACCCCGGCACATCGAGGTGCAGGTGTTCGGCGACGCGAACGGCACGGTCATCGCGCTGGGCGAGCGTGAGTGCACCCTGCAGCGCCGCCACCAGAAGGTGATCGAGGAGGCGCCCGCCCCGCACCTTCCGGACGCCGTGCGGCAGCGCCTGCTCGCGGCGGCGGTCGCCGCGGCGCAGAGCGTGGACTACAGCGGCGCCGGTACGGTGGAGTTCCTCGTGGAGGCCGACTCCGTGGAGAACTTCTTCTTCATCGAGATGAACACCCGCCTGCAGGTCGAGCACCCGGTGACCGAGGAGGTCACCCGGCTGGACCTGGTCGCCCTGCAGCTGCACGTCGCCGCCGGCGGTGCGCTACCCGAGCCGCCGGAGGTGCGCGGCCACGCGGTGGAGGCCCGCGTGTACGCGGAGTCGCCGGAGCGCGGGTTCCTGCCGTCGACCGGCCGCGTGCTGCTGTTCGAGCCGCCCCGCGGCGTGCGCGTGGACGCGGCCGTCGAGACCGGATCCGAGGTCACGGGATTCTACGACCCGATGATCGCGAAGGTCATCGCGTTCGGTTCCGACCGCGCGAGCGCGCTCCGGCGATTGGATGCCGCGCTCTCGCGCACCGTGGTGCTGGGCGTGGAGACCAACGTCGCCTTCCTGCGGGCACTCTGCCGACAGGAGCGCGTCGTGGCCGGCGACCTCGACACCGGGCTCATCGAGACCATGCTGCCGTTCCCGGCAGCGCCCCCGACGATGCCGATGCTCGCCGCCGCCGCGCACGCCGTGCCGCGTCCACCCGCGGCAGGGGCCGCCGACCTCTGGCACCGGCTGGCCGGTTGGCGGATCGGCGCTCCCGAACCGCTGCCGCGCACGATCTTCCTCACCGATGACGACGCCGTCGTTGAGGCCCCGGCGGCATACACGCACGGCGTGCCTGCCGCATCCGACGGCGACGGCGCGGTCTGGGTCTTCGACGCCGGGACGACGATGCGACTGCGGCCGCTGTCGCGCAGAGCCGGACTGGAGCGCCGCCTCGCGGAGCGCACCCGCGCGGCGGGGCCGCGCGAACCTGAGGGCCGAGCGTCCATGCCGGGCGCTGTCGTGGCCGTGCACGTCGCCGACGGTGACACCGTGCGCGAAGGAGACCCCCTCGTCTCGATCGAGGCGATGAAGATGGAGCACCCGGTGCTCGCGCCCCACAGCGGCACGGTGCACCTGCTGGTCGCGGTCGGCGACCAGGTGCGGCGCGATCAGCCGGTCGCCCGCGTCAGCGAAGAGGAGACAGCATGACCTACGACCTGAACGACGAGGAGCGCGAGCTCGCCTCGATGGTGCGCGACTTCGCCGAGCAGGTGGTCGCGCCCCAGGCGTATGAGGCCGACCGCACGCACACCCTGAATCTCGACGTCGTCCGGCAGATGGGGGAGCTCGGGCTGTTCGGGCTGCCGTTCCCCGAGGGGCACGGCGGGCAGGGCGGCGATTACTTCGCCCTCGGGCTCGCGATCGAAGGGATCGCCCGTGTCGACCAGTCGCTCGCCATCACTCTGGAAGCAGGCGTCAGCCTGGGAGCCATGCCGGTGCACCGGTTCGGATCCGAGGAGCAGAAGGCGGAGTACCTGCCCGGCCTGCTCGCGGGCTCGCAGCTCGCCGGCTTCGGACTGACCGAACCCGAAGCGGGCAGCGACGCCGGAGCGACGCGCACGACGGCTCGCCTGGACGGCGACGAGTGGGTGATCGACGGCAGCAAACAGTTCATCACCAACTCCGGCACCGCGATCACGCGCTTCGTGACCGTGACGGCGGTGACGGGTGAGAACGACGGACGCAAGGAGATCTCCACGATCATCGTCCCCAACGGCACGCCCGGGTTCACGGTGGAGCCCGCGTACGACAAGGTCGGCTGGAACGCGTCGGACACGCACCCGCTGACGTTCCAGGGCGCCCGTGTGCCCGACTCCCATCTGCTCGGCGAGCGGGGCAGCGGGTTCAAGAACTTCCTCAGCATCCTCGATGAGGGCCGCATCGCGATCGCGGCGCTGGCGACCGGCGCCGCGGAAGGGTGCCTCGAGGCGGCGGTCGACTACGCGCAGAAGCGCACGGTCTTCGGCTCAGCGCTGAGCACGCGCCAGAACGCGCAGTTCACCCTCGCCCGCATGCGCGCGAGGGTCCACACGGCGCGACTGGCGTGGCATCACGCGGCACGGCTGCACGACGCGGGCAGACCGTTCGCCGAGGCGGCGGCGATCGCGAAGCTCGTCTCGGGCGAGGCGGCGATGGACAACGCCCGCGACGCGACGCAGATCTTCGGCGGCAACGGGTTCATGAACGAGTACCCGGTCGCGCGCCACTACCGCGACTCGAAGATCCTCGAGATCGGCGAGGGAACGACTGAGGTGCAGCTGCTGGTGATCGCCAGGGCGCTGGGCCTCGCGGGCTAGAGTGCGAGCATGACCGACATCCTCCAGCGCGGGCTGTACTACGAGGAGTTCGAGCGCGGCGCGCGCTACCTGCACCGACCCGGTCGCACCGCGACCGAGGCCGACAACGTGCTGTTCACGACCCTGACGATGAACGCGCAGGCGCTGCACCTCGACGCCGCGTTCTCTGCGACCCAGCAGCCCTTCGGGCAGCGCCTGATGAACTCCATGTGGACGCTGTCGACCATGGTCGGGGCATCCGTGGCGCAGCTCACCCAGGGAACGCTCGTCGCGCAGCTCGGCCTCGGCGACATCTCCTTCCCGCATCCGCTGTTCCCCGGCGACACGCTCTACACCGAGAGCGTCATCACCGACAAGCGGCTCTCCTCGTCACGGCCGGGCCAGGGCATCTGCACGATCGTGCACACCGGCCGCAACCAGCACGACACGGTCGTGGCCACCGCGACACGCACCGTGCTGGTGCACTGCCGGCCGGAGGCGAAATGAGGGACGTCGACTTCGGGCCGGCGCTGCTGTTCTGCCCCGCCGACCGGCCGGAGCGCTTCGCCGGGGCGCTCGCCAAGGCGGACGGTGTGATCCTCGACCTCGAGGACGCCGTGCTGCCGGAGGCGAAGGAGCAGGCCCGCGAGAACATCGTCGCCGCCACGCTCGATCCCTCCCGCGTCATCGTGCGGGTGAACGATCCGACATCCGCCGAGTTCGCCGCGGACATCGAGGCGCTCGCGCGGACGCCGTACCGCACCGTCATGATCGCCAAGGCCGAGGACCCGGCGGCGTTCGACGCCTTCGACGCGTCGCATCGGCTGATCGCGCTGTGCGAGACCGCGCGCGGGGTGCATCGTGCCGGCGAGATCGCCGCGCACCCCCGCGTCGCCGCGCTGATGTGGGGCGCGGAGGACCTGGTCGCGTCCCTCGGCGGCATGGCCAGCCGTACCGCGGACGGCCGCTACCGCGACGTCGCGCGCCACGCCCGATCGGCGGTGCTCATCGCCGCGTCCGCGCACGGCAAGGCCGCGGTGGACGCCGTGCACCTCGACATCGACGACGAGCCAGGGCTGGCCGAGGAAGCGGCGGATGCGGTGGCATCCGGCTTCCGAGCCACCGCCTGCATCCATCCGAAGCAGGTCGCGGTGATCCGCGCCGCGTATCGTCCCGACCCTGCGACGCAGGAATGGGCGCGTGCGGTGCTCGCCGCGGCGGAGGGGGAGCGGGGCGTGTTCCGCTTCGAGGGGCGGATGGTCGACGAGCCTGTGCTGCGGCATGCGCGTGCCGTGCTCGCCAGAGCCTGAGAGCTTCCGCCGCGCTGGGGCTCCGCAGGCGCTCAGGCCGGGGTCGCTCCCGCGGTACGGACGTCGTCCGCGCCGTCGACGCCGGCCGAGACGATCTGCAGCGGCACCTCGTCGAGCAGACGCAGTGTGCCGCGCTCGGCCACGAAACGGTGCACGGAGCCGTTGCGCAGCACGTCGCCTTCGCGCGGCAGCGTTCCGCCCGACACGTGCATGAGCAGGGCGCGGATCACCCCGCCGTGGCTGACCACGACGATCGACTCCGCGCGCGGTGCTGAGCGGCGTCGCGACGCGCGATCGATGCGCTCCAGGGAGTCCAGGGCGCGATCCCGCACCTGCGCGAGCGTCTCCGCGCCGGGAACGCCCGCGTTCCAGTCGCCGTACCGCGTCAGGTAGTCGGCCACCAGCATCCCCTCGCCGTCGCCGAACTCCCGCTCCCTCAGGCCGCGGGTGATCGCCGGTGCGGCGAGGCCGAGCTCTCCGGCGATGATGTGCGCCGTCTCCCGCGCGCGCACCAGCGGGCTGGCGTAGATCGCGTCGGGGCGCAGGCCGGTCAGCGCGGCGGCAGCGGCACGCGCGTCCGCGCGTCCGGTGTCGTTCAGCGGGATGTCGGTCGTTCCCTGGATGCGACGCTCGAGGTTCCAGTCGGTCTGGCCGTGGCGCACGAGGGTGAGGAGGGTCACCTCTCGACCCTAGCCGTCACCGGCTGATCAACTGCTGCGCGATCGCGCCCAGCACCGGGCTGGTGCCACCGGGGATGACGACGTCGGCCCACGCATCGGCGCGGGTGGGCTCGTGGTTCACGATCACGAGAGGGATGCCGCGGCGACGCGCCCGCTCGATGACGCGGATGCCGGAGTTCACCGCCAGGGACGTGCCGGCCACCAGCAGCGCGTCGGACGCGTGCATCACCGACTCCGCGGCGCGGAACCGCGCGGCGGGGACGAACTCGCCGAAGAACACCACCTCCGGTTTGAGCATCCCGCCGCAGACCGTGCACGACGGGATGACGAATCCCTCCGACGACTCGGGAGTCACATCTCCGTCGGGGTTCAGCTCGATCCGCTCCGGCGTCGTCACCCAGGGATTGAGCGTCTCGAGACGGTCGGCGACGGCGCGGCGGTCGAAGACCTGCCCGCAGCGCAGGCACAGCACGCGGTGCATCGTGCCGTGGATCTCGACCACCCGGGAGCTGCCCGCGCGCAGGTGCAGGCCGTCGACGTTCTGTGTGACGACGCCGGTCACGATCCCGGCGCGCTCCAGGCGCGCCAGCGCGATGTGCCCCTCGTTCGGATCGGGAGTCGTGAAGGTGCGCCAGCCCAGGTGCGCGCCCAGCCAGTATCTGCGGCGGGCCGCCTCATCGGCCAGATAGGTCTGGATGGTCATCGGGTTCGCCCTGGTCCGCGCGCCGGCACCGCGGTACGCGGGGATGCCGGAGTCGGTGGAGATGCCGGCGCCGGTGAGCACCGCGATGCGCCTCCCGTGCAGCAGCGCCGAGGCCCGATCGATCGCGTGCCGCACCTGTCCGGTCTCGATGCCGTCATCCGCGTGGTCGGTCGCCTGCACGGTCTCCACACTATGCCCGCGCGGCGGGGACCGGCGCGGCACCTGGGAGAGTGGAGGCATGGACCTCGTGCGCATCGACGACCCGGCCGACTCCCGCCTGGACGACTACCGCTCGCTGACCGACGTCGCGCTGCGGCGCGTCCACGAGCCCGAGGGTGGCCTCTACATGGCCGAGTCCGCCAAGGTCATCGCCAGGGCCGTCGCCGCCGGCCATCGTCCGCGATCGGTGCTCACGCAGGAGAAGTGGCTGAATGCGGTGTCCGAGGCGCTCGGAGACCAGGAGCCGGCGGTGTACGTCGTCCCGGCGGCTGTGGCTGAGCAGGTCACCGGCTTCGCGATCCATCGCGGTCCGATGGCGGCGATGCACCGGCCGCTCGAGCGCGCGCTGTCCGACGTCGTGGGCGACGCCCGTCTGGTCCTGGTGCTCGAGGACATCGTCGACCACACCAACGTGGGTGCGGCCTTCCGAGCCGCCGCCGGGCTGGGCGCGGACGCCGTGCTCGTGACGCCGCGCTGCGCGGATCCGCTCTATCGCCGCAGCGTCCGCGTCAGCATGGGCACGGTGTTCCAGGTGCCGTGGACGCGGATCGGCGAGTGGTCGGATGCCGCGCGCGAGCTGCGCGCGCTCGGCTTCCAGCTCGCCGCGCTCGCCCTGGAGGACCGCGCCGTTCCGCTCGACTGCTACGCCGCGACACGGCCGGAGCGCGTGGCGCTGATGATGGGCACCGAGGGCGACGGACTGTCTCGTGCGGCACTCGATGCGTCCGACAGCGTCGTGACGATCCCGATGTCCGGCGGAGTCGACTCGCTCAACGTCGCGTCGGCCGCGGCCGTCGCGCTGTGGGCGCTGACCCGCGCCTGATTCGGCCCCTCAGAGCTCGATGTCGCGCAGGCGCACCGGCGCCGCTTCCGGCCGCTTGGCCACGACGTTGTCACCCGAGGACTGATGCCGCAGCCGGCGCAGCACCCACGGCACCAGGTGCTCACGCGCCCAGCCGATGTCACCGGCGCGCGCCTCGCGCCAGCTGCGCACGGGGACCGGATCGGGCTGCATGGCCTGCAGGTCGTTGGGCACGTTCAGGGCACGCAGCGCCATCCGCGCGATCTCATGGTGACCGAGGGCGTTGTAGTGCAGCCGGTCATCATCGAAGAAGCGCGGATCCTGCACCACCTTCAGCGCCCACTGGTCGGCCACGATGCAGTCGTGCCGGTCGGCGATCGCGCGCACGTTCTCGTTGTAGATCGCGACCTTTCCGCGGAAGGGCCGGAAGACCGGAGTGAATCCGGTGTCGATGCCGGTGAACAGCAGCACCGCCGCGCCGGTCGAGGCGAGGCGTGCGACGGCGCCCTCCAGCTGTGCGGCGATGTCATCGGGGTCGGTGCCGGGACGGATCACGTCGTTCCCGCCCGCGCAGATCGAGATGAGATCGGGTGTCAGGGCGATCGCGGGCTCGATCTGCTCCCGCACGATCTGCGCGATCAGCTTCCCGCGCACCGCGAGGTTGGCGTACGCGAAGTCGTCGACGTCCTGCGCCAGCACCTCGGCGACCCGGTCCGCCCATCCGCGGTGTCCGCCGGGGACGCCGGGGTCCGGATCGCCGATGCCCTCGGTGAACGAGTCGCCGATGGCCACGAAGCGGCGCCACGGGTGCGGTCCCTCATTCGGCACGTAGGGGGTGCGGGATGTTTCCTGGTCGACCATCGGCTCTCCTTCGGCATCCGGCGCGCAATGCTGCCTGACGCGCCGGTGAGAGCCTACTCGGGTGCGCATCGCCGCGTGTAGGGCGGCGTCGGCGGCCTGGATTATCGTTGATGCGATGCTCTCTCCGTCCTTCCCTCAGCGCGCCCCGTGGGGTATCGCGAGCAAGCTGAGGGCGTGGCAGCAGGAGGCCCTCGACGAGTACTTCGCCGCCGACAAGCGGGACTTCCTCGTCGCCGCCACACCCGGGGCGGGCAAGACCACCTTCGCGCTCACCCTCGCGGTCGAGCTGCTGAAGGCCGGCGAGGTGAACCGGATCATCGTCGTCGCTCCGACCGAGCATCTGAAGACGCAGTGGGCGGACGCCGCGGCGCGCGTGCACATCCGGCTGGACCCGCGGTTCCGCAACAGCCACTGGGCTCCGGCGCGGCATTATCACGGCGTGGTCGTCACCTACGCGCAGGTCGCCGCGAAGTCCAGCGTGCATCGGCACCTCACCGAGGACGCCAGGACCCTCGTCATCCTCGACGAGGTGCACCACGGCGGTGACGCCCTGAGCTGGGGCGATGCGATCCGCGACGCGTACGCGCCCGCCCGACGGCGGCTGCTGCTGTCGGGAACGCCGTTCCGCAGCGACACGGCGCCCATCCCTTTCGTGGAGTACCTTCCTGACGAGTCGGGCGCCAGGATCTCGAGCACCGACTACCGGTACGGGTACGGCCGCGCTCTCGCCGACGGCGTCGTGCGACCCGTGCTGTTCCACATGTACGCCGGCAGGATGCGCTGGCGCACCAGCGCCGGTGACGAGCTCGAGGCTCATCTCGGGCAGGACAACACCAAGGACGTCACCTCGCAGGCCTGGCGGACGGCGCTGGACCCGGAGGGGGAGTGGATGCCGGCGGTGCTGTCGGCTGCCGACCGGCGCCTCACCGAGATCCGGCATCATGTGCCGGATGCCGGCGGCCTCGTGCTCGCCACCGATCAGACCGTCGCGCGGGCCTACGCGAAGATCCTGCACAGCCTGACGGGGGAGCAGCCCACCATCGTCCTGTCGGACGACGCGACCGCATCCGAGCGCATCGAGAAGTTCAGCGCGAACGACCGCCGCTGGATGGTCGCCGTGCGCATGGTGTCGGAGGGCGTGGATGTGCCCCGTCTGGCTGTCGGCGTGTACGCGACGTCGTCGTCCACTCCGCTGTTCTTCGCGCAGGCGATCGGCCGCTTCGTGCGCGCCCGTCGCCGTGGCGAGGCCGCCAGCGTGTTCCTGCCGAACGTGCCGGTGCTGATGACGCTCGCCAACGAGATGGAGCGCCAGCGCGACCATGCTCTCGACCGTCAGTCGAAGGACGAGGACGGCCTCGACGACGCGCTGCTGGAGAGCGCGAACCGCGAGGATGACGCCTCGGACGCGCTGACGCAGGAGTTCAGTTACCAGGCACTCTCGTCACTCGCGCACTTCGACCGCGTGGTCTTCGAAGGCAAGGAGTTCGGTCAGCTCGCCGAGCCCGGCACCCCCGAGGAGGAGGAGTTCATCGGCCTGCCAGGACTTCTGGAGCCCGAGCATGTGCACGAGCTGCTCATGCAGCGCCAGTCCCGCCAGTCGCGGCTCCGCGAGGCACGGGAGGCGGCGACCCCGCCGGAGGCAATCACCACGCTGCCCGCGCCGCTGCACCGCACCCTGCGCGAACAGCGGCAGCTGCTGAACAGTCTCGTCGGACTGTACGCCCGTCAGAGCGGCGAGCCGCACGGCGCCGTGCACGCCGAGCTGCGACGCGTCTGCGGGGGACCCGCGGTCGCGCAGGCGACCGTCACGCAGCTGCAGTCCCGCATCGATGTGCTCCGCAAGCGCGTGCGCTCCTGAGCCGGCCGTCCGTGCGCAGCGCGAACCGCGGACGCAGGTGACGCCCCGCGCCGTTCGGATTCCCGAAATCCTGTCAATACTCGTCTCGACGCCGGACGAGCAGCGCACGCTCGATAGCGTGAGATGTCCACGACGAGCACGGAGGCATCATGACCGCGCCCGACCAGCCCACCGCCGCCGACCGTCGGCGCTGGGCGCGCTACCTCGTCGAAGAACGGGCCGAAGGAGCCGTGTACTCCCGCCTGGCGGCCCGCCGTCAGGGCGAGGAGCGCGAGATCCTGATGTCGCTCGCGGAGGCGGAGAGCCGCCACGAACAGCATTGGCTCACACTTCTCGGCGGTGAGCCCGGCCGGCTGCCGCGCGCCGGGCTGCGATCGCGCATGCTGGGCTGGATGGCGGGGCGCTTCGGTTCGATCTTCGTACTCGCCCTCGCGCAGAGCGCCGAGGCGCGTTCTCCCTACGACGCCGAGCGGTACGCCACCCCCGCCATGCGGGCCGACGAGAAGGTGCACCACGAGGTCGTCCGGGGGCTCGCAGCGCGCGGGCGACGCCGGCTCTCCGGATCGTTCCGCGCCGCCGTGTTCGGAGCCAACGACGGGCTCGTCTCCAACCTCGCGCTCGTCCTCGGCATCGGCGCCACCGGGGTCGCACCCTCGTTCGTGCTGTTCAGCGGCGTCGCCGGGCTGCTCGCCGGGGCACTGTCGATGGGTGCGGGGGAGTTCGTGTCGGTGCGGTCCCAGCGCGAGCTGCTCACGGCGACCGAGGCGAACAACGCCGCCGACGCGACCGCGGGCGACCTCGACATCGATGCGAACGAGCTCGCGCTCGTCTACCGCGCGCGGGGCGTGGACGAGACAGAGGCGCTCGCCCGGGCCGAGCGCGTGCTCACCGCCGCGCATGCCGGGGTGCGCCGCACCGCGACCGGACCGATCGGCACCCACGCCGGTCACTCCGATCACGACATCGTGGGCAGCGACTGGACGGCCGCGGTGTCGAGCTTCCTGCTGTTCTCCTCGGGTGCGATCGTCCCTGTGCTGCCGTGGATCTTCGGGCTGAGCGGGCTCACAGCCGTCATCGTCGCCCTCGCGCTCGTGGGCGTCGCCCTGCTCAGCACCGGGGCGATGGTGGGCATCCTGTCGGGCGGACCGCCTCTGACGCGCGCGCTGCGGCAGCTCGCCATCGGCTTCGGCGCGGCGGCCGTCACGTACGCGCTCGGCCTCGTGTTCGGCGTGGGGGCCGTCTGACGCGCGATCGAAACGTACCGGTCCGTCGGTGGGGCGGCGAAGCCGCTGCCGTCAACCCCCCTGCCGCGATCCGGCCGGATGCGCATGAATGGAGACTCCATCCCGAAAGCGAGGAGTTCAGAATGCAGATCATCGAAACCGTCGATGTCGATGTGCCCGTCACGGTGGCATACAACCAGTGGACGCAGTTCGAGAGCTTCCCCCACTTCCTGGAAGAGGTCGTCTCGATCACCCAGGGCGACGACACCCACACGCACTGGGTCGTGAACATCGCCGGTGCGGAACGGGAGTTCGACGCCGAGATCACCGAGCAGCACCCCGATGAGCGGGTGGCGTGGAGAAGCACCGCGGGTGAGACGGCGCATGCCGGTGCCGTGACGTTCCACAAGCTCTCCGATGCGGCGACGCGCGTCACCGTGCAGATCGACTGGGATCCGGAGGGCCTGGCCGAGAAGCTCGGCGCCATGACCGGAGTGGCATCTCACGCCGTGCGGAAGGACCTGGACAACTTCAAGGAGTTCATCGAGGGCCGCGGATCGGCCACCGGTGCCTGGCGGGGCGACGTCGAGGCCTGAGCGCGTGCCGGCGGTGCGGCTCTCCGTCGTCATCCCCGTGCGGGACGACGCGGCCCTGCTCGGCAGGTGCCTGGAGGCGCTGCGCCGCCAGACCCGGCAGCCCGACGAGGTGATCGTCGTCGACAACGCGTCCTCCGACGCGTCGGCGGCGATCGCCCGCGCCGCCGGCGCCAGGGTCGTCCCCTGCGAGACGCCGGGCATCCCGGCCGCGAGTGCCGCAGGATACGACGCGGCCGCCGGTGATCTGATCCTTCGACTGGATGCCGACTGCCTCCCGCCCTCCTCGTGGACCGAGGACATCATGGCGGCCTTCCAGCGCGACCCACGGCTGGTGGCGGTCACCGGCGGTGCGCGATTCGTGGACGGCCCTCGGATGCTGCGGCGGCCCGCTGCGCACCTCTACCTGGGCGCCTACCGGCTCGTGACCGCACCGGCGCTCGGGCACCGCCCCCTGTTCGGATCGAACATGGCGCTGCGGGCGGATGCCTGGCGGCGCGTGCGCGGTGAGGTGCACCGGGGCGATGCCGAGACCCACGACGACCTCGACCTGTCGTTCCACCTCGGAACGCTGGGTCGGATCGGCGCGCTGCGGTCCGCGGCGATGGGCATCTCGAGCCGTCCGCTGTGGAGTTCCGCCGCCTTCGCGCGTCGCATCCGCCGGGGCTGGCGCACCGTCGTCCTGCATTGGCCGGCGGACTTCCCGCCGAGCCGGTGGCGACGACTCGCGGATCGGCGGAGGCGGGAAACGGTGCGCGGAAGTGTCGCCGTCGCGGGGACGCACGCCGGGAGCGGCTGAGCGGAACCGTCATGCAACGGCGAAGGCCCCCGGATCGAGATCCGGGGGCCTTCGCCGTTCTGTGCGCGAGGGGGGACTTGAACCCCCACGCCCTATGCGGGCACTAGCACCTCAAGCTAGCGCGTCTACCTATTCCGCCACCCGCGCAGGTGATGAAAATGGTCGTTGCCGACCGAAGAATGACTTTAGCACGGACCGGAGAGCGCCACGAAACGGCGGACCGCCCGGGCGTGGCATGGCGCTTCGATAGCCTGGACCCATGACCGAAACGCCGCTGCCCGAAGTCGTCGAGATCGCCCGCGACCTGATCCGCATCGACACCTCGAACTGGGGAGGCGGCAAGGCCAACGGAGAACGCGAGGCCGCAGAGTACGTCGGCGCGTACCTCGAGCGTCTCGGGCTCGAGCCGGAGTACTACGAGCCGATTCCGCGCCGCACCAACGTGATGGCTCGCGTGCGCGGGCGCCACCCCGAACGCCCCGCCCTGGTCGTGCACGGTCATCTCGACGTCGTCCCCGCCCTGGCGGAGGACTGGAGCGTGGACCCGTTCGCCGGTGTCGTGCGGGACGGACTCCTGTGGGGACGCGGGGCCGTCGACATGAAGAACATGGACGCCATGATCCTGACCGCCGTCGCCGACATGCTGCGCGCGGGCGATCAGCCCGACCGGGATCTCATCCTCGCGTTCTTCGCCGATGAGGAGAACGGCGGCGTGGAGGGCTCCGCCCTCGTCGTGCGCGACCGGCCGGAGTGGTTCGCCGGCGCGACCGAGGCGATCAGCGAGGTCGGTGGATACTCCATCACCGTCGACGAGCACCGCGCCTATCTGCTGCAGGTGGGGGAGAAGGCGCTGATGTGGCTGCGACTGGTCGCCAAGGGGCGCGCCGGCCACGGCAGCCGGTTCCACGAGGACAATGCCGTGACCAGGCTCGCGGAGGCCGTCGCCGCGATCGGCCGCACCCGGTGGCCTCTTCGGCTCACACCCACCACGCGTGCCCTGCTCGACGGGCTCAGCGCGCTCACCGGCCGGCCGGTCGACGACCCGGACGCACTCGCGGCGGCATCCGGCCCCGCCGAGGCGTTCCTGCGATCGACCTTCCGCACCACCGCGAACCCGACCGCGCTCACCGCCGGCTACAAGCACAACGTCATCCCCGAGACCGCAGAGGCACTCATCGATGTGCGCGTGATCCCCGGCACCGAGGACGACGTGCTCGCCGAGCTGCAGCGGATCGTCGGCGACGGCATCGAGATCCAGACCGTCGTGCGCGACATCGGCATGGAAACGCCGTTCGAAGGCGATCTCGTCGAACAGATGGTCGCCGCCCTCGGCCGGCACGATCCCGGCGTACCGGTCATTCCGTACCTTCTCGGGGCCGGGACCGACAACAAGGCGCTGGCATCCATCGGCATCACCGGCTACGGCTTCGCCCCCCTGAGGCTGCCCGCAGACCTCGACTTCACCGGGATGTTCCACGGAGTCGATGAGCGCGTACCCGTAGAATCGCTTGTCTTCGGCCAGCGTGTGCTGGCCGACCTGCTGCGGTCCTGCTGACAGGCATCCGCTCCATCCGCGCGACACGCCGCGCCGACGCGCCCACCCGAGAAAGCGACGCATGAACCTGCTCGAAGCACTCATCCTCGGCATCGTCCAGGGGCTCACCGAGTTCCTGCCGATCTCGTCCAGCGCGCACCTGCGGATCCTCGGCGCCTTCCTGCCGTCCGGTGAGGACCCCGGCGCGGCGTTCACGGCGATCACTCAGATCGGCACCGAGGCGGCCGTGGTCGTGTTCTTCTGGCGCGACATCGTGCGCATCATCGGTCGATGGTTCCGCTCGCTGGGCGGCTCCGTGCCCCGCAACGATCCGGACGCACGCATGGGATGGCTGATCATCCTGGGCAGCATCCCGATCGTCGTGCTCGGACTCGTCTTCCAGGACAAGATCGAGACCGTGCTCCGCTCGCTCTGGCTCGTCGCGATCATGCTGATCGGCTTCGGTCTGCTGCTCGGCATCGCCGACTACGTGGGGGCCAAACGCCGCAGGCTGAACGACCTCACCTATCCGCACGGCATCGCCTTCGGCTTCGCCCAGGCGCTCGCGCTCGTCCCCGGCGTCTCGCGCTCCGGCGGCACCATCACCATGGGGCTCTTCCTCGGCTACGAGCGTGCCGCCGCCGCACGGTACGCCTTCCTGCTGGCGATCCCGGCCGTGTTCGGCAGCGGCTTCTATCAGCTGGTCAAGCACTGGGACGACCCGCAGCAGCATTTCAGCCTCTTCGAGACGTTCGCCGCCACGGGCATCGCGTTCGTCGTGGCGCTGGGCGTGATCGCGTTCTTCATGAACTGGATCTCGAAGCGCAGCTTCCTGCCCTTCGTCGTCTACCGGGTGCTGCTGGGCGTGGTGATCATCGTCCTGCTCGCCACCGGCGTCATCCCGGCGTCTTGAGCGCCCAGCCGCGGGCGGGCGTCGCTCAGCGCTTGTCCGGCCCGTCGCCGCGGCGACGCAGGTAGCGCTCGAAGGCCTGGGCGATCGCATCCCCCGACGCATCGGGGGAGTCCCAGGTGTCGCGGGTGCGCTCGAGCTGGCGGATGTACTCGGTCATGTCCTCGTCCTCGGCCGCGGCGGCATCGATGGACGCCTCCCACGCGGCCGCCTCGGTGCGCATGTGCTCTCGCGCCGGACCGACGCCGGTGAGCTCCTCCAACCGATCCAGCAGCGCGAGCGTCGCCTTGGGCGACGGGGCAGCGGTCGCGACGTAGTGCGGCACGCTCGCCCACAGGCTCGCCGTCGGGATGTCGACGCGCTCGGCGAGATGGTCGAAGACGCTCAGGATGCCCACGGGCCCCTCGTACGTCGACTTCTCCAGGCCGTGCGCCTCGCGCATGGCCTCGTTCTGGCTCGATGCGAACACGGAGATCGGCCGCGTGTGCGGGACGTCCGACAGCATCGCCCCCAGGGTGATGAACCCGCTGACGTCGTCGCGCAGTGCGATGTCGATGAACTCGTTGGCGAAGGCCTGCCAGGCCCGTGCGGGTTCCGAACCCGTCAGCAGCCACAGCTCCGTCCCGCCGTCGGAGGAGGACGGGCGCCACAGGGTGGCCTCCGGCCAGTGCAGCTCGCGTCGTCCTGTCGCGTCCATCCGGCTCGCCGGGCGGGTGTACTGGTAGTCGAAGTACAGCTCGGGGTCCACGCTGTGCACGCGCGTGTAGTCGGTCGAGGCGCGCAGCGCGGCGATGGCACCGCTGGCCGCTTCGCCGGCGTCGTTCCAGCCGTCGAAGGCGGCGACGATGATGCGAGAGCCGAGAACGTCCACCGCTCTCCTTCCGATCGTGTGCGGAGGTATCCCTCCAGGCTAGTCCTCGCCGGCAGGCTGGGCACGGCCGCCCCGGCTAGCATGGGTACGGTGATCAGACCCAGCGCAGTCCTGTGGGACATGGACGGAACTCTCGTCGACACCGAACCGTATTGGATGCAGGCCGAGACCGAGCTGATCGCGTCCTACGGCGGCACCTGGTCGCACGACGACGCGCTGCAGCTGGTGGGCGAGGGCCTGATCGACAGCGCCAACATCATCCGTGCCCGCGGCGTCGACATGGATCCCGAGTCGATCGTGCAGCATCTGACGGATCGCGTCATCGCGCGGCTGCGCACCGAAGGTGTGCCCTTCCGCCCCGGCGCACGCGCCCTGCTCGCCGACCTGCGGGAGAACGGCGTGCCCACGGCCCTGGTGACCATGTCGATGCGCCGGATGGCGCTGGAGGTCGTCGACCTCATCGACTTCACCGCGTTCGACCTCGTGGTCGCCGGGGACGACGTGCGCCGTCCCAAGCCGTTCGCCGACCCGTATCTGCAGGCGGCGGAGCAGCTCGGCGTGCAGATCGGCGACGCGGTCGTCATCGAGGACTCGGTCACGGGTGTCACCGCAGGACTGGCCTCCGGCGCTGTCACCCTGGGGGTGCCGCACATCGTCTCGCTGGAGGCCTCCGGCGCGCACGAGCTGTGGCCGACGCTCGAAGGGCGCACGGCATCCGACATCCGCGACCTGCACGCACGCTGCACGATGGAGACCGCACGATGAGCGCGAACCGGCCCAGCGGCCCGTTCCGCGAAGGGGACCGTGTGCAGCTGACCGGCCCCAAGGGGCGGCTGCACACCATCACCCTCCGCGCGGACGGCGAGCTGCACACGCATCACGGTGTGCTCCGCCACCGCGACCTGATCGGCCAGCCCGACGGGTCGGTCGTCACCAACAGCTCCGGCCATGACTACCTCGCGCTGCGTCCGCTGCTGCGCGACTTCGCCATGTCGATGCCGCGGGGAGCCGCGATCGTCTACCCGAAGGATGCCGCACAGATCGTCATGCAGGCCGACATCTTCCCCGGGGCGACGGTCGTGGAGGCCGGTGTCGGCTCCGGCGCGCTGTCGCTCGCTCTGCTGCGCGCTGTCGGCGCCGACGGGCGGCTCGCATCGTTCGAGCGTCGTGAGGATTTCGCCGAGGTCGCCAGGGCGAACGTCGAGACCTTCTTCGGCGAGGCGCCCGCGACCTGGGATGTCATCGTCGGCGACCTGGCCGAGCAGCTGCCGGAGCAGTTCGAACCGGGGACGGTCGACCGCGTCGTGCTCGACATGCTCGCCCCCTGGGACTGCATGGACGCCGTGGCGGACGCGCTCACGCCCGGCGGCGTGGTGATCTGCTACATCGCGACCGCGACGCAGCTCTCCCGGGTCGCCGAGTACATCCGCGGCACCGGACTGTTCACCGACCCGGACGCGTCCGAGACCATGGTGCGCGGCTGGCACGTCGAAGGCCTCGCCGTGCGGCCCGACCACCGCATGGTCGCACACACCGGTTTCCTGCTCACCGCGCGTCGACTCGCGCCGGGCGCCGTGGCTCCGGAGGTTCGCCGACGTGCATCGAAGTCGAGCTATGGCGACGAGGACGTCGAGCTGTGGACGCCGGGGGCGGTCGGGGATCGTGAGATCACCGACAAGAATCTTCGCAAGCGGGTGCGCGAGGCGCAGAAGGCCGCATCCGGGGCGCGCATCGCCGCCGCGTCGCGCGAGGGGGAGCGGGCATCGGAATAGACTGGGGCGCGTGCGTAAAACGACCGCTGCTCTCTCTGCCATCGCCCTGGCCGCCTTCGCTCTGACCGGCTGCACCGCAGCGCCCGGGGCGGACGGCCCGGACTGCGCGCCGCGGGAGAGTTCGAGCACTCTCGAATCGTCGGCGACGGTGCGCGGTGACATCGGCTCGCCGACGCTCGACCTGACCAGGCCGGTGCGCACCGCGAAGCTCACGTACGACGACGCCATCCAGGGAGACGGCCGTGCGGTCGCGTCCGACACGCAGAGCGCGATCATCACCCTCGGCCTCTACAACGGCGCGACCGGCGACGTCGTGCAGCAGGGCGTCGGCCTGTGGAGCCCCGAGAGCCTCTCCGAGCAGCTGCCGGGAGTGGGGCAAGTCCTGGAGTGCGTGACCGCGGGAAGCCGCGTGGTCGCCTCGATCCCGGCGAAGAGTCTTCCCGAGGGCATGGCCGCGCAGGTGGGCCTGCAGCAGGGCGACAGCCTGCTGGGCGTGTTCGACGTGCACGAGGTGCTGCGCACCAGGGCGGAGGGACGTGACGTCTTCAACGACGCCGGCGGTCTGCCTACGGTCGTGCGCGCCGCCGACGGCCGTCCCGGCATCATCATCCCTGACGGGGCCGCCCCGAAGAAGGTGGTCGTCCAGACCCTGATCGAGGGCGACGGCGACGAGGTCGGCTCTGCGGTGCCGCTGTTCCACTTCACCGCCGTGGACTGGGCCGATCGCTCCGTGACGACGTCCACCTGGGGCCAGAACGTGTCGTCCAGCACGAGCGGCCTGCCGGAGCAGGTCGTCGAAGCCATGACGAAGGCGACGGTCGGCTCCCAGCTCCTCGTCGTCGTCCCCGGCGAGGACTCCGACGCCACGGCCTACGTCGTCGACATCCTCGGCGTGATCCCGGAAGAGCTGACCCAGGGATGACAGCGGTCCGGATCCCCGCGGAGGAGCGCCTGACGAATCTCGTCGTGGCGCTGATGGCCACGGAGATCGGCTTGACCAAGCAGCAGATCCTCGACAACGTCTCGGGCTACCGGCAGCGCGCGGAAGCGGGGGTCAAGTCGGATGCTCTGGAGAAGATGTTCGAGCGCGACAAGGATGAGCTGCGCGCGCTCGGCATCCCGGTCGAGACGATCGGCGATCCGACCGACCCCCAGGATCTGCGAGAGGCCCGCTACCGCATCCCGCTCGCCGAGTACGATCTGCCGGCCGACATCGAGTTCACGGCCGCGGAGCTCGCCGTGCTCCGTCTCGCGGGCAGTGTCTGGAGCACGGAGTCGGTGTCGACGGACGCGCAGTCCGGTGTGCGCAAGATCCGCGCGCTCGGAATCGACGGTGAAGAGCAGATCATCGGCTTCGCACCGCGGATCACCGCGCGGGATGCCGCGTTCCCCGCTCTGCAGGCGGGCATCGAGCGCTGCCGGGTCGTCGTGTTCGACTACCTCAAGCCCGGGGATGCCGCGCCCACCCGCCGCCGCATCCGCCCCCTCGCGCTGGTCGATTACGAGGCGCGCTGGCACGTGTACGGGTACGACCTGGATGCGGAGAGCGATCGCACCTTCCTGTTGAGCCGGATCGTCAGCGACGTGAAGGTCACCGGGCAGACCTTCGACTCCGCGCTGCGCGACGGCGCCGCGGAACGGGCCGTCGCGGGGCTGACCGCGGTGGCGGTGTCGCAGCGGGCGCTGCTCGAGGTGACACCGGGCACCGAGGCTGCGCTGCGACTGGGACGCAGGGCGACCCCCGCGAAGCAGGGCATCCATGTGCCCTACGTCGACCGGCACATCTTCGCCGATGAGCTCGCGTCGTACGGCCCGGAGGTGCGCGTGGTCGAACCGGAAGAGCTCAGAGCCGCCGTCGTGGAGCGCCTCCAGGCGATCCTCGACCGTCACACCGGCGAGGGAGGTGCCCCGTGAGACCGTCTCCGCAGCCCCTGCTCGCGGCCGACCGCGTGCGGCTCTACCTCACGCTGGTGCCGTATCTGATCGAACGCGGACAGGTGACGCTCGATGAGGCCGCGGCCGACTTCGACGTGACCCCGTCCGAGATGCGATCGATGGTCGAGAAGCTCACCGTCATCGGCCTGCCGGGGGATTCGGGCTACTGGCAGCTGCCGCAGGAGATGTTCGACATCGACTGGGATCTGCTCGACGAGCACGATGTGATCGAGATCACCAACGATGTCGCCCTTCGCCGCGTGCCGCGATTCACCGCCCGCGAGGCGGCGGCGCTCCTCGCCGGCCTGCAGATGGTCGCCTCGGTGCCGGCGGTCTCGGAGTCCGGTCTGGTCTCCGGTCTGATGGCGAAGCTGTCCCGGGGCTCGGCGGACGCTCCGCCGGATCTGGTCGTGGCGCCGGTCGCCGTGACCGAGGTGCAGACGGCGGTGTCCCGCGCGCTGCATGAAGGCGTGGCCGTGCGCTTCACGTATCAGGCGCCCGACGCGGAGCCCACGAAGCGCACCGTGGATCCGATGCAGATCCTCATCACCAACGGACAGTGGTATCTGCAGGGCTGGTGTCATCTCCGTCAGGCGATGCGCACGTTCCACCTCGATCGGGTGAGCGATCCCGAGCTGACCGACATCGCGATCACCCATCGTGACGTGCCGGTGCCGGAGGGGTTCGGGCAGGATGCGGAGACCGGTCGGGTGACGGTGCGCCTTCCGGAGCGGCTGGCGTCGCTGCTGGACGGCTTCACCCGCGAGGAGGTGTCACGATCCGACGGCTCGCTCACGGTGCGGCTGCGCATGGCGGATCCGCGCGCGATCAAGCGCATCGCCGGCCGTTTCGGAGGCGCTCTCGAAGTGCTCGACCCCGCCGTCGGGCGCGCCGCAACCCGTGAATGGGCCGAAGCCGGCCTCGCGCTCTACCGTGCGTCCGATGCATCCGATGTATAGGTAGACTGAACCGAATCCCACCCACCAGAGGAGACACTCCATGGGCAATCTCTTCGCAGGACCACACCTGTGGATCATCCTGATCATCATCCTGCTTCTCTTCGGCGCGGCGAAGCTGCCGGCGCTGGCGAAGAGCATCGGCCAGTCCGCTCGCGTGTTCAAGGGCGAGATGAAGGCCATGAAGGACGACGACGTCGATGCGCCGGCGAACGGCACTGAGGCGTCAGCGACGGGCACGGGCGCCTCGTCGACCGGTGCCGCAGCCCCCGCGGTCGATCGTCCTGCCGATCAGGACACGCCGCCGCGCGCCTCGTAGGCTGTGACGGAACTCAACGTCGGCGCGCCGCCCGAGGGGAGACACGAGCGACGCATGTCGCTCGGCGAGCACCTGAGGGAGGCGCGTCGTCGCCTGATCATCGCGGTGATCGGCCTGGTCATCGGCATGGTCATCGCGTTCATCGTGACCGACCCGGTGATCTGGTACATCACCGAGCCGATCCGGATCCTCGACGAGCAGCACGGCACCGACTACGCCAAGCTGGTGTTCACCGGCGTCTCGTCGGGCTTCGACCTGCGTCTGCGGATGGCGTTCTCGATCGGACTGCTGCTGTCGGCACCGGTGTGGATGTGGCAGATCTGGGCGTTCATCATGCCCGGACTCACCCGCAAGGAGATCAAGTACACGGTCGCGTTCGTGGGCGCCGCCATCCCGCTGTTCTTCGGCGGTGCATACGTCGCCGTGCTCGTCGCCCCGCACGTGATCGAGGTGATGTCGAACTTCGTGCCGGACGGCGGCGTGAACTACTTCGATTCGAAGCAGTACTACGACTTCATCCTGAAGTTCATCACCGTCATCGGCATCTCGTTCGTGCTGCCGGTCTTCATGGTCGCGCTGAACATGGCGGGTGTCATCACCGGGAAGGCGATGCTGAAGGGCTGGCGCATCGCGATCCTGGTCGCCGCGCTGTTCGCGGCCATCGCCACGCCGGCGGCTGACATCTTCTCGATGCTGATGCTCGGCGGCATCCTGATCGTGCTGTATTTCGCCGCCGCCTTCCTCTCGATCTTCTTCGACCGCCGTAAGCGCAAACGACAGATCGCCGCCGGACTCGATCCCGATCTCGCCACGGCATGAGTTCCCCGGCTGAGCGCTATGCCGCCGCGCGATCCGCGTCGCAGCATCCTCAGACGCGGACCTTCGCCGAAAGGCAGCGCTTCGAGCTCGACCCGTTCCAGGTCGACGCCTGTCAGGCACTGGAGCGCGGCCGCAGCGTGCTCGTCGCCGCGCCGACGGGCGCGGGCAAGACGATCGTCGGCGAGTTCGCGATCCACCTGGCCATGCAGACGCCGAACGACAAGGCGTTCTACACGACGCCGATGAAGGCGCTGTCGAACCAGAAGTTCCGTGAGCTCGTCGACGTGTACGGCCCAGGGCAGGTCGGGCTGCTCACCGGCGACACGAACATCAACGGCAACGCGCGCATCGTGGTGATGACCACCGAGGTGCTGCGCAACATGCTGTACGCCGGCTCCGATGCACTGCGCGGGCTGCGGTACGTCGTCATGGACGAGGTGCACTACCTCGCCGACCGGTTCCGCGGTCCGGTGTGGGAAGAGGTGATCCTGCACCTGGCGCACGACGTGCGGCTGATCTCCCTGAGTGCGACCGTGTCCAACGCCGAGGAGTTCGGCGACTGGCTCGACACCGTGCGCGGCGACACCGACGTCATCGTCTCGGAGACCCGGCCCGTTCCTCTCGAGCAGCACGTGCTGGTGCGCGATGACCTGCTGCCGCTGTTCGACGACCGCGCCGGTATCGCGACCGCCCAGGTGAACCAGGAGCTGTTCCGCATCCGCTCGTCGGGGTTCCGCCACGAGAGCAACAGCCGCGCGCAGGCGTACAACAGCGCCCGCCATGCCGGTCGGCAGGCGCAGCGCCCGCCCCGCGGCGGCAGGCGGCCCGTGCGGGCGGCGAACATGCGCCGCATCGAGCGGATGGACCGTCCCGACGTGGTGCAGCTGCTGGAGCGGTCGAACCTTCTGCCCGCCATCTTCTTCATCTTCAGCCGCGTGGGCTGTGATGCGGCAGTGCAGCAGGTGCGTCGCGCCGGCATCCGCCTGACGACGCACGAGGAGCGCGAGGAGATCCGCGCCGTCGTGTCCGAACGCACCTCGGCGCTGCAGGACGAGGACCTCGACGTGCTCGGCTTCTGGGAATGGCGCGACAACCTCGAGCGCGGTGTCGCCGCCCACCACGCCGGCATGCTGCCGGTGTTCAAGGAGGTCGTCGAGGAGCTCTTCCAGCGCAAGCTCGTCAAGGCCGTGTTCGCGACGGAGACGCTCGCGCTGGGGATCAACATGCCCGCGCGCACGGTCGTGCTGGAGAAGATGGAGAAGTTCAACGGCGAGGCGCGAGTCGCGATCACCTCGGGGGAGTACACCCAGCTCACCGGCCGCGCGGGCCGTCGTGGGATCGACGTCGAGGGTCACGCGGTGGTGCAATGGACGGAGGGCATGGACCCTCAGGCTGTGGCCGCGCTCGCGTCGCGGCGCACATACCCGCTGAACTCCAGTTTCCGCCCGACCTACAACATGGCCGTCAACCTCATCGACCGGTTCGGGCGCGCCAGGGCGCGCGAGATCCTCGAGTCGTCGTTCGCGCAGTTCCAGGCCGATCGCGCCGTGGTCGGCCTGGCCCGCAAGGTGCGCGACGCGGAGGAGTCGCTGAACGGCTATCTGAAGGCCATGCACTGCGATCACGGAGACTTCCTCGACTACGCCGCGATCCGCCGTGAGCTCAGCGATCTCGAGAAGAAGAACCGCCGCGACGCCGGACCGCGCGCCGCCCGCGACAAGAGGCTGAAGAAGATCCAGCAGCTGCGCACCCGGATGCAGCGGCACGCCTGTCACCGGTGTCCTGATCGCGAGGCCCATGCCCGCTGGGCCGAGCGCTACTTCAGTCTGAAGCGCGACACCGACCGCATCCGCAAGCAGATCGAGAAGCGCACCGGCACGGTGGCGCGCACCTTCGATCGTGTGATCGACGTGCTCCAGATCGTGGACTACGTCTCCGGCGCCGGCGACGGCCTGGAGCTGACGGATGCCGGGCGCACGATGCGGCGGATCTACGGCGAACGCGACCTGCTCGTGGCCGAGGCACTGCGCGGGGGCCTGTGGCGCACGCTGGATGCGCCGTCGCTGGCGGCGATGGCGTGCTGCCTGGTGTACGAGCCCCGCCGCGATGAGCAGAGCGCGGGGGAGCGGGGCCTGCCGCGCGGCGCGTTCCGCATCGCGTACGACGCGACCACCCGGCTGTGGGCGGAACTCGACGAGCTCGAAGACGCGCATTCGCTGCCGCGCACCGAGCCGCTGGCTCCCGGCCTCGCCGCCGCCATGCACTCCTGGGCGCGCGGCGGATCGCTCGACCGGGTGCTGATCGACGCCGACATGGCGGCCGGCGACTTCGTGCGCTGGGCGAAGCAGACCATCGACCTGCTGGATCAGCTGTCGATCGTGGCGGAGGACGACGCGCTGGCGCGCACGGCACGCCGCGCGCTCGACGGCGTGCGGCGCGGCATCGTCGCCTATTCGGGGGTGTGACGGATGCTGATCCGCCGCGCCGCGGCTGAGCCGCGCCCGCGGACCGCCGCGGTGCCCCTGCCGCCGCCGAGACTGCCGCTCTGGGCGGCGGTGCTGAGCGCTGCCCTGGCCGGTGTGCTGATGGATCTCGCGTTCCCGTCGGTCGGTCTCTGGCCGCTCGCCTTCGTGGCGGTGGGTCTGCTGCTGCTCGCACTCGACGGCCGGCGCGTGGGAGGCGCCATCCTCGTCTCGGCCGTCTATGGAGCGGTGTTCTATCCGCTGCTCGTCTTCTGGGCGACGCGTTACCTGGGTGCCGTGCCATGGCTGGGTCTGTCCGGTGCCGAGGCGGCACTGACCTCCGTCGCGCTCGTGCCGATCGCGCTCGCGTACCGCTGGATCCCCCGTGCCTGGCCCCGGGCGCGGAAGGTGCTGCTGCCCGTCGTCATCGGCGCGCTGTGGACGACCCACGAGCTGTTCCTCGGAAACTGGCCGTACGGCGGGTTTCCGTGGGCGCGCCTCGGCATGACCCAGTCGGAGAGCCCGGCGGCGCCGGTGGTTTCGTGGCTGGGGGTGAGCGGACTGAGCTTTCTCATGGTCGTCGCGGTGGCGATGATCATCGAGCTGGTGCGCGCCGCCGGGTGGCGACGCCCGGTCGCGCTCGTGGCACCGGGGGTGACGGTGCTCGTGCTGCTTCTCACACCCGCCTTCCCGACGGCGTCCGCCGGCAGCATGCGCATCGGTGCGGTGCAGGGCAACGGGACCACGGGCTTCTTCGACGAGCGGGAGCCCTACGGCGTGATCGACGCGCAGACGGAGGCCACTGCGCCGCTGGTGGGCGAGGACATCGACCTGCTGGTGTGGCCGGAGGGTGGCGTGGACTACGACCCGTTCCAGGATGCGGTGACCGCCCGCCGGCTGACGCGCGTTTCCGCTCGCGTGGACGCGCCGCTGCTGGCGAACACGGCGACCGAGCGCGGCGACGACATCTTCAACACCTCGTTCCTGTGGACGCAGGACGGGACGACGGGGCAGTCGCACGACAAGCGGCATCCGGTGCCGTTCGGCGAGTACGTGCCGGACCGCGCCTTCTTCCAGGCGCTCGCGCCGGATCTGGTGGGCCTGCTCACCCGGGAGTACACGCCAGGCAGCGATGCTCCCATGGTGACGGTGGACGGCGTCGGCGTCGGGCTGGCGATCTGCTTCGACGTGATCTACGACGAGGTGATCCGCGAGGGGGTCGGCGCAGGAGCTCAGGTGCTGGTGTTCCAGACCAACAACGCCGACTTCCGCGGCACCGACGAGAATCTGCAGCAGCTGGCGTTCGCGCGCATGCGCGCGATCGAGACGGGTCGCAGCGTCGTGAACGTGTCCACCGTGGGGACGAGCCAGATCATGCGTCCCGACGGGTCGACCGTCGCGAGCCTGGACGCGAATGAGGCCGGAGCTCTGCTCGAAGATGTCGAGCTTCGCTCCGGCCTCACGGCGGGCGTCCTGCTGGGGCCCTGGGTTCAGTCGGCGCTGATGCTCGGGGGACTCGTCACCCTCGCCGCCGCCGGGATGGCGGCGCGCCGACGACGGTGATTCAGGCGCCGATGCGCTCGCGGGTCGGGTCCTCGCCGGCGCCGCGACGTGCGCGGACGTAGGCGAGCCGCTCCTCGAGCAGCTCCTCGAGCTCGGCGCGGGTGCGGCGCTCGAGCAGCATGTCCCAGTGGGATCGGGCGGACTTCTCCTCGGTGTCGTCGAGGGTGACGGACTCGCCGTCGACCTGAAGCAGAGCCTCGCCGCCGCACGTGCGGCATTCCCAGGTCTGCGGAGGCTCAGCATCGGCGGCGAACATCAGGGTGGTGTCGTGTCCGCACGTCGCGCACTTGTACGTGGTGGCGCGTCGCTCCATGAACACGACGCCCTCTTCACTCTGAAGGCTCTGGGCACCCAGTCGGATGCCGCGAAGGCTGCGATCTGCCATTGTGTGGTCCTCTCGTCGCTGTCAGGTATAACGCCCGCGCCTGTGCGCTTCATCCACACAGAAGAGAACCACGCTCTTTTCACAGTGGAATCCCAGGGGCAACGCTTTCCTCGACGAGCTGCGCTCAGGTGAGCGTCTGGACGGCGACATCCGCACGGTCGGTGACGATGCCGTCGACGCCGGCACCGACGAGGCGGCGCATGTCGTCCGGTTCGTTCACCGTCCACACGTGCACCTCAACGCCGTGGACGTGCGCGACCCGCAGCAGGGCGGGAGTGAGCACTCGGATGCCCCGGTGGCGTTCCGGAATCTGCACGGCGTCGAGGCCGGCGAGCATCCGCGCGGGGGAGAGGCGCACGCCGGATGCGGCACGCAGCCGCATGATCGTCCCGCGACCGCCGGAGATCGCGGGTGGCAGAGCGGCGCCGGCGCGCAGGGCGGAGTCGACGGCACGGCGGCGACGGCGGTCCGAGAAGCTGGTGAGCAGCACCCGGTCGGTGTGCGCGGCGATGAGCGGTCCGATCGGCGCCGCGACCGCATCCGTCTTCACGTCGATGTTGAACCGGATGTCGGGGAAGAGATTCAGCGCCTCCGCGACCGTCAGCAGTCCACCGTGCTCTTCGAACAGTGTGCGCAGCTCGGTCGTGCGGACGGCGGACACCGACCGCGCCTCGCCGGTGAACCGCTCGAGCGTCTCGTCGTGGAACAGCACCACGTCTCCGTCGGCGGTGACCCGGCAGTCGGTCTCGATGTACTCGGCGCCGGCGGCGTGGGCCGCCGCGAACGCCGCGGCGCTGTTCTCCCAGACCGAGGAGTCCTCATCCGGCGCGGGGATCAGCCCGCGGTGGGCGAGGACTCGAGGGTGCCGTGTGCCGGCGAAGTACGGATGCGTCACTCGAGGTGCTGTGGATCCGTCGCCGCGCCAGGACGGGGCGTGAATGCGGTCCCGATGCCCTTCAGCGCCTCGGTGAGCTCACTGGGGATGATCCAGAGCTTGCTCGACTGGCTCTCGCTGATCTTCGGCAGCATCTGCAGGTACTGGTAGGCGAGCAGCTTGTCATCGGGCTGCCCCTGGTGGATTGCGGTGAACACGTTCTGGATCGCCTCGGCCTCACCCTGCGCACGCAGCACGGCGGCCTGCTTGTCGCCCTCGGCCTTGAGGATCGCAGCCTGGCGCTGGCCCTCCGCTTCGAGGATCTGCGACTGCTTGGACCCCTCGGCGGTCAGGATCGTCGCGCGACGCTCACGCTCGGCGCGCATCTGCTTCTCCATCGAGTCCTGGATGGACACGGGCGGATCGATGGCCTTCAGCTCCACTCGTGAGACGCGGATGCCCCACTTGCCGGTCGCCTCGTCGAGCACGACACGCAGCTGACCGTTGATGTTGTCGCGGCTGGTCAGGGCCTCTTCGAGGTTGAGCCCGCCGACGACGTTTCGCAGCGTCGTGGTGGTGAGCTGCTCGACGGCCCCGAGGTAATTCGCGATCTCGTAGGTCGCGGCGCGCGCATCCGTCACCTGGAAGTAGACCACCGTGTCGATGGAGACGACGAGGTTGTCCTCGGTGATGACAGGCTGCGGCGGGAAGGAGACCACCTGCTCCCGCATGTCGATCAACGGCCTGAGGCGGTCGATGAACGGCACCAGCAGATTCAGGCCCGGCGTGAGGGTCTTGTGGTACCGGCCCAGCCGCTCCACCACACCTGCCGTGGCCTGCGGGATGATCCGGATCGAGCGCGCAAGTGTCACCAGCACGAAGATGATGACGGCGATCGCGAGTATCCAGGCGATCGCGGCGGGAAGGAACGAGTCGTCCATCGGATGCTCCTATTCGGCGACGGGTCGGACGATGGCGGTGGCACCCTGGATCTCGGAGACCGCGATCCTGCTGCCCTGCGGGATCGGCACGCCGTCGAGGGCGCGTGCGGTCCAGGTGTCGCCGTTGCTGAGCTTCACCTGACCCGAGATCTGGGTGACGTCCTGCAACGTGGTGCCACGCAGATCGATCAGCGCATCGACGTTGGACTTGGTCGGATCCTCACCACGGCGAAGCCGCTGCAGGAGCGGGGGACGCAGGAACAAGATGAAGGCGGCGGCCGCGGCGGCGGCGATGATGACCTGCGCCCAGAGCGGAAGGCCGACGAGGTCGGTGATGAGGCCGGCCGCACTGCCCAGCGAGAGCATCAGAAAGGTGAAATCGAGCGTGAGCATCTCGATCACGAGGAAGACCGCGATCAGCACCAGCCAGCCGATCCAGGCCCACTGCTCGATGCCTTCGACGAATGTCGCGAAACCGTCCATGCGCCCTCCTGCGGTCAACCTACCACGGGCGTCCGCCGCCGGTCGCCGGGTGCCGGCGTTGTAGGGTGGGGTGTCGCCATCCGGGCGATGTCCGCGCATCACGAGGAGTCAGGAATGACCCAGGTTCTCCCGGCCGGAGCCCTCGACGGCAAGGTGGCGCTCGTCACCGGCTCGTCGCGTGGCATCGGCGCCGACACCGTCCGCTACTTCGCCGAGGCCGGCGCGGATGTCGTCATCAACTTCCGCAACAAGGCGCCGCGTGCCGAGAAGCTGGCGGCCCAGATCCGTGAGCTCGGCGTGCGCGCGCTCGTCGTCGGCGCGGACCTCACCGATTCCGCATCCGTGGCGGCGATGTTCGACGCCGTCCGGCAGGAGTTCGGGCGCCTCGACATCCTCGTGCTGAACGCGTCGGGGGGCATGGAGTCGGGAGTGGCCGAGGACTATGCGCTCACGCTCAACCGCGACGCGCAGGTCGGCGCGCTGAAGGCGGCGGAGCCGCTGCTCGGCGACGGTTCGCGCGTCGTGTTCGTGACCAGCCACCAGGCGCACTTCATCCGCACCACCCCGACCATGCCCGAGTACGAGCCGGTCGCGAAGTCCAAGCGCGCGGGCGAGGATGCTCTGCGCGAGCTGGTGCCCGAGCTCGCCGAGAAGGGCATCGGCTTCACCGTGGTGTCGGGCGACATGATCGAGGGCACCATCACCGCCACACTGCTCGAGCGCGCGAACCCGGGAGCGATCGCCGGCCGCCGCGAATCCGCCGGCAAGCTCTACAACGTCGCCGAGTTCGCCGCCGAGGTCGCGAAGGCCGCCGTCGACCCGGTGCCGGCCGACAACACCCGCCTGATCGGAGACACCTCGGACTTCGTCACCGAGTGATCCCTGCGAAGAGCCGGCCCCGTCGCGATCGACGGGGCCGGCTCTTCGCATGAGTGGATCAGACGATCTCGCCCGCAAGTGGATCGATCTGCTCGGTATCGCGCTTCATCGTCAGGGCGCGCACCAGCTGCAGAGCACCCAGCACCACGAGCGACGCCCCCAGCAGGATCCAGAGCACGGTGGCCGCGTACAGAGGCGAGAAGAGCACGATCACGCCGGCCACGATTCCCAGCACGGCGTAGAGCAGCGTCCACGCCTTGGAGGCGTCGGCACCGAGCAGGCTGAGAGCGACGAAGCCGTCGACGATCCAGCTGACGCCGATGAAGACGGCCACGACCAGGGCGAACGTGACGGTCGCCGCCGGTAGGTTGGCGAACGCGATGATTCCCGTCGCCATGTAGAGCAGCCCCAGCAGTATGTGGCCTGCGCGCGCCCAGCCGCCCCCGTTGCCGGAGAAGATGCCGAGGCCGATGTACACCAACCCGCCGACGATCAGGTACGAGGCGAAGATGCCCGTGACGATGACCGCGGATTTCGCCGGCCAGATGAGCAGCACGAGCCCGGCTGTCAATGCCAGTGCGCCCGACACCGCCAGGAAGATCCTGACGGGGCGGACGAAGCCCTTCGCCTCAGCGAGCACATCGGTCATGATCAGCCCTTCTCTCGATCGAGTTCGCGCTCAGGATAGCGCTGTGCCACCGTGACTGCCACGATCGAGGGACAGACGCATTGCGTCGGCGCGTGCGCTCCTCACGGGCGCGTGTGACGCTAACCTCTCATCTGCATCCATCGTCAACGACCAGGAGTGACCCGCCATGCCTGCACCGCATCCGGCCGACGGCCACGACGCCATCCGCGTCGAAGGCGCCAGGGAGAACAACCTGAAGAACGTGAGCGTGGAGCTGCCCAAACGGCGCCTCACCGTGTTCACCGGAGTGTCGGGATCGGGCAAGAGCTCGCTCGTCTTCGACACCATCGCGGCCGAGTCCCGCCGCATGATCGACGAGACGTACAGCGCCTTCGTGCAGGGGTTCATGCCGTCCGTCCCGCGGCCGGATGTCGACGTGCTCGAGGGCCTCACCACCGCCATCATCGTCGACCAGGAGCGCCTCGGCGCGAACCCTCGCTCGACCGTCGGCACCGTCACAGACGCGAACGCGATGCTGCGCATCCTCTTCTCCAAGCTGGGTAAGCCCTACATCGGCGGCCCCACCGCGTTCTCGTTCAACATCCCGACGCAGAAGGCCAGCGGCGTGATGACCGGCCCCGGCGGCGAGAAGAAGATCGTCAAGGATGCGATCTATCTGGGCGGGATGTGCCCGAGGTGCGAGGGCAGGGGAGCGGTGTCGGACATCGACCTCACGCAGGTCGTCGACGAGACCAAGTCCCTCGACGAGGGCGCGATCATGGTGCCCGGTTACACGGCCGACGGCTGGATGGTGAAGGGGTTCTCGCAGTCCGGCTTCTACCCGGCCGACAAGCCGATCGCGCAGTTCACCGAGAAGCAGCGGCACCTCTTCCTCTACGGCGAAGTGACGAAGGTCAAGATCTCGGGCATCAACATGACCTACGAGGGCCTGATCCCGAAGATCACCAAGGCGATGCTGTCGAAGGACCTCGACGCCCTGCAGCCGCACATCCGGCGCTTCGTCGAGCGCGTCGCGACCTTCGCCACCTGCCCGGAGTGCGAGGGGACCCGGCTGACCGAGGGCGCGCGGTCATCGAAGATCGCCGGGATCAGCATCGCCGACGCGTGCCGGATGCAGGTCACCGACCTGGCCGCGTGGGTACGCGGACTGGATCTGGCCGAAGCCGGACCGCTGCTGAAGGCGCTCAGCGCCAATCTCGACGCGTTCGTGACGCTCGGTCTGGGGTATCTGAGCCTCGACAGGCCGTCGGGAACGCTGAGCGGGGGAGAGGCGCAGCGCATCAAGCTGCTCCGCCATCTCGGGTCCTCGCTCACCGACGTCACCTACGTCTTCGACGAGCCGACCATCGGGCTGCATCCGCACGACATCCAGCGGATGAACGGACTGCTGCGCGAACTGCGAGACAAGGGCAACACGGTGCTCGTCGTCGAGCACAAACCCGAGGCGATCGCGATCGCCGATCATGTCGTCGACCTCGGTCCCGCCGCCGGCAGCAAAGGTGGCGAGATCTGCTACGAGGGGCCGCTCGACGGTCTGCGTGCCAGCGGCACGCTCACCGGCCGGCACCTCGATGACCGTGCGGCGTTGAAGCCCACGGTGCGCGACGCGACCGGCGCGATCGAGGTGCGCGGGGCAAACGCCAACAACCTGCAGGACGTGGACATCGACATCCCCACCGGCGTGCTCACCGTGGTGACCGGAGTCGCGGGTTCCGGCAAGAGCTCGCTGATCCATGGCTCGGTGGCCCCACGCGAGGGCGTCGTCTCGATCGATCAGAGCGCGATCAAGGGATCAAGACGCAGCAACCCTGCCACGTATACGGGACTGCTCGAGCCGATCCGCAAGGCCTTCGCCAAGGCGAACGGCGTGAAGCCGGCGCTGTTCAGCGCCAACTCCGAGGGCGCCTGCCCGACATGCAAGGGCGCCGGCGTGATCATCACCGAGCTCGGATTCATGGACTCGATCGAGACGCCGTGCGAGGACTGCGGGGGTAAGCGTTTCCAGGCCGCGGTGCTCGACTACAAGCTCGGCGGGCTCGACATCACCGAGGTGCTGGATCTGCCGGTCGCGCAGGCACGGGAGTTCTTCTCGTCAGGGGAGGCGAAGATCCCCGCGGCGGCGGCGATCCTCGGGCGGCTGGAGGACGTCGGTCTCGGTTACCTCTCCCTGGGTCAGCCGCTGTCGACCCTGTCCGGCGGTGAACGGCAGCGCGTCAAGCTCGCCATCCAGATGGGGGAGAAGGGCGACGTCTACGTGTTGGACGAGCCGACCACCGGTCTGCACCTGGCGGACGTCCGACAGATCCTCGGACTGCTCGACCGGCTGGTCGATGACGGCAAGACCGTGATCGTCATCGAGCATCACCAGGCGGTGATGGCTCACGCCGACTGGATCATCGACATCGGCCCCGGGGCAGGTCATGACGGCGGACGTGTCGTGTTCGAGGGCACGCCTGCCGATCTCGTGGATGCGGCATCGACGTTGACGGGTCAGCATCTGGCCGAGTACGTGGCCGGCTGAACGGGGGAGAGCTAACGATGGGCACCGATCAACCCGAGATCGATGAGCGGATCCAGACCTACTACGGCGAGATCTTCGACGAGGAGTTCAGGCTGACCAGCCGCTCCGCGCAGGGACCGCTCGAGTTCGCCCGCACGCAGGAGATCATCCGCAGACATGTGCCCGAGGGATGCATCCTCGACATCGGCGGAGGAGCCGGCGTGCACGCGCTCGCACTGCGGGATGGCGGATACGATGTCGCCCTGATCGACCCGGTTCCGCGGCACGTGGAGCAGGCGCAGGCGCCGGGGTGCGCGCATCCGTCGCCGACGCCCGTGAGCTGCCGTTCGCGGACGCCGCCTTCGACGCCGCGCTGTTGCTGGGGCCGCTCTATCACCTCGCGTCGAGCACGGATCGGCGCGCTGCGCTGCGTGAAGCCCATCGCGTCGTTCGAACCGGTGGACACGTGCTCGCCGCCGGCTAGTCGCGATATATCGCGTTCGGAAAGGTCGCGCTCGTCCGAGAGATGCCGCAGGAGCTGCCGGGGGAATGGGCGGCGCTCATCACCGAAGGGAGGCCCGTCTCGGGCATGCGATTCCCGGCGGGGCATTATCACACGGCCGAAGAGCTCCATGCCGAGCTCGAGGAAGCCGGGCTTTCCGACGTGTCCGTCGTCGGCCTGGAGGGTCCGGCGGGCCTGTACCTGGAAGGCATCGCCGAAGCGGATGCCGGAGTGACGGAAGCGGCGCTGGAGTTGGCGCGCGCCGCCGAGGCTGTGCCCGGCATCCGTGACTTCAGTGCGCACTTGATCGGAGTCGGCAGAGTCTGACGTCGCCTGCGGTTGGGATCGGAGTGCCGCCGAAGGGATCCCGATCTACGCTGTGAATGTCTCTGACGGAAGGAGCCGGCCATGGATGTCCCGAACAACCAGCCCACCGAGCATCACGTACCCGAGCCCGGTGAGAGCAGCGTTCCAGAGCTCGAGGAAGATGAGACGGTGGCGCCGAGGCCCGAGGAGGCGATCGCCGACGTGCTGCGGGCGCAGCCCGACGTCACCGATCACCGTCGCGGGGCGGTCAGCCGCGGAGAGCACGATCGGTAGGTCGCGTCGAGGCGCTGTCCGGCGAACACGCTGCGTCGAGGACTACGCGTGAGTAATCCGATAATGCACATTATGTCAGATTGAAGTCTGACAACTCGCATGTTCTGCAGGTTGTGCACATGTGGTGACTGGCGGGTCCTCTCCCCGGTTACCTGGCGCGACCTGCGATCTTGAGTGGGGAGACACACGACAGCCAGCGGCAGCTGGTCGGTGTGAACTGCCTCTAAATCTCGTAGGGGCTGGCCTTCACCTGCCTCGTGACCATTGGACCGGCCACACGAAATGCGCGACGGAGAGGGCAAACACGCCCCAAGCAATGGCCAAAAGTCCCCAAAGTACCGCGGCTGCGGACGCGCCGCCCTCCCCCGCGCTCACGGCCAGCGCTGCGGTGATTCCGATTAGAGCGATGAATCCAACGACCGCGCCGGCCACCGTGATCGCGCCGTTCGCGAGCCACCGAGACCGAAGCGCCGGAACGAGTCGAATCGGCAATCCGATGACTATTGCGAGGACCATCGATGGTACCGCGACCAACACGCCACTGATGGCGATTCCGATGAGCGACATGGCTCCGTCATACTTGTTGCCGCCGACCCCTGAGGCGATCATGCCGGTCCCCACGATCACGGCCGCTACGAACAATACGAACCCACCCACAAAGAACTGAGCGATCGTCAATGTCCGAAGGTCGACCGCTGGCCGCGAGGTGCCCCCATCGACAGCGGTTGACACGTTCGCGGCGCCGTTTGTGCTCACGTCTCGATCATACGAGTTCGCCCCGCGGAGGCGAGGAAGCCGCGCATCACCTGCGCGCTCCCCATCGCACCGCGTTGCTGTGGGGGCTGCGGACCGTCCCGATCCCCACGACTGGGGCGCCCACCGGGCCGCCTCCGGGTTGAACGACGTCATCGAAACGCCACCAAGTGACTACGAGCTGTTGGAAAGCGGCGACACAGGATCACCAGCAGAAGACCAGCACCTCCACGAACCAGTTGAGTCGCGGAGTCGGGTCGGTCCTCTCTCACGCGAGTGCAGGGACCAAGCCGACCGCGATGAGCGCGAGCAGTATCATGATCAGAATCCCGACCAGCATGGCCGCAGTCGGCCGGACTGAGGAGCCTCTTCCCTCGAGGGCCGTCATTTCCTCATCATAAGAGGGCGGCCGTCTCCCCCGCATTCGCCGGTCCACCGGGACAGCACACGCGAGAATCCCCTCCTCGCGTGGGACAATCTTCTGTGCTTCCGACCACGCATGAACCAGAGGGCTACTCCTGCCCGTTCTGCAGGCTTCAGCAGGGACTGTTCGACGAGCGGAACGCGGCATCCGACATCATCGCTGTCACGGAACGTGCTTATGCGCGCGTCGCCCCTAAGTGGTGGCCGGGCAATCACGGCGCGGTTCTCGTGATCCCCCGCGTGCACGTGGAGAACATCTATGGCATCTCGGCGGCAGACGGGTTCGCTGTGTGGGACCTCGTGCAGCGCGTCGCCACGAGCATGCGTTCCGCCTACGGATGCGACGGTACTTCGATCCGGCAGCACAACGAACCGGGTGGCGATCAGGACGTCTGGCATCTCCATGTGCACGTCTTTCCCCGCCACGAGAACGATCGTCTCTATCTTCGGCACGACGAGTCCGGGTGGTTCTCTCCTGCCGATCGTGAGCCGTACGCACTGAAGCTGCGCCGTGCACTACGGCTGCCGTACACGTTCGACAACTGACTCGCGCGCGAGAGACCACACCACTCCCCTGCGCCGGCGCTCAAACCGCGGTCACCGCCGCCCATGGTCTGCTTGATGAGACGTCGGTCCTTCCTCGGACGTAACAACGCCGCTCCCCCGTCGCCTAGGCTCTCGAATGTGAAGGCCGCCATACAGATCACGATCGCGGAGAGCCTGGCAGCCGGCGACCTCGCCCGGATCGAGGCACTCCTCGCGCAGTTGTCATCGACGGCCACCTTCGAGCCGTCTCGCGTGCAGATGATGCTCGCGACACCGGGAGTGGACCTCTTCGTCGCCCGCGACGCGGAGCGCGTCATCGGGATGGCGACGCTTGTGATCTTCCCCCTCGTCACCGGCTGGCGCGGGATCGTCGAGGACGTCGTCGTGGATCATCAGGTCCGCGGACGAGGCGTTGCGCGATTGCTACTCGAAGCGATCATCGACGAATCCGACCGGCGCCGTCTGCGCACGCTCGATCTCACCTCTCGCCCGTCACGCGAGTCAGCGCTTCGCCTCTACGAATCGATCGGGTTCCAGCCTCGCGACACGAACGTCCTGCGATACACCCCGACGTCGGACCGCTGACGAGCGCGATCAGGCGGGTCTGCTCGGCACCGGCAGGCCATAGACGTCCAGACCGCCCGGCAGGATGGTGACGATCGCCGACGCCGCGCGGTCGTCGGATGCGGTCGGTGTGACCTCCCCGTCGTGCGCGAAAGCGATGGGTTCGGACGCCCTGGTCCGTGCCTGGATGCGCACCTGTCTCGCGGTGAAGGCTTCGATCGTGGCCAGACGGGCGCGCCCGGGAACGCGATCCAGCATGGCCGAGGCCCGCATGCCGAAAGCCAGGGCGACCAGTCCACGCAGTCGCGGCATGCGGCCTCGAGCATGCAGCACTCGCACGTCCAACACGCCGTCGTCGAGGCGTCGACGCTGCAGCGGCACCATGGAGGTCGAGGAGTTCTCCCCGGTCGCGACCGCCACCGACCAGACTCTGGCGGGGCGCCCGTCGACGCGGACATCGATCGCCACGGCGCGTGCGAGCACTCTCGCGGCCGCGACGAACGCCGCAATCGGTTTGCCGAGACGCTTCTCCATCGACTCGCGCTCCGCGACGAAGTCCGGGTAGACCCCGACGGATGCCGCATTGAGCACGGTGAAGGGCTCGCCCTCGCCGATCGTCAGCTCGGCGATGTCGACGCGACGGCCGGCACCCGAGCGCAGCGCGTCGACGGCATCGTCGATCGTCGGCGCGCCAGCTGTGCGGGCGAAGTGGTTGAAGGTCCCTCCGGGAAAGATCAGCAGCGGAAGACCGGCACGCCGAGCCGCGTCCGCGGCGGCTGCGACCGAGCCATCGCCTCCCCAAACGCCGAGCACGCGAGGGGGCATCGCCGACGCGAGCGCGGCGCGAATCACCTCAGCAATTTCATCACCCTCCTCGAGGAGGCGGATCACGGCGCCCGGCAGTGCCTCCGAGAGGAAGGTCCAAGGCTCCGGACGCAACGGATCGATACCCGATGAGGTGTTGACCAGGATGAACGCTCCCGTACCCTCGGGCAGCGCCGGCAGGTCGACCGCGGGTGCGGAACGCTGCGGTTCCCTTCTGCTGGGCGCGGGCAACAGCATCCGGCCGACGATAGCGATGGCCGATCCGAGCGCCACTCCCCCGACGACGTCGGAGAGCCAATGGGCTCCGGTGTGCAGACGCGAGTACGCCACGGTCGCACCGAGCGGTGCGAGGATCGCGCCGCTGCGGCGGGACTCGAGGGCGACTCCCGTGACGAAAGCGGCCGCAGAGGCGGAGTGCCCTGACGGAAAGGACGCCGACGTCGGCGTCTTCTTGAGCCGTCGTGGCACCGGCACGTCCTTGAGCACCGGCCGATCGCCGCCGAAGATCCGCTTTCCGACGAGATTGGCCAGGGCGCTGCCGACGACGAGCGACGCGACCCCACGCACCGCACCGCGCCGCGCCGCTCCTCCGATCGCGTAGAGAGCGAGGGCGATGCCGATCCACAGTCGGCTGCGGTCCGCCAGGTGTGAGAGTCGAGCAAGCGCCCGGTCGAGGCTCGGAAGATGTCGGTGACCATTGATCGCCGTGGACGCCCGGGCGTCCGCCCGCCGCACCCACCGCGGCAGGATGCGCACGCGGCGTAAGGCGATGAACGGATGCGCGGTCAGCCCCATCTTCCGAGCGTAGCCCTGTGGACTGATGAGGGAGGAGCCGACCCGGCTCCGACGTGCGCGACGACTCCGCCCGTCATGGCTGGTGCAGGATGGAACCGTGCCCAGCTTTCCCGATGCGACGCTCAAGACCCCCACGGGTCTGACGCTGTCAGCGCTCACGGTCTCAGACGCACCGGCACTCGTCAACGCCTTCGCGGATGCTGAACTGCGCCGCTGGCTGCCGTTGCCCTCGCCGTACACGATGGATCTGGCCGAGTCCTGGTGCACGACCACCTCCAGGGAACTGCGCGAGTCGGGCCGGGGTTTCGTTCTCGGAGTACGCGATCGTGACGCGCTGGTCGCGAGCATCGACGCGAAACGGGTCGACTGGCGTGCACGCACCCTGGAGCTGAGCTACTGGACCGCCACGGCCCATCGCGGGCGCGGCGTCATGTCGACCGCGGTGCGGCGCGTCGCCGACTGGGTCATCAGCGAGCTGGGCTTCGAGCGTGTCGAACTGCGCATCGCAACCGAGAACGTCGGCTCCCTGCGAACGGCCGCTCGCGCGGGTTTCGTGCCTGAGGGAGTCGCTCGCAGTGCGGGATTCACGGATGCCGGGCGCGTGGACCTCGCCGTCTTCTCCCTCATCCATTCAGATCGACCGACCAGCAGCTGACCTCGCCGGTCAGATCCTGCCGCGCATCGGGGTGCGCTCGACTGGGTCGGCTGCTGCGGGCATCGTCATCTCGGCACGCACACCCAGCAGGCGGACCTCGCGCGTACGGTCGAGCATCTGCCCGAGCGCGAGCGCCGCATCCACGAACTCGCCGCGATCCATGGTCGGCCGCGGCAGCTTCCGCCCGATCGTCTTCGTCTCGAACGGGGCGTATCGCACCTTGAGATGCGCCCGGGTCACCGGTCGTCCTTCGGCCGCGCAGTCGGCGAAGGCCTGTTCGGCCAGGTCACGAATCGCCGCCTCCGCTTCGGCCTGCGTGGTCAGGTTCTGCTGAAAGGTCGTCTCGCGGCTGTGGCTGCGTGCGACCCAGGGTGTGTCGTCGACCACCGCGGGGCCGATCCCTGAGCCCAGTCCGTGATACCAGGCACCCATTTTGGGCCCGAACTCGCGCTGCATCTCGCCGCGGTCGGCATCCGCGAGTTCGCGCACCGTCGTGATGCCGCGCGCCGAGAGCCGCTTCTCGATCTTCGCGCCGACGCCCCACAGCTCCCGGGTGGAGCGTTCGCCCATCACGTCGAACCAATTGTGCTCGGTCAGCCGGAACACTCCCCCGGGCTTGCCGAACCCGGTGGCGATCTTCGCGCGCACCTTATTGTCACCGATGCCGACGGAGCACCGCAGACCGGTCGCGTCGAACACCGAGCGCTGCGCTTCCCGGGCGGCCACCTCCGGCTGGTCGGTCGTGACACCCAGAAAGCACTCGTCCCAGCCGATCACCTCGAGCACCACACCCGGAATGACGCGCAAGGCGCTCATCACGTCGTCGGATGCCGCCTCATACGCCTCATGGTCGACCGGAAGGAACACGGCGTCTTCGGGCGCCTTTCGCGCGGCGATCTTCAGCGGCATCCCCGATCCGATGCCGTACTGACGCGCTTCGTACGATGCCGTGGACACCACCGCGCGCTCGGTCGGATCGCCGCGACCACCCACGATGATCGGGCGTCCGGCCAGCTCGGGGCGGCGCAGCACCTCGACCGCCGCGATGAACTGATCCATGTCGACGTGCAACACCCAGGAGGCGGAGCTCATCCTTCGAGTGTGCCGTGGGGCAGCCGCGTCCGGAAGCCCCGCCGACTCACGAGGCTCATCGCGTGTGCACGTCGCGTCCAGGACTACCGTGGGACCGTGACACTCTCCCCGCCGCTGCGCTCGACGCCGGGCTGGCGCGCGTGGCTGATCTGGTCCGTCGCCGTCGCCGCCTACATCCTAGCGATCGCGAACCGAGCGTCGCTCAGCGCTGTCGGGGTGGATGCGGCCGAGCGCTTCCAGGCCGATGCCGCCACTCTGTCGCTGTTCGCCGTGGTACAGCTCGCCGTTTACGGCGGAATGCAGATCCCCATCGGGGTGCTGCTCGACCGCCACGGCTCACGGCCGATCATGGCCATCGGCATGGTCCTGATGGCGTTGGGGCAGCTCGTCATGGCCCTCTCCCCCAGCATCGGCATCGCCCTCATGGCGCGCGTGTTCCTCGGCGCCGGGGACGCGGCCGTCTTCCCTGCGGCGCTGCGGCTGGTCGCGACCTGGTTCCCCGCGCAGCGGGGGCCCATGATGATGCAGCTCACCGGTCAGCTGGGTCAGCTGGGCCAGCTCGTGGCGCTCGTCCCGGTCGCCGCCCTCTTGCATGCGACGACGTGGACCATCACATTCGGCAGCATCGCCGGCCTGGGTGTGCTCTTCGCGATCCTCGTGTGGGCGCTGATCCGCAACCGCCCGCCCGAGCGGGCCGCCGACGTCACCGTGAACACCGAGACGGGCGTGGTCAAGGTGGTCACCTCGGCGATCGACACCGGCGTCGGCATCCGAGCCGCGTGGGCGCACCCTGGTACGCGGCTCGCGTTCTGGTCGCACTTCACGACCCCGTTCGCCGGCACGGCGTTCGTGCTGCTCTGGGGCATGCCGTTCCTCACCGCTGCGGAAGGGCTCTCGACGGCAGCGGCCGCCGGAGTGCTCTCGCTCTTCGTCGTCGCCGGCATGGGCTTCGGCCCGCTGCTCGGCGAGCTGTCCCGACGCATCCCGACCCGCCGCTCGCTCGGCCTGGTGCTGCCCACCGTCGCCATCCAGCTCGTCGCATGGATCATCGTGATCGCCTGGCCGGGACCCGCTCCCTCGTGGCTGCTGATCCTGCTGGTGGTCGCGCTGGCCGCCGGCGGCCCCGCATCCATGATCGCGTTCGACCACGCCCGGACGCACAATCCCGCCCACCGGCTGAGCACGGCCACAGGGCTCACCAATGCGGGCGGATTCCTCGCCGCCCTCATCGCGATCTTCCTCATCGGGCTCACTCTCGACCTGCAGGGTGCGGGAACGCCGGACACGTATTCTCTCGACGCGTTCCGGCTCGCCTTCCTCACCCAGGTGCCGCTGTGGCTGCTGGGAGCCGTGTTCATCATCGTCGAGCGCAAACGCACACGCATCCGGATGGGGCTCGATCCGGAGCGGCGGCCGCGCTGAGCGGTCACTTCGGAGATGCGCGAGCCGCGCATCTCCGAACGCTGCGTATCGCGCCTACTCTCGGCGTAGGCTCGCGAGCCGGCTGACGATGCGCCTCGCATCGCGCGGTGGCTTGTACGCTTCGAGCAGGCGGTCGGGCTCGCTGGCGGCCCGGACGTGCAACGGGACTTCCCGATCGCAGAGCACATCCACGAGGTGGGCGAACCGCGCGAGAGGGTCACGGTCGACCATGGCGAGATCGGGCACGTCGGTCAGTATGACCGCGTGGAACCGCTCCGCCAACCACAGGTACTGCACGACTCCGAGAGGCTGTGCGCAGAGATCGCTGAACGTGAAGACCATGCCGTCACCGAGCGTGCGCGCCCTGAGCGTCTGGCCGGCCGCGTCGAGTGTACGAGCGGGACCACTCGCCTCGACAGGCGCCCGCACGCGCCAGGTCCCCGCCGCGAACCCGGTCGCCGACGTCGCCCGCCCGATGCGGTAGTCGCGGCCGTCGCCGAGATGCACCACGTCGAGTTCGGTGCGGAGGAGGTGGATCGCCGGCAAGAAACGCTCATGGAAAAGCGGGTTGGGCATGAGGTCTTCGGGCCGGTAGTTGGATGTCGCCAGGATGAGCACGCCGTCATCCATAAGGCTTCGGAGGGCGGCGGACAAGTAGACGCCATCCGCGACATCATGCACGTGGAACTCGTCGAACAGGACGGCCCGGCTGCCTCCGATGAGTCGCTGCAGCGAACGAGCCAGCGGCTCACGCTCGTGGGCGATCAGGCTCTGCAGATCGTGGAAGAACCCGTGGAAGTGGAATCGCTGTTTCTGCGCCGTGGGAATGGAGGCGAAGTACATGTCGCTGATCAGCGTCTTACCTCGGCCCACATCTCCCCAGAGGTAGCAGCCACGGCGCAAGGGCCGGCTGAGGGCGTCGACGGCCGCGGTCTGTGCATCGTCGAGGACCAGCTCCGAGCGTGTAACAGCGGCGCGGAACGGGGCGACGGCCGCAATCGCGAGAGGATGCGGTTCGCTCGCGGTGCGGCGGCGGTGACGCCATCTCATGATCCATTACTCTATATCTCTAGAGTAATGGGAGGTGAAGCCAAATGGCCAGACCCGGAGACCGTCGACCGGTGATCACGGACCACGCGATCGCCGTGCTCGCCGCCGGAGGAGCGCGTGCGCTGTCGCATCAGGCGGTCGACAGAGCAGCCGGTCTCGCCACGGGCTCCACGTCCTACTATTTCCGCAGTCGCCGTGATCTCGTCGCCGCAACGATCCGGCGCATCCGCGAGCACTCTCGCGCCGCGTTCGACGCCTCGCCGGTGCCCGAGAAGATCACCCCCGCTGGCGCCGCGACATTCATGGAGAGCCAGCTGCACCGTCTCGCTGGCCATCGACGCGAGCATGCACTCGCCGTATTCTCTCTGCTTCCCGAGGTCGAGGACGACCCCGAGCTTCGCAAGCAACTGTCTTCCTGCCTCTTCTCGCGGGACCGGGCCGCGACGCTCATCGACGCGCTCGGCGGGCGCGACCCGGGGGGAACGGCGATGGATCTGGTCGATCTCCTCACCGGCGTCCTCTTCGGGCTGCTGTTCGGAGAGCGACGAGACGAAGGCGTCGGGGCTGCACCGATCGCCGAGACGCTGCGTCGGTTCCTCACCGTCGCAATCGCCGACGTCACGGTGGGGTGACGGGGCGCTTCGTCCGCGGCCCGCGGCGGCCGGGTCCTGGGCTCAGAGGCCGAGGGCCTGGAACGTCTCGACGATCAGTTCGACGCTGACATGCGCGGGCACGTCGAGGTCGCCGTCCTCAAACTCGGCGAACTCGACGCCGTGCACCCGGCCGGCAGGAAGAGCGGCGAAGATCGCGGCGATCTGATGCGGCAGCATCCCCTCCCCCACGCGGTAGGCCGCGGGGATGTATCCCGGCTCGAGCACGTCCCAGTCCACGTGGATCCAGATCTCACGGCCCGCCACGAGCTCCGCCACGCGCCGCGGGGTGCTCTCCACCGGGCTGAGGACGGTGACCCCGTGCGCGTCGAGCAGTTCTTCCTCGGCCGGGTCGATGTCGCGCCCGCCGACGATGATCACCTGTTCGGGATTCAGGCCGGCTCCATGTCCGCTGTCCCACAGTCCGCAGGCGGCCGCCAACGCCATGCCCCCGAGATAGCCCGATTCCGTGGTGCGGGGGGTGTGGAAGTCGCCGTGCGCGTCGATCCACAGCACGACCGCATCGGGGAACCGCTGCGCGACCGTCGGCAGAGTGCCGATGCTCGCGCCGCACGTGTTGGTCGCGAGCACGGGCACCCGACCCGCATCGAGAGCGTCGCACAGCGCATCGCGCAGGCCGTCGAGCGTCGCGGATGCGGCCGGCAGACACTCCGACCAGTCATCCGTCGCGGCCGCCGTCGGCGTGCCGACGAGACGTGGCGAAACGTCGAGCAGCGCCGACAGGGCCCGTCCCGTCTTCAGCGCACCGGGCAGTGCGCCCGATGTCCGGTCGCCGACCCGGCCCTGCGAGACGATGACCTCGATCTGCTGCGGCATCTGCGTGTTCTCCCTCATTCTCGTCATCGTCGTGGCGTCCAGCCGAGCGGATGCGCGCCGTCGCGGCCGCCGCGTTCCACATCCGACCGCGCCGACCATCCCTGAGCGGCGTCCCGGCCGTCGAACCCACCGCGTGCGAGCCGCATCCCCACGTCGTCGTGATGCATCCGCGGTCCACCGCCGCGACGCACCGAAGCGCGCACGCTCCACGCGTCGTCGGCGAAGCCGCCTCCGCGGAACACCCGGTAGTCGTCATAGCGCTCCGGATCGAGCAGGTCCCAGCACCACTCCCAGACGTTGCCGAGCATATCGAACAGCCCGTTCAGATTCGGCAGACGCCCGCCGACCTCCTGCGGGGTGCTGGTGCCGTCGAGCGCGGTCCACGCGATCTCCTCCAGCGGTCCATAGTGCGGCCCGGTGGATCCTGCACGGCAGGCGTATTCCCATTCCGCTTCGGTCGGCAGGCGATAGCCGTCGCTGTCGATGTGCCAGGTGACGTCCTCGCCGTCGAACGAATACGCCGGGTCGAAGCCCTCCCACTCGGATGCCGCATTGCAGAAACGGATCGCCCGCAGCCAGCTGAGGTCCCGGGCAGGCCGGCGCGCATGCTGCGCGGGAATGCCGAGCACCTCGGCGAACTGCTCCTCGGTGACCGGGAACACCCCGATCTCGAAGGGCTCGAGACGCACCGCGCGATGCTCTCGGCGACGCGCATCGTGCAGCGTCACAGTGCCGGCCGGCAGCGGCCGCATCTCCCATGGATCCATCGACTCAGCCCGCCACCGCATCGGCGCGGTGACCGCCGGCGTGCTGTTCGCCGCCGGTCAGACGCACGGCGAAGATCCGCATGAAGAACTGGCACATCGGTCCGACGAGCAGCGCGAAGGCGACGGTCCCCACGCCGACGTTGCCGCCCAGCGCCCACCCGACGGCGACGACCGTCACCTCGAGCGCGGTGCGCACCACCCAGATCGGCCACCCCAGCCGTACGTGCAACCCGGTCATCAGCCCGTCCCGCGGACCGGGGCCGAAGTGCGCGCCGATGTACATGCCGGTCGCGGCGGCGAGCACGGTGAGGCCCACGAGGAAGAACAGCACCTGCAGCCACAGCACGTCGGGCCGCGGGAGCACGAGGAAGCCGACGTCGGCCGAGGGGCCGACGAAGAGAGCGTTCACGACGGTGCCGGCCCCGGGTTTCTGCCTGATCGGAATCCACAGCAGCAGCACCACGATACTCACCAGCACGGTGATGACGCCGAAGCTCAGCGGCACGTGGAAGGAGATGCCCTGCGTCAGCACGTCCCAGGGCGCCGCGCCGATCGCGCCACGGACGATGAACGCGATCCCGATGCCGTACAGGAACACCCCGATGCACAGCTGCAGGATGCGCCGGGGAAGCCGCATCCCGGTGACCCGGCTCATCGCGGCGCCCGCTCGACCAAGACGGGGTGCTTCGCGAGGCGACCGTCTCCGGACGACGTGCGGGTCACGCGTCGCCGAACCCAGGGGCCGACGAACTGGCGGTAATAGGCGAGCCCCGCAGGTCCCGCGGACGGATGCTGCGCCGGCGACCACCACTCGGCCGGCGGCTCCATGCCCAGCGCATCCAGCACGCGGGCGGCGACGCGATGGTGGCCGTAGGCGTTCATGTGCAGCCGATCCGCCGACCAGTACTGCGGCGACGAGAGCTCCCGGTCGGGCCAGTTCAGCGCGCGGACGACGTCGGGGCGATCCTCGATGCGACGCAGCACGGCGGCCGACAGCGCATCACCGCGACGCTGCACCAGGCGTCCCATCGGCAGACGCGCGCTCGGGTTCGCCCCGGACAGCACGATCAGGCGTACGCCCTCCTCGTCGCAACGACGCAGCACCCGGCTGAACGCGTCGGCGATGTGCTCGATGTCGGTGTTCGGGCGCAGCATGTCGTTGCCGCCGCCGTTGAACGACAGGTGGGTCGGTCGCAGTGCGAGTGCCGGTTCGAGCTGCTGCTCGACGATGGGCCACGCCAGCCGACCGCGGATCGCGAGGTTGGCGTACTCGATCGGATGTCCCACGGCATCCGCCCAGCCCTGCGCGGCGATGTCGGCCCAGCCGCGCACCCGGCCGTCCGGCAGCTCATCGCCCACGCCCTCCGTGAAGGAGTCGCCGATCGCCACGAAACGCACTGCTGCCATGCCTTCCAGCCTAGAGCCGCGCGGTACTGCGGCGGTCCGTCAGCGATCGTCGAGCGCCGCTCCTCGGCGGTCGACGAGGCCCCAGGCCGCGACGGCGGCGATCACGAAGAACGCCGCGAACACGGTGAAGGCGAGCGACGCTCCCCCGGCTCCCAGCAGCATCGGCACGACGAGGGGTGCGATGATCGAGGCGATCCGCCCCACGCCCGCCGCCCAGCCGGCGCCGGTGGCGCGCACGGACGTCGGATAGATCTCCGGCGTGACGGCGTACAGCGCGCCCCACGCCCCCAGGTTGAAGAACGACAGCGCCATGCCCGCCGCGATGATCCCGAACGGGTCGCCCGCGGTGCCGAAGAGCATCGCCGAGACGACCGAACCCGTCAGGAAGAGGGAGAGGGTGAGGCGCCGGCCCCACACCTCGATCAGCCAGGCGGCGACGGCGTAGCCGGGCAGCTGGGCCAGCGTGATCAGCAGCGTGAAGCCGAAGGAACGCACGAGGTCGTATCCGGCGGTGAAGAGGATCGTCGGGATCCAGATGAATGCGCCGTAGTACGCGAAGTTGACGCAGAACCACACCAGCCAGAGGCTGGCCGTGCGCAACCGCAGTTCCGGCGACCACAGCATCCGCACCCGCGCGGCCGACGAATCCGCGAGCACGCGCCCCGCGGGCTCCGGCTGCGGGGCGACCCGGTTGCGCAGGGCGGCGGCGGTCTCCAGCGTGGCGACGACGCGCTCCGCTTCGGCGAGCCTTCCGCGTGATGCGAGCCATCGAGGTGACTCGGGCAGCGCCCAGCGCACGAACAGCGCGTATGCAGCGGGCACGGCGCCGAGGGCGAACGCCCACCGCCATCCCGCGTCGGATGCCGGGATGACGAAGTAGCCGATCAGCGCGGACGCCGTCCAGCCCACCGCCCAGAAGGCTTCGAGGATCACGATGAGGCGGCCGCGGATGGCTGCGGGGGCGAACTCGCTGACGTAGGTGGACGCGACGGGGAGCTCGGCGCCCAGCCCGAGACCGACGAAGAAGCGCAGCACCATGAGGAGGGCGATCCCGCCCACCAGGGCGCTCGCGCCGGTGGCGAGGCCGTAGACGAGCAGGGTGATCGCGAACACCTGCCGTCGCCCGAGGCGATCGGCGAGCAGGCCGCCCAGCCCCGCGCCCACCGCCATCCCCATGAAGCCGACCGAGGCGATCCAGCCGGTCTCGGCCGGGGTCAGCGCCCACTGCTGTGCGAGGGCGGCGATGATGAACGAGATGAGACCGACGTCCATCGCGTCGAGCGCCCATCCGATCCCCGAGCCGGTGAGCACCCGAAGATGCGGTCGGGAGAACGGCAGGGCGTCGAGGCGGGCGGCGAGCGATGATCGGCTCGGCAGCGCGGGATCCGGCATCCTCTCATCGTAGAGGCGCGACAGCGACGCCCGCGCCGCTCACACGGCGAAGACCGAGCGCAGCGTGTCGAGTCCGACGCCGCCCAGGTCGAGGGCGCGCTTGTGGAAGTCCTTGAACGAGAACTCGTCGCCCTGCCGCTCGCGCGCGGCGTCGCGCACCTGCTCCCAGATGCGCTGCCCGACCTTGTACGACGGCGCCTGCCCGGGCCATCCGAGGTAGCGGTTGACCTCGAACTGACGGAACTCGTCGGGCATGTTCACGTTGCGTCGCATCATCTCGAGCGCGTAGTCGTGATCCCAGATGCCCTCGCCGTCGAGGCGGGGCTTGCCCAGATGCACCCCGATGTCGAGCACCACGCGCAGCGCCCGCATCCGCTGTCCGTCGAGCATGCCGAGCCGGTCGGCGGGGTCGTCGAGGTAGCCCAGCTCCTGCATGAGACGCTCGGCGTAGAGCGCCCAGCCCTCCGCGTGACCCGAGGTGCCGGCCAGCACGCGCCGCCAGGTGTTCAGCTCCGCGCGGTTGTAGGTGGCCTGCGCGATCTGCAGGTGATGACCCGGAACGCCTTCGTGGTAGACGGTGGTCAGCTCGCGCCAGGTGTCGAATTCGGTGACGCCTTCCGGCACCGACCACCACATGCGCCCAGGGCGGGAGAAATCATCCGTCGGGCCGGTGTAGTAGATGCCGCCCTCCTGGGTGGGTGCGATCATGCACTCCAGCGCGCGGATCTGCTCGGGGATGTCGAAATGGCTGGCGCCCAGTTCGGCGATCGCCCGGTCGCTGGTCTCCTGCATCCAGCGCTGCAGCGCCTCGGTGCCGTGCAGCTTGCGCGCCGGGTCGGCCTCGAGATGGGCGACGGCCTCGTCGACGGTCGCGCCGGGGAGGATCTCGTGCGCGATCGACTCCTGCTCGGCGATCATGCGGGAAAGCTCCTCGCGCCCCCACTCGTAGGTCTCGTCGAGGTCGATCGACGCTCCCAGGAATCGGCGAGAGTTCAGCGCGTACAGCTCACGGCCGACCGCATCCTGCTCGCCGGCGACGGGCGCGAGTTCCGCGGCGAGGAACGCGCGCAGCTCGTGGTACGCCACGCGGGCGGCATTGGCGTGGTCGGCGAGGTCTCGGGCGAGGGATGCCGGAAGCTGGCCGTCGGCGGGCGCCGCTGATGCGACGAAGGAGGCGAAGAACCCGTCGTCGGCGCTGTACCGCGCCACCTGCGTGGCGACCTCGGCGACCTGACGGCGTGCGGGGACGACCCCCTGCCGAATGCCCTCGCGAAGGGTCTCGGTATAGCCCTTCAGCGCTTCCGGCACGACCGAGAGCCGCTCGGAGATCACGGCCCAGTCGTCGATGTTGGCGGTGGGCATGAGGTCGAAGGCCTGCCGGAAATCCTGCGGGGCCGAGGCGATGACGTTGAGATCGCGCAGATGCCACCGCGCGTCGTGCAACTCGATCTGCAGGCGCAGCTCGGCCGACAGGTCGGTCTTGGTGACCGCGTCGATCGGGTCGACCGGGTCGAGGGCGTCCAGCTCGGCGAGTGTGGAGCGCGCGGCCGACACCGCCCGCTCGTGCCCCTCGGGACTGACGTCGTCGAGACGTCCGTTCGCTTCGTTGCGCCCGATGTACGTGGCCAGGACCGGCGACAGCTCGACAAGGGTGTCCACCCAGCGCTCGGCGACCTGGTCGATCGCGGACGGGGTGCGAGGTTCAGCAGTCATGCCGTCGAGCCTAGCCGTGAGACGGCTTCGGCGAACCGGGTAGTCGTATCGCGGCCTAGTGTGCGGCCTCGTTCCAGTTGCGACCTCGGCCGACCTGCACATCGAGCGGCACGGACAGGTCGGCCGCACCGGCCATCCGATCCCGCACGACACGGTCCACGGCATCCCACTCCCCCGCCGCCACCTCCACCACGAGCTCGTCGTGGATCTGCAGCAGCACGCGCGAGGCGAGCCCTCGCGAGGTGAGGTCGTCGTGGATGCGGAACAGCGCGATCTTCATGATGTCGGCGGCACTGCCCTGGATCGGGGCGTTCAGCGCCGCGCGTTCGGCGTTCTCGCGCAGCACCCGGTTGGGGCTGGACAGGTCGGGGAACGGGCGGCGGCGGCCGAAGATCGTCTCGGTGTAGCCGTCCTCCTTGGCTTTCATCACCGAGGCGCGCAGATAGTCGCGCACCGCGCCGAACCGGGCGAAGTACTCCAGCATGAGCTGCTTGGCCTCGGACTGCTCGATGCGCAGCTGCTTCGACAGCCCGAAGGCGCTGAGCCCGTACACCAGGCCGTACGACATCGCCTTCACCTTGGTGCGCATCGCCGGCGTGACGTCCTCCGGTTCGACGCCGAAGACCCGCGCGCCCACGAAGCGGTGCAGGTCCTCACCGGAGTTGAACGCCTCGATGAGACCCGCATCGCCGGACAGGTGGGCCATGATGCGCATCTCGATCTGCGAGTAGTCGGCCGTGAGCAGCGTCTCGTGCCCCTCGCCGACCTGGAACGCGCTGCGGATCCGGCGGGATTCCTCGGTGCGCACGGGGATGTTCTGCAGATTCGGATCCGTGCTCGACAGCCGGCCCGTCTGGCTGCCGGTCTGCACATAGGTGGTGTGGACGCGCCCGTCGGCACGGATGGCGGTGTCGAGCGATTCGATGATCTGGCGCAGCTTCGTCGCCTCACGGTGCTGCGAGAGCTGTTCGAGGAAAGGATGCGGCGCCTTCTCCTGGATGTCGGCGAGCGACGCGGCATCCGTCGAGTATCCGGTCTTCGTCTTGCGGGTCTTGGGCAGCTGGAGCTCTTCGAACAGCACCTCCTGCAGCTGCTTCGGCGATCCGAGATTCACCTCATGCCCGATCGTCGCGTAGGCGTCCTGCGCGATCGCATCGGCGCGGGTGGCGAGCTCGGCCGAGAACTCCGCCAGCACGGAGTGCGACACGGCGACCCCCGCGAGCTCCATGTCGGCGAGAGTCATCAGCGACGGCAGCTCGATGTCGGTGAGCACGGATGCGACGCTCTCGGGCATGGCCGCGCGGATCGCCGTCGAGGCGCGCAGCGTGAACCACGCCTCCTGTGCGGGAGTGGCGCCCTCCTGCTCCGGCACCAGCTGGCTCGGGTCGGCCTCGGGCAGCTTCTCACCGAGATAGCGTTCGATGAGGTTGCCCAGGGTCTTGTCGGGGAAGCTCGGCCGCATCAGCCAGCCGCCCAGGAGCGTGTCGTCGCCCAGCCCGCCCAGACGCACCCCGGCGGACAGCAGCGCCTTGACCTGAGGCTTGGCGTCGTGCATCGCCTTCGGAGCATCGGATTCCAGCCAGCCGCGCAGGTCGGTCGCCGCCTCGTCCGACCAGTCGCACTCGTAGAGCTCGCTCTCATCGGCCACGCCGATGCGCACCGGCGCACCGCCCGCCGTGACCACGGTGACGCCGAGAGGCCCGTCCTGCGCGGACGCCCAGGACGCCAGTGACGCGGCATCCGCCTGCACCGGCTCAGGCATCTCGACGGCGACCTCGGTCGAAGCGCCGTCATCCTCGGCGCCGACGGCCTCGAACACCCGCGGCAGAAGAGTACGGAACTCGAGGCGGGCGAAGATGTCGCGCACGGCCTGCGCGTCCATCGGCGAGACAGCGATCTCGCCCGGTCCCACCGGCAGCTCCACATCCCGCAGCAGCCGGTTGAGCTGCCGATTGCGCCGCACGTCCTCGATGTGCTCGCGCAGGTTGCCGCCGACGACGCCCTTGATCTCGTCGGCCCGCGCGAGCAGTTCGTCGAGCGAGCCGAACTGGGTCAGCCACTTCACGGCGGTCTTCTCCCCCACCTTCGGGACGCCGGGGAGGTTGTCGCTCGTCTCACCGACCAGCGCGGCGATGTCGGGATACTGCTCGGGACGCACCCCGTAGCGATCGACCACGGCGGCGGGGTCGTAGCGCTTGAGCTGCGAGACGCCCTGCACCGACGGATACAGCAGCGTGATCTCGTCGTTCACCAGCTGGATCGTGTCGCGATCCCCCGAGACGACGAGCACGTCGAAACCCTGCTCGGCACCCTGGGTCGCCAGCGTGGCGAGGATGTCGTCCGCCTCAACGCCCTCCTTGGTGAGCACCGGGACCGACATCGCCGCCAGGCAGTCCTGCAGCAGCGGGATCTGTCCGCGGAACTCCTGCGGCGTCTCGGAGCGCGTCGCCTTGTACTCGGCGTACACGTCGGTGCGGAACGAGTGCCGGGAGGTGTCGAACGCGACGGCGAGGTGCGTCGGCTTCTCAGCCTTGATGAGGTTCACGAACATCGACAGGAAGCCGTAGATGGCGTTCGTGTGCTGATTGTCCCTGGTGGTGAAGTTGTCGACCGGCAGGGCGAAGAACGCCCGGTACGCGAGCGAATGGCCGTCGACGACCATGAGGGTAGGCTTTGCGGAGTCCGTCACTCTGCAAGCCTAACGAGCACGACGGACACTCGCTGAGGAGGATGCGTGACCGAGCCCACCCCGACCCCCGGACTCGAATGGGCCGCTGAGCGCGGCATGGGTGCCCTGGCCGAGAAGATGGGCTTGCGGTGGGTGGAGTTCTCGGTGGAGCGATGTGTGGCGACCATGCCGGTCGAGGGGAACACCCAGCCGGTCGGGCTGCTTCATGGCGGCGCGTACGTCGTGCTCGGCGAATCGCTCGGGTCCATGGCCGCCAACCTGCACGCCGGCCCCGGCCGCCTCGCGGTGGGGATCGACATCAATGCGACCCACACGCGCTCGGCCACCCGCGGCATCGTCACCGGCGTCTGCACGCCGATCCACCTCGGACGCAGCATGACGGTGCACGAGATCGTCGTCTCCGACGATCAGGGGCGCCGCTGCTCGACCATCCGCATCACCAACATGATCAAGGACCTGCCGGCCGGAGGCTGACAGGTCCTCGAGAACCTTCGCGGGTGCGGCGTCGCCGCCCGATCAGGACTTCTTGGGCGCGAGCTGCTCGATGATCGCCTTGGCGACGTCCTGCATCGTGAGACGGCGGTCCATCGACGCCTTCTGGATCCATCGGAACGCCTCGGGCTCCGACAGACCCATCTTCTCGTTGAGCAGGCCCTTGGCCCGGTCGACGAGCTTGCGGGTCTCGAAGCGCTCGACCATGTCGGCGACCTCGGCCTCGAGCGTGATGATCTGCTCGTGACGGGCCAGCGCGATCTCGATCGCCGGGAGCAGATCATTGGGCGTGAACGGCTTGACGACGTACGCCAGGGCGCCGGCCTCGCTGGCGCGCTCGACGAGCTCCTTCTGGCTGAACGCGGTGAGCAGCACGACCGGGGCGATGTTGTTCTTGTGCAGCTTCTCGGCCGCGCTGATGCCATCGAGCTGGGGCATCTTCACGTCCATGATGACGAGGTCGGGACGCAGCTCGGTGGCGAGCTGGACAGCCGTCTCGCCGTCTCCGGCCTCTCCCACGACGTCGAAGCCGTTGTCGCGGAGGATCTCGACGATGTCGAGGCGGATCAGCGACTCGTCCTCGGCGACGACGACGCGTCGGGGTGCGGATGCCGTGGGCTGCTCAGGCTGTTCTTCGGTCACCCGTCCATCCTACGGGAGACTCGCCCCTGCCCGGAGGAAGCGCGTGCGCATGGGCCGGCGGATGCGCATGGCTGCGCTACAGTCGAAGACGCAACACACGAGCCGGCGTGGCGGAATGGCAGACGCGGAGCACTCAAAATGCTTTGTCCGAGAGGACGTGTGGGTTCGAGTCCCACCGCCGGCACCGAGAAACGACGCCCTTTCGTCGCGACCGGCCGTCACTCGACAGGGCCGCTGCGCAGGATCTCGCGCGGCGCCCGGCCACGCGGCTGGGTCGGCGCCGGTCCGGGATCGGCCAGCGGCGGAGTCGTCAGGCGCACGGGATCGCCCGGCTGCAACACCACCTCGCGGCCGAAGTGGCGGATCGTCAGCGGCACCTCCCCCTCGAGTGAGTACAGGGTCGCGTCCGCAGACACCTCGACTCGAAGGATGTCGCCGTCCACCCGGATGCCGAACGCCAGCCCGGTCATGGGCGCCGCGAGGCGAGGGGTGAACGACAGGCCGTCCGCGTCCTCGCGCATTCCCCCGAATCCACGGATGAGGGCCGTCCACACTCCGCCGAGTGCGGCGATGTGCAGACCGTCATCGATGTCGTCGCGCAGATCGTCGAGATCGATCGTCGCCGCCTCGGTGAGGTAATCCATCGCGAGGTCGAGATGACCCACCCACGCCGCGATGACCGCCTGCGCCGAGGCCGACAGCGACGAGTCCCGCACGGTCAGCTGCTCGTAGTAGGCGAACGCGCGTGCCGTCTGCTCCGGCGTGAAGCACTCGTGCGCGAACTGCAGTGCGAGGACGAGGTCCGCCTGCTTCACGACCTGCTTGCGGTACAGATCGAAGTAGGGGAAATGCGCCTGCAGGGGGTACTGCCCCGGCTCCGTTCCCTCGAAATCCCAGCGCGCGTGCTCCGTGAACCCCGCGGACTGCTGATGCACCCCGCGGCGGGCGTCGAACGGGATCACCACGGCGTCCGCCGCGCCTTGCCAGCTCTCGACCTCCGCGTCATCCACTGCGAACGCGCGCGCCCGGTCCGGATGGCGACGCGCGGCGTCCGCAGCGCCGCGCAGATTCTGCTGCGCCATCAGGTTCGTGAAGGCGTTGTCGTCGACGATCGCGGTGTACTCGTCGGGCCCCGTGACACCGTCGATGTGGAAGCCGCCGTCGAGGTCCCACCGCCCGAGCGCCATCCACAGTCGCGCGGTCTCCACCAGCAGCTCCACGCCGATCTCCCGCTCGAGGTGGGTGTCACCGGTCACGCGGACGTGCGCGACGAGCGCGGCCGCGACGTCGGCGTTGATGTGGAAGGCGGCGGTGCTCGCCGGCCAGTACCCTGACGCCTCCTTGCCGTCGATGGTGCGCCAGGCGAACGCCGCTCCTCCCAGGTGCAGGTGCTCGGCGCGGGCGCGCGCGTCATCAAGTGTGGCGTGCCGCCATCGCAGCGCCTCGCGCGCGGCATCCGGTGCGACGTGGCTGAGGACGGGCACCACGAACGAGTCCGCATCCCAGAAGATGTGCCCCTGATAGCCGGGGCCGGTCAGTCCTTTGCCGGGGATGGAACGCCCCTCGAGCCGGGCGGCGGACTGCAGCACCTGGAACAGGGCGAATCGCGCCGCCTGCTGCAGTCGCGGAGCGCCCTCGATCCGCACGTCGGCGATCGACCAGAACGCGGTGAGGTAGGCCTCCTGCTCGGCGAGAAGACCGTTCCATCCGAGTTCGCCCCCGGCCGCGACCGCCGCCTCGACCCGATCACGCAGAGCCGCGTCAGTCAGCGACGCGGACCACTCGTGCCCCACGATCTTGGTGAAGCGCAGACTCTCGCCCTTCGCGAGGTGGGCGCCGATGGTGGTGCGAGCGAGGTCCTCGGACGTTTCCACGACGACCGTCGCGTCGCCGTCGCCGAGGTCGTGCGTCATCGACACGGCCACGCCGATCCCGCTGCCCTTGGTCCGGTGCAGCAGCGTCGCTCCCCGATCCGTCGCGAAGCGATCGACCGCTTCGAGCGGGTGCCGCAGCGGGCCCTGGACACGCTCGTCGGGGTGGACTTCCGGCAGGGGCTCGTTGGCGACGATGTCCGACAGCGCGGTGACCGCGATCGGGCCACCGAGCGCGGTCACCTCGTACTGCACGGCAGCCACGGCGCGGTGCGTCAGCGAGACCAGGCGCTCGGACACGAGATGGAGGGAACGGCCGCTCGGAGCGGTCCACTCGACCTCTCGGCGCAGCGTCCCCGTGCGGAAGTCGAGGATCTGCTCATGACGCTCGAGCCGCCCCGTGCGGATGTCGAACGGCTCGTCATCCACGAGCAGGCGGATGATGCTGCCGTCGGGGACGTTGATGACGCTCTGCCCGCTGTCGGGATAGCCGTACCCGTCCTCGGCGTACGGCATCGGGTGCACCTCGAAGACGCCGTTGAGGTACGTCCCCGGCACGGCGCAGGGATCACCCTCATCCAGAGTGCCACGCCACCCCAGGTGGCCGTTCGACAGCGCGAAGACGGATTCCCGGCGCGCCTGTGCCTCGTCGGTCCATGCCGACCAGCCGACGCTCCACGGTGCGAGGTCGAAGCTGCGGTGCGGGTCCATTCTCTGCTCCTCCCGTGCCTTGGGTGTGGCGAAGGGGCGAGGTGGTCACCTCGCCCCTTCGTGGAACGCGATCAGGCGCGCGATTTGTACACGGGCGCCGCTCCGCCGACGGCGTCGCCGACCTTGTGCACGCGGATGTCGTTCGTGGAGCCGATGATCCCGGGAGGCGAACCGGAGATCACCACGACCTTGTCGCCTTCCTCGGCCAGTCCTTCACCGAGCAGATAGTCGTCCACCTGGTGGTACATCGCATCGGTGTGCTCGACCAGGTCGACGAGCCGCGACTGCAGACCCCAGGTCAGCGCCATGCGGCGGCGAATGGCGGGCTCGGGCGTGAAGGCCAGCATCGGGATGCGGGAGCGCAGCCGCGACAGGCGGCGCGCCGAGTCACCCGACTGCGTGAACACGCAGAGGAACTTCGCCTCCACGAACTCGGCGACCTCGAGAGCGGCGAGCGTGATCGCGCCACCCTGGGTGCGCGGCTTGTTCGTCAGCGGCTGGATTCGCTCCAGACCGTGCTCCTCGGTCGACTCGATGATGCGCGCCATCGTCTCGACGACGACGACCGGGTAGTCGCCCACGCTCGTCTCGCCCGAGAGCATCACGGCGTCCGCACCGTCGAGGACGGCGTTGGCGACATCCGAGGTCTCGGCGCGCGTCGGCACCGGGCTCGAGATCATCGATTCGAGCATCTGGGTCGCCACGATGACCGGCTTGGCGTTGCGGCGTGCGAGCTCCACCGCGCGCTTCTGCACGATCGGCACGGCCTCGAGCGGCAGCTCGACGCCCAGGTCGCCACGGGCGACCATGATGCCGTCGAAGGCGTCGACGATCTCCTCGAGAGCGTCCACCGCCTGCGGCTTCTCGACCTTGGCGATGACAGGGACGCGCACGCCCTCCTCGGCCATGATCTCGTGCACGCGCTCGACATCGCTCGCGTTGCGGACGAAGGACAGCGCGATGATGTCCGCACCCGTGCGCAGGCCCCAGCGCAGGTCGTCCTCGTCCTTCTCGCTGAGCGCCGGCACGTTCACGGCGACGCCCGGGAGGTTGATGCCCTTGTTGTTGGACACCGCACCGGCGACGACCACCCGCGTGGTGACGACGGTTCCGTCGGTCGAGATCACCTCGACGCGCACCTTGCCGTCGTCGATCAGCAGGAAGTCGCCCGGCTTCACGTCCTGCGGCAGGCCCTTGAAGGTCGTGCCGCAGATCTCGCGGTTGCCGGTGATCTCCTCGGTGGTGATCTTGAACACATTGCCGACGGCGAGCTCGTACGGACCGTCCTCGAACCGACCGAGACGGATCTTCGGACCCTGCAGGTCGACGAGCACCGCGACCGCCCGGCCCGCGTCCTCGGCGGCGCGGCGGACGTTGGCGTAGTTCGCCTCGTGCACCGAGTAGTCGCCGTGGCTGAGGTTGAGCCGTGCGACGTCCACTCCCGCCTCGATCAGGGCACGGACCGTTTCATAGGTCGAGGTTGCAGGCCCGAGCGTGGCCACGATTTTCGCGCGTCTCAACGGCTTCTCCAGGGTGAGAGGGGGAAAGGGGACTTGGCGACGCTGCCGCGCTCAGCCTACGCGGGCTGGACGCTGAGCGCGACATCCGTGGGCGTCACGGGAGCGGGCAGCACCGTGGAGCCCATCAGGTGCCTGTCGATGGCGGATGCCGCGGCGCGGCCTTCGGCGATGGCCCACACGATCAGCGACTGACCGCGTCCGGCATCCCCCGCGACGAACACGCCCTGCTCGGACGTGGTGTAGTCACCGTCGCGGACGAAGGCGCCACGGTCGGAGGTCGCAGGCCGGGTGTCGCCGCCGAACGTCGACGTCTCGGGACCGGTGAAGCCCATCGCGATCAGCACGAGATCCGCTGGGATCTCACGCTCGGTGCCGCTCTTGGGCACGCGCCGGCCATCGATGAACTCGGTCTCGGCGACGCGCACCGCCCGCACTGCTCCGGCAGCGTCGGCGAGGAACTCGACGGTGGACGCCAGGTAATGACGCTCTCCGCCCTCCTCGTGCGCCGACTGCACCTCGAAGAGGGTCGGCATGGTCGGCCAGGGCTGGTGGTCGGCACGCTCGGCGCCGGGCTGACGCCCGATCGCGAGGTTCGTGACGCTCAGCGCGCCCTGACGGTGAGCCGTGCCGATGCAGTCGGCGCCGGTGTCGCCGCCGCCGATGACGACGACGTGCTTGCCCTCGGCCGTGATCTGGTTCGGGACGTCATCGCCCGCGACGGCCTTGTTCGATTCGACGAGGTACTCCATCGCGAAGTGCACGCCGGGCAGGTCGCGCCCCGGGATCGGCAGGTCGCGGGGAACGGTCGATCCTGTCGCCAGGAGGACGGCGTCGTAACGCGCGCGCAGGTCGTCCCAGCTGATGTCGACGCCGATCTCCACGCCGGCACGGAACCGCGTTCCCTCGGCCTGCATCTGACGCAGACGCTCCTCGAGATGGCGCTTCTCCATCTTGAAGTCGGGGATGCCGTACCGCAGCAGCCCGCCGATGCGGTCGTCGCGTTCGTAGACGACCACGGTGTGGCCGGCCCGGGTGAGCTGCTGTGCGGCGGCGAGCCCCGCCGGACCCGACCCGACGACGGCGACCGTCTTGCCGCTCAGCCGCTGCGGCGGCTGCGGCTCGACCCATCCCCGTGCGAAGGCCTCGTCGATGATCGAGACCTCGACCTGCTTGATGGTCACGGCAGGCTGGTTGATGCCGAGAACGCAGGCGCTCTCACACGGTGCCGGGCAGAGCCGGCCGGTGAACTCGGGGAAGTTGTTCGTCGCGTGCAGACGATCGATCGCGGCGCGGCCCTCACCGCGCCACGTCAGATCGTTCCACTCGGGGATGAGGTTGCCCAGCGGGCATCCGGAATGGCAGAACGGCACACCGCAGTCCATACAGCGACCGGCCTGGCGCTTCAGCACCGCACGATCGCCCGGCTCATAGACCTCTTTCCAGTCCATGATGCGCACCGGAACGGGGCGGCGTGCGGGGAGCTCGCGTTCGGTCGTCTTCAGAAAGCCCTTGGGGTCAGCCACCGGTCACCTCCAGGATCCGGTTCCAGACGGCTTCGCCGTCGGGGTCGATGCCCGCCGCCTCCGCCTCCTGGCGCATGGTGCGCACAGCGGCGAAGTCGCGCGGCAGCACCTTGGTGAATTCGTTCTGAGCGGCGTCGAAGTCCTCGAGGATCGCGGACGCCAGTGGCGAAGCGGTGCGCTCGACGTGCTCGATGAGCAGGCTGCGGAGCACCTCGACGTCGGCGCGATCCAGCGGCCCGAGCACCAGCTCGCCGCTCGACAGCGCTTCGGCGTTCACCCGCGCGGAGCTGAGGCCGCGGATGTAGGCGACGCCTCCCGACATGCCGGCACCGAGGTTCCGGCCGGTGTCGCCGAGGATCACCGCCGTGCCGCCGGTCATGTACTCCAGCGCGTGGTCGCCCACGCCCTCGACGACCGCGGTCGCTCCCGAGTTGCGCACCAGGAACCGCTCACCGACGACGCCGGAGATGAACATGGTGCCCGCGGTCGCACCGTAGCCGATGACGTTGCCGGCGATCACGTTGCGGTGCGGCTCGAAGACGGATGCGCGCGACGGACGGATGGTGATGTCACCGCCCGACAGTCCCTTGCCGACGTAGTCGTTCGCATCGCCCTCCAGCCGCAGGGCGATGCCGGACGGCAGGAAGGCGCCCAGCGACTGCCCGGCCGTGCCGTGCAGTGTGACGTCGATCGTCTCCCTGGCCAGTCCCTGCGCGCCGTACCTCGTCGTGACGTGGTGGCCGAGCATCGTGCCCACGGCCCGTTCGGTGTTGCGGATCGGCAGCTCGATGACCACGGGTGATCCGCTGTCCAGCGCCTCGGCGGACATCTCGATGAGCGTCGTGTCGAAGTGCCTGCCGAGCTCGTGGTCCTGTTCCCGCCCGCTGCGACGCGGCTCGCCGGCCGGGAAGACGGGTCCCTCGAGGATCGGCGTCAGATCGAGCCCGTCGGCCTTCCAGTGCCGGATGGCCGCATCCGTGCGCAGCAGCTCGGCGCGGCCGATGATCTCGTCGAGCGAGCGGTAGCCGAGTTCGGCGAGGATCTCCCGCACCTCCTCGGCGATGAACTCCATGAAGTTCACCACGAACTCCGGCTTGCCGGTGAAACGCTCGCGCAGCAGAGGGTTCTGCGTGGCGACGCCGACCGGGCAGGTGTCCAGGTGGCACACGCGCATCATGATGCAGCCGCTCACCACCAGCGGTGCGGTGGCGAATCCGAACTCCTCAGCGCCCAGAAGCGCGCCGATGATGACGTCTCGGCCGGTCTTGAGCTGACCGTCCACCTGCACGACCACCCGGTCGCGCATCCCGTTGAGCATGAGCGTCTGCTGCGTCTCGGCGAGCCCGAGCTCCCACGGCGTACCGGCGTGCTTCAGCGAGTTCATCGGGCTCGCCCCGGTGCCGCCGTCGTGACCCGACACGAGCACCACGTCGCTGAGCGCCTTCGCCACGCCTGCGGCGACCGCGCCGATGCCGGACTGGCTGACCAGCTTGGTGTGGATCCGCGCCTTCGGGTTGGCCCGCTTGAGGTCGAAGATCAGCTGCTTGAGATCCTCGATCGAGTAGATGTCGTGGTGCGGCGGCGGAGAGATCAGCCCGACGCCCGGGGTCGCGTGGCGCGTGCGCGCGACCCACGGATACACCTTCTGCGGCGGCAGCTGACCGCCCTCACCGGGCTTGGCACCCTGGGCGAGCTTGATCTGCAGATCGTCGGCCTCGGTGAGGTACTGACTGGTCACGCCGAACCGCCCGGAGGCGACCTGCTTGATCGCGCTGCGGCGCTCAGGATCGACCAGGCGCTCGGGGTCCTCTCCTCCTTCGCCGGTGTTCGACTTCGCGCCGAGCCGGTTCATCGCGATCGCCAGCGTCTCGTGCGCCTCCTGCGAGATCGAGCCATAGCTCATCGCACCGGTCGAGAATCGCTTCACGATCGCGCTGACCGGTTCCACCTCGTCGAGCGGCACGGGCGGCCGCTCCCCGGTGCGCAGCTCGAGCAGACCGCGCAGCGTCTTCAGTTCGCGTGCTTGGTCGTCGACGAGCGCGGTGTACTCGCGGAAGATGTCGTAGCGGCGGGTGCGCGTCGAGTGCTGGAGGCGGAACACGGTCTCCGGGTTGAACAGGTGCGGCGATCCGTCGCGGCGCCACTGGTACTCGCCGCCGGTCCAGAGCCGCTCGTGGGCTCGTGCCGCGGAGTCCTCCGGGTAGGCGAAGTCGTGACGCGCCTGGTTCTCGGCGAACACGTCCTGGATGCCGATGCCGCCGAGCTTGGTCTCGGTGCCGGTGAAGTACGCGTCGACGAACTCCTGGCTGAGACCGACGGCCTCGAACACCTGGGCGCCGGCGTACGACGACACCGTCGAGATGCCCATCTTCGACATGATCTTCAGCACGCCCTTGCCGAGAGCGTAGATGAGGTTGCGCACCGCCTTCTCCGGGTTCACACCGGTGATGTATCCGGTGCGCACCAGGTGCTCGACGGTCTCCATCGCCAGGTACGGGTTCACGGCGGAGGCGCCGTAGCCGATCAGCGTCGCCACGTGGTGCACCTCGCGCACATCGCCCGCCTCGACGATCAGGCCGACCTTCATGCGGTTCTCGTTGCGGATGAGGTGATGGTGGACGGCTGCGACCATGAGCAGCGACGGGATGGGCACGAGGTCCTTGTTCGAGTCGCGGTCGGAGAGGATGATCAGCTCCGCGCCGCGTTCGATCGCCGCATCCACCTCGGCGCACATCTCCTCGAGGCGCTCCTGCATCGTGTGCGCGCCCGCGTCGAAGTGGTAGAGCCCGCGGATGGTCGCGCTGGACCGCCCGGGCAGGGCACGGTCGATGTGCCGGATCTTGGCGAGCTCGTCGTTGTCGATCACGGGGAAGTCGAGCGTGACGGTGCGCGCGTGCTCCGGCCCCCAGTCGAGCAGATTGCGCTCCGGTCCGAGGCCGAGTCGCAGGCTGGTGACGACCTCTTCGCGGATGGCGTCGAGCGGCGGGTTGGTCACCTGCGCGAACTGCTGCACGAAGTAGTCGAAGAGCAGGCGGGGGCGCTCGCTGAGCACCGCGATCGGTGTGTCGCTGCCCATGGCGCCGAGCGGCTCGGCCCCGTTCTGCCCCATCGGGGTGAGCAGGATGCGCACCTCCTCCTCGGTGTAGCCGAAGGTGCGCTGCCGGCGGGTGATCGACGCGGCGGGGTGCACGATGTGCTCGCGCTCCGGCAGGTCCGCCAGCCGGACGGCGCCGCCGTCGAGCCATTCCCGCCACGGGTGCATGGTCGCGAGTTCGCGCTTGATCTCGTCGTCCTCCACGATGCGGCCCTGTGCGGTGTCGACGAGAAACATCCGGCCCGGCTGCAGACGGCCACGGCGCTTGATGCGCTCCGGCGCGAACTCCAGCACGCCGGTCTCACTGCCGATGACGACGAGGCCGTCGGTGGTCTCGGTCCAGCGCCCCGGGCGCAGACCGTTGCGATCGAGGGTGGCGCCCACCTGAGTGCCGTCGGTGAAGATGAGCGCGGCCGGCCCGTCCCACGGCTCCATCTGGTTCGCGTGGTACTCGTAGAACGCGCGCAGATCGGGGTCGATGTCGGCCTGCTTCTCCCATGCCTCGGGCACCATCATCATCACGGCGTGGGGCAGGCTGCGCCCGGTGAGCGTCAGCAGCTCGAGCACCTCGTCGAACGAGGCCGAGTCACTGGCGCCCGGCGTGCAGATCGGCAGCAGCGGGCGGATATCGCCGAGCAGCTCGGACGCGAGCTGCGACTGACGGGCACGCATCCAGTTGCGGTTGCCGCCGACGGTGTTGATCTCACCGTTGTGCGCGAGCATCCGCAGCGGCTGCGCGAGCGGCCATGACGGGAACGTGTTCGTCGAGTACCGGGAGTGCACCACCGCGAGCTCGGACGCGAAGCGCTCGTCCTGCAGGTCGGGATAGAACGGCTCCAGCTGCAGGGTGGTCACCATGCCCTTGTAGCCGAGCGTGCGGGCCGACAGCGAGACGAAGTAAGCGCCCAGCTCGTGACCCGCGCGCTTGCGGAGGCGGTAGGCGATGCGGTCGAGGACCAGTGGCGACGAGGCGTCGCGTGCGCCGCTGCCCGGACGCGTGAGGAAGAGCTGCTCGAACGCAGGGCGCGCCTCGTCGGCGAGCTTGCCCAGGTTCTCGTTCGCGGTGGGGACGACGCGCCAGCCGAGGACGACGAGGCCCTCTTCGGCGGCGATGCGCTCGATGCCGGCCTTCTGCTCGCGGCGGGCGCTCGACTCCCGGGGGAGGAACGCGAGGCCTGCGGCGTACTCACCGAGGGGCGGGAGGTCGAAGTCCGTCACCGCCCGGAGGAAGGCGTCCGGCATCTGCGTGAGGATGCCTGCGCCGTCACCGGTGCCGGCGTCAGAGCCGATCGCACCGCGGTGTTCCAGGTTGCGCAGCGCTTCGAGCGCCAGCGCGATGATGTCGTGGCCGGGTTCCCCGCGGAGCGTTGCGACCATGGCCAGGCCGCAGGCGTCCTTCTCGTGGGCGGGGTTGTACATCCCCTGCTTCGGGGGGTAGGCGCCGGAGGCGCCGTAGGGAGGCTGGAAGTACACCAGTCACCGTCCTCAGATCTCGATGAACCCGGGGGACGACGTTGGCCCGCTCGTTCAGTGTGATGGTTCTCTCGCGACGCGAGACGGCTATCGGGCGCCGTCCCCGCTCGAGGGAGCGGTGCTTGTGGCGGATGCTCCTGCGGCGACTTCGTCGATCGGAGGCTCGCTCACGTCGACGTACTCGCTGGGATTGTCCTGCGATTGTACATCGTCGCCGGCGGGCACTCGCCCCGGCACGTAGGGCGACGGCTCGACGCCGGTGTGGCGGCGGGTCTGCACGATGACGATCACGATGCCGACGATCACGCCGATGATCGCGGCCCAGACGTTGCTGCGCAGGCCGAGGATGACCTCGCTGGGGTCGATGCGGATGGACTCCCAGAGGATGCGGCCGGCGCTGTACCAGATCAGGTAGACGGCGAACAGTCGGCCCCACTGGAAGTACAGCTTGCGGCTCAGCCAGAGGAGCACGAGCACGCCGAGACCGTTCCAGACGACCTCGTACAGGAACGTCGGGTGGAACAGTGTGCCCTCCTCGAGCCCGGCGGGGAAGGCGGGGTTGGTGGACTCGATCTCGAGGCCCCACGGCAGGTCGGTGGGCAGGCCGAACAGCTCGTGGTTGAACCAGTTGCCGAAGCGGCCCATGGCCTGCGCGAGCAGCAGTCCGGGTGCGAGGGCGTCGGCGAACGTCCAGAACCGGATGCCGGTCCAGCGGCATCCCAGCCATGCGCCCACCGCGCCGCCGAGCAGCGCACCGAAGATGGCGATGCCGCCCTCCCAGATCGCCCAGACCGAGCCCGGCTCGAACGGGTTCCAGGTGTTCTTGCCCGGGCCGAAGTAGAAGTTCGGGTGGGTGAGCACGTGGAAGATGCGCGCACCGATGATCGCGATCGGCACGGCGAGGATCGCGATGTCGATCACGACCCACTTCTCGGCGCCACGCCGGGTGAGGCGGTGGTTCGTGAGCAGCACCGCCGCGATGATGCCCGCGATGATGCACAGCGCGTAGAAGTGAATCCGCAGGTTCCAGGAGAACAGCGGGATGTCGATGTAGCTGACCGGCGGGCTCGGGATGCTGGTGAGCACGCCCGAGAAGGTGCTGTGAAGCGCGAGGGACATGAGAGTGAGTCTAGTTTCCTGTGTCGAATCGCGCCGACGGCGTGCCGCCGGCGAGTGCTCGGGTGGTTTCGGCGAGGCGATCCAGGCCGCCGTCGCGGAGCGCCCGGACGAGCGCGGTGCCGACGATCGCACCGTCGGCGTAGTCGATGACTCCGGCGATCTGCTCGGCGGTCGAGATGCCGATGCCGACGCAGGCGCGAGCCGCTCCCCTGGCGCGAAGGCGGTCGACCAGTGTGCGCGCCGCCTGATCGAGCGCGGTCCGCTCGCCGGTGATGCCCATCGTCGAGACCGTGTAGACGAACCCGGTCGACGAGGAGATCACCAGGTCGAGGCGCTCATCGGTCGAGGTCGGTGCGGCCAGGAAGATGCGGTCGAGTCCGGTGCGCTCGCTGGCGGCGACCCACTCCCCCGCGGCTTCGGGCGTGATGTCGGGCGTGATCAGGCCGGCGCCGCCCGCGGCGAGCAGGTCGTCCGCGTAGCGGTCGACGCCGTACTGCAGCACGGGGTTCCAGTAGGTCATCACCACGACGGGCACGTCGACCTGGTCGCTGATCGCCTTCACCGCGGTGAAGAGGTCGCGCATCCGGAAGCCGTTCGCGAGGGCCTGCTGGGTGGCCTCCTGGATGATCGCGCCGTCCATCACCGGGTCGGAGTACGGCGGGCCGAGCTCGATGATGTCCACGCCGTTGCGCGCGAGGGTGACGGCGGCCTGGATGCTCGTCTCGAGGTCCGGGAAGCCGACCGGCAGGTAGCCGATGAACGCGCCGCGACCCTCGGACTGCGCGCGAGCGATCGCGGCCTCGACGCGCGTCATCCGGCGTTCTCCTCGTCGTACAGGTGGAAGTAGCGCGCCGCGGTGTCCATGTCCTTGTCTCCACGGCCCGAGAGGCACACGGCGATGATGCCGTCGGGGCCGAGCTCGCGGCCCAGGCGCACGGCACCGGCGAGGGCGTGCGCCGATTCGATCGCCGGGATGATGCCCTCGGTGCGGCTGAGCAGGCGCAGCGCCTGCATGGCCTCGTCGTCGGTGGCCGGGACGTACTCGGCGCGACCGATGTCGGCCAGCCAGGAGTGCTCAGGGCCGACCCCGGGATAGTCCAGGCCCGCGGAGATCGAGTGCGACTCGGTGGTCTGACCGTCTTCGTCCTGCAGCACGTAGGTCCGTGCTCCGTGCAGCACGCCGGGCCGACCGCGCTCGATCGACGCCGCGTGCCTCGGAGTGTCGACACCGTCGCCGGCGGCCTCGACGCCGTATAGCTTCACCGCGTCGTCGTCGAGGAAGGCGTCGAACATGCCGATGGCGTTGGACCCTCCGCCGACGCAGGCCACGACTGCATCCGGGAGGCGCCCGGCCTCGGCGAGCAGCTGCTCGCGGGCCTCCTCTCCGATGATCTTCTGGAAGTCGCGCACCATGGCGGGGAACGGATGCGGACCCGCCGCGGTGCCGAAGATGTAGTTGGTGGTCTCGACGGTCGCGACCCAGTCGCGGTAGGCGTCGTTGATGGCGTCCTTCAGGGTGCGCGACCCCGTCGTCACCGCGACGACCTCAGCACCCAGCAGTCGCATGCGCGCGACATTCAGCGCCTGCCGCTCGGTGTCCACCTCGCCCATGTAGATCGTGCAGTCCAGGCCGAACAGCGCGGCGGCGGTGGCGGTGGCGACGCCGTGCTGGCCGGCGCCCGTCTCGGCGATCACGCGGGTCTTGCCGAGGCGCTTGGTGAGCAGCGCCTGGCCGAGCACGTTGTTGATCTTGTGCGACCCGGTGTGGTTGAGGTCCTCGCGCTTGAGGAACACGCGCGCGCCACCGGCGTGCTCGGCGAAGCGGGGCACCTCGGTGATCGGCGAAGGGCGCCCTGCGTAGGAGTGCAGCAGCTCGGCGAGCTCATCGCGGAACACCGGGTCGGCGATGACATCCTCGTAGGCGGCCGTCAGCTCATCGATCGCGGCGATCAGCGATTCGGGCATGTAGCGGCCGCCGAAATCACCGAAGAACGGCCCGTGCTGGTCGCGAAGACTCACGTCGATTCCTTCCGTGCTCGAACCGGGGTCGAGCCTGCCTCGAGAAAGCCGTGCAGAGTGGTCACCGGGTCTCCGGTGACCAGCGCCTCGCCGATGAGCACCACGTCAGCTCCTGCTTCGCGGTAGCGACGAACGTCGTCGGGTGCGAGCACGGCGGACTCCGCCACCCGGATCGCCGTGTCGGGGATGCGCTCGGACAGTCGGGCGAACAGGTCACGATCGAGTTCGAGCGTCTTCAGGTCGCGGGCGTTCACGCCGATCAGCGTGGCGCCCAGATCGATCGCCACCTCCAGCTCCTCGGCGGAGTGGGTCTCGATCAGCGGCGTCATTCCCAGCTGCAGGATCAGCGCATGCAGGTCCGCCAGCACGCGCGGCTGCAGGCCGGCGACGATCAGCAGGGCGAGATCGGCGCCCGCGGCACGCGCCTCGAACACCTGGTACGGCGTGGCGATGAAGTCCTTGCGCAGCACCGGCACGTCGACCCGGGCAGTGACGGCTTCGAGATCGCTCAGGCTGCCGCCGAAGCGCCGCCCCTCGGTCAGCACGCTGATGGCGGACGCTCCGCCCTGCTCGTACAGCGACGCCTGCAGCGCGGGATCGGGGATCTCGGCCAGCGCGCCGCGGGACGGGCTCGCGCGCTTGACCTCGGCGATGATCTTGACCCGGTCGGCGGGCGCCAGCGCCGCGAGGGCGTCGCGTGCCGCGGGGCGGGCCAGCGCATCGCGCTCCACCTCGGCGAGCGGACGCGAGACCGCTCGCCGTTCGGCGTCTTCGACCGCGCCGGCCGTCAGGTCGGCGAGGACCATCAGTGCGCCTTCGGCGCGTACTTCGGGCCCTTCACTCCGTAACCGGCCTTCGCGAGCGCCCAGCCCACGATCGCGCCGATCACGATGACCGCCGCCGAGATCCATACGCCGACGGGCTGGTTGATGCAGAAGAACACGGTGCCGGCGGTGAAGCCGACGAGCATGATGATCACGGCCGTCCAGGCAGCAGGCGAGTGTCCGTGTCCGGGGTCGGTGATCGGGTTGGCCATGTTCTCCTCCAGGAAGCTCAGCGTCGGGTTCAGTCTATCGGGGTCGGTCCGTCGGATCGTCGCCATGGGACAGCTCGTCCCAGGAGTCGACGGGATCCAGCGGGCCGGCGGTGTGCACATGCGACGCGGAAGCCGTGCGGTAGCGCCGTCCCCCCGTCTTCCACCGCCGCGCGGAGACGACGGTGAGCACGGATGCCGCGAGCAGCACGATCCAGCACACCAGTGCCACGGACGGCCACGGGGATGGTTCGATGCGAGCGACGATCTCACCGATCGCCTGCTCCCCCGCCAGACCGGTGGCGTCGGTGACGGCCGCCGTCACGGCGGACTGCGGCGGCGCGGCGATCAGCGGGACGGTGCCGAGGATGAGAACGACCGCGGCACCGGCCCCCAGTGCGGCGAACACGTGACGCAGCACCAGCCCGGTCATCGCCAGCACGGCGCCGAGAGCGAGCACGGCGAGCGACAGCGGGGCGAGCAGCGGCACGATGTCGGCGCCGGCGACGGCCAGCGGCTCACCGGCATCCGCGCGCTGCACGGTGAGCCAGGTCTGCGTCGAGGAGATGATGCCGACACCGCCCGCGAGAAGGAAGCCGAGCACGCAGATGCTCCGGCCGCGACGGAGGATGCTCATCGGTCGTCCGCCGACGGCACGGTGAGCTCGCGTCCGTCGAAGCAGGTTCGGGTGCCGGTGTGGCAGGCGGGACCGTGCTGGTCGACGGCGAGGAGGATGGTGTCGCCGTCGCAGTCGACAGAGACGCCGTGCACACGCTGCGTGTTGCCGGAGGTGTCGCCCTTGCGCCAGTACTCCTGCCGTGACCGCGACCAGTAGACGGCGCGCCCTCCGCTGAGCGTGCGACGCAGCGCTTCGGCATCCATCCACGCGAGCATGAGCACCTCTCGCGTGTCGAACTGCTGCACCACCACGGGCGCCAGTCCGTCGGCGTTCCAGGCGACGCGGGCGACGTCGTCGTCGAGCGTGCTCATCGCACCACCACCCTCGCAGCGCGCAGGGCGTCCTTGACGTCGCCGACGGTGAGCTGTCCGCTGTGGAACACGCTGGCGGCGAGCACCGCATCCGCACCCGCCGCGATCGCCGGTGCGAAATGCTCCGCAGCTCCCGCGCCACCGGACGCGATCACCGGCACCGACGACAATTCCCTCATGAGTCCGACCAGCTCGAGGTCGAAGCCGTCCTTGGTGCCGTCGGCGTCGATCGAGTTGACCAGCAGCTCGCCCGCGCCGCGCTCGATGGCCTCGCGCGCCCAGTCCAGCGCGTCCAGGGTCGTCCGGGTGCGTCCGCCGTGGGTGGTCACGACGAAGCCGGAGCGGGTGCTGCTCGCGCGCGTGACGTCGAGCGACAGGACGAGCACCTGGGCGCCGAAGCGGTCGGCGATCTCCTCGATCAGCGCCGGCCGCGCGATCGCCGCGGAGTTGACGCCGACCTTGTCGGCGCCGACCGACAGCAGCCGGGCGACGTCGTCGACGCCGCGCACTCCCCCGCCGACCGTCAGCGGGACGAAGACCTTCTCGGCGGTGCGCTGCACGACGTCGTAGGTGGTGGCGCGGGCGTCGACCGTGGCGGTGACATCGAGGAACGTGATCTCGTCGGCGCCCTGCGCGGCGTAGTGCGCGGCGAGCTCGACCGGATCTCCCATGTCGCGCAGATCCTTGAAGTTCACGCCCTTCACGACGCGCCCGGCGGCGACGTCCAGACAGGGGATGACGCGTGCGGCGAGCGTCATCAGAGCCTCGCCGCGTGGATCGCGGTGACCAGGATCGCACGGGCGCCGAGGGCGTACAGGTCGTCCATCACCCGGTTCATCCCGCGTCGGGGGATCATCACCCGCACGGCCACCCAGCCGGCGTCGCGCAGCGGCGAGATCGTCGCGGATTCGCGGCCCGGCGAGATCTTGACCGCCTCGTCGACGAGTTCCGCGGGCAGGTCGTAGTCCAGCAGCACGTACTGGCGGGCCACCATCACGCCGCGCAGCCGGCGCAGCAGCGTGTCGGTGCCCTCCGGCTCGCCGGGGCGGCTGATCAGCACGGCCTCCGACTCGATGATCACGGGCCCGAAGATCTCCAGGCCCGCCTGACGCAGCGTCGTTCCCGTCTCCACGACGTCGGCGATCACGTCGGCGACGCCCAGGCGCACGGCCGACTCCACCGCGCCGTCCAGCGAGACCAGCTCGGCCTCGACGCCGTGCTCGCGCAGGAAGTCGTCGACCAGTCCGGGATAGGCGGACGCCACGCGAACGCCGTGCAGCTCGTCGATCGTGCTGAACCGTCCGGGAGGGCCGGCGAAGCGGAACGTCGAGCGCGCGAACCCGAGCTGCTCGATCTCGCGGGCGTCGTCCTGGCGCACGTCGCGCAGCAGGTCCCGGCCGGTGATGCCGACGTCGAGGGCGCCGGACGCCACGTAGGTGGCGATGTCCCGGGGGCGGAGGTAGAAGAACTCGACGCCGTTGTCGGCGTCGACGACGTGCAGGGTCTTGGCATCGCGTCGGCCGGTGTAGCCGGCCTCCGCGAGCATCTCGGCAGCGGTCTCGGAGAGCGAGCCCTTGTTCGGAACGGCGATGCGCAGCATGAGGGTCTTTCGGATCGAACGGTCTGGGACGGGATGCGTCACAGATGTCGGTAGACGTCCTCCAGGCTCAGACCCTTGGCGAGCATCATCACCTGCAGGTGGTACAACAGCTGCGAGATCTCCTCGGCGGCGTTCTCACTCGACTCGTACTCGGCGGCCATCCACACTTCGGCGGCCTCTTCGACGATCTTCTTGCCGATCGCGTGCACACCACGGTCCAGCTGCGCCACCGTGCCCGAGCCCTCGGGCCGGGTCTGCGCGGTGCTCTGGAGCTCGGCGAACAGCTCGTCGAATGTCTTCACGATTCCAGGCTAGCCGCTCTGGCGCGCTCCCGGAGACGGGTGACGGCGGCCGCGACGTCGTCGGCGCCGTAGACGGCGGAACCGGCGACGAAGGTGTCCGCCCCGGCCTCGGCGGCCTGGGCGATGGTGTCCTCGGAGACGCCGCCGTCGACCTGCAGCCAGACGTCGGATCCCCGTCGGCGGGCCTCGTCTCGCAGGGCACGCAGCTTGGGCATGGTCTCAGCCATGAAGCCCTGTCCCCCGAACCCGGGCTCGACGGTCATCACCAGGATCTGGTCGAACTCGTCGAGGATGTCGTACAGTGCCTCCCCCGCCGTTCCCGGCTTGACGGCCACGCCCGCCCGCGCGCCGATGCCGCGCAGTCGCCGGGCGAGCGTCACCGGATCCGTCGCGGCCTCGAGGTGGAAGGTGACGCTGGCCGCACCCAGCTCGGCGTACCCGGGTGCCCACCGGTCGGGGTCTGTGATCATCAGGTGCACGTCGAGCGGGATGGGGCTGGTCGCCTGGATCCGTTCCACCATCTGCGGTCCGAAGGTGAGGTTCGGCACGAAGTGGTTGTCCATCACGTCGACGTGGACGAAGTCCGCCGTGGCGATGCGCGCCAGATCGGCCTGCATGTTCACGAAGTCGGCAGCGAGGATGCTCGGGTTGATGCGCGGAGCCTCGGGGAGGCCTGCGGTGTGGTCGACGGAACCGCTCACGGTGTCATCCTTCCTTCGGGATGCGCTGCAGCAGCGCGAGGAACATAGCGTCGGTGCCGTGCCGGTGCGGCCAGAGCTGTACGCGGTCGCCGTCGCCGGCCAGGTCGATGGGCGAGACGGCGAGCTCGGTCACGACGGCCTTGGCGTCGAGCTCGGAGACGTCGTCGCGCCGGCGCAGCACGTCGTCGACCACCCCGCCGGTCTCGGCGAGATGCGGGGAGCACGTGACGTAGGCGACGATCCCGCCGGGCGCGAGGGCGTCGACCGCGGCATCCAGCAGCTGCGTCTGCAGGGGCACGAGCTCGGCGACGTCGGCGGGCGACTTGCGCCAGCGCGCCTCGGGGCGGCGGCGCAGGGCGCCGAGACCGGTGCACGGGGCGTCGACGAGGATGCGGTCGAACGCCCCCGGATGCTGCGCGGCGAGCTCCCGGCCGTCCCGTTCGTGGACGGGGACGTCGATCGGCAGCGGCCGCACCGCGTTGCGCACCAGCCCTGCGCGTGCGGGCACGACCTCGTTGGCTTCGAGGCGGGCTCCGTCGCGGTGCGCCAGCGCGCCGAGCAGCGCCGTCTTTCCGCCGGGTCCGGCGCACAGATCGAGCCACCGCTCCCCTGCTCGCACGGGCAGCGCGGCTGCGAGAGCGAGTGCCACCAGCTGCGAGCCCTCGTCCTGCACGCGGACGAGGCCGCCGGCACGCTCGATCGCCTGACGCGGATCGCCACCGGGTGAGCCGAAGGCGGTGGGAGCGTAGAGTCGGGCGGGCGCGCCGCGCTCGGCGAGGCCCGGCAGGGCTGCGAGCGTGACCTCGGGTGAGGCGTTGTCCGCCTCGAGGAGGGCATCGAGCTCGTCGGCGCGGCCCTCCGCCGCGAGGGAGCGTCGCAGGGCTCGGATCACCCACACGGGGTGTGCGGTGCGCAGTGCCAAGCGCTCATCATCGGACCGGGCGGTGTCTTCGATGCGCTGCTGCCAGGTCTGCGCATCATCGCGGCCGATGCGGCGAAGCACGGCGTTGGCGAAGCCGGATGCCCCGCGCCCCACCTCCGCGGCGACGAGGTTGACCGATTCGTTCACGGCGGCGTGCGGCGCCACGCGCGTGGCGAGCAGCTGGTGCGTCCCCAGACGCAGGGCGTCGAGCACAGCGGGATCGATCTGGTCGACCGGCCGACCCGCGGCGAGACCGATCACCGCGTCGTAGCTGCCGCGGCGGCGAAGAGTTCCGTATGCCAGCTCTGTGGCCAGCGCGGCGTCCTGCGCATCCAGCCGCGCCTCGCCGATGAGCGTCGGAAGCAGCAGGTTGGCGTAGGCGTCCGAGGCGGACACGGCCCTGATCACGTCGTACGCCACCCAGCGCGCCGGCTGCACCGTGCGCGAGCGCGGGCTACCGCCACCGCGAACGCCGCGAGCCGGCTGCCTCGGGTCACGGCTCATGCGCCGCTCCCACCGCTGCCGAGCACGGTCGTCTCGTCGGCGCGCAGCCCGCGCCACCAGTCGGTGGCCGCCATCGCGCCCTTGCCGGCGGGCTGCACTCGGGTCACGGCGAGAGGTGCCGTCGCCGTCCCGACCAGCAGCGCCGTCTTCGTGGCGCGCAGGTGGCCGGGCTCGAGCGGAGCGTCGTTCGACGGTGCTGCGGCGAGCACCTTGAGCCGATCGCCGGCGATCGTGGTGTGGGCGCCGGGTTCGGGGGTGACGCCGCGGAAGCGGGCGAACACCTCGGCGAGCGGCGCGGTCCAGTCGAGCAGGCCGTCCTGCAGCGTGAGCTTGGGGGCGAGCGTCGGGACACCGTGCTGCGGCACCGCGACCGCCGACCCGTCCGCTATTCCGCTGACCACGTCGCGGGTGAGCGATGCACCCTCCTCGGCGAAGATGCCGAGCACGTCGTCCGCCGTCGCCGCGGACGGCACGGAGACCGGCGTGGAGGCGAACAGGTCTCCGGCGTCGAGGGCGGGTACCAGCTGGAACACGCTGACCCCCATCTCGGTGTCACCGGCGATCAGCGCGTGCTGGACGGGTGCGGCGCCCCGCCATCGTGGCAGCAGCGAGAAGTGCAGGTTGATCCAGCCGTGCGACGGTGCCGACAGCAGCGGCTCCCGCACCAGGCCGCCGTAGGCGACGATCACCCCCAGATCCGCGTGCAGTGCGGTGATGCGCGCCGTCACGTCGCCGTCGAGACGAGCGGTCTTGATCACCGGCATCCCGAGCTCCTCGGCGGCGACGGCCACCGGTGACGGCGTGAGGACCCGCTTGCGGCCGAGGGGCGCGTCGGGACGGGTGACGACCGCGACGATCTCGTGCTCGGTGGCGAGTTCGCGCAGGGCGGGCACCGCGACGGCGGGGGTGCCGGCGAAGACGAGGCGCATGAAGGTACTCCGGAGGGTCGAGTGTCAGAGCTCTGGTTCGAGGATATCGAGGTGCACCGAGAGCGAGGCCCGCACGCGGCCCCGGCCGCGGCGGTTCTGCGCGGCATCCGCGACGACCACGGCGCGCAGGGCCGAAGCGACGGCGCTGCCGTGCGCGTAGCCGAAGCGCACCAGCGCACGTACCCGACCGTCGTCGTCGAGCGGTACAGGGCCGAGCACGGCCGGTCCGGTCACCCCGAGCGGCTTCAGCGCGTCCAGAGCGCGCTGCACGGATGCCGGCTGACCGTCGATCTGCGCGACGCGGGCGGTCGGCGGCATGTGCAGTGGGGCGCGCGCCTCGAGCTCACTGCGCGCGTAGCCGGAGTGGCTCCAGGTCGCCAGCGCCTTGGCGACCGGCCCGTTCACGCCGACGAGGTGGACGGGCGCGCCCTGCGCCGCGAGGGCGGCGGCGTTCGACCACCAGCGCAGGCATGACTCGCCGATGCGCAGCTCCGGTGCCTGCAGCATGCGTGCACCGTCGAGCAGGATCACCGCTCGATAGCCGGCCGGTGCGAGCGGTTCCGCACCGCGGGTGGCGACGACGAGGGCCGGCTTGTCGTCGACGCTCGTCACCGGGTGAGAGCCGTCTGAGACGATGACCCGCACCCCGGGGAACGCTCTGCCCAGTTCGTCGGCGGTGCGCTCCGTGCCCGACGACGCCAGTCGCACCTGCGTGGATGAGCATTCGCCGCAGTGCCACGCGTTCGCCCCGCGGCCGCACCATCCGCATACCGGGACGGCGCCTCGGCGACGGGCTCCGAGTGGTCCGCCGCAGTGCGCGCAGCGCGCGGGGTTACGGCACTGCGCACAGACCAGCGACGGTGCGAAACCGGGTCGGGCGACCTGCACGAGCACGGGCCCGTCCTCGGCGGCGGCGCGCGCCGCGGCGAAGGCGCTGGACGGCACCCGCTGGGTGGTGTGCTCCAGCTCCTGGGGCGTGCTCAGCACCACGCGGGGCGAGGTGCGTCGGGTGGCCGTCACCTCGGTGAGCCAGCCGTGCTGCACGAGTCGCTCGGTCTCGCTGGTGCGGGTGTGCCCCGCCAGCAGCAGAGCGCTGCCCTCCTGCTCCCGGCGCACCAGCGCGGCATCGCGGGCGTGCACATACGGAGACAGCGGCTCGGCGAGCAGAGGGTCGCCGTCGTCCCACAGCGCCACCAGCCCGGCGCGCACCGGCGAGTACACCGCCGAGCGGTTGCCGACGACGACGCACGGCGCCGCGTCCAGGGTGCGCAGAAAAGCACGGTAGCGGTCGGGATTGGGCTGGCGCGCGTCGAGGCGGATCAGCGCGTCGGCGGGAAGCAGTCGCTGCAGGGCGGTGAGCAGCAGCTCCTGGTCGCGGTGATCGGGCACCACGAGCACGCTCGAGGCGCCGTCGGCGAGGGTGACGGCGGCCGCCGATGCCAGCAGGTGCGCCCACCGCGGCAGGCCGGCGTCGAGGCCGGGAACGGCCTCCACCGCGGCGCGCCCCCGGTCATCGAGAAGCTGCTGCAGGCCACCGTACTGCGCGATGACCTCGCGCGCGGCGCTGACCGCCGCGGCCTCGGGCCGCGTCGCCTCTTCGACCGGTCGCCACGCCTTCTCGACACGCACCTGTCGCTTGGGGATCACGAGTCGGAGCACGTCGGATGCGGCGCCCGCGGCGCGGTCGGCCACCCGGCGCGCGAGCCGGTACAGCCGCTCCGGAAGCACCGGGACGGGTGACACGACCGCCTCGACATCGGACAGCGGGCGCGTGGCATCCTGCTCGTCGTCGATCTCGACGATGTAGCCGTCGATCACGCGCCCTGCGGTGCGCAGCGGCGCCTTGATGCGCACTCCGAGGGGAACGTCGCCGAACGCGTCGGGAAGGGCATAGTCGAACAGCCGATCCAGCTGCGGCAGCGGCGAGTCGATGAGCACGCGGGCGATGCGCCGGCCCCCGTCGGTCATCCGGGCCTCAGACTCCGGCGGCGCGGCGCAGGTCCTCGGCCCGGTCGGTGCGCTCCCAGGTGAAGTCGGGCAGCTCGCGACCGAAGTGGCCGTACGCCGCGGTCTGAGCGTAGATCGGACGCAGCAGGTCGAGCTCCTCGATGATCGCCTGCGGTCGCAGGTCGAACACCTCCGTGATGGCCCCGGTGATCGTCTCGTCCGACACGCGGCCGGTGCCGAAGGTCTCGACGTACAGTCCGACCGGGCGCGCCACGCCGATCGCGTAGGCGACCTGCACCTCGGCGCGCTCGGCCAGGCCGGCGGCCACCACGTTCTTGGCGACCCATCGCATCGCGTACGCACCGGAGCGGTCCACCTTCGACGGGTCCTTGCCGCTGAACGCGCCGCCGCCGTGCCGGGCGGCTCCGCCGTACGTGTCGATGATGATCTTGCGCCCGGTCAGCCCGGCGTCGCCCTTCGGACCGCCGGTGACGAAGGGCCCCGCGGGATTGATGTAGTACTTCAGGTCATCGGCGAGGTCGAGTCCGGTCTGCGCCAGCACGGGATCGATGACCGTCTCGCGCACCAGTGCCTGCAGCTCGTCCTGCGAGACGTCCGGGTGGTGCTGGGTCGAGAGCACGACGGCGTCCACGGTCTTCGGGGTGAAGCCGTCGTAACCGAGGGTCACCTGGGTCTTGCCGTCCGGGCGCAGGAAGTCGAGCTCGCCCGAGCGGCGCACCTCGGTGAGGCGCTCGGCGATGCGGTGCGCGGTCCACGCGGCCATCGGCATGAGCTGCGGGGTCTCGCTCGTAGCGAAGCCGAACATGATGCCCTGGTCGCCGGCGCCGAGTTCGTCGCGCGGGTCGGTGGAACCCCCGTCGCGCCGCTCCTGGGCCCGGTCGACGCCGTGCGCGATGTCCGAGGACTGCTCCCCCACCGACACGCTCACGCCGCAGGACGAGCCGTCGAAGCCGGTGTCGCTCGAGGTGTACCCGATGCCGTTGACGACGTCGCGCACGATGGTGGGGATGTCGACGTACCCTTCGGTGCGGATCTCGCCCGCCACGTGCACGAGACCGGTGGTGACGAGCGTCTCGACGGCGACCCGCGAACCTCGATCGACGGCGAGCAGGCCATCGAGGATGCTGTCCGAGATCTGATCGCAGATCTTGTCGGGGTGGCCTTCGGTGACGGACTCGGACGTGAACAGGCGCAGGGCGCTCATCGGTGCTCCAACGGTCGGGGTCGGGCGGAGCCGGCGGGCTCGACGCCAGTGTGCAGGAAGCCGCCGACATCCGATACCGGACGTCGGCGGCTCACAGGGCGGATGTCACTCGGCGTGACGGATGCGAAGCTTGTCTTCGTTGATCTCGTGCAGCGCGATGGTGAGCGGCTTGTCCTCGACGGACGAGTCGACCAGCGGTCCGACGTTGTCGAAGAGGTTCCCCTCGTGCAGGTCCGAGTAGTAGTCGTTGATCTGACGGGCGCGCTTCGACGCGTAGATCACGAGCTCGTACTTCGACTCGACGCGGTCGAGCAGGTTGTCGATCGGCGGATCGATGATGCCCTGGTTGGTTCCGGCCATGGTGGACCTCCTGATCAGGCGACGGGATCGTCGCGAAGTCGGTGCGTTCGCGCGCGCGAGCGGCTCAGCGCGCGGCGACAGAAGACAATTCTACGACCTCGCGGGCGGCGGTGGCGACGTCGGCGTTCACCACGCGGTAATCGAACTCGTTCTGCGCGGCCAGTTCGACCCGCGCAGTACGCAGTCTGCGCGACCTCTCCTCGGCATCCTCCGTGCCCCGCCCGACGAGCCGCTGCACGAGTTCGTCCCATGAGGGCGGCAGCAGGAAGATCAGGGTCGCCGAGGGTTCGGCGGCGCGCACCTGCCGCGCGCCCTGCAGGTCGATCTCGAGCAGGACGGTGCGGCCCTCGGCCAGCGCCGCGTCGACCGGTCCACGCGGGGTGCCGTAACGGTGCCTGTTGTGCACGACCGCGTACTCGAGCAGCTCGCCTGCGGCGACGAGCCGATCGAACTCGGCATCGTCGAGGAAGTAGTAGTGCACCCCGTCGACCTCGCCCGGTCGCGGCGCGCGCGTCGTCGCCGACACCGACAGGTGGATCTCGGGATGATGGGCGCGGATGTGCGCGGCGACGGTTCCCTTGCCCACGGCGGTGGGACCGGCGAGCACGAGCAGCCGGCTGCGGCCGGCGCGGGGCACCGCCGCCGGAAAACGGCGATCGAGCCAGGTCGACAGCGCGGCCAGCTGGCGCACGCCGAGCCCGCCGAGCCGCTTCACCGGCGAGATGCCGAGCTCGTCGAGGATGCGGTCGCGCTTGCCGGAGCCGATCGCGGGCAGCGCCATCAGGAAGTCCGTGACGCGCATCGTGGCGGCATCCGAGTCGTGGTCGGCGGTCGCGCGGCGCAGCACCTCCTGCGGCGTGACGACACGCGTGGTCAGATCGCGCTTGAGCGAGGCCCGCGCGCGACGCCTCTGCAGTGCGCGCTGAGCGGCAGCCACCCGATCGACTTCTGGGACAACGCGTGATTCAGCCACCCAGCACCTCCCGATAGCGTGCGGCCCGTTCGTCGATCGTATCCGCGATCCCGTCCGGTCCGGCGCTGAGGATGCTGCGGCTCTCGCTGGCGAGCACATTGCCCGCGACGGCGCCGAAGCGCGCCACGAGGTCTTCGGGAGTCGCGCCCTGCGCGCCGAATCCGGGAGCCAGGAGCGGTGTGCCGGTGAGCAGGCCGTCGTGCAGGCCCATCTCGGCGCGGTCGACAGTGGCGCCGATCACCAGACCGACCGGCCCGAGATCGCCGTCGAAGGCGGCAGAGCCGTTCACCCAGGTCACATCGCGCGCGACACGCTGCGCGACCGTCTGTTCGTCGGTGGCGGCCACGTCGACCGTCCGCGCGGTCTGCAGCGCCGCGGCCTCGGGGTTGCTGGTCGCCGCGAGCACGAACACGCCCTTCTGCTCCCGCACAGCGGAGGTCAGGGTGTCGCGCAGCGACTCCGGTCCCAGGTACGGACTCACCGTGACGGCATCCGCCTCCAGGGGCGACCCTGAGCCGAGCCAGGCGGCCGCATAACCCGCCATGGTCGACCCGATGTCGCCGCGCTTCGCGTCGGCGATCACGATCAGTCCTGCCTCGCGCGCCGCCGACAGCACGTCCTCCAGCGCCGCGAACCCGCGCGAGCCGAATCGCTCGAAGAACGACACCTGAGGCTTCACGATCCCGGCACGTCCTGCCGCCGCCTCGACCACCGCCAGTCCGAAGGCGCGCACGCCGTCGGCATCCTGATCGAGACCCCACTGCTCGAGCAGCGCGGCATGCGGGTCGATGCCCACGCACAGCGGACCGTGCGCGTTCATGGCGGCCCGCAGCCGCGCGCCGAACGACGTCGTCACACCGCGGCCTTCCGGTCGAGCTCGTACTCCTGCAGGCTGCGCACCGCGAAACCGGTGCCGGCGGCGTCCATCCCGCTGACCGCCGCGCCGAGGGTCGCGATGGTCGTGAACAGCGCCTTGTCCGCGGCGACCGCGGCCGCACGGATCTCGTAGCCGTCGGCGCGGGCCGCGCCGCCACTGGGCGTGTTCACGATCATGTCGATCTCGCCGTCGTTGATCAGGTCGACGATGTTGCGCTGCCCCGACTCGCGGGTCTCGCTGAACTTCGACACCACCGCGGCGTCGATGCCGTTGCGGCGCAGGATCTCGGCGGTCCCCTCGGTCGCCACGAGGGTGAAGCCGAGCTGCTGCAGACGGTGCGCCGGCAGGATCACGGCGCGCTTGTCGGCATCCGCCACCGAGATGAACACCGTCCCCGAGGTGGGCATCCCGCCGTAGGCGGCCGCCTGGCTCTTCGCGAACGCGGTCGGGAAGTCGCGGTCGATGCCCATGACCTCGCCCGTCGAGCGCATCTCGGGCCCCAGCACGGAGTCGACGGTCTTGCCGTCGGCGGTGCGGAACCGCTTGAACGGCAGCACCGCCTCCTTCACGGCGACCGGTGCGTCCAGCGGGACCCGGGAGCCGTCCTGCTCGGGCAGCATCCCCTCTGCGCGGAGCTCGGCGATCGTGGCTCCCGCCATGATGCGGCTGGCGGCCTTCGCCATCGGGATGCCGAGCGCCTTCGACACGAACGGCACCGTGCGGCTGGCGCGCGGGTTCGCCTCGATGACGTAGAGCACGCCGGCGCTGATGGCGAACTGCACGTTCAGCAGTCCGCGCACACCCACGCCCTGCGCGATGGCGAGCGTCGCTTCGCGGACCCGGTCGACGTCGGTGCGACCGAGCGAGACCGGCGGCAGGGTGCAGCTCGAGTCGCCGGAGTGGATGCCGGCCTCCTCGAGGTGCTCCATGACCCCGCCGATGAACAGGTCCGTGCCGTCGTACAGTGCGTCGACGTCGAGCTCGATCGCGTCGTCCAGGAACCGGTCCACCAGCAGCGGCTTGCCCTGTTCGATGATCACCTCGCCGGCGGTGCGCACGAAGTAGTCGCGCAGCGCCGGGGTGCTGTAGACGATCTCCATGCCGCGGCCGCCGAGCACGAAGCTGGGACGGACGAGAACCGGGTAGCCGATCTCCTCGGCGATGCGCACCGCGCCCTCGACGTCGATCGCTGTGCCGTTGCGCGGGGCGACGAGACCGGCGTCATCGAGCAGGCGCGAGAACAGCTCGCGCTCCTCGGCCAGATCGATCGCGGCGGGGCTGGTGCCGAGCACCGTGTAGCCGGCGGACTCGATCCCCTTGGCGAGGCCGAGCGGGGTCTGCCCGCCGAGCTGGCATACGACGCCGAGGATGGTGCCGCTCTGGGCCTCGGCGTGCAGCACCTCGAGCACGTCCTCCAGGGTGAGCGGCTCGAAGTACAGCCGGTCCGAGGTGTCGTAGTCGGTCGAGACCGTCTCCGGGTTGCAGTTGACCATGACGGTCTCGTACCCGGCATCCGACAGCGCGAACGACGCGTGCACGCATGAGTAGTCGAACTCGACGCCCTGGCCGATGCGGTTCGGCCCCGAGCCGATGATGACCACCTTGGTCCGCTCGGACGGGGCGACCTCGGTCTCGCTGTCGTAGCTCGAGTAGTGGTACGGGGTGAGCGCCGGGAACTCCCCCGCGCAGGTGTCGACGGTCTTGTACACGGGGCGCACGTCGAGCTCACGACGGATCGCGCTCGCCTCGGCCTCGGAGATGCCGCGCAGCTGCCCGATCTGCGCGTCCGAGAAGCCGTGCTCCTTGGCGTAGCGGATGACGTCGGCGTCGAGCTCCGGCGCGGTGCGCACGATCTCGGCCACCTCATTGATCAGCACGATCTGGTCGAGGAACCACGGGTCGATGGCGGTCGCCTCGAACGCCTGCTCGATCGTCGCGCCCTTGCGCAGCGCCTGCTGCAGCGTGACGATGCGGCCGTCGGTGGGCGTCTTCGAGATCTCGAGCAGCTCGCCGACCGTGCGCGTCTCCTCGCCCCAGTGGAAGCTCGAACCGCGCTTCTCGAGCGAGCGCAGCGCCTTCTGCAGCGCCGTCGCGTAATTGCGTCCGATGGCCATCGCCTCACCGACGGACTTCATGGTGGTCGTCAGTGTCGCATCGGCGGCCGGGAACTTCTCGAACGCGAACCGCGGCACCTTGACGACGACGTAGTCGAGGGTCGGCTCGAAGCTCGCCGGGGTGACACCCGTGATGTCATTGGGGATCTCGTCGAGCCGGTAGCCGAGTGCGAGCTTGGCCGCCAGCTTGGCGATCGGGAAGCCGGTCGCCTTCGAGGCCAGCGCCGATGACCGCGAGACGCGCGGGTTCATCTCGATGACGATGATGCGGCCGTTCTCGGGGTTCACCGCGAACTGGATGTTGCAGCCGCCGGTGTCGACGCCCACGGCGCGGATGATGTCGATGCCGATGTCGCGCAGCTTCTGGTACTCACGGTCGGTGAGCGTCAGGGCGGGTGCGACGGTGATGGAGTCGCCGGTGTGCACGCCCACGGGGTCGACGTTCTCGATCGAGCAGACCACGACGGTGTTGTCGGCCGTGTCGCGCATGAGCTCGAGCTCGTACTCCTTCCAGCCGAGGATCGACTCCTCGAGCAGCACCTCGCTGGTCGGCGAGTCGTGCAGGCCGGCGCCGCCGATGCGGCGGAGATCGTTCTCGTCGTACGCGAAGCCGGAGCCGAGTCCGCCCATGGTGAAGCTGGGGCGCACGACGAGCGGGTAGCCGAGCTTCTCGGCGCCGGCGAGCAGCTCGTCCATGCTGTGGCAGATCACGGATGCGGCGACATCCGCGCCCGCCTCGATCACCAGCTCCTTGAAGATCTGGCGATCCTCGCCCTTCTGGATCGCCTCGACCTTGGCGCCGATGAGCTCGACGCCGTACCTGTCGAGAATGCCCTGCGCGTGCAGCGCCATGGCGGCGTTGAGAGCGGTCTGGCCGCCGAGGGTGGGCAGGATGGCATCCGGCTTCTCCTTGGCGATGATCGTCTCGATGACCTCGGGGGTGATCGGCTCGATGTAGGTGGCGTCGGCGAAGTCGGGATCGGTCATGATCGTCGCCGGGTTCGAGTTGACGAGGATGACGCGCACGCCCTCCTCGCGCAGCACGCGGCAGGCCTGAGTTCCGGAGTAGTCGAACTCACAGGCCTGGCCGATGACGATCGGGCCGGAGCCGATGACGAGAACGGAGTTGATGTCGTCGCGCTTGGGCATTACTTGGCGTCCTTCTGTGCGAGGTGGGCGGCGACGACGTCGCGGAACCGGTCGAAGAGGTAGTTGGCGTCGTGCGGGCCTGCGGCGGCCTCGGGGTGGTACTGCACCGAGAACGCCGGGATGTCGAGGGCGCGCAGGCCCTCGACGACGCGATCGTTCAGCCCGATGTGGCTGACCTCGATGCGGCCGTAGCCGGCCGGACTGTCGAAGGGCTCGTCCAGCGGGGCGTCGACGGCGAAGCCGTGGTTGTGCGCGGTGATCTCGACCCGGCCGGTGGACTTGTCCAGCACCGGCTGGTTGATGCCGCGGTGTCCGAACGGCAGCTTGTAGGTGCCCAGCCCCAGCGCGCGGCCGAGCAGCTGGTTGCCGAAGCAGATGCCGAAGAAGGGCAGCTTCTCGTCGAGCACCTCGCGCAGCAGCGCGACGTGGCCGTCTGAGGCTGCGGGGTCCCCGGGGCCGTTGGAGTAGAACACGGCGACCGGGTCGATCGCCTTGATCTCCTCGATGGTCGCCGTCTGCGGCAGCACATGCACCTCGAAGCCGCGGCGGGCGAGATTGTCGACGGTCGCCTGCTTGACGCCGAGGTCGAGCACCGCAAGGTTGCCCAGCCGGTCTCCGACGGCCGGCGTGACGGCCGCGACCTCCACAGACACCTGCGCCGACAGGTTCTGGCCGGCCATCTCCGGTGCGTCGGTGACGATCCGCAGCTGCTCCTCGGGGTCGAGTGCGGCATCCGGGCCGGAGAAGATCCCGCCGCGCATGGAGCCGGCGGAACGGATGTGCCTCGTCACGGCACGCGTGTCGATGCCGCTGATGCCGACGATGCCGTCGCGGGCCAGCGTCTCGTCGAGCGAGCTGTTGGCGCGCCAGTTCGACACGACGCGCGAGGGGTCACGGACGATGTAGCCGGCGACCCAGATGCGGCGGGACTCGGTGTCCTCGTCGTTCATCCCGGTGTTTCCGATGTGCGGTGCGGTCTGGAGCACGATCTGACCGGCGTACGACGGGTCGGTCAGCGTCTCCTGGTAGCCGGACATCCCGGTCGCGAAGACGACCTCGCCGAGTGTCGTGCCGACGGCGCCGTAGGCGCGTCCGCGGTGGCGGGTGCCGTCCTCGAGAACGAGCACTGCCGGCTGAGGCAGGGAGGGGGCGGTGGTCGATGTGTTGTTCATGCGGAGGGTCCGTTCTCAGGTGCGGAGCAGAGTCGCTCGAGCTCCGGGAGTATCTGGTGCGGTTCGCCCGAGGTGAGCCGCAGGAAGGAGTCGACGAGGATGCCGGACGGCTCGCGCCAGACGAGGCGGATGAGACCGTTCGGTTCGACGACGCGGTTCATGGCAACGGTGGCCGTGTCGGCCGCGACGAGGCGCGACGAGGCGAGGAACACCGTCGGCGCACCGTCGAGGCTGAGAGCGACGCCGCGGTCGGTGAGCGCGAGCTCGCCGCGGGCGCGGTACGCCAGCGGGCGGATCGCGAGTCTCTCCAGCGGCTGGTCGTGCCGGGTGGTGGCGACGTACAGCACCTCGTGGCGCGAGGTGACGTCGGCGTGTTCCGGCACGCCGAGTGGTGCGCTGAGGCCGGCATCGCGGCGCAGCCGCGCTCTCCAGGCGAAGAGCATCGCGAGCAGGATCAGCAGCGCCACGGCGCCGATGATCAGGGCGGCAGTCTCGCGGGTCACCGTTGTGCCCCCCTCAGGTCGTCGCTCGGGAGCTCCGTCAGCGCGCCGCCCTCCACCGTGATGACGCCGCCGTGGATGGTCCACTCGACCCGGCCGGGCAGCTCGCGGCCCAGGTAGGGCGAATTCGCGCTGCGGCCGTGCAGGTCGGCTTCGGTGAAGACGCCCTGCGCACTCGGGTCGTACAGCGTGACGTGAGCGGGTGCGCCCGCTTCGAGGGTGCCGAAGCCCTCGAGACGGCCGATGCGGGCGGGCGCGGCGCTCATCACCCTGGCGACGTCCTCCCAGCCGAGCAGCCCCGTGGCGACCATCGACTGATGCACCACGCGCAGGGCGCTCTCCAGCCCCACCATGCCGTTCGCCGCCGCCTGCCACTCGCATGCCTTGTTCTCGGACGGATGCGGCGCGTGGTCGGTGGCGACGATGTCGATCGTGCCGTCCGCGAGGCCTTCGCGCACCGCGAGGACGTCCTCCTCGCGGCGCAGCGGCGGGTTCACCTTGTAGCGCGCGTCGTAGCCGCGGACGAGCTCGTCGGTCAACAGCAGGTGGTGCGGCGTGACCTCGGCCGTCACGGCGATGCCGCGCTTCTTCGCCCAGCGGATGATGTCGACCGAGCCCGCGGTCGACAGGTGGCACACGTGCAGACGCGAGCCGACGTGCTCGGCGAGCAGCACGTCGCGGGCGATGATCGACTCCTCGGCGACGGCCGGCCAGCCGGCGAGTCCGAGTTCGGCCGACACGGCCCCCTCGTTCATCTGCGCGCCTTCGGTCAGACGCGGATCCTGCGCGTGCTGTGCGATGACGCCGTCGAAGGACTTCACGTACTCGAGGGCGCGTCGCATGATCAGCGGGTCCCACACGCAGAAGCCGTCGTCGCTGAACACGCGCACCCGGGCCCGGGAGGCGGCCATGGCACCCAGCTCGGCGAGGCGCTCCCCCTTCTGGCCGACGGTGACCGCGCCGATCGGCTGCACGGTCGCATAGCCCGATGCGTCGCCGAGGGCGAGTTCCTGCTCGACGACACCGGCGGTGTCGGCGACCGGCGACGTGTTCGGCATGGCGAAGACCGCCGTGTAGCCGCCCGCTGCGGCGGCGCGGGTGCCGGTGAGCACCGTCTCGGAGGCTTCGAAGCCCGGTTCGCGCAGATGCGTGTGCAGATCGACGAGCCCCGGCAGGGCGAGCAGGCCGCCGGCATCGACGACGCGCGCTCCGGCCCGGCTGAGCCCGGTGCCGATCTCGGCGATCACGCCGTTCTCGATGACGAGGTCGATGGTCTCGCCTGCGGCTGATCGCGCGCCGGCGATCACCAGATTCTCGCTCACTGCACTCCCTCTTGTTCGTCGTTGCGCTCTCCCGCCAGCAGCAGGTAGAGCACGGCCATGCGCACGGAGACGCCGTTGGCGACCTGCTCGAGCACCGTCGAGCGCGGCGAGTCGGCGGCCTCCGTCGAGATCTCCAGTCCCCGGTTCATCGGGCCGGGATGCATCACGATGGTCTGCTCGGGCAGACGCGCCACCCGCAACGCGTCGAGCCCCCACAGCCGGGTGTACTCCCGCTCGTTGGGGAAGTACGCCGCGTGCATGCGCTCGCCCTGGATGCGCAGCATCATCACCGCGTCGGGCTCGCCGTCGAGGGCGCGGTCGAGGTCGTACAGCACCCGCACCGGCCACTGCGAGACGTTCTGCGGAATGAGCGTGGGCGGGGTGACCAGCGTCACCTCCGCGCCCAGCGTGGTCAGCAGCCACACATTCGAGCGCGCCACGCGCGAGTGCAGCACGTCGCCGACGACGACAACGCGCAGACCGCTCAGATCGCGTCCGCGGCTGTCGGCGCCGTAGCGGCGCTTGCGGATGGTGAACGCGTCGAGCAGGGCCTGCGTGGGGTGCTCGTGCGTGCCGTCGCCGGCGTTCACGACACCGGCCGAGATCCAGCCGCTGGTCGCGAGCGTCTGCGGTGCTCCCGATGCCGAGTGACGCACGACGACGGCGTCCGCCCCCATCGCTTGCAGCGTCTGAGCGGTGTCCTTCAGGCTCTCGCCCTTCGAGACGCTGGAGCCCTTGGCCGCGAAGTTGATCACGTCCGCCGACAGCCGCTTCGCGGCGGCTTCGAAGGAGATCCGGGTGCGGGTGGAGTCCTCGAAGAAGAGGTTGACGACGGTCTTGCCCAGCAGTGTCGGCAGCTTCTTGACCTGACGCGACTGGGTGTCGGCCATGTCCTCGGCGACATCGAGGATCCGCAGCGCGGTGGAACGGTCGAGGGTGCGGGTGTCGAGGAGGTGCCTCATGCTTCGATCGTCACCTCATCGATGCCGTCGAGCTCGCGCAGATGCACGTTGACCCGCTCGGTGCGGGCGGACGGGATGTTCTTGCCGACGAAGTCGGGGCGGATGGGCAGTTCGCGGTGACCCCGGTCGACGAGGATCGCGAGCCGCACCGCCGACGGACGCCCGATCGATCCGATCGCATCGAGCGCCGCGCGGATGCTGCGTCCCGAGAAGAGCACGTCGTCGACGAGCACGACGGTCCTGCCGTCGATGCCGCCGTCGGGGATGTCGGTGCGCTTGGGGGCACGGGTCGGATGCTTCGCAAGGTCATCGCGGAACAGCGTGACGTCGAGCGAGCCCACCGGGATCGGCTGTCCGGCGATGCCGGCGATGATCGGCCCGAGCCGATCCGCGAGCGTGACGCCTCGCGTCGGTATGCCGAGCAGCACCAGATCTTCGGCGCCGCGGTTGGATTCGAGGATCTCATGAGCGATGCGCGTGAGAGCACGCGCGATATCGGCTTCCTGCAGCACAGTTCGCGCAGACAAAGGCCACGTCCCTTCTCCGCCTCTCCGGACGGTGTTAAAGGTGGTGATGGGTACCAGTCTAGCGAGTCGGCGGGCACCCTCCGTTCAGGGGACGCGATCGGTCGGCGTCTCGGCTAGCCTGACCGGATGCTGTCGCCTTCTCGCCGCATCACCTTCGTGCGGCACGCCATGCCGGTGGTGGACGACGGGCTCGCGCCTGCGGCATGGTCGCTGAGCGCGGAGGGTGCCGTCGCGGCATCCGCTCTGGACCTGCCGACGGATGCGGTCGCCGTGGCCAGTCCCGAACGGAAGGCCGTGCAGACGATCGCGCTTGCGCGGCGCGTCGCGACCGAGGACATCGCGACGGAAGCGCGGTTCCGCGAGGTCGACCGCGTGGAGGCGGTGCACGACGACTTCCGCGACGCACGCCGGGCGTGGGTAGCGGGGGCGCTCGACGCCCGTCATACGGGGTGGGAGCATCCGCATGCGGCGGCGCACCGCTTTCATGAGGGGCTGCTCGCCCACCCGGCCGACCATCTGATCGTCGGGACCCACGGGATGGTGCTGACGGCCTGGATGGTCGCCCAGGGGCTGATCCCGCCCGGCGAGGCGGCCACCGCGTTCTGGGAGGCGCTGCCGCTGCCGGCGGTCGTCGAGCTCGCCACAGGGGGTGCGGTGACCGTCATGGGCACGCCGCCGGACGCGGCACTGCGCGGCGCACGAGGGCAGCAGATTCGCTGAGAACGGGCCGGACCGCGGGGTGCTGTTGCTCAGACGGCGGGCCGAAGCGCCTCGTCGGTGAGCTCGTCGGCCTTCTTCGCCCGGATCGGGTGGCCGCTGGTCGACAGGCATCGCCCGGTCTTCAGGTCCCACTTCCAGTCGTGCATGCTGCACGTCAGAACGCCGTCCTCGATCCTGCCGGTGCGGGTGAGATCCGCGCGCAGGTGCGGGCATCGGCGCTGCACGACCCAGTCGCCGATCTCGGCGTCCTCGGTCTGGTCGGTCTGCTCCTGGTACCAGTTCTCCACGTACTCGATGCGGTCGACCGAGAGGCACTTGAAGAACGTGTAGATGAACTCGTTGAACTTGCCCTTGCGGCCCGCGGTGAACTGCATCGACAGGAAGATCGAGTTCGACCAGTCGATCTCGTGATCGCGGATGTTCGTCGAGACGAGGTCGGCGGGGATCGTGTACCAGAACTCCACGTCCTCCCCCGCGAACTCGCGAACCTTCGCCTTGGGGAAGTCGACGACGAGATCGAGCTCGCCGATCGTCATGCGCACAGGGCCGCCGACGCCGAGGCGGATGGTGCGCGACTTCTTCAGCAGCGGCTCCCACCACGTCTTCAGCGCCTCGAGCATCTCGGCCGGCGGCAGCACTTCGGCACGCGTGGCCTCCTCGTCGCGCAGCTCCTGCTGACGCGAGGCGCGCTGCTCCTCGAGGTAGTCCCACTTCTCGTCGAAGATGTGGTCGATCTCGGCCTGGGTGTAGAGAGACTGCGTCACCGACAGCTCGCCGTGGTTCATCTCCACGACCGTTCCGGGCACGAAGAGCTGCCCGTCGTACTGCGGCGCCTGCTCCTTCAGATGCGCGAGGAACTCCTTCTGATCGGTGAAGATCGAGTCGCCGTCGCGGCCGGTCCCGTTGAACTCGAAGAGGTCGTCGCGCAGGAACATCGGCGGCCCCGCCATCGGGAAGACGTGCGGCGCGTCGACCTTCTCGATGTAATACATCGCGCGCTTGTTCTGCGCATCGCGCTTGAGGCGTGCGAAGTTCTGCTTGGCGTCCTGCGGCAGGTCGTAGACCATCGGCCACCAGATCGCCCCCGACACCTGGGTGAAGTACGCCTCGGGCTTGCCGAAGGCGAGGAGCTTCTCCAGATCCAGAGGGTGGGAGTCGTTCTGGTTCAGGATCGACGCGGTGCCGTCGTCGACGCTGAGCGACGAGTCGCCGATCGGGCCGTCGCTGGGCGCGCGCAACGGCGTGATCATGATCTTGAGCTCGCCGCGCTCGATGACCTCGCCGGCGGGGGCGTACGTGATGTTGGCGTACCCGAGGGCGCGGATGTCCTGCTCGAGGTCGTCGATCGGGTACTCGGGAAGCAGCACCTCGATGTCCTTGGAGATGTACTTCTCGAGCAGACGAGGGTCGAAGTGGTCGCGGTGACGGTGCGAGATGTACAGGAAGTCGGCCTCGCGCCCGAGGCGCTCCCAGTCGAGTCCTCGGTTGTCGGGGAACGGGAACCACGAGCCGTAGAACGACGGGCCGAGCACGGGGTCGCAGATGATGTTGCCGCCGCGCGTCTCGATGAACATCCCCGCGTGGCCGAGTCCCGTGATCCGCATGTCTCTCCTCCTGCTGTGAGCAGCCTCGATTCTACCGAGCGGATGCTGTGCACCACGGGTGAACCGTGGTGGGAGGCGGACACGGCGACACCTCAGGTTTCCAGCAGTCCCCGGATGTCGTCGGCCGTGAGCGCCTGCGAGAACAGCGCCTCGTCGTCCATCACGGCGGTGAACAGTCGTGCCTTCCGCTGCTGCAGCGCCAGGACTTTCTCCTCGATCGTTCCGGACGCGATGAGGCGATAGACGAAGACCCGGCTGGTCTGCCCGATCCGGTGGGTGCGGTCGATCGCCTGCGCCTCAGCGGCCGGATTCCACCACGGGTCCAGCAGGAAGACGTAGTCGGCCTCGGTGAGCGTGAGTCCGAAGCCGCCCGCCTTCAGGCTGATCAGGAACACCGGCTGGTCGCCACCGCGGAACCCGTCGATCACCTCGGCGCGCCGGCGGGTCGAGCCGTCGAGGTGGGCGTGCTCGATCCCTGCGGCGTCGAGCCGGGCCGCCGCGAGGTCGAGGAAAGAGGTGAACTGGCTGAACACGAGAGCGCGGTGGCCTTCCGCGCGCAGCTCCTCGATGTGCTCGATGAGCACGTCCAGCTTCGTGGACGGGATCGACCGGTCGGCTTCGTCGATGAGCTGGGGCGCCAGGGCCAGCATCCGCAACATCGTGAGCGATCGGAAGACGGTGAACCGATTGCGATCCAGGTCGGCGAGCAGGCCGAGAAGCTTCTGCCGCTCGCGCTGCAGCACGGCGTCGTATCGGGCGCGGTGCGCCGACGACAGCTCGACGAAGACCTCCTGCACCTGCTTCTCGGGCAGTTCGGCCGCCACCAGCTCCTTGGTGCGGCGCAGCATGAGAGGCCGGATGCGGCGGCGCAGACGCTCCAGTCGCCGCTGCCGGTACTCCCCGCCCTCTTCGTTCTCGGGGACCTTGCCCTGTTCGATCGGCTGCACGTACTCCTCGCGGAACCGCCGCGCCGAGGGGAACAGCCCTGGGGCGGTGAGCGACAGCAGCGCCCACAGGTCGGTGAGGCTGTTCTCCAGGGGCGTACCGGTGACGGCGATGGTGACCCGCGCCCGCAGCGCGGCGATCGCCTTGTGCAGCTTCGTCGCGGGGTTCTTGGCGAACTGCGCCTCGTCGAGCACGACCGCCGCCCATTCCCCAGCGGTGTACTCGTCCTCGTCGAGCCGCAGCAGCGTGTAGGAGGTCACGACGATGTCGGCGCCCGCCGCGGCATCCGCGACGCTGCGCTCCCTTCGCGCCGAGGTGCCCTCGATCACCGTCACCCGCAGATCGGGAGCGAACCGCGCCGCCTCGCTGCGCCAGGTGCCGAGCACGGATGTCGGGGCGACGACGAGGAACGGACTGCCCTCACCCTGCTCGCGGGCGTGCACCATCAGCGACAGCAGCTGCAGCGTCTTGCCGAGCCCCATGTCGTCGGCGAGGACGCCGCCCAGCCCATGTCGCCACAGGAACGCGAGCCAGTCGAAGCCCTGCTTCTGGTACGGACGCAGCTCGGCGTTCAGGCCTGCGGGCACCGGTGTGGTCGGCACGGAGTGCACGTCGCGCAGCCCGTCGGCCAGCGCCCGCCAGGCCACGGCGGGCTCGGCGTGATCCGCGAGATCTTCGAAATCGGCCCACAGCGCGGTCTGGTGCCGGCTGATGCGCGGGCCGGTCTCCCATTCCGCGAGCTGGGCGGCCTCGTCGATGAGCTCACGCAGCGACTGCAGGGCCGGATGCGCGAGCGAGAGATAGCTGCCGTCGACGAGAAGCAGCTTCGTGCGGCGCATGCTGAGCGCCGTGAACAGCGGGGTGAACGGAATCGATGTGCCGTCGATCTTCACGATGACGCCGAGATCGAACCAGTCGGGGTCGGTGGATTCCACGGTCGAGACGGTGATCTCGGGAGTGCCGCTGAGCTCGCGATACTGCTTGCGGCGGCCGGTGATGACGACGTCGACGTCATCACCCTCGAACACCGGCAGCACCTGCGCCGCCCATTCGGCGGCCTCCACTCCGTCGAGGATCGCGCGCTCGCGGAACGGATCCGCCGTCGCCGAGGCCCAGATCGCCTCCAGCCCGCGACGTTCGCGCGCCTCGGCATCCGGATCGCGGAACGGCTGGTCACTCGACCCGCGATCGACCGGCTCGAAGCCGACGGTGCCGTGACCCTCGTAGCGCCACTCGAAGCGGTACTCGACGCGGTCGGAGCGGCCGAAGATCACCCTCAGCACGGGTGAGGGCGCGGCCGGTTCGGGCAGCTCGAGCCCGCCGGCGGCCGAGACCGTGGCCTGCCGCGCGATGAGCGGGTACGCCTCGGCGAGGAACGTCGCCCGCTCGGCGGCCGGCACGTCGATCGGCTCGCCCGCCGTGACAGCGGCGTGCACGGCGGTCGCGAGCGGCACGGCGGCGAGGGTGATGTCGATCTCCGCCCCCACGACGTCCCAGCGGTACAGGCCGGTGCGGCCGATCGCGCGCAGCGATTCGACCGGTGCCGGCTCCCCCTCGATGCGCACGTCGGCCGTGATGGCCAGTCCGCCGTCGTCGTCGGGCTCGACGCGCAGACCGGCGGTCGCGGCGCCGGCGAGCCGCACCCGGGTGTGCTTCTGCGCGGCGATGAGCGGCACGCCGACCGCGGTGAGCGACCTGAGGTGCTGCCAGAGCAGCGGGGATTCCACGCGGTCGAGCACGATCCAGTCGCTCGCCGTGCCCGAGAGCAGCGAGTCGCGCGCGATCGCGAGGAAGTCGACGAACCAGCGCGCCTGCTCGGGTGCGAATCGGTCTCCGGCGCGGCGCAGAGCGTCCCAGTGCGCGTCGCCCTGCACCCACCGTCCCGTCGACTCGCTGCGCATGAACGGTCGCACGGCGAGCAGCACCTCGCCCTGCTCGCGCACGAGCTCACGCGGGGTGGCGGTGTGCGCCAGGGCGGCGCCCCAGCGGTCGACGGTGCGTGCCGGCTTGACGCGCAGCTCGACGCCGAGCGCGAGCGGGACGACGGGCTGCCGGCGTGGCGCGGCGGACGGCACGAGCTTGTGCCACGCGGGGACACGAGCCCGTGCCGATGCCGCCGATCCCGGCGTGCGCGGATCGTGGGCGGCGAGCATCGTCGCGACCACGTGCTTGCAGGCGCGCTGCATCGGGCAGGTGCACGCGCTGCTGAGAATCGCGCCGCCGCGGAACTGCACCCGGCACCGGTAGGGGGCGTGTGCAGTGCCGAACACCTCGCCGGTCAGCGTCTCTGTCGCCGGATCCCAGGCGGTGCGCAGCACCTGCCCGCGCCGGGCGTAGTCGAGGCCGCGCTGGTACCCGCTGTCTCCGGCCAGCATGCGCAGCTGCTGCGGACTGGGGCGCGGAGCGGTCATCCCGGCATCCTGCCGTCAGCGACGGACATCCGTCCGTCGCCCCTCACCGGGCGCGGTCGATGCGCGCGAGCACGCCGTGCACGAACGCGCCGGAGTCCTCGGTGGAGAGCTCCTTGGCGAGCTCGACCGCCTCGTCGATCGCGACGGCGGTCGGCACCTCGTCGTTGAAGAGGATCTCCCAGGTGCCGATCCGCAGCAGGGCGCGGTCGACCGCGGGCATCCGCTCGATCCTCCAGTCACGGCTGTGCGTGGTGATCTGCTCGTCGATCTCGTCGCTGTGGTCGATGATGCCGTCGACGATGTCGCGGGCATACAGCCAGGAGGCCTCGCGTGACGGCTCGCCGGCGGCGCGCTGAGCCGCCGCGGCGAGCACGACCGAGACCTCGTCTCCGCGCACGTCGGCGGAGAAGAGGATGTCGAGGGCGCGCTTGCGCGCCTTTGTGCGGGCGCTCAAGGTCAGTCGTTGACGCGGCCGAGGTAGTCGCCCGTGCGGGTGTCGACCTTGACCTTGGTGCCCTGCTCGAGGAACAGCGGAACCTGGATCTCATAGCCGGTCTCGAGCGTGGCGGGCTTGGTGCCGGCCGAGGAGCGGTCGCCCTGCAGACCCGGCTCGGTGTAGGTCACCTCGAGCACGACGGAGGCGGGAAGCTCGATGTACAGCGGGTTGCCGTTGTTCAGGGCGATCTGCACCTGCTGGTTCTCGAGCATGAAGTGCGCGGCGTCGCCGACCGTGGCGGACGGGACGTTGATCTGGTCGTAGTCCTCCTGGTCCATGAACACGAAGCTGTCGCCATCGGTGTACAGGTAGGTGAAGTCGCGGCGATCGACGTTCTCGATCTCGATCTTGGTGCCGGCGTTGTAGGTCTTGTCGACGGTCTTGCCCGTGACGACGTTCTTGAGCTTGGTGCGCACGAAGGCACCGCCCTTGCCCGGCTTGACGTGCTGGAACTCCACGACGCTCCAGAGCTGTCCGTCGATCTTGATGACGACGCCGTTCTTGATGTCTGCGGTGGATGCCATGCTCAGAGAGGTCCGTTCGTGTCGGGATGATGGAGCCGGTCGCAGCGCTCAGCGCACGGGGCCGACAGTCGATTCTACGGGATGCCGCGGAGGCGGACGGTTCAGAGCTGCGCGACCAGCGCGCGAACCGCCTCGGCGTAGCCGTCGACTCCCCTGCCTATGACTCGCACGGCCGCGACGTCGTGCAGGTAGGAGAAGTGCCGGAACTCCTCGCGGGCGTACACGTCGGAGATGTGCACCTCGGCGAATGGCAGCGACACTCCTGTGAGGGCATCGCGCAGCACGACGGACGTGTGGGTGAGGCCGCCGGGGTTGATGACGATCCCCGCGCAGTCCTCGCGCGCCGCGTGAATCGCGTCGATGAGCACACCCTCGTGGTTGCTCTGCTCCGCGCGGAGTTCGTAGCCGAGCGTCTCGGCCGCCTCTGCCGTCACCTTCACGACGTCGGCGAGCGTGGCGGTGCCGTACACCTCGGGCTCCCTGGTGCCGAGCAGATTCAGGTTCGGACCGTTCACGAGCAGCAGGCGGCGGGAAGCAGTCACGCTGCGACCTCCTGGTACGCCGCGAACATCAGCGACTCGTCGGGCGCCTGCAGCACGGTGGGCTTGGCGATGTCGTCGAGCAGGATGAAGCGCAGCATCCCGCCGCGCGCTTTCTTGTCGCGCTGCATGGTCGCCAGCAGCTGCGGCCACGCGCCCGCGCGATACGTGATGGGCAGGCCGAGCGATTCGAGCACGCTGCGGTGCCGCTCCGCACCCTCGTCGGACAGTCGCCCGGCGAGGCGGGAGAGCTCGGCGGCGTACATCATGCCGATGGAGATCGCCGCGCCGTGTCGCCACTGATACCGCTCGGCATGCTCGATCGCGTGGCCGAGCGTGTGCCCGTAGTTGAGGATCTCGCGCAGCCCCGCCTCGCGGAAGTCGTCCGAGACGACCTTCGCCTTCATATCGATGGCGAGCTCGACGGTGCGGCGGAACTCGTCCGTCGTCGTGTCGATCGCGCGCTGCGGGTCGGCCTCGATGATGTCGAGGATCTCGGGCGCCCAGATGAAGCCTGCCTTGACGACCTCCGCGTAACCGGCGGTCGCCTCGTTCGCACTCAGGCTGCCGAGCTCGTCGAGATCGCCGATCACGGCGCGCGGCGCCCAGAAGGCGCCCACCATGTTCTTGCCCTCGGCGGTGTTCACGCCGGTCTTGCCGCCCACCGCTGCATCCACCAGTCCGAGCACCGTGGTCGGCACCTGCACCACCTGCACGCCGCGCAGCCAGGTCGCCGCGACGAATCCGGCGACGTCGGTCACCGCCCCTCCGCCGTAGCCGATCACGGCGTCGGTGCGGGTGAAATCGGCCTGGCCCATGATCTGCCAGCAGAACGCCGCGACCTCGATGCGCTTGCCGGCCTCGGCATCCGGGATCTCGGCCAGCAGCACCTCGCGCGTGCCATCGGCCATCAGCCGCTCGCGCAGTTCCGCCGCGCGGATCGCGAGGGTCGGCGGGTGCACCACGAGCACCTTGCGCACCGCCGGATCGAGGGCCGCTGAGACGCGGTCGAGGATGGCGCGACCCACGATGATGTCATAGGCGCTCTGTCCCGTCACGCTGATGGTCGTCGTGGTCATGCCTGTTCCTTCCTCCATGCGGCGATCTCCTCTGCGAGCGTGCGCATCGGCCGGCGCGAGGTGTCGACCGTCAGATCCGCCACCTGTTCGTACCAGCCGCGGCGCTGCTCGAAGATCGCCCGCCATCGCTCCACCGGATCCTCCTCGCCGGCGAGCAGAGGGCGCCCTGCTCCGCGGATGCGGTTCGCGACGGCTTCCGCGCTGACGGTCAGGTACGCCACCGGATGCTCGTGCAGCAGTGCTCGCGTATCGGCATCCGTCACCGCTCCCCCGCCCAGCGACACGACGCCGCCGTCGGCGATGGCCTCGGCGACCGCGGTGCGTTCCAGCTCGCGGAAATGCCCCTCGCCGTGGGCGGCGAAGATCTCGGGAATGGGGCCGTGCGCGGCGGCGATCCGCTTGTCGGTGTCGACGAAGGTCACGCCGAGCAGCCGCGCGACCTTGCGCCCCACACTCGTCTTGCCCGCCGCCATCGGACCGACGAGCACGAGTGTCAGCGGCCGATCCGGATCAGGCGAGCTCATCATGGGCGAGCAGCGCCGCCTCCGAGGCGGGTGCCGTGCGCAGCGCCTCGGGGATCGCGGCCAGGTACGCGTCGAGGTTGCGTCGCGTCTCGCGGATGCTGTCACCGCCGAACTTCTCGAGCACGGAGTTGGCCAGTTCGATCGCGACCATCGCCTCGGCAACGACGCCGGCGGCCGGGACGGCGCACACGTCCGAGCGCTGGTGGTGGGCGGTGGCCGCCTCGCCGGAGGCGACGTCGATGGTGCGCAGCGCGTGGGGCACCGTGGCGATGGGCTTCATCCCGGCGCGCACCCGCAGCACGGTGCCCGTGGTCATGCCGCCCTCGGTGCCGCCGGCCCGGTCGGAGGCGCGGGTGATGCCGTCCTCGGCGACGAAGAGCTCGTCGTGGGCGGCGGACCCGCGACGACGGGTCGTGTCGAAGCCGTCACCGACCTCGACACCCTTGATCGCCTGAATGCTCATCAGCGCCTGCGCGAGGCGCCCGTCGATCCGGCGGTCCCAGTGCACGTGAGACCCGACCCCGGGCGGAAGCCCGTACGCGAGCACCTCGACGATCCCGCCGAGCGTGTCGCCGTCCTTGCGCGCCGCGTCGACCTCGGCCACCATCAGCGCCGACGTCGCTGCGTCGAAACAGCGCAACGGATCGGCATCCAGCGCCGCGACGTCGTCGGGGCCGGGCAGCGGCGAACCGTCCGGCACCTGAACGGGGCCGATCGACAGCGTGTGGCTGACGAGGCGGATGCCGAGCTCCGAGAGGAACGCGCGCGCGACCGCGCCGAGCGCCACTCGGGCGGCGGTCTCTCGGGCGCTGGCGCGCTCGAGGATCGGGCGCGCCTCGTCGAAGTCGTACTTCTGCATGCCCACGAGATCGGCGTGGCCAGGGCGCGGCCTGGTCAGCGGGGCGCCGCGGCCGCGGGACTTCTCGGTGAGCTCGGTGGGTGCGGGGTTCATCACCTCGGTCCACTTCGGCCACTCCGTGTTGCCGATGCGCAGCGCGATCGGGCTGCCCAGGCTCCTGCCGTGGCGCACGCCGCCCGAGATGGTGAGCTCGTCCTGCTCGAACTTCATTCGCGATCCGCGGCCGTAGCCCAGCTTGCGGCGCTGCAGATCCGCCTGGATCGCCTCGGCGGTGACGGTGACGCCGGAGGGCAGGCCCTCCATGACGGCGATGAGTTCGGGGCCGTGCGATTCGCCGGCCGTGAGCACGCGGAGCATTGCTCTAGTCTCCCATGGCGGCCGACCGCATGACGGACACGATGACGCCCTCGTCCGGGAGCGACTCGTCCTGCGTGCCGTGCAGGAAGATCCTGATCTGACGGACGGCCTGGTGCAGCAGCATCTCGAAGCCGGAGATCACCCTCTCCCCGTTCCAGCCGGCGGCCAGCGCGGAGGGCCACGGTGCGTAGGCGGCCTCGAAGAGCACGCCGCCCGAAGCCGTCAGCGGTACGGCGACCGGTGCGTCCAGCACCGTTCCGCTGGGCAGCGTCGCGACCGTGGCGTCGACGTCCTCGGCAGGTTCGCCGAACGGCAGCACGCGCAGGTCGACGCCGAGCTCCTCGGCGATCCTGACCAGCCGCTCCGCCGCCTCCGGACGTCGCGCGCGCACCTCGACCCGCTCCACGCCCAGCTCGCGCACGGCGACGAGCGCGGACGACGCCGTGGCGCCGGCGCCGACGATGCGGACGCTCCTCAATCCGGTCGTCCCTGCGGACGAGAACGCGTCGACGATCCCGCCGACATCGGTGTTGAAGCCGTGCCGCGTTTCGCCGAGCAGAAGCGTGTTCACCGCTCCGGTGAGCCGCGCGTGCGCGTCCAGCGTCTCGGCCGCGGCGTGCGCGACCTCCTTGAGCGGCATCGTCAGCGACAGGCCCCGCCACGTGTCATCCAGGGACGCGAGCTCCGTGGCGAATCCCGCGGCGTCGACCCGCCTGCGGTCGTACTGCCAATCGAGGCCGAGTCGCCGGTAGGCGGCGGCGTGCAGGGCGGGCGACCGGCTGTGCCCGATCGGATCGCCCCACACCGCCAGCCGCGTGCGGGCGCCCATTCAGCAGCCCTTGTAGTCGGGGTTGGATCGGCACCACGCGCGCATCTTCTCGATGCCCTGCTGGTGCTGAGCGTAGGTCTCGGAGAACTGCGTCTCGCCCGTGCTGAAGTCGATCGTCACGAAGTACAGCCACGGCCCGTCGGCCGGGTGCATCGCCGCGTCGATGGCCGCATCGCTGGAGTTGGCGATCGGCGTCTTCGGAAGCCCGGTGATGTGGTACGTGTTCCAGTCGTTGGGATCGTTCTGGGCCTCGCTCGAGGTGCTGGCCTTGCCCGCATGCAGTTCGCCGTAGCCGTACTGGGCGGTCGAGTCCATCTGCAGCTTCATGCCCTGGTCGATCCGGTTCTGGATCACCCGCGACACCTTGGCGAAGTCGGGGGTGCGCGCTTCGCGCTCGATGATCGACGCGATGGTCAGCACCCGCTGCGCGTCGGCATCCGGCACGCCCGCGTTCTCCAGCGACTCGCGGGTGCGCTCGACCATGCGGGCGATGATGTCCTTCGCGCTGGAGCCGGGGTCGAAGGTGTACACCGCGGGGAACAGCCAGCCGTCCAGTCGCTCGGCCGGCACGTCGTACGCCGACGGGTCCTTTACGGCGGCCTGCAGCTCCTCCAGGGGCACGCCGACGCCCTCTGCGATGCGGGGCAGCGACGATTCCACCGTGCTCCCCTCGGCGATGCGCACGGTATTCTCCATGCGGTTGGCCGGATCCTCGAGCGCCTCCAATGCGGCCGCGGCCGTCATCTTCTTCTGCAGCTTGTACACGCCCGGGTAGAACGTGACCGCAGGGTTCTCCTCGATCAGATAGTCGTAGAACACCCGGTCGGTCTTGGTCACGCCGGCCTTGAAGAGAGCCGTCGAGACCGGTGAGCCCGTGTCGCCGGACGCGATGGTGACGAGCGCCTCTCCCGAGGCCTGTCCCGGCTCGTAGTCCTTGGGCTCGCCCCAGCCCATGATCTCGTTGATCTTGTCGCCGTAGGTGTTCATCGCCCAGACGCCGCCGGCCGCGATGCCGCCGAGGATCGCCAGCACGACGACCAGTCCGATCAGGCAGCCGCGGCCGCGTTTCTTCTTCGGTACATCGCGATGCCGTTCGGGGGCGAAGAGGTCGTCCATCGACGGCGCTTCGCGCTCGTCGTCGGGCCGGGCGGCCGCGGCCGCCGCTGATGCGGCCGTGAAGGCGGGGGTGGGGGGCGCGGAGTCGGGACCGGGAACCGGCCGGTCGGTGGCGCTGACCGGTGCGGCCGACGGCGCGGTGGCATCCCCGTTCGCCGGGGTCCCCGACGCGACGTCCCCCGAAGCGTCACCGCTCGGGTCGCGGCGGACGGCGGCGTCCGCCCGGCTGGGCGCGGGCGCTGCCGCGGGATCACCGGCGTTCTGCTGCGCCTGGCGCCTGGCGCGGCGCGAACCCGGCGCCGGCTGCTCGCGGGGCTCGCGGGCCGGCAGGGGCGACGACGCCGTGGGGAGGTTGTCGAACAGGTCGCCCAGGCCCTGCCGCTTCGGGGAGTCGTCCGGGTCAGACATCGGGAGTGGGCTCCTCATCGAGGTCGATCAACGCACCGGCGGGTGTTCCGGTGCTCTTCTCGGTGTCGACGGCATGCTGCAGCAGCACCACCGCGGCCACCTGGTCGACTATGCTACGAGACTTCTTCTGGGATCTGCCCGAGGAGCGCAGCGCCGCGTGCGCGGTCACCGTGCTCAGCCTCTCGTCCACGAGCCGCACATCGATGCCGGTGCGCACGCCCAGCGCGGCGGCGAAGGCCCTGGCATCCGTCGTCGAGAGCGTCTCCTCGCCGCGCATGTTGACCGGCAGGCCGACCACGAACTCGATCGGCTCCCACTCGGCCGCGAGCTGCGCGATCCGATCGACGGAGTCGTCCGAGCGCGGCACGGTCTCGACCGGCACGGCCAGCATCCCGTCCGGATCGCAGCGCGCCACCCCGACGCGCGCTTTGCCGACGTCGATGCCCAGCCGGACGCCGCGGCGGAACCCGGTCACGCGGCCGAGAGCTCCGAGACGATCGCCGCCAAGGCGGTGTCCAGCGCCGAGGCATCCGATCCGCCGCCCTGGGCGACGTCGTCCTTGCCACCGCCGCCGCCGCCGAGGACTCCGGCTGCGACGCGCACCAGCGCACCGGCCTTGGCGCCCGCGGCGCGGGCGGCCTCGTTGGTCGCGACCACGACGATCGGACGGCCGCCGGTGATACCGCCGAAGGCGACCACCGCCGCATCCGAACCCAGACGCTCACGCACGCTCAGCGCGAGCGTGCGCACGTCGTCGGCGGATGCGATCTCGCCGAGCGACGATGCCGCGACGCGGTAGGAGCCGACCGGCTGCGCCGCTGCCGCCAATGCGGGCACCCGGCCTTCACGCTCCTTCGCCTCGAACTGCGAGATGCGCTTCTCCGCGGCCTTCAGGTTCGCCTGCAGCTCTTCGACACGGGCCGAGAGCTGGTCCCGCGGTGCCTTGAGCGCTGCGGTCAGCTGCGACACCACGGTGCGCTCGGCAGCCAGCTCGCGGAACGCGTCCTGGCCCACCAGTGCCTCGATGCGGCGGTTCGACGCGCCGACGGACGATTCGCCGACGAGGCTGACCAGGCCGATCTCGGAGCTCGACGAGACGTGCGTCCCGGCGCACAGCTCCCGCGACCAGGGTCCGCCGATGTCGACCATGCGCACCACGTCGCCGTACTTCTCGCCGAACAGCGCCATGGCGCCGGCCTCCTTGGCCTCGTCGAGTGAGAGGATGCGGGTGGTGACCTCGAGCGCGTCATGCACGGCGCGGTTCGTGATGTCCTCGATCTCGGACCGGGTGTCTGCGGACAGCGGCTGCGACCACGAGAAGTCGAAGCGCATGTAGCCGGCGCGGTTCAGCGAACCGGACTGCGTGGCCGTCGGGCCGAGGGTGTCGCGCAGCGCAGCGTGCACGAGGTGCGTGGCGGAGTGCGCCTGACGTGCGGCACGGCGGTTCGCAGCATCCACCACGGTCGTGGCGCGGTCGTCGACGGCGACGCTGCCCGAAGCGACCAGCACGGTGTGGCTGATCAGCCCCGGTACCGGCCGCTGCACGTCGAGCACATCCAGCTCGAAACCCGTGCCGATGATGGTGCCCTTGTCGGCGACCTGGCCGCCCGACTCCGCGTACAGCGTCGTCTCGGCGAGGATGACCTCGGCGATCTGCCCCTCCGATGCGGTCTGCGCCGGCGCGCCGTCGACGATCAGGCCGAGCACGCGCGACTCGGTCTGCAGGTCGGTGTATCCGCCGAAGCCCGTCTCTCCGAGGGCGCGGAACTGCCGGTACACCGACACGTCGGCCAGCTGACGCTTGCGGTTGCGGGCGTCGGCCTTGGCGCGGTCGCGCTGCCCCTGCATGAGCGAGTCGAACGCCGCACGATCGACGTCGAGCCCGGCCTCCTCCGCGACCTCGAGCGTGAGGTCGATCGGGAATCCGTAGGTGTCGTGCAGCAGGAACGCCTCCGAACCGCTCAGCGTCGATCCGCCGCTCTTCTTCGTCTCGTCCAGAGCGAGGTCGAGGATCGTCGATCCCTGCGCGAGCGTGCGGCGGAACGTCTCCTCCTCGGCGAAGGCGGCGCCGGAGAGGGTCGCCCAGTCCTTCTCGAGCACCGGGTAGGCCGACTTCATGGCGTCCTTCGACGCCTCGAACAGCTCGGGGAAGGCGGGCGCGTCCACGCCGAGCAGACGCATGGCGCGCACCGTGCGGCGCATGAGGCGGCGCAGGATGTACCCGCGGCCCTCGTTGGACGGGCGGACGCCGTCGGAGAGCAGCATCAGCGAGGAGCGCACGTGGTCGGCGATGACGCGGAAGCGGACGTCGTCCTCGTGCGCGGCACCGTACTTCTTGCCGGACAGCTCGACGGCCCGGTCGAGCACGGGGCGCACCTGGTCGGTCTCGTACATGTTCTCGACGCCCTGCTTGAGGAAGGCGACGCGTTCGAGGCCCATGCCGGTATCGATGTTCTTCTGCGGCAGCTCGCCGACGATGTCGAACTCGGTCTTGCCGCGGATGTTCTCGATGAAGTCCTGCATGAACACGAGGTTCCAGATCTCCAGGAATCGATTGTCGTCGGCCGCCGGTCCGCCGTCCTGGCCGTAGGCGGGACCGCGGTCGAAGAAGATCTCGGAGTCGGGCCCGCCGGGGCCGGGCTGACCGGTGTTCCAGTAGTTGTCGGCGCGGCCGAGTCGCTGGATGCGCTCGGGCTTCAGGCCGATGATGTCGCGCCAGATCGCCTCGGCCTCGTCGTCGGTCTCGTAGACCGTGACCCAGAGGTCCTTCTCGTCGAAGCCGAGCCCACCGTCGGTCTCGGAGGAGGTGAGCAGCTCCCACGCGTAGCGGATGGCGCCTTCCTTGAAGTAGTCGCCGAACGACCAGTTGCCGAGCATCTGGAAGAACGTGCCGTGACGGGCGGTGCGTCCGACCTCTTCGATGTCGTTGGTGCGGATGCACTTCTGCAGGTCGGCGATGCGGGGATGCGGCGCGGGCACGACTCCGGTCAGGTACGGGATCATCGGCACCATGCCCGCGACGGTGAACAGCAGCGACGGGTCGTCGCTGACGAGCGATGCCGAAGGGACGATGAGGTGGTCGTTCTTCTCGAAGTAGTCGAGGTAGCGCTGCGCGATCTCCGCAGTTCTCATAGTGCTCGTGGGTGTCCTTGCGTAAGCGGCCGCCCTCGGGTGAGCGGGCGGTGAGGTGAGGGCTGGGTCAGTCGTCCGCGGAATCGGTCAGGCGGGCTTCCTGCTGCCGGTACGCGTCGCCGAGGATGGACGTGAACTCCGAGATGCGGGCGTCGACGTCGGCGAGGAGCTCCTGACCACGCGGATCCTTGTTCATGAAGTGCGCGGCGACGAACCCGCCGATCACACCGATCAGGAACCACAGCACGTTCTTCATGTCGTCATCCTCGTCTTCCCGCGGGGCGCGGTCTCTCCATCGTAGGCGGAATCGGGGGCCGAGACGACGAGAGGCGCCGGGTGTTCTCCCGACGCCTCCCGCCTGAGCTCCTGCGAGCCCGGGATGCTGATATCAGCGAGCCGCGTAGTACTCGACGACCAGCTGCACCTCGCAGGTCACGGGGACCTCGGCGCGCTTGGGACGACGGACCAGACGGGCCTGCAGCTTGTCGAGCTCGACCTCGAGGTAGCCCGGAACCGGCGGCAGCACCTCGGCGTGACCGCCGGCGGCTGCGACCTGGAAGGGCTCGGTGCCCTCGCTCTTGGCCTTGACGTGGATGAGCTGACCCGGCTTCACGCGGAAGGACGGGCGGTCGACGAGCTGACCGTCGACGAGGATGTGACGGTGCACGACCAGCTGACGGGCCTGTGCGGTGGTGCGGGCGAAACCGGCGCGCAGCACGAGCGCGTCGAGACGCATCTCGAGCAGCTCGACGAGGTTCTCACCGGTCAGGCCGTCCTTGCGGCGGGCCTCGTTGAACGCGATGCGCAGCTGCTTCTCGCGGATGCCGTACTGCTCGCGCAGACGCTGCTTCTCGCGCAGACGGACGGCGTAGTCGCTGTCGGCCTTGCGCTTGGTGCGGCCGTGCTCCCCCGGAGCGTACGGACGCTTCTCGAGGTAGCGGGCGGCCTTCGGGGTGAGCGGGATGCCCAGCGCGCGGCTGAGACGGACCTTGCGGCGGTCCTGGGACTTCGTGACCACGAAGCATTCCTTCCATGACGCGGCCGTGTCTTTCACGGCTCGCGGGCGTATCGTCTCCGTCCCGCCCGTCCGCAGCGCACGCCGGGGCGCCGTGGACGATGGTGCAGGGATGGAGAGATGCCCGAAAACACGGTTTCGAGCCGATCCATCGTATCAGACCGCGGATCCGCTCACCGGTCGCCCAGGATGCGGCGGATGCGCTCCAGCCGCGCGGCCACATCGCGTTCGGCGCCCAGCGTCTTCGGCTCGTAATAGCGGCGCCCGTCCAGCTCGTCGGGAAGGTACTGCTGCGGAAGGATGCCGGCGTCGCTGTCATGCGGATAGCGGTAGCCCTTGCCGTGACCGAGACGCTTGGCGCCGGCGTAGTGCGCATCGCGCAGGTGGAGCGGCACGCGCCCGAAGCCGCCGGAGCGGACATCGGAGATCGCCTGGTTGATCGCCGAGTACGCGGCGTTCGACTTCGCCGTGGTCGCCAGGTAGATCGTCGCCTCCGCGAGCGGGATGCGTCCCTCGGGCATGCCGATGAACGCGACGGCGTCCGCGGCGGCGGTCGCGATCACCAGCGCCTGCGGATCGGCGAGGCCGATGTCCTCCGCGGCCGAGATCACCAGACGGCGAGCGATGAACCGGGGGTCCTCGCCGGCCTCGATCATGCGCGCGAGATAGTGCACCGCCGCGTCGGGATCGGAGCCGCGGATCGATTTGATGAACGCGCTGATGACGTCGTAGTGCTCGTCGCCCTGCCGGTCGTAGCGCAGCAGGGCCCGGTCGACGGCCTGCGCGACGTCGTCGGGGGTGACCTGCGCAGCGTCCTCGCGGGACAGCGCGACCGCGGCCGCCGCCTCGAGGCCGGTGAGCGCGCGGCGCGCGTCACCGGATGCCAGGCGGATGAGTGCGGCGCGCGCCTCGGCACTCAGCGTGACGGCACCGGCGAGACCGCGGGCGTCGACCACGGCGCGGTCGACGAGCACGCCGACATCCTCGTCGGTGAGGGGCTGCAGCGTCAGCAGCAGCGACCGCGAGAGCAGCGGGGAGATCACGGAGAACGACGGGTTCTCGGTGGTGGCCGCGATCAGGATCACCCAGCCGTTCTCGACACCGGGAAGCAGCGCGTCCTGCTGCGCCTTCGTGAAGCGATGGATCTCGTCGAGGAACAGGATGGTGGTCTGGCCGTACAGATCGCGCTGGGTGATCGCCTCCTGCATCACCTCGCGGACGTCCTTCACCCCCGCGGTGATCGCGGACAGCTCGACGAAGCGTCTGCCCGATGATCGGGCGATCGCCTGAGCGAGCGTCGTCTTGCCAGTGCCCGGGGGACCCCAGAGGATGATGGACACGGCGCCGGGGGCGGCGGCATCGGGATCCGCCAGTGCGACGATGGGCGACCCTGCGCGCAGCAGATGGCGCTGCCCGGCGACCTCATCGAGCGACACCGGCCGCATGCGCACCGCCAGCGGAGTCTGTCCCGACATGAGCGAGGCGGCGGAGGTCATGCGTCCAGGCTAATGCGGTCCGGCGACACTGCCACCGGCCGGGCCCGCCGCGGTGGCGACGGTAGGCTCGCAGATGGCTCGCGGGCGACCCGCGGCCCACGACGGCGGAGAGGACGGACGATGGCGGCACGCGGTTCCCGGCAGCGCGCGAGGACGGAGGCCGAGCGCGCTCGGCTGTACGCAGCACGCACCGAGTGGCATGACAGGCAGAGGCGTCGCCGCCGCCGCGACACTCTGATCGCGGTCGTCGCGGGCGCCGTGATCGTGATCGGCGCGATCGTCAGCCAGACCCTGCACGCTCAGGTCACCGCGCCGACGCCCACCCCGTCGCCGTCCGCTCCGGCATCCGACATCTCGCCGTCCGGGAGCCCGTCACCGACGCCCACGCTGACGAACCCTTCTCTGGAATCGCCGGCGCCGGTGCCCACGCAGACACCCGACGAGTGACCCGGACGATCCCGTCTCCCCCACACATCGCCCCGTCGATTGACTAGGCTGGTCGACGTCCTTTCCCCCTCCCGCGGGCTGCCGCGCAAGGAGCACACCGTGTCTGCTGATGACAACGCCCCCAAGCCCACCCCTCCCGTGCCGATGCCGCCGCGCATGCCGCTGACGCGCAAGGCGGCCACTCCGGCGGCGCCGATCGTTCCCGCCGCGCCGGCCGTCTCGGACGCGGCCGAATGGGGTCGCGTCGCCGAGGACGGCACGGTCGAGGTCCGCGAGGGCGACAGCTGGCGGTCGGTCGGTCAGTACCCTGACGGCACGCACGAGGAGGCGCTGGCGTACTTCGCTCGCAAGTACGACGACCTCGCCCTCAAGCTCGGCACGCTGGAGACCCGTGCCCAGGGCGGCGGCGCGTCGGCATCCGATCTCACCAAGCAGGCGACGCACCTTCTCGCCGAGGTGACGGATGCTGCAGCTGTCGGCGACCTCGCCGGTCTCCGCGCGCGCGTCGAGGCACTGATCGCGTCGCTCTCCGAGGCGACCGCGAAGGAGGCCGAGGCCGCCAAGGAGGCGCTGGACGCCGCCATCGCCGAACGCACTGCGATCGTCGAGAAGGCCGAGGCGATCGCCGGGCGCGATCTGGCGAAGGTGCAGTGGAAACAGGTCACCGCCGAGATGACGGAGCTGTTCGAGGCCTGGCAGGCGCACCAGCAGAACGGTCCTCGCCTGCCGAAGGGCGTCGCCCAGCAGCTGTGGAAGCGGTTCCGTGACGCCCGCTCGACGGTCGACAAGGCGCGTCGCGCCTTCTTCTCCGAGCTCGACGACGTGCACCGCGCCGCGCGCGACGTGAAGTCGCGACTGGTCGAGCGCGCCGAGGCTCTCGCGTCCCGGGGCATCGACGGCATCCCGGCCTATCGCGGTCTCCTCGACGAGTGGAAGGCCGCCGGCCGTGCCGGACGCAAGGCCGATGACGCTCTGTGGGCGAAGTTCAAGGCCGCGGGCGACGCGCTCTACGCCGCGCGCGCCGAGCAGTCCGCCGCAGAAGAGGCCGAGTCCGCGCCGAAGATCGAAGCCCGCGAAGCACTGCTGGTCGAGGCGAAGGCGGTCGCAGACGAGCGCGACCTCAAGCGCGCCCGTGCACTGCTCACCCGCATCCAGCGTCAGTGGGACGAGCTGGGCCGCATCTTCCCGCGCGAGAAGGAGCGCGCCCTCGACGACCGGCTGCGCACCATCGAGCAGGCGCTCAAGTCCCGCGAGGAAGTGGACTGGAAGAAGAACAACCCCGAGACCAAGGCTCGCGCCAACGACATGAGCTCACAGCTGACCGAGGCGATCGAGAAGCTCGAGGCCGAACTGGCCGCGGCCGAGCAGGCCGGCGATGCCAAGGCCGTGAAGCAGGCCACCGAGGCGCTCGCGGCACGGCGCGCCTGGTTGAGCGCCCTGGGCGGCTGATCCGCGTTATCCACAGTGTGAGCCGTGCCGCCCGTCGTGGGGCGACACGGCTCACACTGTTAAGCGTGCATCCCGCCCTCGTCTTCGTCCCCGGTGAACGGCTCACGCTGGCGGAGCTCGGAGCCGCGCGGCTCGACGGCCATGTCGTCGAGGTCGGCGAGGGCTTCATACCGGCCGACATCGTCGAGGGACCGGAGGCCAGAGCAGCCGGTCTCCGCGCGATCGTGCCGGAGCGCACCGCCGCCTGCGGACCCACGGCGGCATGGGTGCACGGTGCCGGCGATCGTGCGCCGGGGGTGCATCACGTGCGACGGCGCAGCGACCGGCGATTCCGGCCGTCGTTGCCGCGACACGTCGTCTACCACGACCGCAGGGCTGCCGAGGAGGACGTGCGGATCATCGCCGGCGTCGGCGTGGTCGCCGAGCTTCCGACGGCTCTGGAGCTGCTGTTCCAAGTGGCGAGCGATCCGACGGCCGAGCGGTGGCTGCGCGCTCTGCTCAGCGTGTGCGATGGTCTCGCCGAGCGCACGCGCGACCGGCTCGACGAGTTGTCGCGCCGACCGGGTCGACGGCTCGCGGTGCGGACGCTGGAGCGGATCGCCGCCGATCAGGACGTCGTGACGCGGTACACGTCGTAGACCGCGTCGATGCGGCGCACGGCGTTCAGCACTCGGTCGAGGTGAACGGCGTCGCCCATCTCGAACACGAAACGACTCAGGGCGAGGCGCTCGTTGGTCGTGGACACCGTCGCGGACAGGATGTTCACGTGGTGCTCGCTGAGCACCCGCGTCACATCCGACAGCAGCCCCGACCTGTCGAGGGCCTCCACCTGGATCTGCACCCGGAACACGCTCTTGGTCGTCGGCGCCCACTCCACGTCGACGAACCGCTCGGGATTGTCGCCGAGCGCCGTCACGTTCACGCAGTCCGTGCGGTGCACGGAGACGCCGCTGCCGCGCGTGACGAACCCGACGATCGGGTCACCGGGCACCGGCGTGCAGCAGCGTGCGAGCTTGACGAGGATGTCGGCGGCGCCGCGCACGAGGATGCCCGAGTCCCCGGTCCGCGACTCCCGCACAGGGGAACGGCCGGGCAGCTCGATGGCGCCCGTGCTGGTGTCCTCCTCGACCGAGACGAGCGCGGTCACCTTCTCGAGAACCGACTGCGTGGAGACGTGCCCCTCACCCACCGCGGCATACAGCGCCGAGACGTCCTCGTAACGGAGCTGCTGGGCGACCTCGGCGAAGGACTCCTGGCTCATCAGGCGCTGCAAGGGCAGGTTCTGCTTGCGCATCGCCCGCGCGATCGACTCCTTGCCCTGCTCGATCGCCTCCTCGCGGCGCTCCTTCGTGAACCACCCGCGGATCTTGTTGCGCGCGCGGGTGCTCCGCACGAAGCTCAACCAGTCCTGGCTGGGCCCGGCATCCGGGTTCTTCGAGGTGAACACCTCGACGACGTCGCCGCTCTTGAGCTCGGTCTCGAGGGGCACGAGACGGCCGTTCACCTTCGCACCCATCGTGCGGTGGCCGATCTCGGTGTGCACGGCGTACGCGAAGTCCACCGGCGTCGCTCCGGAGGGCAGACCGACCACACGCCCCTTCGGGGTGAAGACGTACACCTCCTTGGCGCCGATCTCGAAGCGCAGCGAATCGAGGAACTCGCTCGGGTCGGCCGTTTCGGCCTGCCAGTCCGAGATGTGCGCGAGCCACGCCATGTCGGTGTCGCTGGCGGAGCGGGCGTCGACCTTGCCGCCGTTCATCCGCTCCTTGTACATCCAGTGCGCCGCCACACCGAACTCCGCCTGCTGGTGCATCTCGTTCGTGCGGATCTGGATCTCGACCGTGCGGCCGCCCGGACCGATCACCGTGGTGTGCAACGACTGGTAGAGGTTGAACTTCGGAGTGGCGATGTAGTCCTTGAAACGCCCGGGCAGCGGCGTCCAGCGGGCGTGGATCGCCCCCAGCACGGCGTAGCAGTCGCGCACCGAGCCGACCAGCACGCGGATGCCGATGAGATCGTAGATGTCGTCGAACTCACGACCGCGCACGACCATCTTCTGATAGACCGAGTACAGCTGCTTGGGACGGCCGACGACCTTGCCGCGGATGCGCAGCTCGCGCAGGTCGACGTCGATCGCCTCGATCACCTGCTGCAGGTACTTCTCGCGCTGCGGGGTTCGCTGGGCGATGAGGCTGTTGATCTCGGCGTAGATCTTCGGATGCAGCACCGCGAAGGACAGGTCCTCGAGCTCGGACTTGATGGTCTGGATGCCGAGCCGGTGCGCGAGCGGAGCGTAGATCTCCAGCGTCTCCTTGGCCTTCTTCGTCGCCTTCTCGGGCGGGACGAAGCCCCAGGTGCGCGCGTTGTGCAGCCGGTCGGCCAGCTTGATGAGCAGCACGCGGATGTCCTTCGACATCGCGACGATCATCTTGCGCACCGTCTCGGCCTGCGCGCTCTCGCCGTACTTCACCTTGTCGAGCTTGGTGACGCCGTCGACGAGCATCGCGACCTCGTCGCCGAACTCGGCGGCCAGCTCGGAGAGCGCGTAACCGGTGTCCTCGACCGTGTCGTGCAGCAGTGCCGCTGCGATGGCGCGCGGGCCGAGTCCGAGCTCAGCGAGGATCTGCGCCACGGCGAGCGGGTGCGTGATGTACGGCTCACCGCTCTGCCGGAGCTGACCGGAGTGCTTCTCCCGCGCGACCGTGTAGGCGCGCTCGATGATCGGCAGATCGCCGCGCGGGTGATTCGCCCGCACCGTGCGGATCAGACTGTCGAGATCGTTGACGCGGGGCGCGCGCGAGAAGATGCGCGGCACCAGGCGTCGCAGGCTCGAACCCTGCGACGTGGTCTGCGAATCCGCCATCTGTGCTCCCGTCCCGATCAGATCATCCTACGCGGGGCCGGGTGCTCCCGACCCTCGCGGAGTCAGGCGTCGACGGTGGCGCGCTGTCGCGCCTCGAGCACCTTCGCGTCGCGCTCGGCGATCGCCGGCTCCTTCTCGCGGAACAGCGAGTACAGCGGCGCGGCGACGAACAACGTCGAGTAGGTGGCGACGATGATGCCGACGAAGATCGACAGCGAGATGTCGGTCAGCGTCTCGGCGCCGAGCCAGAACGCGCCGATGAACAGGATCGCGCCGACCGGCAGCGCCGCGACGATGGACGTGTTGATCGACCGCACCAGCGTCTGGTTCACGGCGAGGTTGACGGACTCGCCGAACGTGCGCGTGGTCTGTTCGCCGTCCTCGGTGGTGTTCTCGCGGATCTTGTCGAACACGACGGTCGTGTCGTACAGCGAGTACGCGAGGATCGTCAGGAAGCCGATCACGGCTGCCGGCGAGATCTCGAAGCCGGCGAGGCCGTACACGCCGATCGTGATGACGAGCACGTCGAGCAGGCCGAGGATCGCGGCGGCCGACATCTTCCAGGTGCGGAAGTAGATCGCCAGGATGAGGAAGGTCAGGGCGAGGAAGATCGCGAGACCCCACAGCGACTGGCGGGTGACGTTCTCGCCCCAGGCGGGTCCGATGAACGAGTTGGTGACCTCGTCCGCGTCCACGCCGTACGCCTCGGCGAGGGCGGCCGTGGCGTCCTGCGTCTCGGCGGCGGTCATCTGGTCTGTCTGCACGCGCACGTCCTGGCCGCCGACGACGACGACCTTCGTGGCGGCATCCGGCGCGACCGAACGCACCGCGTCCGTCGCGAGAGCCTGGTCGGTCGACTCCGGTGCCTGCACGGTGAACTGCGATCCGCCGGTGAACTCGATCGAGAACTGGATCGGCCGGATCAGCGGCACCAGCACCGATCCGACCACGAGCGCGATCGCGATGATGAACCACAGCCGGCGCCGAGCGACGAACGGGAAGGAGAGCTTCCCGGAGTAGAGCTTGTTGCCGAACTCGTTGAAGGAGAACATCAGGCGTCGGAGTCCTTCCCGGCATCCTTGGATCCGTGAGTGGCGAGTGCCTCGGCGCGCTTGCGCTCGGCGATGGTCTGACGCTTCTCGGCCTCACCGCGTGCGCCACGGTTGCGGGCGACGCGGCCGGAGGAACCGATCTGCGCCTCGCGATACTGGGAGCGTCCGCGGTACACCGCGCCCAGCGCCTCCGGATCGAGGCCGGACAGCCTGTGCCCGCCGCCGAAGAAGCGCGTGCGCACGAGAAGCTGCATCACGGGGTGGGTGAAGATGACGAAGATGAACACGTCGATGAGCGTGGTCAGGCCCAGCGTGAACGCGAAGCCCTTCACCGTCGCGTCGGCGAGGATGTAGAGCACCACCGCGGCGAGCACGTTGATCGACTTGGAGATGTAGATCGTGCGCTTCGCGCGACCCCAGCCGTCTTCGACGGCCGCGGTGATCGCCTTGCCGTCGCGCAGCTCGTCGCGGATGCGCTCGAAGTACACGATGAACGAGTCGGCGGTGAAGCCGATCGACACGATCAGACCCGCGACGCTGGCGAGGGACAGGCGGAGGCCCATGCGCCACGCCAGGATGCAGACGATGATGTAGGTCAGCACGCCCATCACGCCGATCGAGGCGATGATCACCCAGCCGAGCGCGCGATAGCTGAGCAGCGAGTACACGGCGACGAGGCCGAGTCCGATCAGCCCGGCGATCAGGCCGATCTGCAGCTGCTGAGAGCCGAGAGTCGCGGAGATGGTGTCGGAGCTCTCGACGTTGAAGCTCAGCGGCAGTGCGCCGTAGCGCAGCTGGTCCGCCAGGGCCTTCGAGGTCTCCTGGTCGAACGTGCCCGAGATGCTGGGCTTGCCGTTCAGGATCGCCGCCTGCATGATCGGCGCGGAGATCACCGTGCCGTCGAGCACGAACGCGAACTGGTCGCGCGGGCTGAGCCCGGCGAGGCGATTGGCGTTGAGCCGCTGGCTGATCTCGCCGAAGACCTCGGTGCCGTGGCCGTCGAGCTCGAGGTTGACCGTCCAGGCGCCCGACGTCTGGTCGCGGCCGGCGGTCGCGTCGTCGATCACGGTGCCGTCCAGCTCCATCGGGCCGAGCAGGTACTTCGCCGTTCCGTCCTGGTCGCACGCGATCAGAGGCTCGTCGGTCGGCGCATTGGAATCGTGCTCGGCGGAGCAGTCGTAGGCGAGGAGCTCCGCCTGCCGCTTCTCGGTGACCCAGCTCGGGTCGGAACCGTCGGTCGGCTCGGCGGTGGGAGTGGCGTTCAGCGTCTCGGCCGGTGTCGGGTACGGGGTGCTCTTGCCGTCCTCGCCGATCACCGAGTTCGACGGCGCGGTCGCGAGCAGCACGGCGCGGAACTCCAGCTTGGCGCTGGCGTTGATGCGGTCGCGGGTCTCCTGGTCGACAGCGCCCGGCATCTGCACGACGATGTTGCTGCCGCCCTCGGTGGTGATGTCGGCCTCGGCGACGCCGGACGCGTCCACGCGCTGGCGGATGATGGCGGCGGCCTGATCGAGCTGCTCCTGCGACGGGTCGGCGCCGTCCTCGGTCTGCGCGCTGAGGATGATCTGCGTGCCGCCCTGCAGGTCCAGGGCGAGCTCAGGAGTCCACGAGCTCTTCTGGAAGCCGTACACGCCGACGGCGTTGATGCCGAACAGCACGGCCGTCACGATGAGCAGCCCGAGAAGGACCCGCCGGGCATGGCGGGCCGGAGTTGATGAAGCCACGAAGTTCCGCTTTCCGCGTGAGAAGAAGGTCGAGCGTCAGTTGTCGCCGTTGCGCTCGAGGCGCGCGCGAGTCTCTTCCGGAGTCTCGATGTGGTCCGGGTCGGGCATCTCGTCGACGCTGACCTCGCCGGCCCGGGCGGCCGGCGCCGTCTCATCGGCGACACCCTCCTCTGCGTCGAGTTCGTCAGCCTCGTCGACGGCCTCGGTGGGCTCAACGATGCGCAGAACCGCCTGGCTGTGCACCTCGATGACCACGCCCGGGGCGATCTCGACGCGCGCCGGACGGTCGAGGTCCTGGGCGTCGTACTCGACGATGGTGCCGTACAGGCCGCCCTGGAGCAGCACCTTCACGCCGGGAAGGGTCTTGGACGCCTTCTCCTCCTGCTCGGCCTTCATCTGCCTCTGACGCTTGCGCGTGTTCACGAACATGAAGACGAGCATCACGGCGAGCAGACCGAAGAGCATGAGGGACATGGGGTCCATGGGATGAGACCTTTCGCAGGTGCGCACGCCGATGAGCGCGCGAAGAGTTCAGGGGAGCTTTCAGCGATTATAGGTCATCGAACAATGCCGCCCCGTCCGGGTGCGGCACGCCGAGGTGCGCGTACGCCTCGGGCATCGCGACACGGCCGCGGGGCGTACGGCCGAGGAAGCCGATGCGGACCAGGAACGGCTCGACGACGCTCTCGACGGTCTCGGCCTCCTCTCCGACGGCGACCGCCAGGGTACTGAGGCCCACCGGCCCACCCCGGAACCGGCGCACCAGTGCGTCGAGTACGGCACGATCGAGCCGGTCGAGGCCGATCGCATCGACGTCGTAGAGCTCGAGGGCGGCGCGCACGTCGTCGACGGTGGCCGCTCCCCCGCCGCCGTGCACCAGGGCGTAGTCCCGCACGCGGCGCAGCAGTCGGTTGGCGATGCGGGGGGTGCCGCGGGAGCGGCGGGCGATCTCGGACAGCGAATCCGCCGGCAGCTCCACACCGAGCACGTTCGCCGAGCGGGCTATCACCCGCTCGAGATCGCTTTCGTCGTAGAACTCGAGGTGTCCGGTGAAGCCGAACCGATCGCGCAGCGGGTTCGGCAGCAGGCCGGAGCGCGTCGTCGCGCCGACGAGGGTGAACGGCGCGAGGTCCAGCGGGATGCTGGTGGCGCCGGCGCCCTTGCCGACCATGATGTCGATGCGGAAGTCCTCCATCGCGAGGTACAGCATCTCCTCGGCGGAGCGGGCCATGCGGTGGATCTCGTCGATGAAGAGCACCTCGCCGGGGGTGAGGCTCGACAGCAGCGCCGCCAGATCGCCGGCGTGCTGAATCGCGGGGCCGCTGGACAGGCGCAGCGGCCGGCTGCTCTCATGCGCGACGATCATCGCGAGCGTGGTCTTGCCGAGTCCGGGTGGGCCCGCGAGCAGGATGTGGTCGGCGGGGCGCTCCTGGATGCGGGCGGCGTCGAGCAGCAGCTGCAGCTGACCGCGCACCTTGGGCTGCCCGACGAACTCCCCAAGGCTCGTCGGTCGCAGCGCGCCCTCGATGGCGAGCTCGGTCTCGTCGAGCGGCTCCGCGGCGTCCCGCGCGTCGTCAGCCACGTTTTCCTCCCGGGCCCATCGCGGCCAGGGCGCGCCTGAGCAGCGCCGGCACCGACTCGCGCTCGGCGTCGGTGGCGTCCTCGGCGGTCTGCACGGCCGCATCCGTCGCGATCTTCTCGGACCATCCCAGTCCGATGAGGGCTGCGGCGACCTGGTCCGTCACAGCCGACACCGGAGCGCCCGCCGGGGCGCTGGCGACCCGCGGCTGCACCTTGCCGGCCAGCTGCACGACGATCAGCTTCGCCGTCTTCGGTCCGATGCCCGAGACGCGCCGGAACGGCGCGTCGTCCTCCCCCGTGACCGCCTCCGCGATCTGGTCGACAGTCAGGTGCGACAGCACGCCGAGCGCCGACTTGGGCCCGACGCCGGTGACGCTGAGCAGCTGTCCGAAGATCTCGAGCTCGTCTCGATCGCCGAAGCCGTACAGCGTCAGCGCATCCTCGCGCACGATCAGGCTGGTGTGCAGCTGCAGGGGCTCGCCGACGCGTGCGGTGTGCGCGACGTCGGCGGGGACGAACACCGAGAATCCGACGCCACCCGTCTCGATGACGACATGGTCGGATGCCGCATGCAGCACCGTGCCGCGCAGAGAGGAGATCATCCTGCCAGCCTACCGGGTGGGTCGTACATACGTTCGAGCGACACGCTCCGCGTTCGCCCAGGCACGCTGCGCGGGGGTGAGCTCTCCGGCGGCGCCGCCGGAGGTGCCGCCCCGGCGCCAGGCGTGACACAGCGCGATCGCCAGGGCGTCCGCGGCGTCAGCGGGCTGCGGCGGAGCATCCAGGCGCAGGATGCGGGCGATCATGGACTGCACCTGGCGCTTGTCGGCGGAGCCGTACCCGGTGACGGCGGCCTTGACCTCGCTGGGCGTGTGCGTGGCGGCCGGCAGCCCCGCCTCGGCGGCGATGAGCAGCGCCACACCCGAGGCCTGAGCGGTGCCCATGACGGTCTGCACGTTGTGCTGCGCGAAGACGCGCTCGACGGCGACGGCATCCGGTCGGTGCTCCGCTATGACCGCGCGGATGCCGGCGGCGACGGCGGCGAGCCGCTCGTGCAGCTCAGCGTCCGCGGGGGTTCGCACCACGCCGACGTGCACCAGGCTGGCGCGCCGCGACCGATCGACATCGACGATGCCGATGCCGCAGCGGGTCAGGCCCGGATCGATGCCCAGGATGCGCAGAGAGGAGCTCACTCCCCCAGGCTACGAGGCGACGAGAGCCCCGGACGCAGGCGCGCCCGGGGCTCTGAGGACCCGCGGTGACCCGCCGTCCGGTATGCAGCGGGGGCCCCGCGCCCCGAGGCTCGCGTCAGCGCGAAGCGATGACGTGAGGGGGCGTGGCGGGGCCCCGCGCCCCGAGGCTCGCGTCAGCGCGAAGCGATGAGGTGAGGGGGGGTGGGGACTAGTCGTCGTCGCTCTCGAGTTCCGCCTGCACCTCGGGGGTGAGATCGAAGTTGCTGAAGACGTTCTGCACGTCGTCGCTGTCCTCGAGCGCATCGATGAGGCGGAAGATCTTGCGCGCCGTGTCGACGTCGATCTCGACCTTGAGGTTCGGCACGAACTCGACGTCCGCCGACTCGTAGTCGATGCCCGCCTCCTGCAGCGCCGTGCGCACCGAGACCAGGTCGGTCGCCTCGGTGATGACCTCGAACCCCTCGGCGTGCGGCTCGATCTCCTCGGCGCCCGCCTCTAGGGCGGCCATCATGACGTCATCCTCGGTGGTGCCCTCGGCGCCGACCACGATGACGCCCTTGCGGGTGAAGTTGTACGCCACCGAGCCGGGGTCTGCCAGCGTCCCGCCGTTGCGGGTCAGTGCGGTGCGCACCTCGGCCGCCGCGCGGTTCTTGTTGTCGGTGAGGCACTCGATCATCAGCGCGACGCCGTTGGGGCCATAGCCCTCGTACATGATCGACGAGTACTCGACAGCCTCGCCGCCGATGCCCGCGCCGCGCTTCACTGCGCGGTCGATGTTGTCCTTGGGGACCGAGGTCTTCTTCGCTTTCTGCACGGCATCGAACAACGTCGGGTTGCCGGCCAGGTCGGGACCGCCCAGCTTCGCGGCGACCTCGATGTTCTTGATGAGCTTGGCCCACGACTTCGCGCGGCGCGCATCGATGACGGCCTTCTTGTGTTTGGTCGTCGCCCACTTGGAGTGCCCGGACATATATCTCCGCTCGTGTGTCGCGCCCTCTCGGGGAGGAGGGCGTCGTCCATTCTATGCACGGCGTGTCTTGTCCGGCGTGGCGGCGGTTGGCGGCTGATAGCTTCGACGCATCGATGCCGGAGGAGCGAGCATGAGAGCAGGCGCCGACCGGCTCCGGCCGGAATGGCGGTCACTGCCGCCCCGACTGCGCGAGCGCGTGCGGTCGGCGATCGGTGGCGACGTCGTCGCCGACGTCCCCGCGCACGGCGGATTCAGCGCCTGCTACGCCGGCACGGTGCAGACGACCTCCGGACGCGCGTTCGTCAAGGCGATCGGCCCCGACGGGCACAACGACTCGCGCACCTTCCTGCGGCGCGAGATCGGCGTGCTGAGAACCGTGCCCGCTGCTCACGCTCCTGCGGTGCTGGCGAGCGTCGACGACGAGGACGGCAGCGCTCTCGTGCTCGAGGTGATCGACGGAGAGCATCCGGGTGCGCCGTGGAGCGAGGCGCAGCTCCACGCCGTCGCCTCCGAGCTGAGCAGCCTCGCCCACACGACAGCCGCCGAGGGAGTGCCGGCCGCCGAGCAGTCGATGCTCCCCGATTTCGCACGCTGGGCGGGGATCGACCGTGATCACGGCCTGCGTTCCGGCCTTCCCACTGGTCTGCGGGAGCGGATGCCGGCGTTGCAGGATCTCGACACGCAGCTGCCGCACACGCTCGCCGGCTCGACCCTGGTGCACGGTGACCTGCGTGCTGACAACATCCTGATCGATGACGGTCGCGCCCGGCTTCTCGATTGGCCGCATGCTCTGCGCGGGGCCGCCTGGCTGGACCTGCCGCTGCTGCTGCCGTCGGTCGAAGCGTCCGGCGGCCCGCGATGCGAGGACGCCTGGGAGCTCTTCCGCACGCACGGCGCGCCGCCGATGGCGTCTCTGCTGCCGGTGATCTCGGCGTTCGCCTCCTTCCTGTGGTGGGGTCAGGCCCAGCCCGAGATCCCCGAGCTGCCGGGGTTGCGAGCCTTTCAACGCGCACAGAGCGTCGCTGCGCTGCGCTGGCTCGACGCCGTGCTCTGACCGTTCCCTGCGCCGGTCGCCGAATGTCTTGTCCGGCGTGGCGGGTGGTGGGAGACTTCGCTCATGGATGATCGAGAGCGTGCTCTCGACGCCGCTCACCGCCGCGCCCGGGAGTTCCTGCAGACCCTCGACGATCGTCCGGTGTGGCCGCGCGCGAGCCTGGACGACATGCTGGAGGTGTTCGGAGGGCCGCTTCCCGAGGGCTCCCAGGATGCCGCGGATGTGATCGACGAGATGGCGGGCGGCGCCGACCCCGGTCTCGTCGCGATACCGGGTGGACGGTTCTTCGGCTTCGTGATCGGCGGGACGCAGCCGGCCGCTTTGGCCGCCGATTGGCTCGTCTCCGCCTGGGATCAGAACTCGGGCTCGTCGCGTCTGACACCCGCCACGGTGGCTCTGGAGCGCGCCGCCGGGCAGTGGATGCTGGAGCTGCTGGGTCTGCCCGCGTCCGCCAGCGTCGGATTCGTCACCGGCGGTCAGGTCGCCAACTTCACCTGTCTCGCCGCCGCGCGCAACGCCGTGCTCGCGAAGGCCGGGTGGGATCTCGCCACCCGGGGTCTGCGAGGCGCTCCGCCGCTGCGTTTCGTGGTCGGCGCCGACCGGCACGGTTCGATCGATCGGGCCGCGCGCTTTCTCGGCATCGGCAGCGACGAGGTCACGATCGTGGACGCCGACGATCAGGGCCGGATGCGCCCCGATGCGCTGGAAGCCGCGGTGGCCGACGACAAGACTCCGCTGATCGTGTGCCTTCAGGCCGGAGAGGTGCACACCGGCGCCTTCGACGACTTCGCGACGCTCATCCCGATCGTCAGGCGCTGCGGCGGATGGGTGCACGTGGACGGCGCCTTCGGCCTCTGGGCCGCGGCATCTCCGGCGCTTGGCGCCCTGACCGCCGGGATGGATGAGGCCGACTCGTGGGCGACCGACGCCCACAAGACCCTGAACGTGCCGTACGACTGCGGCATGGCGATCGTCCGCGACCCCGCCGATTCGATCTCCGTCTTCCGCACCGGCGGCGACTATCTCATCTACTCGGGGCTCGATCCGTGGGACGTCACGCCGGAGCTCTCCCGGCGGGCGCGAGGCGTGCCCGCCTGGGCCGCTCTGCGCAGCATGGGCCGTCGCGGCGTCGCCGGTCTCATCGACCGACTGCATGAGAACGCGCGGGCGATGGCCGAGGGATTGGCGTCGATCGACGGGCTGGAGGTGCTCAACGACGTCGTCTACACCCAGGTGATGATCCGACTCGGGTCGGACGCGGCGACGCGGGCGCTCGGCGAGGCGATCCTCGAAGACGGCACGGCGGCCCTCACCGGAGCCGAGTGGCGCGGACGGGCGGCGCTGCGCTGCTCGATGTCTTCCTGGGCGACCACGCCGGCCGACATCGACCGCACGGTCGAAGCGATCCGCACGCTGGCCGCGACGACCTAGACGCCTGCGGTCCGCGCCGCCGCCGCGAGCAGACGCCGGTGGAACCGCGCCTCCCCGCTGATCTCCGGATGAAAGCTCAGGCCGATCAGGTTGCCCTGCTCGACGGCGACGACCCGTCCGTCGTCGAGCGCGGCGAGGGTCGTGGCCGACGGGCCGACCGACTCGACCACCGGGCCGCGGATGAAGGCGGCCCGCACCGGCTCATCGCCGAGTGCGGCGATGTGCAGCTCGGCCTCGAACGACTCCGTCTGCCGTCCGAACGCGTTGCGGCGCACGACGACATCCAGTCCGCCGAAGGTCTGCTGCCCGTCGATCGCGTCGAGCACCGAGTCCGCGAGCATGATCAGTCCGGCGCAGGTGCCGAGCACCGGCATCCCTCCCCGGATGGCGTCGCGGATCGGCTGCGCCAGCCCGAAGGCGCGCGAGAGCTTGTCGATGACCGTGGACTCGCCGCCGGGGATGACGAGCCCGGAGACGCTCGCGAGCTCCTCGGGACGGCGCACCGCCACGACCTCGGCGCCGAGATCCGCGAGCAGGGCGGCGTGCTCGCGCACGTCGCCCTGCAGCGCGAGGACGCCGACCTTCGGCTTACCAGCCACGCTCGGCGAGGCGGTGCGGGGCGGGCAGGTCCGACACGTTGATGCCGACCATCGCCTCGCCGAGCCCGCGGGAGACCTCGGCGATGACCTTGGGGTCGTCGTAGAACGTAGTGGCCTTGACGATCGCCTTCGCCCGGGCCGCCGGGTCGCCGGACTTGAAGATGCCCGAGCCGACGAACACGCCGTCGGCGCCCAGCTGCATCATCATCGCCGCATCCGCCGGGGTGGCGACACCGCCGGCGACGAACAGCACCACCGGCAGCGTGCCGGTCTCGGCGATCTCGGCGACCAGCTCGTACGGCGCCTGCAGCTCCTTGGCGGCGACGTACAGCTCGTCCTTCGACAGCGCGCCGAGCGCGGCGATCTCGCCGCGGATCTTGCGGATGTGCTTCATCGCCTCCGAGACGTCGCCGGTGCCGGCCTCGCCCTTCGATCGGATCATGGCCGCGCCCTCGGTGATGCGCCGCAGCGCCTCCCCGAGATGAGTGGCGCCGCAGACGAACGGCACGGTGAACGGCCACTTGTCGATGTGGTTCACGTAGTCGGCGGGCGAGAGCACCTCGGACTCATCGATGTAGTCGACGCCCAGCTCCTGCAGCACCTGCGCCTCGACGAAGTGGCCGATGCGCGCCTTCGCCATGACGGGGATCGACACGGACGAGATGATGCTGTCGATCATGTCGGGGTCGCTCATGCGCGAGACGCCGCCCTGGGCGCGGATGTCGGCCGGCACGCGCTCGAGAGCCATCACGGCGACCGCGCCGGCGTCCTCGGCGATCTTGGCCTGCTCCGCCGTGACGACGTCCATGATGACGCCGCCCTTCAGCATCTCGGCCAGGCCGCGCTTCACGCGCTGCGATCCGGTGGTGGGGTTCTCGGTGGATGCCATGGGTCACTCCTCTTGTGACAAAAAACGGTTTGGCCTATGTCAAAAGATAGCACCCTAGAATCGACACGATGGACGTCGATATCTCGGGAAGCACGGCAGCGGAGATCGCCGACAGCGTGCGATCGCTGCGCGAGCGAGGGATGCTGCGCGCCGGTGACGCTCTTCCGCCGGTGCGGGAGCTCGCCGGCATCCTCGGCGTGAACCGCAACACCGCCGTCGCCGCCTACCGCCAGCTCGCCCAGGCCGGTCTCGTGATCTCCCGCGGCCGCGGAGGAACCCTGATCGCCGGCGCCGGCAGCGTCGCGCAGGAGGGTGTGGCCGCCGACACCGTGCTGCAGGACATCGGCTCGGGCAATCCCGATCCTCAGCTCATCCCCGATCCGACGGCGGCGCTCGGCCGCATCGTCGGCCGCCCGGTGCTCTACGGCGAACCGGTGATCGACCGCGGGCTCGAGGAGTGGGCGAGGGAGTGGATGATCACCGACCTTCCCCGGGAGGACCTGCGCATCTCGGTCACCAGCGGAGCGGTCGACGCCGTGGAGCGCCTGCTGGCTCAGGCGCTGACACGCGACGACGCCGTCGCGCTCGAGGACCCGTGCTTCCTGGCCAGCATCCACACCGTCCGGCTCGGCGGCTACCGCGCTGTGCCCGTGCCGGTCGACGACGAGGGCATGACGGTCGACGGCCTGCAGGCGGCTCTCGATGCCGGCGTGCGCGCGATCATCAGCACGCCGCGCGCACAGAACCCCACCGGGGTGAGCCTCTCCCCCGCCCGTGCCGCCGCCCTGCGCGAGGTGCTGGCGCCGCATCCGTACGTGCTCATCATCGAGGACGACCACTTCTCGCTGCTGTCGACGCACCCCTACGCCTCTCTCATCGGCGCCGAGCATCGCCGATACGCGCTGGTGCGCTCGGTGTCGAAGTTCCTCGGGCCCGACATGTGCCTCGCGCTCGCCGCGACGGACGCCACCACCGCCGAGCGCCTCGCGATGCGGCTGAGCCCCGGAACCACCTGGGTGAGTCACCTGCTGCAGCGTCTCGCGCATGCGCAGCTGACCGATCCCGGCGCGCGGGCGCAGATCGAGAGAGCCGCCGCGCACTACGCGCAGCGCAACGCCGCGTTCGCGTCCGAGCTCACCGCGCGCGGCATCGACACCGTCTCCTCCGACGGACTCAGCCTGTGGGTGCGTCTCGACGTGCCGGCGAGGGTCGCCGCCGAACGGCTGATGCGCCGCGGCTGGCTGGCGCGCACCGGCGACGAGTTCCGGCTGGATGACACCTCAGCGGCATCCCCTCATCTGCGCCTGACCGTGCACGACCTCTCGGATGCGGATGCCACGCGCCTGCTCGCCGATCTGACGGCGTCCGCGCGATAGCGGGCGCGGGTGAGAGGATGTCAGGATGAAGATCCTCTCGATCCAGTCGGCCGTCGCGTATGGTCACGTGGGCAACTCGGCCGCCGTCTTCCCGCTGCAGCGCATCGGCGTCGAGGTGCTGCCGGTGTACACCGTGAACTTCTCGAATCACACGGGATACGGTGCGTGGCGCGGCCCGATGATCGATCCGAGCGACGTTCGCGAGGTGATCACCGGCATCGAGGAGCGCGGTGTCTTCCCGCAGATCGACGCCGTGCTGAGCGGCTATCAGGGCGGCGAGGGCATCGGAGACGTCATCATCGACGCCGTGACGCGGGTCAAGCGGGCGAATCCGGATGCCGTGTACGCCTGCGACCCGGTGATGGGCAACGCGAAGTCGGGATGCTTCGTGGCACCCGCGATCCCCGACCTGCTGCGCGATCGCGTGGTGCCGGTGGCCGACATCATCACGCCCAACCAGTTCGAGCTGGGGTACCTGACGAACACCTCCCCTGACACCCTCGAGTCCACGCTGGCCTCGGTGGATGCGGCGAGGGCGATGGGTCCCTCGACGGTGCTGGTGACCTCGGTGGAACGCCCCGACCGCGACGAGGGCACGATCGAGATGATGGCCGTCGACGAGAAGGGCGCCTGGCTGGTCTCCACTCCGCACCTTCCGATGAAGGCGAACGGGTCGGGCGATGTGACGGCGGCGCTGTTCACCGCGCACTACGTCTCGACGGGTGATGCGAAGCTCGCGCTGGAGCGGACCGTGTCGAGTGTGTTCGACCTGCTGCAGCGGACGCTGGACTCCGGCGAGCGGGAGCTGCAGCTCATCGAAGCGCAGGAGTGCTACGCGAACCCGCGCCTGCAGTTCACCGCGCGACAGGTGCGCTGAGCTCCAGCGGCCGCCGGCAGGCGACGCCCGGGAGCGGGTCGGTCTAGCGCGGCCAGGCGTGCGCGACGGCTTCGCGCACCTCGCCGAGCAGCTGCGGCAGCGCCTTGGTCTTCGCGATGATCGGGAAGAAGTTCGCGTCCGACGACCAGCGCGGCACGATGTGCTGATGCAGGTGCGCGTCGACACCCGCGCCGGCGACCGCGCCCTGATTCATGCCGAGGTTGAAGCCGTCGCAGCGCGACACCTCGCGCAGCACCCGCATGCCGGTCTGCGTAAGCGCGCCGATCTCGGCGACCTCGTCGGGCGTGGCCTGATCGTAGGTCGCGATGTGCCGGTACGGGCAGACCAGCAGGTGCCCGGAGTTGTACGGGAACAGGTTGAGCAGCACGAACGCCGTCTCGCCGCGCGCGACGATGAGCCGCTCGGGATCCGGATGCTTCGGCGCCTCGCAGAACGGGCACTGCTCGCGCATGGACTCCCGACCGGCGTTGATGTACGCCATGCGGTGCGGCGTCCACAGCCGCTGGAACTCGTCCGGCACACCGGCGAGGCGGTCGCCGTCTTCGGCGGCGACCGCCTCGTCGGCGTGCGCGTCGGTCACGCGAGGTCCTCCGACGTCATCACACGCGCGTGCGACGCCACGGCCGAGCCTATGCGATCGATCGCGGCAGCGATCGGCACGCCGTTCTCCTGCGAGCCGTCGCGGAAGCGGAACGACACGGTGCCCGCAGCGCGGTCCTGCTCGCCGGCGATGAGCAGCAGAGGCACCTTGGCGGTGGTGTGGTTGCGGATCTTCTTCTGCATCCGGTCGTCGGAGTGGTCGACCTCGGCCCGGATGCCGGCGGAGCGCAGCTGGGCGACGACCTCATCGAGGTACGGCGCATACTCCTCGGCGACGGGGATGCCGACGACCTGTGCGGGGGCGAGCCAGAGCGGGAAGTCACCGGCGTAGTGCTCGAGCAGGATCGCGAAGAACCGCTCCACCGATCCGAGCAGCGCGCGGTGGATCATCACCGGACGGTGCTTGTTGCCGTCCGGGCCGGTGTACTCGAGTTCGAAGCGCTCGGGCTGGTTGAAGTCCAGCTGGATGGTCGACATCTGCCAGGTGCGCCCGATCGCGTCCCGCGCCTGTACCGAGATCTTCGGGCCGTAGAACGCCGCGCCACCCGGGTCGGCGACGAGCTCGAGGCCCGATTCCAGGGCGACCTCGCGCAGCGTCTCGATCGCGGTGGACCACTGCTCGGGCTCGCCGAGGAACTTCGGGTTGCCCTCCTCGTTGGTGGACAGCTCGAGATAGAAGTCGTTCAGGCCGTAGTCGCGCAGAAGTTCGAGCACGAGGTTGAGGTTGGTGGTGAGCTCCTCGCGCACCTGATCCTGTGCGACGTAGATGTGCGCGTCGTCCTGGGTCAGCCCACGCACGCGGGTGAGGCCCGAGAGGGTGCCGCTCTTCTCGTAGCGGTACACCGTGCCGAACTCCGCCAGGCGCAGGGGCAGCTCGCGGTAGCTGCGTCCGCGCGAGCGGAAGATCAGGTTGTGGAACGGACAGTTCATCGGCTTCAGGTAGTAGTCCTGCCCCTGCCGGGTGACGTTCCCGTCTTCGTCGACGACCTCATCGAGATGCATCGGGGGGAACATGCCGTCGGCGTAGGTCTGCAGGTGGCCCGAAGTCTGGAACAGGTCCTTCTTGGTGATGTGCGGGCTGTTCACCACGTCGTACCCGTTGCGCAGCAGATGACGGCGCAGGTTCTCCTCGATCTCGTAGCGGATGATGCCGCCCTTCGGGTGGAACACCGCCAGACCGGAGCCGATCTCGTCCGGGAACGAGAAGAGGTCCATCTCCACGCCGAGCTTGCGATGGTCGCGCCGCTCGGCCTCGGCGAGGCGCTCCTGATGGGCGCGCAGCTCGTCCTTGGTCGGCCACGCGGTGCCGTAGATGCGCTGCAGCTGCGGGTTCTTCTCACTGCCCCGCCAGTACGCGGCGGCGACGCGGGTCAGATCCCATCCGTTGCCCAGCATCCGGGTGTTCGGCACGTGCGGCCCGCGGCACAGGTCCTTCCACGCCACCTCGCCGTCCTTGGTCACGTTGTCGTAGATGGTGAGCTCACCCTCGCCGACCTCGACCGATGCGCCTTCGGCAGCCTCGGAGGATCCGCCCTTGAGGCCGATGAGCTCGAGCTTGAACGGCTCATCCGCCAGCTCCGCACGAGCCTCCTCGTCGGTCACCACGCGGCGCACGAAGCGCTGACCCTCGCGGATGATGCGCTGCATCTCCTTCGAGATGGCCTTGAGGTCCTCGGGAGTGAACGGCTCGTCGACGCCGAAGTCGTAGTAGAAGCCGTCGGTGATGGGCGGACCGATGCCGAGGTTCGACTGCGGGCGGATGCGCTGCACGGCCTGCGCGAGCACATGGGCGGTCGAATGGCGCAGGATGTCGAGTCCGAGCGGGCTGTCGACGGTCACCGGCTCGACCACATCGGTCTCGGTGACCGTCGCGGCGAGGTCCTTGAGGGCGCCGTTCACCTGCATGGCGATGACGGAACGATCGGTGAACAGGGCGAAGCCGTCGCGCTTCTCGGGGCTCGGCTGGGCGATGTCTGACACGGGAATTCTCCAGATAGCGATGGAATGGGTCGGCTCAGCTTCGGGCGCGATGCGCCCTGCCCGCTCAGGCGCCCGGCGTTCGCGTGACGGCGCCGGTGACGACGGTCACGTGAAAGGTCGACACGGATTCCATGCTTCGAGTCTACTCACCGCAGTGCATCCCCGTCTGCGTCATCATGGCGCAGACGAGACCTCGATCGGCTCCCGTGGAGCCCATCGAGGTCTCGAGCCTGCGACGGCTGACCGTTGCCCTCAGGCGGTCAGACGCTCGTGTTGCGTCCGCTCACCGCGCGGATGATCCATCCGATGACGGCGATGGCGAGGACGATCAGTCCCACCCACAGCAGGAAGTTCAGCGACTGCACCAGCCCGCCGGTGATGGCCAGGATGATCGCGATGACAGCGACGATGATGAGGACGATGTTCATGACCGTTCCTTTCGTTCGCGGACCGTGGGGCCCGTAGAACACCGAACGTAGGGCGTGCCGGATGCTGCGCGGGAGGGGGTTGACGCGAGCCGTTCCGGCGGGGACGGAACCGCCCTGAACGACGAAAACCCCCGGCTGAGCCGGGGGTTCTCCGTGGTGCGCGATACTGGGATCGAACCAGTGACCTCTTCCGTGTCAGGGAAGCGCGCTACCGCTGCGCCAATCGCGCCTAGAAGGCTATTCAGTTGTGCAGAGAGGTGGCGACGGGATTCGAACCCGTGTAAACGGCTTTGCAGGCCGGTGCCTAGCCTCTCGGCCACGCCACCGCGAGGTGGATTCGAACCCACATGCGGAAACCCCCCGGAGGGGGCTCCTGCACTCGAGCGGATGACGAGACTCGAACTCGCGACCCTCACCTTGGCAAGGTGATGCGCTACCAACTGCGCTACATCCGCATTCTTTTGTTGTCTCCCGGCGTCCCGGGCACTTCAAATACATTAGCCCAGGTTGGGCGCATCGCAAAACCGCGTCGCGCGGTCGGGCGTGTCCGGCGCGGCCGCTCACAGCGCCACGCCCGGACGACTGCACGGTGTCGGCGCAGGTGCCGCGATCGGGTATGCTCTTGATCTGTGCCCGCGTGCACGACACAACTTCACAGGGGCGATTGGCGCAGTTGGTAGCGCGCTTCCTTCACACGGAAGAGGTCGTCGGTTCGAGTCCGGCATCGCCCACCCAAGATCGAATGTTCAAACCCACGACGTCAGCGGATTGACGTCCTCCCCGGCACGCAGCTGGCCTCGTAGGCCAGCGCTGCGGCGTGGAGCGACGGATAGGGCAACGTGTCGCATAGCAGCATCCCGCTCGGCGTCTCGTCGATGTTCTCCGTCGCAGAGACGAACATGACGCCGGCCTCGTTGTAGGCAACCGGTTCCATGTGGGCGTGAACGGTCGACGTTCGAGCGAGGATCGGAGAGAACGCGGTCGCAGGTGCGGCGCCTGGTTTACGGGTTGGCCGTGACATGCGCCCGACCTGGGTTGGGAAGGTCGCACGGCCGATCCGAGTGTCAGTGTGCGACACGACAGAAGACCACTGCTCTGGTGCCGAGCTTGAACGATGCGATGGGCCGAGGAGTCTCGTCCAGGTTCGGCTTGCGGCCGCGAGTCGCGACCGCGATCACGGCGCCATCGTCGAGTACCTCCTCCAGTGCCCTCAGCATGCCGTTGATCCCTGCCGCCCTATCGGGTCCGTCCCACGACGTCTGCTCGCCGTATGGGATGTCGGTGATGACGAGATTCGGGCGCTGGCCGTTCAGAGCGCGTCTCAGCTGATCGGAGTTGAAGACGTCTGCCTGTGCGACCCCATGCGCCAGTGCTCCGCCGCGCTCTGCGAGTCCGCGCGCGAGTCGCTGAGCCGCCGCGGCGGCATCGAGGTATGCGGGTTTGCCCAGTCGTTCGGCTCGTGCGCGCAGTTCATCTGAGCGGGCGTCCATGCCGTGTTCGCTCAGCAGGTCGAGGTTCTTCCGGGCCAGGATCAATGCTGCTGGGTCCACGTCGGTGCCGAGAACGCTGGTGATGTCGCGGCGATGCAGGAACGCAAGTGCCGTGAGGAGGTGACCACTGCCGCAGCAGGGGTCCCAGACCTGTGCTGTAGAGCTTGGCACGAGTGCAAGGGCGCGTTGAAACATCTCGCTCGCGAGGCGGACAGGGAACTGTGGGAATCCTGGTGCGGAGTGCAGCACCCCGCCCGAGAAGTCGGAGTAGTTTTCGCGCGTGAGGGCGTACCGATAGGCCATTCGTGCTCCCTACGATCGGCCGCGCTGGCGGATGGCCTCGTAGAGCGTGACCGTGGCGGCGCTTGCGGCGTTCAACGAGCTGGCAGCACCCCCGATGGGAATCCGTGCCATGACATCGCAGGCCTCCCGCCATCCGGCGCTCAGCCCGGCGGTCTCATTGCCGATCACGAGCACGGTGGGGCCGGTCAGGTCGAGGTCCGCGATGTCGTCGGCCCCGTTCTCGTCGGTCCCGACGATGGTGAGGGAGACGCCCGCCGCGCGCTGCTCTCTTGCCCAGGCGAGTACGGGCTGATGCGACGGCGATCGGACGATCGGCACCGCGAACAGGGACCCGGTGGAGGCGCGGACGGACTTGGGGTCGTACGGGTCAGCGCCATGTCCGGTGACGATGAGTCCAGAGCCGCCGAACGCGTCCAGCGACCGGACGATGGTGCCGATGTTGCCGGGCATGGCAGGACGGTCGAAGACCATCCCGAGGAATGACGGCTCCACGGTGATGCGGGACAGGTGATCGTCCGGCATCTCCACCACTGCCACCAACTCGGGCGCATCCTGGTCTTTGTCGCTCAATCGGTGCAGGAGCTCGGGCGCCATTGCCACGCGTTCGCCCACTGTCTGCTCGAGCATCTGTGTGCCCCATCGCGACAACGGCCGGTCCCCGTCATAGAGCACGGCGCGGATCGACCACCCTCTCTCGATAGCGAGGCTGATCGGACGCACTCCCTGCACGAGGAACTCGCCGGCTCGTTGTCGCTTATTCCTGTTGCGTAGCAACGCCTCCCATTGCTGGAATCGCGCATTCGGGCGTGAGATGCGCAGCATGGGCCTAGGCGCGTTCAACGGGGATCCAGACTTCGGCGGGCGCCTCGCGGTGCTCATCTCCGCGGTCAGTGAGGATCGATGGCCCCGGGCGTAAACGCCAAGGATTCGAGGGAAACCACTCGCGGACGATGGTCATCCATGCGGACTGAAATGACGCGGTCGTGCGAAACACGGCCCACGTGCCCGTAGGCACCTCGATCAGATCGAGTCCGTCGGGAACAGGCGACGGCGTATCGAGGGCGACACCGAACAAGAACGTGAACTGGCTGCCCTCCGCATAGTCGGGGTCAACGTCTGCGCTGACCTGGAGCAGGCCAGCCGGTTCGGTGTCACCGAGTGCCTTGAGGCGCCCACGCTCCTCAGCCGGCAGCGACGCGATGTGCGCCTCGATGTGAGGATTCCGCCCCTGATGGACGAGCGGAACGCGGGCCGCGTAGCCGACGAGGCGGAAGGCGGGGCCGTCGATGATGCGAGTTTCCACAGTGCTTCCCTTCGAGTGCCGGGCGCGCCGGGGCGCCCTTCGAGGAGGCATCCACCCCGTCTCTGAACGGAGCTGCCCCTTGGCTTCCAGCGTGTGCGTCGTCTGTCGTCGGCACCCGATAATCCGTGCCCGATTTCGTCGCGCAGAGCTCGTGGGCCTTCGAGCTGGGATGCCGGTCGAGCACGTCTCGCTGCGCTGCGGTCGCGGCCACAGAACGCGGACAAGAACCCGCGGAATTCCGCGGCCTCTCTGTTTTCCGGCCGGTCGGCGTCCTCGGCGGAACATGCGCGGATCGGGGCACCGCTGTCAAGGGACAGCACAGATCGTTCCTGACGTCGTATCTTCTCAGGAACGCGAAGCGCACGACTTCGCGTCGCATCACGTGAGGAGTTGCCATGGGCATCAGAAGCGATCGCAACGACATCAGCACCGAGCCGTCGCCGGACGCCTCCGAGCACGACAACCTCGGCGCACGGGACGGCAAGGGCACGCCGGCCACCGTCCCGCCGAACGAGGACGAGGGCGACGTCGTGGCGGAGGAGCCCTCCGAGGAATGATCGATGCCGCGGGGCGGGCGAGGCCTGTCCCCCGCGCGGCGTCAGGCCCACGGCCTGCCGTCCGCGAGCCCCGTCGGGACGAGACCCTGACGGGGCTTCTTCGTCCTGACCGGTGACGTAGTCTGAAGGTGGCGCGTCGGGGAATCTGTCGACACCTCGTCAGCGGAATCGCATGGCACACTCGAAGCCATGAGACCCCGACCGACGAAAGTCGCGCCCATCGAAAGCGCACCCGGCTCGCCCTGGAGGCCGGCGCTCAAGTCGGCGGGCATCGCCGCGGGCCTGTGGGCGACCTACCCCGTCGGAATCGTTCTCGGAATGGTGGCCGCCTTCCTCCCCTTGCTGACCATCGTCCCCTTTCTCGCTCCGTTCGCCCTTGTCGCCTACACCTCCGTGCTGGCGGTACGAACCGTTGAGCACCGCCGGCTGTGGCCGATCGTCACCGGCTTCCTCGGCGCGCTCGCGACGTCGGGGTTCGCCATCTTCTACGCCGTCACGCTCGGCGAATCCGTAGCCAACCTCGGCGGGTGAGGCTGCTCGCAGAGAGCTCATGCAGCACAAGGTCAACCGCGCCTGGGACGTCCCTCGTATGCTGTCGCGTCGCTCAGCATCTCGATGGAATCCCGATATCCACCAGGACACTCCGTCGACGAAGCGAGTTGGGTCGCGGCCGCGCTGCGCGGAACGCTTAGCACAGACTTCGTTCCGATGCTCCCCCCGTTCCCGGCAGGGAGCTCCTGCGTCACGCTGGGGTCATGTTCGACCGGCTTCGCGACGATTCTCCACTCCTGCTGATCCGCGGATACGACTTCGCGTCGCACATCTGGTCGCGCGTGCAGGAGGGCGCCCGTTCGGCGCCGATGCGACTGCTCGGTCGAGACGCGATCCTGGTGCGGGGCAGCGAGGCGGTGCGCCTGTTCTACGATGAGCGGCTGATCGCCAGGCACGGTGCGATGCCGGCATTCGTGCAGGAGGTGCTGTTCGGTCACGGCTCCGTGCACAGCCTGGACGGCGCCGAGCATCGGCACCGCAAGGCCACCTTCGTCGACGTGGCCTATGACGACGACCACGCCGCACGGCTGCTGCCCGAGCTGGAGCGGGAATGGCGCGCCGAGCGGGACGCCTGGCTCGAGGGCGGCCGGCGCAGCGCGTATACCGCCGCGGTGGGCGCCTTCGGGCGCGCCGTGATGCGCTGGGCGGGTCTGCCGGGCACACCGGCGGCCAAGACGCGCTGGTCACGGCGTCTCGCGCAGATTGTCGACGGCTTCGGCGCGCCGTACTCCCCCGCGTTCCTGCTCGCGCTTTTCCATCGCTCGTGGTCCGACCGCCACGCAGGCCGCCTCGTCCGGGCCGTCCGCGACGGGCGACTGGCCGCTGCCGAGGGCACAGCGCTGCACGAGTGGGCGTGGCACCGCGACCGACAGGGGCACCTTCTCGACGAACGACTCGCAGGCATCGAGCTGCAGAACGTCATCCGCCCGACGATCGCCGTGGCCCGCTTCGTCGCCTTCGCCGCCAAGGAGCTGCATGACCGGCCGGCGTGGCGCGAGCGGATCGCCGCGGAGACGAGCGAGCGCGGCACCCTGACCGGCGGCGCCCTGGCTGTCGCCTTCGCCCAGGAGATCCGGCGGACAGCACCCTTCGTGCCGATGCTGCCGGGTTGGGCGCTCGCCGACGTGGAGTTCGACGGGCAGCGCGTTCCCTCCGGCGGAAGAGTCGTCATCGACATCCAGGGCACCGATCTCGACGCCGGCTCCTGGGCGCGACCGCGTGAGTTCCGCCCCGAGCGCTTCATCGGCCGCACCGATTACGAGGAGCTGACCGCCTTCATCCCGCACGGCGGCGGTGACGTCGCCGGCGGACATCGCTGCCCTGGCGAGAAGCTCGCGATCGCCGGTCTCGCGACCGCGATCGCCGCACTCAGCGATCCGCGCGTCACCATCCTCGACGACGGCCTCGACGTGAATCGGCGGCGGTTGCCCACGAAACCGTCCTCCGGAGGAGGCGTGCGGGCCGGTGGCTCCGCGCCGGGATGCCCCATGCACACCGAAACGAAGGGAGATGCGTCATGAAGGCGCTCACATGGCAGGGAAAGCGCGACGTGCAGGTCGAGGAAGTGCCGGATCCGCGCATTGAAGAGGCGACGGACGCCATCATCCGCGTGACCTCGACCGCCATCTGCGGTTCCGACCTGCACCTGTACGAACTGCTCGGGCCGTTCCTCGACAAGGGCGACATCCTCGGGCACGAGCCCATGGGCGAGGTCGTGGAAGTAGGCTCCGCGGTGCGGGACCTGCGTGTCGGCGACCGGGTCGTCGTCCCGTTCAACATCTCGTGCGGCGAATGCTGGTTCTGCCGCAGGGGCCTGCAGACGCAGTGCGCCACGACCCAGGTACGCGAGTACGGCAGCGGCGCGGCGCTGTTCGGCTACACCAAGCTCTACGGACAGGTTCCCGGCGGGCAGGCCGAGTACCTGCGGGTGCCGCTCGCCGACCAGAACCACATCCCGGCGGGTTCCGATCTGCCCGACGAGCGCTACCTGTTCCTCAGCGACGTGCTCGCCACCGCCTGGCAGGGCGTCGAGTACGCGCATGTGCCGCAGGACGGCGTCGTCGCCGTGCTCGGTCTCGGTCCCGTCGGACAGTTCGCAACCCGTGTCGCCCGGTTCCTCGGGCACCGCGTGCTCGCGATCGACCCGGTGCCCGAGCGCCGGGCGATGGCGCGGCGCCACGGCATCGAGGTCTTCGATCTCGGCGACGACACCGTCGCCGAGCTGCGCGACCTCACCGAGGGGCGCGGGCCGGACTCGGTCATCGATGCGGTGGGGCTGGAGGCGCACGGCAGTCCGGCGATCTCCGTCATGCAGCAGGCGGTGGGACTGCTGCCCGACCCGCTGTCGCGCACGGTGATGGAGCACGCCGGCGTGGATCGTCTCGCCGCGCTGCACACGGCGATCGACCTCGTGCGGCGTGGTGGCACGATCTCGCTGTCCGGTGTGTATGCGGGCGATGCCGACATCATGCCCATGAAGACGATGTTCGACAAGCAAATCTCGCTGCGCATGGGCCAGTGCAACGTGAAGCGGTGGACGAACGACCTGCTTCCCCTCGTCGAGGCCCCCGACGATCCGCTCGGGGTGATGGATCTCGTGACGCATCACGTTCCGCTGGAGCGCGCACCGGAGATGTATCGCACCTTCCAGCGCAAGGAGGACGGATGCATCAAGGTGGTCCTGCACCCCGACCGCACCGGCACAGCGGCGAACTGAGCCGGCCCGGCCGGGATGCGGTCGCTCAGCGGCCGGCGTCGCTGCGGACGTTCCCGGGCGTGGGCTTCGACAGCAGCACCACGATCACCACGGTGATGCCGACGACGAGGTGGGGCAGCCACACGTTCGGCGCCTCGTCGGAGAATCCGAACAGCCACGGCGAGACGGCCAGGAACACGCTCGCGACGACGTCGAACACGAGGTGCACGGGCATCGGGATGACACCGAAAGGACCCCACTCGTAGCGGGTGAACAGGCTGTACACGATGAGCCCGACACCGAGCACGATGGGGATGATCACGGCGGGACCGCCGAGCTGGGCGAAGCCGAACAGCCAGGGCGCCGCGATGAGCGCGATGCCGACCAGGTAGTCGAGAACGCCATGGACCTTGGTGGGGATGAAGCGCATGATTCCTCCTTCTGATGCCGCCGCGTTATGCGGCTCGAAGGTGGTTCGCAGCGCCACCCGGATCGGATTGGAGCCGTTCTCAGTGGCTGCCCGTCCTGCGGGCGGTGTCGATCGCCCGCCCGACGCCGCCCGTCCACGGTTCCCCGTGCCCGGGCAGCAGCAGCCCGACGTCCGCGCCGCGCAGTGCCTCCACCGATTCCAGCGCCCTGGCACTGTCGGCGGTCGCCGCGCCTGCGACGATCTGCGGCCCCCGCGCCCCGGTGTAGGGGTCGAACGTCACGATCGCATCCCCGCTCATGACGACGCCGAGATGCTCGAACACGAAACTGCAGTGCCCGCCGGTGTGCCCCGGCGTCCAGACCACTCGTGGTCGCCCCGGCACATCGAGCGTCCGTCCGTCGGTCAGCCCGGGTGCCGCGGCGGTGCCCTTGACCGTCATCGCCCCACGCCAGGCCATCGCCGCCAGCCCCGGGATCGTCCGCGGATATCGCAGCGGGTAGATCCACCGCGCGCGTTCATGCGCGTAGCGATACGGATGCCGCACCAGCTCGGCGTCGTCGGGATGCACGAGCAGGCCGATGCCTTCATCACCCAGCCGGCGCGCCATGCCGACATGATCGAAATGTCCGTGGGTCAGAATCACCGCATCGATGTCGCCTCGCCGCGCGCCGAGGCGCTTCAGCAGCGAATCGAGCAGCGGCTGAGTGCCGGGCAGGCCGGCATCGACGAGCGTCATGCCGCCCTCGGCGACGACGAGGTAGCAGTTGACGTGTGCGACGTCGAGACGGTTCACACCGGGGGCGACCTCTGTCCACCCGGTCGGTCGTGTATTCATCCTTCCACGGTGCGCCGCCCGACGGGTTCGAGCAGGTGCCTTGCCGCCCCTGGGCGCGCGTGCTAACGGGCGCGGCTCACGCTCGCGCCCAGCCGTACCTGCGGATCAGCGCCTCGGCGACCAGCCCGTAGCGGTCCCGGTCGAGCACCGCAGCCTCGCGCCGCATGCCCTCGTGGTGCACGCTGTAGAGCCGTTCGATGTCGACCCACGACTCCCGTCCGCGGGAGTCCCATGCCCCTGCCCCGATGGGCAGATAGTCCCCGTCCCCGTCGTGCGGCTTGCTGGTCATGCGGACGGCGTACACGCGTTCGGCGGACTGGCGTCCGATCACCAGCACGGGACGGTCCTTGCCGCGGCCGTCGTTCTCCTCGTAGGGAACCCAGGTCCAGATCACCTCACCCGAATCCGGCAGGCTGTTGCGCGACGGCGAGTATCCGACGCCGACATCTTGCACCCGTTCCGGGTCGACGTGCGTCGTCTCGGTTCCCGGCATCCGTCCCGACGCGCTGTGCTCGCGTCCCTCGGGACGCAGCACGGCATCCGGATGCCGGGGGCGGGAGGGCCGCTTCGGGTCCTCCTTCGCCAGCATCCGGCCGAGGATGCCACTGAGGGTGGACAGGATGCTCTTCGTCGAACTCACCTGCCCACCCTAACCGCGCGGCCGTGCGCCCTCACTCCACGAGCGCGTAGCCCGCCTCTCCGTGCACGACCTGGTCCACGCCGGCGATCTCCTCCTCGCTGTTCACCCGGAAGCCGATCGTCTTCTCGATGAGCAGTCCGATCGCAAGCGATGCTACGAAGGAGTACACCATGACGCCGACCGAGGCGATGAGCTGCACGGCCAGCAGTCGCAGATCCCCGCCGACCAGCACGCCCTGCCCCGTGGCGAAGAAGCCGAGGTACACGGTGCCGAGCAGACCGCCGACCAGGTGCAGGCCGACGACGTCGAGCGAGTCGTCGAAGCCGAGCCGGAACTTCAGCTCGACGGCGAGGGCGCACGCGACACCGGCGAGAGCGCCGAGCAGCACCGACCATCCGGGAGTGAGGTTGGCGCAGGCCGGTGTGATGGCGACGAGACCGGCGACCAGACCCGACACGGCGCCGATCGAGGTCGGCTTGCCGTCTTTGAGCTTCTCGACGAGGATCCAGCCGAGGATGCCCGCCGCCGCCGCGCCCAGAGTGTTGACCGCGATGAGCCCCGCCCCGGCCATGTCCTCGGACAGCCACACGGCGCCCACGTTGAATCCGAACCAACCGAACCACAGCAGCGCGGCCCCCAGCAGCGTCAACGGCACGTTGTGCGGCTTCTGGATGCCCTTCTGGAACCCGATGCGCTTGCCCAGCACGATGGCCAGCGCGAGGGCGGCGGCGCCGGCGTTGATGTGCACCGCGGTTCCGCCGGCGAAGTCGATCACCGCGATCCCGCTGTCGGCCCCGAACAGCCAGGTGCCGAGGTTCATGATCCAGCCGCCTCCCCAGACCCAGGCGGCGATCGGGAAGTAGCCCAGCGTGCCGAAGATGCCGACATAGATCAACCAGGGACCGAACTTGGCGCGATCGGCGATCGCACCCGAGATGAGCGCCACGGTGATGATCGCGAACGTCGCACCGTAGGCGACCGACAGCAGCGCGACGTTGGCGCCCGGCTCGGTGGCGGACTCCGCGAGTCCGAAGTCCGAGAAGGGGTTGCCGGCGAACTGGGTGGGCGAGTCGACGGCACTCATCGCGAATCCGTACAGGATCCAGAGCACGGCGATCAGGCCGATCGCCCCGAAGCTCATCATCATCATGCTGATGACGCTCTTCGCCTTCACCAGCCCGCCGTAGAAGAAGGCCACGCCCGGCGTCATCAGAAGCACGAGTGCAGTGGCGGTGATCACCCAGGAGATGTTTCCTGCAGCATCCATGTGTGGAACCTCACTTTCGGGAGATCCCAGTGTGAAGTCCGTGCGTTTCCGCGGATCGCGCCGAGTGTTGCGCGGCGGTTACGAGAGCGCCCCCGATGTGAACAGCGTGTTACGCGCGTGAGGAGGCGGAGTGCGTCAATGCGTTCAGACGCGAGATCGCCCGCAGGTACTTCTTGCGGTACCCGCCCGCGAGCATCTCGTCGGCGAAGACGGAGTCCAGACCCGTGCCGGTCGCCACGATCGGGATCTGCGCGTCGTACACCCGGTCCACGAAGGCGACGAAGCGCAACGCCTCGGACTGATCCGTCAGCACACGCACCTCGCGCAGACCGACCAGGTCGAGCTCGTCGATGAGGCGGATGTAGCGTGACGGATGCACCTGGGCGAGGTGACGGATGACGGTGGAGAACTCATCATCGGAGGCGCTCCCCGCGGCGGCGGCGGCGTCCACCGCCTGCGCATAGGAGGCATCGTCGAGCACGATGGCGTGCCCGTCGATCGCCCGCTGCCGATAGTCCACGCCGTCGATGCGCAGCGTCTGGAAGCTGTCCGACATGGCGTGGATCTCACGGAGGAAGTCCTGTGCGGCGAACCGCCCCTCACCCAGCGCGTTCGGCGGTGTGTTCGAGGTGGCGGCGAGCTTCGTTCCCGACGACACCAGCTCACCGAGTAGTCGCGTCATCACCATGGTGTCGCCCGGGTCGTCGAGCTCGAACTCGTCGATGCACAGCAGATCCGCGCCGCGCAAAAGGTCGACGGTGTTCTTGTACCCCAGGGCGCCGACCAGAGCGGTGTACTCGATGAACGACCCGAAGTACTTCCGTCTCGCGGGCAGCGCGTGGTAGACGGATGCCAGCAGGTGCGTCTTGCCGACGCCGAACCCGCCGTCGAGGTACACACCCGGCTTCACGGGCGTCTCCTTGGGGGCGCGACGGAAGAACCCCCCGCGCTTGGGCGCCTCGCCGCGGCCGCTGAAGCGCTGCAGCGTGGTCTTGGCCTCCTCCTGGGAGGGATATGCCGGGTCGGCACGGTAGCTCTCGAAGGTCGCGTCCTCGAACTGCGGCGGCGGGACGAGACTCGCCAGCATCTCGTTTCCGGTCACGGCGGGCGTGCGGTCGGTGAGGTGCACGATTCCGGTGCTGGTCTGCGGGGTCATCCGATTCCTGTGTCGAAGTCTTACTCTTCGGATGCAGGGGCATCCGCGGCGTTCTATGGTCATAGTGACGGATCAACATTACGCCGTCGTGCCCTCACACTCTGCGTCCGGCAGAGCGCGACCTGAACCATAAGGAGCACTGTGACCGTCGATCTCGACACCTCTTCCGCCAAGTTCGCCGAGTATGCCGAGCCTGGTCGCCTGGTGACCACGGAATGGCTCGCGGCCAACCTCGACACCCCGGGTGTCGTGGTGGTCGAGTCCGACGAGGATGTGCTGCTGTACGAGACGGGTCACATCCCCGGTGCGGTGAAGGTCGACTGGCACACCGAACTGAACGACCCGGTAGTGCGTGACTACGTCGACGGTGAGGGGTTCGCGGAACTGCTCAGCCGCAAGGGCATCGCCCGTGACGACACCGTGATCATCTACGGCGACAAGAACAACTGGTGGGCCGCGTACGCACTGTGGGTGTTCTCGCTCTTCGGGCACGAGGACGTGCGGCTGCTCGACGGCGGTCGCGACCGCTGGATCGCCGAGGGCCGCGAGCTCACCACCGAGCCGGCCGCGCGGCCCGCGACCGCGTATCCGGTCGTCGAGCGCGACGACAGCGTGCTGCGCGCCTACAAGGACGACGTGCTGGCGTTCATCGGCAAGGGTCCGCTGATCGACGTCCGCTCCCCCGAGGAGTACAGCGGTGAGCGCACCTCAGCGCCCGCGTACCCCGAGGAGGGCGCTCTGCGCGCCGGTCACATCCCGACGGCACAGAGCGTGCCGTGGGGCAGGGCCGTCGCGGAGGACGGCGGCTTCAGAACGCGTGCCGAACTCGAGGAGATCTACCTCGACGGCGCCGGGATCTCCCACGACGACCCGGTCATCGCGTACTGCCGCATCGGGGAGCGCTCCAGCCACACCTGGTTCGTGCTCAAGCATCTTCTCGGCCTCGGTGACGTGCGCAACTACGACGGCTCGTGGACGGAATGGGGCAGCGCGGTGCGCGTGCCCATCGTGAGCGGAACCGAGCCGGGGGCCGTCTGATCGTGTGACAATGGCACGGATGACTCCGACCCGCGTCCCCGACACTCTCGCGCAGATCCGCGACGACTTCCTCGAGCTTCCTGAAGCCGAGCGTCTGCAGCTGCTGCTGGAGTTCTCGAACGAGCTCCCGGCCGTGCCTGACGAGATCGCGAGCCACCCGGAGATGACCGAGCGGGTCGCAGAGTGCCAGTCACCCGTGTACATCCACGTCGATGTCGTGGACGGCGTCGTCACGATGCACGCGACAGCACCCCCGGAGGCCCCCACCACCCGCGGCTTCGCGAGCATTCTGGCGCAGGGGATCACCGGCCTGAGCCCCGATGAGGTGATCGCGATCCCCGACGACTATCCGCAGAGCATCGGACTCACGCGGGCCGTTTCGCCGCTGCGCATCGCGGGCATGACCGGGATGCTGATGAGGGCGAAGCGGCAGGTCACGCAGAAGCGCTGAGGCCGCGCGCGCTCATCCACTCGGTGATCGCCGCCGTCCAGCCGCTCTGATCGTAGTTCCACAGCTTCGTGTGGCGCGCGCCGCTGAAGTGCGGCATCGTCACGATGTCGGGGCGCGCCTCGGCCAGTGCATGCGAGGCATCGGCGGGCACGAAGCCGTCGTCGTCGCTGTGCAGGATGAGGATGGGCGCCTCGAGCTCGGTCGCGCGAGCCACCATGTCGAGGCTGTCGAAGGAGATCGCCTCCTCCGCACCGCTCAGGCGCGCGGTGAACGGCGAGGACAGCGCGCTCATCGCGAGGCCCGGGATCGGCTCGCGCAGTCCCGCCTCCCGCGCCTGGAACCGCAGCACCGTGCGCCAGTCGACCACAGGCGACTCCAGCACGATCGCCGCGATGCGATCGCGATGCTCCGAAGCGACGGCCGTCTGCAGCGCGAGCGCACCACCCATCGACCAGCCCATCAGCACGATGCGCTCGGCGCCGTGACGCAGCGCGTACGCGATCGCCGCATCCACGTCGCGCCACTCGGATGCGCCGAGGGCGTACCTGCCGCTGCGCGTGCGCGGCGCCTCGCCGTCGTTGCGATACGACACGACCAGCGATGGCAGCCCGAGGGAATGGAAGACCGGCACCGCACGCAGGCACTCGGATCGTGTCGCTCCCCTGCCGTGCACCTGGATCACCCAGGTCGACGACGCGCCGGGAAAGTACCACGCCGGGCAGGGCCCTTCCGGCGAACCGATCAGTACGCTTTCCCACGGCAGGTGCAGCTCACTGGGCGTGATGTGGTACCAGCCGCTGAAGGCCGCGTCCCGGTCGACCTGCGCGCCCGGCTCGATCTGGGTGAGCAGCTTGCGGCGCACCTTTCTCGCGTCGGCGCTGAGAACCGCACCGAGCTTCACGTAGCCGTACGTGCCGGAGGTGAAGAGCCCGTAGCGTCCCGGCAGCTCGGTGTCGAGCGTGCGGGAGAGCTCGATGGTCTGTGCCCCGGTGTCGACCTTGAGGATCTGCGTGTCGTTGCGCCGCACAGCGGGAGTGACCACGCGCCGGGCGGTGGCGAACACGGTGAAAGCCGCTGCAGCGCCGGCGGCGAGCAGTGCGGGGACGGCGAAGGCTACGGCGTGCCTGAGACTCTTCATCGCCTCCTGACTCTAGCCTGTCCACGTGACCGCACACCCGGACGCCGTTGCCCTCTTCGAGAAGGTCGCCGCAGAGCTGCGAGAGACTCCGTTCCGAAGCGACATCGTGGTGCGCGAGATACCATCCCCGTCCGGCCTCGCGCCGTTCTCGCTGGCACTCGCCGCCGACGTGCGGCCCGACGATCACGGCGAATCCGTGTACGGCACAGGGCGTTTCGTCCTGCTGCACGATCCCGAGGAGCCGAGCGCGTGGGACGGCGCCTGGCGCATCGTCGCCTTCGCGCAGGCGCCGCTGGAACCCGAGATCGGCACGGACCCGCTACTCGCCGATGTCGCGTGGTCATGGCTGGTCGACGCGCTCGAATCCCGCGGCGCCGTCTACCACTCGGCATCCGGCACCTCGACCAAGATGCTCTCGAAGGGGTTCGGAGGCCTCGCCGCCGAAGGAGACGGAGCGCAGATCGAGCTGCGCGCCTCCTGGACTCCGGAAGGTCCCGTTCAGCCGCATGTGGAAGCATGGGCTGAGTTGGTCGGGATGCTGGCAGGACTGCCGCCCGGTTCGGAGGACGTCGCCGTGTTCGGCGCGAGAAGGGGCGCACGTGACTGAATACTCCGTGATCGATGACCGCACGGAGTTCGAGAACGCCTGCCGCGCTCTCGCCGCGGGGCACGGACCGGTCGCCGTCGACGTGGAGCGCGCTTCGGGCTTCCGCTATTCTCAGCGCGCCTACCTCGTGCAGGTGTTCCGCCGCGGCGCGGGGGTCTTCCTGTTCGACCCGCCGGCGATCGGCGACTTCTCGGCGCTGCAACAGGCCATCGGCGGCCTGGAATGGGTGCTCCACGCGGCGAGCCAGGACCTTCCCTCGCTGCGCGATCTCGGGCTGGAGCCGCAGACGATCTTCGACACCGAACTCGGATCCCGCCTGCTCGGTCAGGATCGCGTCGGCCTCGCCGCGGTGGTCGAGCGCACGCTGGGCATCGCGCTCGCCAAGGAGCATTCGGCCGCCGACTGGTCCACCCGCCCGCTGCCCACCGCCTGGCTGGAGTACGCCGCACTGGACGTGCTGCATCTCGTCGACGTCCGCGACGTGCTCGTGGACGAGCTGGGCGCGGCAGGAAAGACCGAGATCGCCGCCGAGGAGTTCGCGACGACGCTGACCCGGCCGCCCAAGCCTCCCCGTGAGGAGCCGTGGCGTCGGCTGAGCGGCCTGCACCGCGTGCGCGGCGCCCGCAATCTCGCCGTCGCACGGGAGCTGTGGAACGCTCGCGAGGAGTACGCGCAGGAGATCGACGTCTCACCCGGGCGTCTGGTTCCTGATCGCGCGCTCGTGGCCGCGCTCATCGCGGCACCGCAGAGCAAGCAGGCTCTCGCCGGTCTCAAGGAGTTCACCGGTCGCGCCAGCCGCACCCAGCTCGACCGCTGGTGGCAGGCGATCGTGCGCGGTCGCGAGACGGCGCAACTGCCCCGCGAGCGCGTGCCGAGCGACGCCCTCCCGCCGCCGCGCGCATGGGTCGACCGCAACCCCGAGGCGGATCTGCGTCTCAAGGCCGCCCGCCCCGTGGTCGAGGCGATCGCCGAGGATCTGCACATGCCGACCGAGAACCTGCTCACGCCGGATCACCTGCGTCGGCTGGCGTGGGAGCCACCGGCGCTCACCGTCGAGGCCGTGTCGGCAGCTCTGAAGTCCTTCGGCGCCCGCTCGTGGCAGATTGCGCAGACCGCACAGAAGATCACGGATGCCTTTGTAGAGGCGCCGCAAACGGCGTCGGACGGCTCGGAGAGCGCTTCGTAGGTTCGATCCAACCGATTCCAGGCCGTGTGATCGCGCTCCTAGGCTGAGGTCATCCCAACCTTTGGAGGCAGAGTGGCCGAGATCTCGGACGTCTTCTTCGTCGATGGAGTGCGCACCCCGTTCGGGCGCGCCGGCGAGAAGGGCATGTACTGGAACACCCGCGCGGATGACCTTGCCGTGAAGGCGACGATCGGCCTGATGGAGCGCAACGCGTCCGTCCCGGCCGACCGCATCGACGACGTCGCGATCGCGGCGACCTCGCAGACCGGAGACCAGGGCCTCACCCTCGGTCGATCGGTCGCGATCCTCGCCGGTCTGCCGCAGACCGTGCCCGGCCTGGCGATCGACCGCATGTGCGCCGGGGCGATGACGGCCGTGACCACCATGGCCGGCTCCATCGGTGTCGGGATGTACGACGTCGCGATCGCGGGGGGCGTCGAGCACATGGGCCACCACCCCATCGGCGGCAACGCCGATCCGAATCCCCGTTTCGTTGCGGAGAAGATGGTCGATCCCGGCGCGCTGAACATGGGCGTCACCGCGGAGCGCATCTTCGACCGCTTCCCGCACCTGACCAAGGAGCGCTCCGACCGCTTCGGCATGCTGAGCCAGCACAAGGTGCAGGCCGCGTACGACGCAGGGAAGATCCAGCCCGATCTGGTGCCGGTCGCCGTCAAGGATGCCGACGGCGCCTGGGGCCTCGCCGCCGAGGACGAGGGTCGCCGGCCGCAGACCACCATGGAGGATCTCGCCGGGCTGAAGACCCCGTTCCGCCCGCACGGACGTGTCACCGCCGGCACGTCCTCGCCGCTGACCGACGGCGCCACGATGTCGCTGCTCGCCGGCGGTGGCGCGGTGAAGGAGTTCGGCCTCACCCCGAAGATGCGGATGGTGTCGTTCGCCTTCGCCGGCGTCCAGCCCGAGATCATGGGCATCGGCCCGATCCCGTCGACCGAAAAGGCGCTGAAGAAGGCCGGTCTGCAAATCTCCGACATCGGCCTCTTCGAGCTCAACGAGGCCTTCGCCATCCAGGTCATCTCGCTGCTCGACCACTTCGGCATCGCCGACGACGATCCTCGCGTCAACCAGTGGGGCGGCGCGATCGCGCTCGGGCACCCGCTGGCGGCATCCGGTGTGCGCCTGATGATCCAGCTCGCCGCGCAGTTCGCCGAGCGACCCGACGTCCGTTACGGCCTCACCGCGATGTGCGTCGGCCTGGGACAGGGCGGATCGGTCATCTGGGAGAACCCGTTCTACGACGGCAAGAAGCGCAAGTGAGGGACACAGGAATGACCGACATTGTTTCCGAGCAGTACGCGAAGATCGACTTCTCCCCCATCAAGGCGCTCACCGACGGCGAGGTCGTCACGCACTCCCCCGTGCGTGACATCCGTCTGGCCTCCGGCAAGGTGCTGGCGCTGATCACCCTCGACAACGGCCGCGATCACACCCGTCCGAACACCCTGGGGCCCGCGACGCTGACCGAGCTGGGTGAGACGCTCGACGTGCTCAAGACCCGCGCGAGGTCCGGCGAGATCGACGCCGTCGGCATCACCGGCAAGCAGTACATCCTCGCCGCCGGTGCCGACCTCTCCGACATCAGCAGGGTCGGTTCCAAGGACAACGCCCGCCTGATCGCGCAGCTCGGTCACAAGGTGCTCGGCTCCCTGTCGGAGCTGGGGGTCCCGTCGTTCGCCTTCGTGAACGGACTCGCGCTCGGCGGCGGCATGGAGATCGCGCTGAACTCGACCTATCGCACCGTCGACGCCTCGGCGGCCGCCCTCGCACTGCCCGAGGTCTTCCTCGGCATCATCCCCGGGTGGGGAGGCGCCTATCTCGTCCCCAACCTCATCGGCATCGAGAACGCACTGGAAGTGGTCATCTCCAACCCGCTCAAGCAGAATCGGATGCTGAAGCCGCAGCAGGCGTTCGAGCTCGGCCTCATGGACGCGATCTTCCCCTCATCGAACTTCCTCGAGAACTCGCTCGCCTGGGCGGATGCGGTGCTCGGTGGCAAGAAGGTGGAGCGCAAGAACGAGCCAGGCAGGATCGAACGGACCGTCAAGTGGCCGATCGCGATCAAGATGGCCCGGGGCATGCTCGAATCGAAGATCGGCACGGTGCCGCGGTCGCCCTACGCCGCGCTCGACCTGCTCGACAAGGCACGGAGCGGCACGAGAGCCGAGGCCTTCGCCCGTGAGGACGAGGCACTCGCCGAGCTTGTGACCGGCGACCAGTTCGCCGCGTCGATGTACGCCTTCGACCTCGTGCAGAAGCGCGCCAAGCGTCCGGTGGGAGCGCCAGACAAGGCGCTGGCGAAGAAGGTCACCAAGGTGGGCATCATCGGTGCAGGGCTCATGGCGAGCCAGTTCGCGCTGCTGTTCGTGCGCAAGCTGCAGGTGCCGGTGCTCATCACCGATCTGGATCAGGACCGCGTCGACAAGGGCGTGGCGTACATCCACGACGAGATCGGCAAGCTCGAGGCCAAGGGGCGCATCGACGGCGACACGGCGAACAAGCTGCGCTCGCTCGTCACAGGCACCACCGACAAGAGTCTGTACGCGGACTGCGACTTCGTGATCGAGGCCGTGTTCGAGGAGGTCGCGGTCAAGCAGCAGGTGTTCGGCGAGATCGAGGGCATCGTCGCCGAGGACGCGATCCTCGCGACCAACACCTCGTCGCTGTCGGTGGAGGAGATCGGCGCCCGGCTGGCCCATCCGGAGCGTCTCGTCGGCTTCCACTTCTTCAACCCCGTCGCCGTGATGCCGCTGATCGAGATCGTGAAGACCCCGCAGACGACCGATGCGGCCCTGTCCACCGCATTCGTGGTCGCCAAGGGGCTCGGCAAGAACGCGGTGCTCACGGCCGACGCGCCGGGGTTCGTGGTGAACCGTCTGCTGGCGAAGGTCATGGGCGAGGCCGCGCGCGCCGTCTACGAGGGAACGCCCGTGACCGACGTCGAGAAGGCGTTCGCGCCGCTCGGACTGCCGATGGGGCCGTTCCAGCTCATCGACCTGGTCGGCTGGAAGGTCGCGGCGCACGTGCAGGACACGATGGTCGGCGCGTTCCCCGATCGCTTCTACGCCAACGAGAACTTCCACGCGCTGGCCGAACTCGAGAACGTCGTCGCGAAGGACAAGGGCGGACGCGTGACCGGTTGGACGAAGGACGCCGAGAAGGCGCTCAAGGGCGCCGTCGGCTCTTCGCCCGCCGACGCCGCGACCATCCTGCGCCGGGTGCAGGACGGCCTCGCGCAGGAGATCCGTCTGATGCTCGACGAGGGAGTGGTGCCCGAGGTCGAAGACATCGACCTGTGCCTCATCCTCGGCGCAGGGTGGCCGTTCATCGACGGCGGCGCCGCCCCGTACCTCGACCGTGAGGGCGCATCGGAGCGGGTGTTCCAGGGCACCTTCCACAACCCGCCGATCCGGGGCATCGCGCACAGCTGACGACGCGAAGCGGGCGGGAGGGCCACGGCTCCTCCCGCCCGCTGCCCTGCCAGGGCGCGGCGCCGAACGCGGAGCGAACAGCGTGTGAACAGCAGCCGCGACGGCCTGGATATGCGATCAGCGGGCTGCGCGACCAGGCACAGTGGTGGCATGGACATGCTCCTGACGATGATGAGCACGAAGGGGATATCGAGCCTGCTGAAGACCGGGACCGCCATCCTCACGATCCTGCTCGTCGTGCCTGCGCTGCTGAAGCTGTTCGTCGTCACGGTCGACGAGGGCTGGGCCGCGATTCGCACCCGCAACGGCAAGCCCATCATCCGCAACCGCCCACCCCGCCGCAGCAACGCGCTGAGCGGCGCTGTCGGCGAGGTCGTCGTGCTCCATCCCGGTTCTCACGGCGCGTTCCCGCTCTTCTACTGGTACCGACTCGTCGATGTGAGGTGCCGTGCCACCGACCTGCCCGCACGCGAGATGACCGGGCTCAGTGGTCATCAGCATCGCGTGCACGCCTCCTTCGAGTGGCGCCCGATACCCACCGGACGAGACCTGCGCGTGTTCGAGCTGGACGTCGTGAACGTCAAGGAGCGCGCCTCGAACATCGTCGGCGCGGCGCTGCGCGACACGATCAGGACGCTCGACGGGGATGAGCTCCCCCACAACGACGAGATCAACACCTCCGTCCTGGCCGCTTGTGCTGACGAAGTGCGCTCGACATGCGGCGTCGAGCTCGTGCGCGTCATGATCACCGGAGATGCGCTCACCGACGGCTACCTCCTCGCCGGTGCCCTGCGCGACAACGATCGCGCACCGGCGGCGGTCGCCGCGCTGCATGCCCTGAAGTGACCGTCCGACGCTCAGCGACGCTCGTGCACGGGCAGCTCTATCGCGCCGGTCTCACCGCTCTGCCGCGCGACCGGCACTCGCTTACCGAGTACCTGCGCCACGATGTCGTGTGCAATCTTGGCGGCCGTGAGTCCGGCATCGGCCAGGATCTCCTCACGACTCGCGTGATCGATGAACTCGTCGGGCAGACCGAGTTCGTCGACGGCGGTGTCGATGCCCGCCTCGCGGAGCACCTGACGCACACGCGTGCCGATGCCGCCGACCCGGATGCCGTCCTCGAGGGTGATCACCAGGCGGTGACGGGCTGCCAGCTGCACGACCGACGCCTGCACGGGGATCGCCCAGCGGGGGTCGATGACCGTCGCGCCGATGCCCTGCGCGCGCAGCCGCCCGGCCACGTCGAGAGCGAGCGAGGCGAACGGGCCGATGCCGACCAGCAGCACATCCTCCGTGTCATCGCGGGCGAGCACATCGACGCCGTCCGGCATCCGCTCGATCGCGGGGATCTCGTCGGCGACCGCCCCCTTCGGATACCGGATCACCGTCGGAGCGTCTTCGATCTGCACCGCCTCGTCGAGCACCTCTTCGAGCCGCACCGCGTCCCGGGGCGCGGCGATGCGGATGCCGGGCACCAGCTGCAGCATCGCGAGATCCCAGATGCCGTGATGACTGGGCCCGTCCGGTCCGGTGACCCCGGCCCGGTCGAGCACGAACGTCACGCCTGCCCTGTGCAGCGCCACGTCCATGAGCACCTGGTCGAAGGCGCGGTTCATGAAGGTGGCGTAGATGGCTACCACGGGGTGCAGGCCGCCGAACGCGAGCCCCGCGGCCGAGGCGACCGCATGCTGCTCGGCGATGCCGACGTCGTACACGCGGTCAGGGTAGCGTTCGGCGAACGGGGCCAGGCCGGTCGGTCGCAACATCGCCGCCGTCATGGCGATCACGTGCTCGTGGCGGGCCCCGATGTCGACCAGGGCGTCGGCGAAGACGTCGGTCCAGGCGCGCCCGGATGACGTCGACAGCGCGCCGCCGGTCTTCGGATCTATGCGTCCGACCGCATGGAACTGGTCTGCCTCGTCGTCACGGGCGGGCTGGTAGCCCCGGCCCTTCTCGGTGATCGCATGCACGATGACCGGCGCGCCGTAATCCTTGGCCAGCTGCAGGGTCTCCAGAAGCGCGGAGATGTCGTGGCCGTCGACCGGGCCGAGGTATTTGATGTCGAGATTGGAATACAGAGCGGCGTTGTTCGTGAAGCGGGACAGGAAGCCGTGCGTCCCGCCCCTGACACCTCGGAACAGCGCCCTCCCGAACGGCCCGAAGGTGCGGAACAGCCGATCCGACTTGCGGTGCATCTCGCGATAGGCGCCCGCGGTGCGCACGCGGTTCAGGTAGCGCGACATGCCGCCGATGGTCGGCGCATAGGAGCGGCCGTTGTCGTTCACGACGATCACGAGGTTGCGGTCGTTGTCGTCGGTGATGTTGTTCAGCGCCTCCCATGTCATGCCGCCCGTGAGCGCGCCGTCTCCGACGACGGCGATGACGTGCCGGTCGGACCGGCCGGTGGCCGTGAGCGCGCGAGAGACGCCGTCGGCCCAGCTCAAGGAGCTCGAGGCATGCGACGACTCGACCACGTCATGCGGGCTCTCGGAGCGCTGCGGGTAGCCGGCGAGACCGCCGCGGGAGCGCAGCTGCGAGAAGTCCTGGCGGCCGGTGAGCAGCTTGTGCACGTACGACTGGTGCCCGGTGTCGAAGATGAAGGGGTCGTCGGGTGAGGAGAAGACGCGGTGCAGTGCGATCGTCAGTTCGACGACGCCGAGGTTCGGCCCCAGGTGCCCGCCCGTCCGGGCGACGTTCTCGACGAGGAACGATCGGATCTCGTCGGCGAGCTCGTTCAGCTGAGCGGGCGAGAGCCGGTCGAGATCTCGAGGGCCGGTGATGCTCGGCAGGATCGGCATGGACGCTCCTCCGCGACTCGATGACGTGCGCGGCATGATGCCGTGCGGACCTGCACCAGTCTACCGTCGGGCGACTGGGAGCCGGCCTGCAGGCATACGCGGGAATCCCCGTGCGTGTGGCAGGAGGACAGCCGTGAAGCCTCGCACGCTCGCTGCAGCATCCACCGCGGCACGCGCGGTTCTGCGGACCTGCCGGAGGTGCTGTACTTCGCCCCTCAGGACGCACCGGCAGGCTTCGCGCAGATCCCGTACCAGCGAACGCTCGAGGCCATGGGAGCGGCGGCGGATGCGGGCGACATCGCCGCCGTGCGCCGGATGTGGAACGACACACTCTCCGGCATGTTCTACAACGAAAAACTCGTCGCCAGGATTCAGAAGGAGGTCGACGTCGGAGACCCGGAGGTGCTGCGACAGCTGTTCTCGTGACCGCTGCCCACTCGCCGTGACGGGCAGGCGAAGGGCCCGGATGCGCGCAGCATCCGGGCCCTTCGCGAACCGATCTCAGACGAGCGAGCGCAGCACGTACTGCAGGATGCCGCCGTTGCGGTAGTAGTCGGCCTCACCGGGGGTGTCGATGCGCACCACGGCGTCGAACTCGATGACCTGCTTGCCCTCGGCCGAGAACTCACTGGGGCTCGCGGTGACCTTCACCGTCTTGGGAGTGACACCCTCGTTGAGCTGCTCGAGGCCCTCGATCGAGACGATCTCGGTGCCGTCGAGGCCGAGCGACTCCCACGACTCGCCGGCAGGGAACTGCAGCGGGACGACGCCCATGCCGATCAGGTTCGAGCGGTGGATGCGCTCGAAGCTCTCGGTGATGACGGCCTTGACGCCGAGCAGGTTCGTGCCCTTCGCCGCCCAGTCGCGCGACGAGCCCGAGCCGTACTCCTTGCCGCCGAAGATCACCAGCGGGATGCCCTGGTCCTGGTAGTTCTGCGAGGCGTCGTAGATGTACGCCTGCGGACCGCCGTCCTGGGTGAAGTCGCGGGTGAAGCCGCCCTCGATCTGCTGACCGTCGTTGACGGCCTTCACGAGCGCGTTCTTCAGGCGGATGTTCGCGAAGGTGCCGCGGATCATCACCTCGTGGTTTCCACGGCGCGAGCCGTACGAGTTGAAGTCCTTCTGCGTCACCCCGTGCTCGGTGAGGTACTGCGCAGCGGGGGTGCCGGCCTTGATGTTGCCTGCGGGCGAAATGTGGTCGGTGGTGACCGAGTCGCCCAGCGTGGCCAGGACCCGCGCACCGGTGATGTCGGTGACCGGGGCCGGGGTCAGGCCCATCCCGTCGAAGTACGGAGCCTTGCGCACGTACGTGGAGTCTTCGTCCCACTCGAAGATCGGCCCGGTCGGCGTCGGCAGGTTCTTCCAGCGCTCGTCGCCGTCGAACACCGTCGCGTACTGCTTGATGAACTGGTCGCGCGAGATCGACGAGTCGATGATCTCCTGCACCTCCTCGGGTGCGGGCCAGATGTCCTTCAGGAACACGTCGTTGCCATCCGCGTCGCGTCCCAGAGCGTCGTTCTCGAAGTCGAAGTGCATCGAGCCGGCGAGGGCGTACGCCACCACCAGCGGCGGGCTGGCGAGGTAGTTCATCTTCACGTCGGGGCTGATCCGGCCCTCGAAGTTGCGGTTGCCCGAGAGCACCGCGGTGACGGCGAGGTCGTGCTCGTTGATCGCCTCGGAGACCTCTTCGATGAGCGGACCGGAGTTGCCGATGCAGATCGTGCAGCCGTATCCCACCGTGTAGAAGCCGAGACCCTCGAGATCCTTGTCGAGGCCGGACTTCTCGTAGTAGTCGGTGACGACCTTGGAGCCGGGGCCCAGCGTGGTCTTCACCCACGGCTTCTGCTTCAGGCCCTTCTCGCGCGCCTTGCGGGCCACCAGGCCGGCGGCGATCATCACCGAGGGGTTGGACGTGTTGGTGCACGAGGTGATCGCGGCGAGGGTGACCGCGCCGTTGTCGAGGATGTACCGCTGCCCCTCGGGCGTGGTCACCTCGACGGGGTTGGATGCCGCGTGATCCCCGCTGGAGACGAGCATGGACTCCGCGTGAGCGGTCTCGTGCTGGTACGAGACCCCCTCCTCGGCCACATGCTCTCGCTCGACGCCGGGGGCGTTGCCGGGGTCGGATGCCGGGAAGGTGCCCTCCACCTCGACCGAGCCCTCGTTGGCGCTGGCATAGCTCAGGATGTCGGTTTCGAACTGCGTCTTCGCCTCGGACAGCAGGATGCGGTCCTGCGGGCGCTTGGGACCGGCGATCGAGGGAACGACGGTCGACAGATCGAGCTCCATGTACTCGGAGTACGAGGGCTCCTTGTCGGCGTCGTGCCACAGGCCCTGTGCCTTGGCGTACTGCTCGACCAGCGAGACGGCCTGCTCCTCGCGGCCGGTGAGCCGCAGGTACTCCAGGGTGACGTCGTCGATCGGGAAGATCGCGGCGGTCGAGCCGAACTCCGGCGACATGTTGCCGATGGTCGCGCGGTTGGCCAGCGGCACCGATGCCACGCCGGCGCCGTAGAACTCGACGAACTTTCCGACCACGCCGTGCTGGCGCAGCATGTCGGTGATCGTCAGCACGACGTCGGTGGCAGTCACGCCGGCGGGGATCTCACCCGTCAGCTTGAAGCCGACCACCCGCGGGATGAGCATCGAGACGGGCTGACCGAGCATGGCCGCCTCGGCCTCGATGCCGCCGACGCCCCAGCCGAGCACGCCGAGGCCGTTGACCATCGTGGTGTGCGAGTCGGTGCCGACACAGGTGTCGGGGTACGCGCGCAGCACGCCCTCGCCACCATCCACGGACACCGTGCGGTCGTAGATCACCTTGGCGAGGTGCTCGATGTTCACCTGGTGCACGATGCCGGTCCCCGGGGGAACGACCTTGAAGTCGTCGAACGCGGTCTGGCCCCAGCGCAGGAACTGGTAGCGCTCGCCGTTGCGCTGGTATTCGATCTCGACGTTGCGCTCGATGGCGTCGGGGCGCCCGAAGAGGTCCGCGATGACGGAGTGGTCGATGACCATCTCGGCGGGCGAGAGCGGGTTGATCTTGTTCGGGTCACCGCCGAGATCTGTCACCGCCTCGCGCATGGTGGCGAGGTCGACGATGCAGGGCACACCGGTGAAGTCCTGCATGACCACGCGCGCGGGCGTGAACTGGATCTCCGTGTCGGGCTCGGCGGCAGGGTTCCAGGAGCCCAGCGCCTCGATCTGCTCCTTGGTCACGTTCGCACCGTCCTCGGTGCGCAGCAGGTTCTCGAGCAGCACCTTCAGGCTGAAGGGAAGCTTCTCGTGGCCGGCGACCGTGTCGACGCGGAAGATCTCGTAGTCGGTGCTGCCGACCGTCAGGGTGCTCTTGGCACCGAAGCTGTTCACCGTGGACACGAATCCGTCTCCTTCTGCTCGGATGGAAGCGACAGGCGATTCCATCTTGCTCGCCGACGAAGCCCTGCGGCTAGCAAGGTTCGCCTTACCAGTCTGCGCCGCGGGCCGTGTCGGCGAAAGCGTGCAATTTATCTTGATGTCAAGATAAATCTAGCAGATGTCAGGCGTCGTCGGGATCATTTCGAGCGCGGGCGCAGCGCGCGCACCACGAGCCAGGTGACGGCGACCATCGGCGCGAACAGCGGCAGGCCCATGACCAGCTTCAGGGTGCCGAGCAGCGTCACCTGTTCGGTGAGGTACAGCGGCAGCTGCACGGCCAGCCGCGCGAGGAACAGCACACCCCAGGCGATACCCAGCCAGAAGAACGCGCGCCGCTGGCGGCGGTCGGAGCGCCATGCGGTGCCCTCCCCCAGCAGGAACCCGGCGGCGAGGCCGATCAGCGACCAGCCCACCAGGGCCGACACGATCATGGCCGTGCCGTACACCGCGTTGGTGATCAGACCGGGGACGAAGTTGTCAGCCCCTCGTCCCGTCCACAGGGCGAGTGCCGCGGCGGCGCCCGCGGCGACGAGTCCGCCGAGGGCCGCCGACGGCGGCGACTTCTGCGCCAGCCGCACGACGGTGAACACCGCAGCCAGCCCCACGGACACCCCGAGGGAGAGGACCAGCGGATCGGGCCGGAGTGTGAACAGGACCACGAACGCCAGGCTGGGAAGCACGGATTCCAGGATGCCGCGCCAGCCGCCCATCGCCGTCCAGACGACCTTCTGCGTGCTCTCGCCGCCGTCCGGGGCGAGTCCGGCGCGGCGCGCCGCGCCGCCGAGCGCCGCGCCGATCAGATCGGCCGCGGAAGGTTCGGTGGCCGCATCGGAGTCTTCGGACCGCTCGACGCGGTCGTGGTCAGCGGGCTGGTCGATCACGCCGTGCCCGGAGTCGAGGGCATCTTCAGCGGGATGAGATCGCGCGGGGGCATCGGCGCTCCGCCGCGCACAACGACGATGGAGCGGAACAGGTCTTCGACCTGCTCGGCCGCAGCCGGGTCGGATGCCGCATCGCCGCCGATGACGCCGCGCAGGAACCAACGGGGTCCGTCCACGCCGATGAAACGGGCGAGCCGCATGCCGGAGCCCTCGGCCGCGGTGGCCGGGACCTCGGCGAGGAGCTCCTTGCCCAGCGGACCCTCGCGCTCTTCGACGCGGCCGCCCTGCGCGCGGATCTGGTCGCGCAGCTGCACCCGGGTCTCATCCCACAGACCGCGCGAGCGCGGCGCGGCGAACGGCTGCACCTGCAGCGACGACGAGGCGTAATCGAGCCCGACAGCGACGATGCGCTTGGTCTGCTCCTCGACCTCGAGGCGCAGATTGAGTCCCTCCCGCGGCAGCACCTTGATGCCGCCGAGGTCGATGTAGGGACGCACCGGGTTCGCCTCAGCGTCGTCGAACGGTCCCGCCGTGGCGCGGTCGGCCGGTGCCGACTTCAGCGTGGGTTCGATCTCTTCAGTCATTCGCTCTTTCCCTGGGTGTATCCGGTCGACCCGAATCCGCCGTCCCCCCGGACGCTGTCCGGCAGTTCGGCCACCGGCTCGAATCGCGCCTGGAGCACCGGCATCAGGATCAGCTGGGCGATCCGGTCGCCGACCGCCACATCGTACGCGTCCTTGCTGTCGGTGTTCAGCAGGCACACCTTGATCTCACCGCGGTAGCCCGCGTCGACGGTGCCCGGCGCGTTCACCACGGTGATGCCGTGCTTGGCCGCCAGGCCGCTGCGCGGCACCACGAACGCGGCGTACCCCTCCGGCAGCGCGATCCGCACGCCGGTGCCGACGAGAGCCCGCTGACCCGGTTCGAGCCGCACGGCCTCGGCGGCCACCAGATCGGCTCCGGCATCTCCCGGGTGCGCATAGGCTGGCACGGTGGCGGCGATGATCGGAACGGCAACGGAATGAGTCACCCCATGAGGCTAGTGCAGAACGATGACCACGACGCGCGGGAGATCTACCGGGAACGGCTGACGCCGAGCCTGTGGATGCTGGTGACCATCGCCCTCGCCGGGCCGATGGCCGCGCTGGCCTTCATCCCGGTGGGTGCCACCGCCGCGCTGGTCATCGGCGCGCTGCTCTCGCTGCTGCTCGTGACGCTGAGCATCCTCGCGTCACCCACGGTCCGCGTGGCGGGAACCACCCTGCACGCCGGTCGCGCGCACATCGACGCCGCATGGCTCGGCGAGCCGCAGCCGTTCAGCGGCGAGGCCGCGAGAGCGAAACGCACTCGTGAGATCGCCCGCGACGGGTGGCATCTGATCCGCGGCGGGATCGATGGCCTCGTGATCGTGCCGATCATCGATCCGGACGACCCCGTGAACAGCTGGACCGTCTCGACGCGGACACCGGATCGGCTCGTGGCCGCCATCCGATCCGCCCGCACGGTGGCGCGCTGACCCGCCCCTGAACGCAGTGCGCGCCCCGGCCTCGGGCCGGGGCGCGGACGTCTCAGGTGCGTCGTCAGGCGGCGCACTCCTTGCAGATGGGACCCTCAGGGCCCTCGTGGTCGAGCTGCGAGCGGTGCTTCACGAGGAAGCAGCTCATGCAGGTGAACTCGTCCTGCTGGGCCGGGAGCACGACGACGTCGAGCTCCACATCGGACAGGTCCGCACCGGGGAGCTCGAAGCCCGTGGGGTTGTCGGAGTCCTCGACGTCGCCGGAGCCGGACTGGGTGTTCGGCACACGCTCCTTGAGGGCTTCGATCGACTCGGAGTCGTCTTCGCTCTTGCGGGGGGCGTCGTAGTCGGTTGCCATGCGGTAAGTCTCCACTTCCGTGGTGCGAGTGGTGTCTGGGAAGCGCCGTTATCGGGTGAGCGGCGGCCATAGTTTGCATGACCCGTGCGCTTTTCGCAAATGCCCGGGGATGCGCTCTGGGAAACTCGCGGCGCGCCCAGGGTATTCCCGGTCCCTTCGGGATGCTCGTGACACCATGAACGCACACCCATCCAGAGGGGCATTCGCATGGAAGACGTCACCATCGTCGGAACAGAAGCGGGGGTTCTCGTCCTCGCCACGGAGTCCGGACAGCGCTTCGCGCTTCCCATCGACGACGTGCTGCACCGCGAGATCCGTCGAGCGAGCCGTGACGCCGAGCCGGCGGCGACGCGCCTGGCGGCCAGCCCGCGCGACATCCAGGCGCAGATCCGCGCCGGCCTGTCCGCCCCGGAGGTCGCCGCCCTGCTCGGGGTGAGCGAGGCCGACGTCGCCCGTTTCGAGGGACCGGTGCTCGCCGAGCGCGAGCACATCGTGGGGCAGGCGCTCGCCGTTCCCGTGCTCATCGGCAGCGAGGTCGAACCCGACGCACAGCCCACGTTCGGCACCGCGATCAGGGCGAAGCTCGCCGATCTGGAGGCGACGGATGAGCGATGGGTGAGCTGGAAGGACGAAGCCGGCTGGACGGTCAAGCTCGAGTTCACCGCGAACGAGGTGGCGCACGACGCGCGCTGGAGCTTCGATCCCCGGCGCAGCACGCTGACGCCCGCGAACGCCGACGCCACCCAGCTCTCCCGCCAGGGCTCGCTGCCTGACGGCCTCATCCCCCGCCTGCGGGCGGTGGAGGCGGAGCGGGTCTCACCGTACAAGGACGACAGCCGCTTCGACTCCGGAGCGTTCGGACCGCGTCTGCTGCCACAGCCGGATGCTCAGGAGGACGAGCAGCCGGTGCCCGAGCGGGCCAGCGCGGCCGTGCAGAATGCCGCGGCACGACGCGCACCGGAGGAGAACCACACGAGCGCGGAGACGGCGGACCTGCTGGAGGCGCTGCGCCGCCGCCGCGGACAGCGCGAGTCAGCCCCGCTGTTCGAGGACGACCGCGACGCCGGTTCGCCGATCGCGCTGTTCGAGCCCGAGGACGACGACGAACCGGCCGCGGAGACGGAGCCGGAACCCCGATCGGAGCCCGCCGAGGTCGGCGGCGGTCGGCGCAAGCGCCGCAACGCCATGCCGTCGTGGGACGAGATCGTCTTCGGCGCCCGTACCGACGAGTGACATCGCGGATGCGGTACCGGCTCAGCGCCGGAACGCACCGAGACGGATGAACGGCACCCGCCACTCCTCCGGGGTGAGCGCACCGTGCTGGCCGACCATGTCGCGTCCGCGCGGATCCTCCGCGTCGTACAGCGCCGCATTCGCACGGGCGATCCCGAGCACATCGCCGATGCGCTCCCGCGCGGCATCCGTCACGCCGTGCCCGAACAGTCCCGCGTCGATCGCCTCGGTGCGACTGACCACGTCGGCGAAGCCCTCGAGATCCCGCCGCCAGCGGGTCAGGACGGCGACGGGGTCAGCATCCGGCTCGAGGTAGACGTGCAGCATCCGCGGCTCGCCGCCGATGTGGCGGACGCCGTCATGCCAGCCGCCTGCGGCGTCGAGCAGCAGCTGTCGGTGCGGCGGCACGTCGACCATGCCGTGATCGGCGGTGACGAGCACGCCCACACCGTCGGGAATCCGGCGTGAGAGTGCCGCGTCGACGTCTTCCAGCGCCGCCACCCAGTCCGCCGAGTCGACGCCGTGCTTGTGCCCGGCCTTGTCGACCTCGGGCAGATAGCAGTACACCAGCGCACCGTCCTGTGCGTCGGCGAGCTCCCAGGCCAGCTCGACGCGCTCGGACGGCGATCGCGCAGACCGGAAGTCGGCGCCACGCAGCGTGGCGCGGCTGAACCCGCTGCCCTCGTAGGCGGGGATGCCGACGGCGAAGGCCGGTCGTCCCGACGCCGCCGTCTGCTCGAACACCGTCGGGGCCGCCTGCCAGACCCCCGGGTCGATGCCGAACCTGTCCCATTCCGTCAGCTGGTTCACGAGCACGTCGCGCTGCGGATCACGCACCCGGTAGCCGACCAGCCCGTGTACGCCGGGCGCGACACCGGTGAGCAGCGTGGTGAGTGCGGAGGCGGTCGTCGTGGGAAACGCCGAGCCGATCGTGTCCTTCCGCGCCATCGCGGATGCGAGCGTGCGCGCATGTCCGGCGTGCGCGCGGAGCGGGATGGCACCCAGCCCGTCGACGACGACGAGCACGACGGACCGCGCGGCCGGAAGCATCTCGGATCCGCCCTGCACGGCCGCGAGCAGCTGTGGCGCCACCCCGGCGATGCTCCGCGTCGTGTCCGGGCTGGACGGTAGCATGAGTGACATCCGGGTCAGTCTTTCACAGGCACCCCGACGCGCGGCGCCCGAGCGCCGATGCGAGTCAGCCCCCGAACGCCCTGCAGGAAGTCCATGCCGCGTACCGATTCGTCCGAGCCCGTCCGGGAGAACATCCAGGACATCGATCTCTCCGAGGAGATGCAAGGGTCCTTCCTCGAGTATGCGTACTCGGTGATCTACTCGCGCGCTCTGCCGGACGCACGTGACGGGCTGAAGCCGGTGCAGCGACGCATCCTGTATCAGATGGCCGAGATGGGCCTGCGCCCCGAGCGGGGCCACGTGAAGAGCGCCCGCGTGGTCGGCGAGGTGATGGGCAAGCTGCATCCGCACGGCGATTCCGCCATCTACGACGCGCTGGTACGCCTCGCCCAGGACTTCTCGCTGCGCGTGCCGCTCGTCGACGGGCATGGCAACTTCGGCTCGCTGGACGACGGACCGGCGGCGTCCCGCTACACCGAGGCGCGGCTTGCGCCGCCGTCGATCGCCATGACGGAGGGGCTCGACGAGGACGTCGTCGACTTCATCCCGAACTATGACGGGCAGTTCCAGCAGCCGTCCGTGCTGCCGGCCGCCTTCCCGAACCTGCTCGTCAACGGTGCCAGCGGCATCGCGGTCGGCATGGCCACGAGCATGGCGCCGCACAACCTCATCGAGGTCGTCGCCGCCGCGTCCCACCTTCTCGAGAACCCGGATGCGACGACCGAGGAGCTGATGGAGTTCGTGCCCGGTCCGGACTTCCCCTCCGGCGGCATCCTGATGGGACTCGACGGCGTGAAGGACGCCTACGCCAACGGGCGGGGCGCCCTGAAGGTGCGCGGCAAGGTGTCGATCGAGCCGCTCGGCCCGCGCCGCACCGGCATCGTCGTCACCGAGCTGCCGTACACGATCGGCCCTGAGCGGCTGATCGAGAAGATCCGCGACGCCGTGCAGGCCAAGAAGCTGCAGGGCATCAGCGACGTCACCGATCTCACCGACCGCAATCACGGTCTGCGCATCCAGATCGGCATCAAGACCGGCTTCGACCCCAACGCCGTGCTCGAGCAGCTGTACCGTCTCACCCCGCTCGAGGACTCGTTCAACATCAACAACGTCGCCCTCGTCGACGGCCAGCCGCGCACGCTCGGGTTGAAAGAGCTGCTGTCGGTCTACGTGAAGCATCGCCTCGAGGTGATCACGCGCCGCAGCCGCTACCGACTCGCCCGGCGAGAGGAGCGCCTGCACCTGGTGGAGGGTCTGCTCATCGCGATCCTCGACATCGACGAGGTCATCCAGGTGATCCGCTCGTCCGACGATGCCGAGGCGGCGCGCACCCGGTTGCGATCGGTGTTCGACCTGTCCGAACCGCAGGCGGAGTACATCCTCGAGCTGCGGCTGCGCCGCCTGACGAAGTTCTCGCGGATCGAACTCGAGGCGGAGCGCGACAAGCTGCTCGCCGAGATCGCCGAGCTGAGAGAGCTGCTCGACAGCGACGCCCTGCTGCGGGGCCAGGTCATCCGCGAGCTGGATGCCGCCGCCGAGGCCCACGGCACACCGCGACGCACCATGCTGCTCAACGCCGCGCCGCCGAAGCCCCGCTCGGCGAAGGGCGCGGCCGACCTGCAGATCGCCGACTCCCCCACGCTCGTCGTGCTCTCGACCACGGGCCGCGCCGTGCGGGTGGATCTCGCCGACGGGCAGGAGATCCCGGTGGCGTCGCGTCGGAGCAAGCATGATGCGATCATCTCCACGCTGTCGACGACCGCACGGGCCGAGATCGGCGCGGTCACCTCGGCAGGACGGGTGCTGCGCTTCTCCCCCGTGGATCTGCCGTCGATGCCTCCGGCCTCCGTGCACCTGGCCGCCGGCGTTGCGCTTCGCGACTACGTCGGTCTGCTCGACAAGAGCGAGCGCATCCTGGGTCTGATCCGCTTCGATGACGAGACGCCGCTTGCTCTCGGCACGCGCAGCGGCGTCGTCAAGCGCATCGTGCCATCGGCTCTGCCGGTGCGGCCGGAGGTTGAGATCATCGGTCTGAAGACCGGCGACACGCTCGTGGGTGCGGCGCCCGCGCCGGACACCGCTGAGCTGGTGTTCGTCGCGTCCGATGCGCAGCTGCTGCACTTCCCCGCCGCGGCGGTGCGCCCGCAGGGTGCACCGGCCGGCGGGATGGCCGGCATGAAGCTCGGCGCCGGCGCCGAGGTGATCTCGTTCACGGCGGTGCACGATACGGCGGATGCCGTGGTCGTGACCGTGTCCGGTGCGGAGGGGATGATCGCCGGTACGGACGCGGGTCGCGCGAAAGTGTCGTCGTTCCGCGAGTTCCCGGGCAAGGGCCGGGCGACGGGCGGGGTGCGCGCGCATTCGCTGTTGAAGGGCGAGGACCGGCTTCGCCTGGCCTGGGCCGGCCCGGCCGAGCTGAGGGCCGTCGGTCCCGACGGCGCGGCACGGAACCTGCCTGCGGCCGGCGCCAAGCGGGATGCGTCCGGACAGCCGCTGGATGCCGTGGTCGGCTCGGTGGGAACCGCCCTCGGCGCCTGACCGGCAGCGCCCGACACGGCAGCGGCCGGCGGATGGCGCCCGTCGTCAGGCGTCGATCGACTCGCGCGAGAGGCGGTCGGCGGAGTCCACGATGAACTCACGACGCGGAGCCACCTCATTGCCCATCAGCAGCTCGAACACACGACCCGCCGCCTCGGCGTCCTCCATGCGCACCCGACGCAGCAGACGCCCGGAGCGATCCATCGTCGTGGTGGCGAGCTGCTCGGCATCCATCTCTCCGAGACCCTTGTACCGCTGGATCGGCTCGCGCCAGCTCTTGTTCTGCTTGCGCAGCTTGGCCAGCAGGGCGTGCAGTTCCTGCTCGCTGTACGTGTAGACGGTCTCGTTGGGCTTCGAGCCGGGGTTGACGACGATCACCCGGTGCAGCGGCGGCACCGCGGCGAACACCCTGCCGTCCTCGATCAGAGGCCGCATGTACCGGTAGAACAGCGTCAGCAGCAGGGTGCGGATGTGCGCGCCGTCGACATCAGCGTCACTCATCAGGATCACCTTGCCGTAGCGGGCCGCGGAGAGATCGAACGACCGGCCGGAGCCGGCGCCGATGACCTGGATGATCGAGGCGCACTCGGTGTTCGAGAGCATGTCGCTCACCGACGCCTTCTGCACGTTGAGGATCTTGCCGCGAATCGGCAGCAGCGCCTGATACTCGCTGTTGCGCGCGTTCTTCGCGGTGCCGAGCGCCGAGTCGCCCTCGACGATGAACAGCTCGCTGTGCGAGACGTCGTTGGAGCGGCAGTCGACGAGCTTGGCCGGCAGCGACGAGGACTCCAGGGCGTTCTTGCGCCGCTGGGTCTCCTTGTGGGCGCGCGCCGACACGCGCGCCTTCATCTCCGAGACGACCTTGTCGAGCAGCATCGACGCCTGGTTCTTGTCGTCGCGTCTGGTGGAGGTGAAGCGCTGCGCGAGCTCCTGACGCACGACCTTCGCGACGATCGCGCGCACCGCGGGGGTGCCGAGCACCTCCTTGGTCTGTCCCTCGAACTGCGGCTCCGGCACGGTGACGTTCAGCACGGCGGTGAGGCCGGCGAGGACGTCATCCTTCTCGAGCTTGTCACCGCCGACCTTCAGCCGGCGCGCATTCTGTTCGACCTGGCTGCGCAGTGTCTTCAGCAGCTCCTGCTCGAAACCCTGCTGGTGCGTACCGCCCTTGGGCGTGGCGATGATGTTCACGAACGAGCGCGTGGTCGTGTCGTAGCCGGTGCCCCAGCGCAGCGCGATGTCGACGGTGCACTCGCGCTCGACCTCGGTGGCCTTCATGTGGCCGTCGGGCTGCAGCACCGGGACCGTCTCGGTGAAGGACCCGCTGCCCTGCAGCCGCCAGGTGTCGGTCACCGGCGCGTCCGTGGCGAGATAGTCCACGAACGCGGAGATGCCGCCCTCATAGTGGAAGGAGGTCTCGTTGTGCTCCTCGTGGCGCTCGTCGCGGATGACGAGTTCCAGCCCGGGAACGAGGAAGGCCGTCTGCCGCGCGCGCGTCTCGAGGTCGGGCAGCTGGAACGCGGCGTCCCTGGTGAAGATCTGGCGGTCGGCCCAATAGCGCACCCGCGTTCCGGTGACCCCCTTGGCGACCTTGCCGACCACACGCAGCTCGCTGCGCTGCTCGAACGGGGTGAACGGGGCATCGGGGCGCGGCTCGCCCTTGTCGGCGAAGACGCCGGGCTCGCCGCGGTGGAACGACATGGCATAGGTCTTGCCGCCGCGGTCGACCTCGACGTCGAGGCGTTCGGAGAGCGCGTTGACCACCGACGCGCCCACGCCGTGCAGACCGCCGGATGCCGCGTAGGAGCCGCCGCCGAACTTCCCTCCGGCGTGCAGCTTGGTGTAGACGACCTCGACACCCGTCAGACCGGTGCGCGGCTCGACGTCGACGGGCACGCCACGGCCCCGGTCGCGGACCTCGACGCTGCCGTCCTCGTGCAGGATGATGTCGATCCGCGCGCCGTTGCCGGCGACCGCCTCGTCGACGGAGTTGTCGATGATCTCCCAGAGGCAGTGCATGAGCCCCGGCGAGCCGTTCGACCCGATGTACATGCCGGGGCGCTTACGGACCGCTTCGAGCCCTTCGAGCACCTGGAGATGATGGGCGGAATACTCGGCGGTCACAATCCCCCATCCTATTCCGCCCGGCGACACGGACCCTCGCGACACTCCCCGGTGCTCGCCCGTCGGCGGCGCTGCCGTACGCGCACAGCGAAACACGCCGCACACCGGGCATGCATACAGACGCGTCGTGGTTGTATTGAGCAACGATCTCAACGATCCGACCACCCGAGGAGGCACCGAGATGAACGCTACGACCGAACGCGAGACCGTCGAGTACCGCCTCACCGCGATGGACCGGTGCGACTCCTGTGGGGCGCAGGCCTACATCGCCGCGGAGGTGAACGGGTCGGAGCTGCTGTTCTGCGCCCACCACGGACGCAAGTACGAAGAGAAGCTGCGCGCGGTCGCCACCAGCTGGCACGACGAGACCGCCCGTCTCATCGACACGGTCTGACAATCGCGATTCGCGCAGACGCCCGGGGCGACGCCCTGGGCGTCACGTGTATCGGCGCGGCACCAGGGGCGACACCCGGGTGAGGATCTCCTCGCCGACCGTGTCGATGCGCTCGGCCAGGTCGGTGGCGCTGACCGTCCCCGCGCCGAAGACCTCGACGGTCTCTCCGCGCCGCGCTCCGCGCCACGGTTCCAGCTCGGTCCAGGTGCCGTCCACCCGGCGGATGCGCGCGCCGTTGCCGATCGCGGCTCCCGTGAGAGTGGACGGCAGTCCGTCCAGGGCGCCGATGCCGATCCGCACGTGGTCATCGCGGAGATCGATCACGTCGGCCGTCAGTGATGCCACGGGCAGTATCCCCTCGAGGTCCGGACCGTCGGCCGAGCGGATGCCGTAGCAGAACGCCCCGATGCGGCACAGCGACCCGCGCAGCTCGGGTCGCCACCACGATGCCGCCGAGGCGGTGAGATGCAGCTGCCGGGGTGTGCCGCCCGCAGCCCGCAGCGCCGCCACGGCGGTCAGGAACTCCCGCTGGGCGTCGTCGTCCTCGGCGTCGCTCGCCTCGGCGAGGTGGCTCCACACCCCGGTGACCCGGAGTATGCCGGCCTCTTCGGCGCGCCGCGCCGCGGCCACCGCGTCCGCCCACTCCTCGGGACGCAGCCCGTTGCGGTGCAGCCCGGTGTCGATCTTGAGATGAACGCGGACTCGGCGCGTGCGCCTCTCGGCGCCGGCGATCACGCGGTGCAGGTACTCGGTGCTGCCGACGCCGAGATCCACCTCCGCGTCAATCGCCTCGCGGATCTCCTCGCCCGTGGAGGTCGCCCAGGCGAACACGCGTGCGGTCGGGGCGAGTTCCCGCACGCGCAGCGCGGACGCAACGTCGTACGATCCGAACCACTCCAGTCCCGCCGAGAGCGCGGCCGGCACCGCCCAGTCGAGACCGTGGCCGTAGGCGTCGTCCTTGGTGACGAGCATCAGCTCCGCGGGGGCGGTGCGCTCGGCGACGGCGCGGATGTTGTCGAGGAAGGCCTCGGTCGAGATGTCCAGCTGTGCGGCCATCAATCCTCCTCCCCCCGGCTCGCGCGAAGTCCGGCGGCGCACACCAGCTCGGTCGTCGTCAGTCCTGTGGCTGTCGACCACTCCCTCAGGGCACGCCGCGCGGGGCCGGTGCCGCCGAAGAACGTCACCTCGGCGCCGGGCTTGATGTCGCTCGACGTCGCATGCCCGGGATCCTGCAGGTCGACGACGCAGACGTCCATCGCCACCCGACCGACGATGGGGCGCAGCGTGCCGAGCACCTCGACGTCCGCGCGATTGCCCAAAGCCCGCACGATCGCCTGCGCGTAGCCGCCGGTCACCAGCGCCACAGTGGTGTCGGACGGCGCGCGGTGCGTGTAGCCGTACGAGACGGCCTCCCCGCGACGCAGCGGCTTGAGCGACATGACGCGACCGGCGAGCCGCATCACCGGCCGGCGTTCCGGGGCGGCGTCGTCGGGCAGGCCGTACAGCAGCGCGGGATCGATGTCGGGCTCATCGCGCGTGGTCGCGTTCAGGCCATGCCCGCGAAGCATCCGCTCCTGGTCGTCGTCGTCGACGCGCACCCGCTCCACCCCCGCGCCGAGCACCGCGCGGGCCACAGGAAGAAGGCCGTGCCCGAACGCGTCCCGACGCAGATCCGCGACGCGTCCGCCGCTCGCGACCGCATCATCCGCCGCCGCCGACAGGGCCGAGCGGGAGATCACGGCCCGGGTCGCCGTGCTGCGATGAATTGCCACCCGTCGAGTCTATGTGCGGGTCTCTGACTGCCCGGTGAGCACCGGCTGCTCAGCGGGCGCCGTTTAGAATGGGGGTTTCGCCTGACGATCTGGAGAACGAATGCCTGCCAACGGCCTTGGCGTCATGCCCCGCCTGCGCTATCTCGTCGGCCGTGCCCGCCGCATCGACGTGGGTTCGGTGCTCACCCGGGCCAGGGAGGTGCACGAACAGCACGGCAAGGCGGTCCCCGCGGTCGTCGCGGACATGCTGTGGAGTGCGGCGTTCAAGAACGTGGGCTTCCAGGACTACGTCGACTACGACTTCGCGATGCTCACCGCGGCGGAACGCGCCACCTACATGACCCACCCGGTCTCGAACCAGCTCTCGCAGAAGTACGACGCCGAGGCCTACCGCCACCTGTTCCAGGACAAGCTCGCGTTCAACCGCACGTTCGACGCGTTCCTGCGCCGCGAATGGATGCAGGTCGAAGACGGCAACGCGGCCGAGCTCGAGGCGTTCGCCCGTCGTCACGGCACGCTCATCACGAAGACGCCGATGGGACAGGCCGGCACGGGCGTCAAGCGCTATCACGCCGCGGACGTCACTGATTGGCAAGGGTTCCACCGCGAGCTGCTGCAGCGGGGTGAGCTGCTCGTCGAGCAGGTCATCGTGCAGCATGACGACCTGTCGGCGGTCTGCCCCGGCACGGTCAACACCACCCGCGTGACCGCGTTCTTCGACGGAGAGCGCGCGCACGTGCTCGCCGTGGCGCAGAAGTTCGGGCGCGGCGCGGTCAGCGACCAGATGACATACGGCGGCTTCTACACGATGCTGGATGAGAAGGGCCACGCCCGCTCCGCCGGCTACGACTCGCACGGGCACGTGCACCAGCACCACCCGGACTCGGGCTTTCCGATCGCCGACTTCCAGCTGCCGATGTTCGACGAGCTCGTCGCGTTCATCGACCAGGTGGCGCGCGTCGTGCCGCAGATCCAGTACGTCGGTTGGGACATCGTGATCACCCCCGAGGGGCCGGTGCTCGTCGAGGGCAACTGGGGCGCGGGCGTCTACGAGAACAAGCCGTCGGTGTCGGGCATCCGCACCGGGCACAAGCCGCGCTATCGCGCCGCGATCGGATTCTGACGCGGCCGGTTCGCTCCGGCACCTCCAGGGGGATCGACCGCGGCGACCGCCTCGACTCGCTCAGCGCCGCCGGAGCATCCGCAGCGCAGCCCCGAGTTCAGGCACGCGGAACGCCGCCAGCAGCGCGCCGTAGACTCCGCCGGTCACGACGGCGATGAGCGCTGCCCCCAGAGCACCCCAGAGCTTGTCCTGCAGCATCCAGCCGTCCGCGGCCCCGGTCAGCAGGAAGACGCCCCAGCCCGCCGCGGCGGCGGGGATCGCCATGAGCACGAAGCGGCACAGCGCGAGCCAGGTCGGACCGAGGCCGAACGAGCCGAACTTCCTGCGCAGCAGGATCGCGGCGATCACGGTTTGCACGGTGCTCGCGAACGACTGCGCGAGGGCCACCGCGGCGGCGCGCTGCTCGAGCGGCGTCGTCAGCGCCACGGCAAGGGTCAGCACGAGCACCAGGCCCGCCTGGACGAGCGTGTAGATGAACGGCGTGCGTGCGTCGCCGTAGGCGTAGAAGGTGCGCTGCACGATGTAGAGCACCGCCAGCGGCAGCAGGCTGACCAGGTATGCCAGCAGCAGCGGCGCGATCGCGACGGCATCGGCCGCGCTGTTGCTGAAGATGCGCGACGCGGGCAGAGCGGCCACGGCGATGGCCGCAGTGGCGATCACGATGAGCAGACCGAGGATGCGGATCGACTGCCGCACCGTCTCGCGCAACTCGACATGCTCTTCGGCGGCGGCGTGCTCGCTGATGCGGGTGAAGTACGGCGTGCCGACGGCGATGACCACCAGCGAGTAGGCGACCATGAACACCAGCCAGGCGTACTGCGAGGCCGCGACCGCGGCGTTCTCACCTGACGCCGGGGTGACCGTCTGCGACTGCACGATGCCGACGATCTGACCGGCGAGCGTCGTGAGGAAGGTCCAGAAGGCCAGCCGCCCCATGTGGCCGAGCCCCATGCCGCGCCAACGGAAGTCCAGACGCAGCGGGATGCCGACGCGCCGCCAGAACAGCACGAGCACGATGGTCTGCGCGATGACGCCGGCCGTCGCGGTGCCGGAGAGCATCAGCACCATCGCGGGTGACCAGCCCTCGAGCGTGCTGCGGTCCTGTCCGAACAGCACCATGAACAGCGCGAAACCCGCGATCGACACGACGTTGTTGATGATGGGCGCCCACGCGTACGGACCGAACACCCGGCGGGCGTTGAGGATCTCGCCGAGCAGCGCGAACATCCCGTAGAAGAACAGCTGCGGCACGCACCAGTACGCGAACTGCGTGGCCAGCGCGTGCTGCGCCGTGCCGAAATCGGCGTACAGGTCGATCAGCAGGGGCGCGCCGACCGTCGCGACCACCGTGATGGCACCGACGATCAGGGTGCCCAGGGTCAGCAGCTTGGCGAGGAAGGCGTGCCCGCCGTCCTTCTGTGCGCTCGCGCGCACCACCTGCGGCACGATCACGCCGGTGAGCACACCCGCCGAGATCACCTGGTAGATGCTGTTCGGCAGCTGATTGGCGACGGCGAACGCATCGGAGGCCTTGCCGACCGAGCCGATCGCGGCGACCAGCACCACCGCGCGCAGCAGTCCGCTGAGTCGCGACGCGAGGGTTCCCGCAGCGATCGTGGCGCTGGCGCGGCCGTGACTCATGGGTCGCCTTCCTGGGTCAGGGCGGCCCGGCGCGTGCACCGCACCGGGCCGCGCTCTCAGACGGTGCGGATGACGCCCATCGGCGTCGACTCGTGCCCCTGACCGAGCGGGTTGTCCTTGAGGATGCGCACGAGACGCTGCTCTCCCGCGCGGTCGAGCGTGGACCCCAGGATGTTGCCGCCGATGTCGTTGATGTCGACGACCGCCACCTCGACCCGCGCATCGAGCAGCGTCTGCACATGACGGGCGACCTCCCTGGGTCGCTCGGGCCCGAGCACGACGGCGGTGTTGTACGGCGGAATGGTGTGCGACGTCGGCCCGTCGATCGACCGCGCCTTGTATCCGGCGACGCGATAGAAATCCCCGCGGCGGCCGAACAGCTTGGTCACGGCGGAGACCGCCGCGGCGAGCAGGATGCGGGGCGTGCCGCACTCGCGCAGGGCCATCTCCATGGTCTCGGGCATCCCGAGACCGATGCCGTAGCTGGTGCGGGTGACGTACTTCGACAGGAAGCGCGCCAGCTTCCGCGGCGTGATCTCGTCGATCTGGTACGAGCGGCCCTGCGTGATCGCGACGATCTTCTCCGTCACGAACAGCAGGTCGCCGGGCTGCACCTGACCCGCGGTGTACTCCCGCACGATCTGGTCGAGGTCGTCGCCGGGCATGACGACGCGCGTGCGGATCGGGATGCGCTGGTATGAGACGCCGTCGATCTCGACGCTGAGGGCCTTCCCCTGGTTCGCCTCGGCCATCACTCGAGGTAGTCCCGCAGCGACTGCGAACGGCTCGGGTGACGCAGCTTGGCCATCGTCTTCGACTCGATCTGGCGGATCCGCTCGCGCGTCACGCCGAATGTGTCGCCGATCTGGTCGAGGGTCTTGGGCTGCCCGTCTCCCAGGCCGAAGCGCATCCGGATCACGCCGGCCTCGCGCTCGGAGAGCGAGTCCAGCAGCTGCTCGAGCTGACGCTGCAGCATGGTGAAGCCCACGGCGTCGGCCGGCACGACGGCCTCGGTGTCCTCGATGAGGTCGCCGAATTCGCTGTCGCCGTCTTCGCCGAGCGGCGTGTGCAGCGAGATCGGCTCGCGGCCGTACTTCTGCACCTCGACGACCTTCTCGGGGGTCATGTCGAGTTCGCGCGACAGCTCTTCGGGAGTGGGTTCGCGACCCAGGTCCTGCAGCATCTGCCGCTGCACGCGGGCGAGCTTGTTGATGACCTCGACCATGTGCACCGGGATGCGGATCGTGCGCGCCTGGTCCGCCATGGCGCGGGTGATCGCCTGACGGATCCACCACGTGGCGTAGGTCGAGAACTTGAAGCCCTTGGTGTAGTCGAACTTCTCGACAGCGCGGATGAGGCCCAGGTTGCCCTCCTGGATCAGATCCAGGAACTGCATGCCGCGACCGGTGTAGCGCTTGGCGAGCGAGACGACCAGACGCAGGTTGGCACCGAGCAGGTGGCTCTTCGCGCGCTGGCCGTCGCGGGCGACCCACTGCAGGTCGAGGCCGAGCTGGCTGGACTTCTCGGCCGCCGACATGACCGACAGCTTCTCCTCGGCGAACAGGCCGGCCTCGATGCGCATCGCCAGTTCGACCTCTTCGGCCGCGTTCAGCAGCGCGACCTTTCCGATCTGCTTCAGGTAGTCCTTGACCGGGTCGGCGGTGGCACCGGTGATCTGCGTCGAGTACACCGGCACGTCGTCCTCGTCGCTCGACGAGATGACGATGGCGCCGGTGGGCAGCGGCTCGGTGAAGGCGGGCTTCTTGTCGCCCTCCTCCTCTTCATGGTCGGATGCCGCCTCGGCGGCCTCCTCGTCGACCTCGGGCTCGTCGTCCTTCTTGGCCCGCTTGGTCGCGGTCTTCTTCGCGGCGGGCTTGTCGGCGCCCTTCGCCGCGGTCTTGCGGGCGGGCGCCTTCTTCGCGGGCGCCTCGGCGGCGGGCGCCTCGACCTCAGGGGTCTCCGCGTCAGCGGCCGTCTTCTTCGTGGTCGTCCGGGTCTTCTTGGTCGTGGCAGGAGTCACGTTTCGCCTTTCACGGGGCGGTGCACACACCCCGGGCCATTTCGGACACTAGTAAGACCCTTGTCAAGCTCAGCGCTCGAAAGCGATGGTTGACAATGGGTCGGACGTCCATTATCACACACCCGGCAGGGTGAGGTGTCATCGTCCGCAGATCCGCCCGGCTGATCAGCCGAGCTTGTCCTCATCCCCCGGGCGTCGCGTCGCCAGATAGCGCTCCAGTTCGGCGGCGAGTTCATCTGCGCTGGGCAGATCGCGCTCGTCGATGCGCTCCTCACCGTCCACAGTCGTCCCCGCCATGTACGCGTCGTACCGGCGTTCGAGGGTGTGCACCATCTGCGTCAGCTCGTCGTTGCCCTGCACCTGCTCCTCGACGCGGGCGACGTAGTCCTCTCTGCGCGACTGCACCTCATCCATGCGCAGCACCAGACCGGTGGCGATCATCAGCTTGTCCGCCGCGGCGAGCACCGTGTCGGGATACTCGGTGTCGGCGAGGTAGTGGGGCACGAGCAGCACGAAGCCGGCGACGCGCACGTCGTGCTCGACCAGGCGGTACTCCAGCAGGTGACCCGCCGTGGACGGCACCTGGGTGCGTGGCCGCCACACCGAGTGCGCGGCGACAAGGTCACGCCGGTTGCCGCTCACCGTCGTCCCGAGAGGGCGGGTGTGCGGCACCGGCATGGCGATGGAATGCACCCACGCCACGCCGGAGACCTGGAACGCGTCGACGAAGTCGACCACCACGCGGCCGAAGGCGTTCCAGGCGAAGTCCGGCTCGTAGCCCGACAGCAGCAGGAACTGCTGCCCGAGCGCATCGTGCGCGAGCGAGAGCTCGAGTCGGGCGGGTCGGTACTCGGTCAGGTGGTCCTGGTCGAAGACGATCACCGGACGGCGCGCCCGGTAGTCGAGCAGCACGTCGTTGTCGAAGACGGCCAGCGGCTGAGGGTCGGTCGTCTCGTGCAGGTGGTCGATCAGGCCGGAGACGGCACTCCCGGCATCCGTGAAACCGGTGAGAAGCACGATCAGAGGCAGTCCGGTCGGCACGTCGGGTGCGCCGGCGACCGGTTCGTACAGCTCTGCGGAGAAGGGCATGCCTCCATGCTACGAGCCGCCGCACCGCATCGGCATGCCACTCTCATGCTGACAGCGAACACCCGAAGCGCTCCGCGCGGCGCCCGCCCGAGCGCGCTCCCTAGGATGGAGGTATGACGCTTCCCGTGATCTCGCACACGACCGATCCGTTCCCAGGAAGCGCTGCGGACGCCGCAGTGCTCGTCATCCCCGATCCGGACACCTCTCCCGACGCGCTGTCGGAGTACGAGGGTCTGGCCGACGCCCTCTCGGCCGTCGGCTACAAGGGCACCGCCTCCGCGTACACGCGAGTGCACCTCCCCGCCGTCACCGCGCTGCCGCTGGCCGTGGTGAGCGCGGGCAAGTCCCCCGACGCATCCTCGGTGCGCGACGCAGCGGCCACGGCCGCACGCAGCCTCACCGGGTTCGCCCGCGTGTCGATCGGGTTCGCTCCCGGTCTGGAACGCTTCGCGGACGCGGCGGCCGAGGGCGCCCTTCTCGGCGGCTACCGGTTCGACGACTACCGCTCGGAGAAGAAACCGGCCCGCGCGGAGTCCCTCGTGCTGCACGCCGCCGGACTCGGTGACGACGCCCTCGAGCACGCCCGCGCGATCGCCGACGCCGTCGCGCTCGTGAAGGACCTCGTCAACACCCCCGCCGAATGGCAGAGCCCCGCGCAGCTGGCCGACTCGGCCGCCGAGGCCGTCGCCGCCCTGCCGGTCGAGGTGCAGATCCTCGACGAGCAGCAGCTCGAGGAGCAGGGGTACGGCGGCATCCTGGGCGTCGCCCGCGGCTCGGACCGCCCCGCACGACTCGTGCGGCTGGACTACGCCCCTGCCGGCGCCACGCGTCACATCGCGCTGGTCGGCAAGGGCATCACCTTCGACACCGGCGGTCTGTCGCTCAAGCCCGCGGCCAGCATGGTCGGCATGAAGTTCGACATGGCGGGGGCGGCGACCATCCTCGCGGCCACCCGCGCCATCGCCGCCCTGCAGCTGCCGGTGCGCGTCACCGCCTGGATGTGCATCACCGACAACATGCCCTCGGGACGCGCGACCCGGCCCGGCGACGTGCTGCGCATGCTCGACGGCCAGACGGTCGAGGTGCTCAACACCGATGCCGAGGGCCGCCTCGTCCTGGCCGACGGACTCGTCGCCGCCAGCCGCGAGAATCCGGACGTGATCATCGACGTGGCCACGCTCACCGGCGCCATCATCGTCGGTCTCGGGATGCGCCACACCGGCGTCATGGGGAACGACGACGCGGTCGCCGAGTACCTCGCCGCCGCAGACGCCGTGGGCGAGCTCGCGTGGCGCCTGCCTCTGCCGGAGTACATGGAGGAGTCGCTGGAGTCGCAGATCGCCGACATGGTCAACGCGAACATGGGCGACCGCTCCGGCGGCTCACTGTTCGCCGGGCTCTTCCTGCAGCGCTTCGTCGGCCGCACCGGCGACGCCGACGACGCTCCCCGCATCCCCTGGGTGCACCTCGACATCGCCGGCTCCGCCGAGCACAAGGGCTCGGCGTACGGCTTCACCGAGAAGGGGCCCACCGGCGCGACGGTCCGCTCTCTCGTCGCGTTCGCCCGCGCGTCCGCCGGTCAGGAGGCATGATGTCCATCCACGAGTTCGACCTCGTCATCCTCGGTGGCGGCAGCGGCGGCTACGCCGCCGCACTGCGCGCCAGCGAACTCGGCAAGAAGGTCGTCCTGATCGAGAAGGACAAGGTCGGCGGCACCTGCCTGCACCGCGGCTGCATCCCGACGAAGGCCCTTCTGCACGCCGCGGAGGTCGCCGACCACGTGCGCAGCGCGGCATCCGTCGGCGTGGCCGCGAGCCTCACCGGGATCGACGCGAGCGGCGTGCGCACCTACCGTGAGGGCATCGTCGCCAAGAAGTACAAGGGTCTCGAGGGCCTCATCAAGGCCCGCGGCATCACCGTCGTGCATGGCGAGGGCCGGCTCGAGGCCGATCGCTCCGTGTCCGTCGGCGACGACCGCTACGTCGGGGCCGACGTCGTGCTGGCCACCGGATCGTACAGCCGGTCCCTGCCAGGACTCGAGATCGGCGGGCGCATCCTCACCAGCGAGCAGGCACTCGACCTCGACGAGGTGCCCGGCTCGGTGATCGTCCTCGGCGGCGGTGTCATTGGCGTCGAGTTCGCCAGCGTCTGGCACTCCTTCGGCGCCGAGGTCACCATCGTCGAGGCGCTGCCGCATCTCGTGCCGAACGAGGACGTCGCGCTCAGCAAGGGCCTCGAGCGCGCCTTCCGCCGCAAGGGCATCGCGTACCACCTGGGTACGCGCTTCCAGAAGGCCGAGCAGGACGACACCCAGGTGACGGTGACCCTCGAGGACGGCACGTCCTTCAGGGCCGACTATCTCTTGGTGGCCGTCGGCCGTGGCCCGGCGACCGCCGGTCTCGGCTTCGAGGAGGCCGGCGTCACCCTCGACCGCGGGTTCGTGACGGTCGACGAACAGCTGCGCACCGGCGTGGATCGCCTGTGGGCGGTCGGCGACATCGTCCCCGGGCTGCAGCTCGCGCACCGTGGCTTCCTGCAGGGCGTCGCGGTCGCCGAGCGCATCGCGGGCATGCAGGTCGCCGCACTGCCGGAGGCGCACATCCCGCGGGTCACCTACTGCAGCCCCGAGGTCGCATCCGTCGGGATCACCGAGGAGGCCGCGATCTCGGCGCACGGCGCCGACGCGGTCGTCTCGTACGAGTACAACCTTGCCGGGAACGGCAAGAGCGAGATCATCGGCACCGGCGGCACCGTGAAGGTCGTCCGCCAGAAGGACGGCCCCGTGCTGGGCGTGCATCTGCTCGGCGATCGGGTCGGCGAACTGATCACCGAGGGCCAGCTGGCCGTCGCGTGGGAGGCGCACCCGGAGGACATCGCCCCGCTCATCCACGCGCACCCGACGCAGAGCGAGGCGCTCGGCGAGGCCTTCCTCGCGCTCGCCGGAAAACCGCTCCACGCACTCTGAACCCCACCAACCCTGCTCCCAGGTCACTAAGCTGGGGGCGTCACAAAGAATTTCTGAAGGAGACTCCGTCATGAGCACACCCGTGGTCCTTCCCGCACTCGGGGAGAGCGTCACCGAGGGTACGGTCACCCGCTGGCTCAAGCAGGTCGGCGACACCGTGCAGGCGGATGAGGGCCTGCTCGAGATCTCGACCGACAAGGTCGACACCGAGATCCCCTCTCCCGTCAGCGGCGTCATCGAGGAGATCCTCGTGGCGGAGGATGAGACCGTCGAGGTGGGTGCTCTGCTCGCACGCATCGGCGACGGCAGCGGCGCCGGCTCGACCGGATCCGCACCCGAGGCCGCTGCCCCCGCCGCGGAGCAGCAGCCCGCACAGGAGGCGGCTCCCGCCCAGGACGCTGCGCCCGCCGAGGCCGCACCCGCTCAGGAGGCCGCCGCTCCCGCCGCGGAGCAGCAGCCCGCCGCCGCGCCGTCCGGTGACGCGACCGATGTCGTGCTCCCCGAACTCGGCGAGAGCGTCACCGAGGGCACCGTCACCCGCTGGCTGAAGCAGGTGGGCGATGACGTGGCCGTCGACGAGGCGCTGCTGGAGATCTCGACCGACAAGGTCGACACCGAGATCCCGTCGCCGGTCGCCGGAAAGCTTCAGAAGATCGTCGCCGCCGAGGACGAGACCGTCGCCGTCGGCGCCGTACTCGCCCGGATCGGATCCGGCGCCGCTCCCACAGCCGCTGCTCCGGCCGCGCCCGCACCCGCCGCCGAGTCTGCACCCGCTGCCGAGCCCGCAGCGGCCCCGGCAGAAGCGGCTCCCGCCGCCGCGCCGGCACCCGCCGCGGAACCCGCGCCGGCCCCGGCCACCCCCGCGGCACCCGCACCGTCGGCGGCCGCCCCCGCTGCACCGGTTCCCGCTGAGGCGACCCCGGCAGAGCCGACGTCGGATTCCGACACGCTCTACGTCACTCCCCTGGTGCGCCGTCTGGCCAGCCAGCAGGGCGTCGACCTCACGTCTGTGAAGGGCACCGGCGTGGGTGGCCGCATCCGCAAGGAGGACGTGCTCAAGGCGGCCGAGGCCAAGACCCAGGCGCCCGCCACCCCCGCCGCTCCGGCGCCGGCCCCGCTGGAGGTGTCGCCGCTGCGCGGCACCACGCAGCCGATGTCGCGCCTGCGCAAGGTCGTCGCCGAGCGTGCTGTCGCCTCCATGCAGCAGACCGCCCAGCTGACGACCTTCGTCGAGGTCGATGTCACCAAGCTCGCGGCCTACCGCAACGCGGTGAAGGACGACTTCCAGAAGAAGACGGGTGACAAGCTCTCGTTCCTGCCGTTCTTCACGCTGGCCGCCGCCGAGGCGCTGCAGGCGTTCCCGATCATCAACTCGACCGTCGACGGCGACAAGATCGTCTACCCGCCGACCGAGAACGTCTCGATCGCGGTCGACACCGAGCGTGGTCTGCTGACCCCTGTGGTGCGCGACGCGGCGACGAAGAACCTCGCGCAGCTCGCGCACGAGATCGCCGATCTCGCCGCCCGCACGCGCGACAACAAGCTGAAGCCCGACGAGCTGGCCGGCGGCACCTTCACCGTGACCAACACCGGCTCGCGCGGTGCGCTCTTCGACACGCCGCTGGTGTTCCTGCCGCAGTCGGCGATCCTGGGCACCGGCACGGTGTTCAAGCGCCCCGGTGTGGTGACGGTCGACGGCGTCGACGCGATCGCGGTGCGCTCGTACGTGTACCTCGCGATCTCGTACGACCACCGCACGATCGACGGCGCCGACGCGGCGCGCTTCCTCGGTGCGATCAAGAACCGCCTCGAGGCGGCCGACTTTGCCGCGAACCTCGGGGCCTGACACCGCTCACCCCTCGCCCGATGGCTGGTCGGCGACGTCATACACGTCGCGGACCAGCCATCGGTCCTTCTGCCGCACCAGCACGAGCATTTGCTCGCCGTGCGTGTGTCCCGCGGAGAGTCGGATCACCGCGACGTCACCGTAGTCTTCGACGAGCGAGGGCGCACGGTCACGCACATCGTCGCCGATCCTCGCGAGCACCGCCTCGCCCGCACCGTCCACGACGGCCGCCGCACAGGTCCCCTCACCCTCCTCCGCACACGTCCCGATCGCCGCCAGCAGCCCCGCGACCGCCCCTTCCGCCGTCACCGGCGATCCGCCCGTCGACGGCGGGCTCGCCGGCCCGGTCGCGGGATCCGGAGCCTCGGCCGGCTTCTCGCCCTCTGCGGGGTGCGCGGTCGACGCGGCCGCGCCCGGCGACGCCTCACCCACCGGGCGCTGCGCGGCTGCCGTCGGTGACGGGCGCTCCTGTGCTGAGGACGCATCGTCCCCGTCCCCCGGCCACAGCAGCCCGCCGGCGAGGACGACAGCGGCGACGCCGGCTCCGACGAACAGCATCCGCCCGCGGCCGGCACCGCCGCCCGGTCGTCGGACGGCGGCGACACGCGGCATGCCGGCGCGGACCGTCTCACGGACGCGGAGAAGAACCGCGCTGGCTGCGGCGACCAGCCTCGCGAGACCACCGATCTGCGGCTCACGGGCCTCGCGTGCCGCACGCAGCGCACCCCGGCGCGGCTGGTCCTCGCGGCGCGCATCCCCGCCGCGGCGACGCGTTCCGCGCTGCGCACCGGCCTGCTGTGCGGCGACCGGAAGCAGCGCCCGATGCACCGGGATGGTGCTCACCCGTGCCGGAGCCAGATCCTCGCGACGCAGAGCCCTCGGCGCGGCGAGCTCGGTCAGCTCTCGCTCCCACCGCTCCAGATGCCGGATCACCGCACGGCTGTCCTCCGGCGTCTGCGCGATCTCGGCCAGCAGCCGCTCCATCGCCCGATCCGCACAGGTGGCGCGCACGCGCTCGACGATCCCGATGCTCGCGGCGAGGCACGTCGTGCCTTCGCCGGGAACGAACAGCGGACGAAGGTCATCGGTCAACCACCACCGGCCGTGCACCGCCGCATCGGCGACCTCGCCGATCCCGCGCAGCAGGCTTCCGATCAGGGTGACGATCTCGCCCGGTGCGAGCGGCCGCTCGGCGGCCGCTCTGCGGCCGAGGAACGAGTCGACCCGGTCGCTGCACCACGGCAGCAGCGCATCCTGTCCGTCGACCCTGCGCAGCACATCCCGCACGCCGGCGACGTGCTCTGCATCCGCGAACACCCACAGCGCCTCGATCGCGGCCTCCGCATCGACCCGCACGCGCACGCGGTCGCCGTCCGTCACCAGCTCCCCGGCGAAGGCGGAATCCGTCGTGCCCACCCGGCGCAGCGCCCGGTGCGCGGCGGGAACCAGCTCCTGCGTGTGATCCATGCCTTCATGACAGCCGATGCGGGCCGCCCACGCGGTCCGCAGGCCCGGATTGTGAAAAGAACACGGGCCCCCAGCGGATGTGCAGAGCGAACGCGCTGCCCGGACTCGGTAGGCTGGTGGTCATGGCAAAACGTGCTCCCGAACCCGAGAAGCGTCCGGGCTTCTTCTCTCAGATCCGCTCGCTGTTCCGGTTCACTCGCGAGGTCTACGGCTGGCTGCCGTGGGCCCAGATCGCGATCCTCGTCGCGGGCGTGCTCGTCGGGCTCATCCTCGGTCTGCTGATCGGCGGCCCGAACGTCCTGTCGCTCGTGCTGTGGGGCATCACCGGTGTCATGATCGGCGTCCTCGGTGCCATGTTCCTCATGACGCGCCTGTCGACGAAGGCGATGTACGCGAAGATCGACGGCATGCCCGGCGCCAGCGGTCACGTGTTGAGCACCAGCCTCGGCCGCAGCTGGCAGGCTTCGGACACCCCCGTCGGCATCAACCCGAAGACGCAGGAGGCCGTGTACCGCGCCGTGGGTCGCGGCGGCATCGTCGTCGTGGGTGAGGGCACCCGCGGCCGGCTGACCCGACTGGTCAACGAGGAGCGCGTCAAGGCGCAGCGGGTCGCGCACGGCGTCCCCGTCACGGTGCTCTACGTCGGGCACGGCGAGGACGAGGTCACCATCGCCGATCTCGCGAAGACCATCAAGAAGCTTCCGAAGGCGATCGACAAGGCGACCATGGCGGCTGTGATCCGCCGCATCGAGTCCGTGTCGCAGTCGCTGTCGTCGCTGCCGATCCCCAAGGGCATCGACCCCACGAAGGTGCGCGCCCAGCGTCCCCGCTGAGCACCCACCGCCTCGCACGTGCGCGATGGCCTCTCACCGATCCGGTGAGAGGCCATCGTCGTTCACTCGCCCAGCGGCTCCTTCGGCAGCCGGCGCACCTTGGCGCGCCGGCGGCGCTTCTCCGGGATCATCGAGCGCATCTCCTCCAGCTTGCCGAAGCACAGCAGCCGGTCCTCCGCCTCGAGCACCACGTGCTTGCGAGGGTTCGGGATGACGCTCACACCGCGGTGCAGCGTGAGAACGGTGATGTCGCGATCCCACAGCCCCAGGTCGCCCAGCTGCTTTCCGACCTGCTCGGCGCCGGAGTGCATCATCAGCTCGGCGACGCCGTAGCCGGTCGACACGCTGAGGCGCTGACGGATGTCGATGTCGGGAAAGGCGACCTGATTCGCGATGTAGTCGATGATCGCGCCGGCCACGTCCAGGTTCGTCGCCGCCTCGATGCCCTGCAGGCCAGGTGACGAGTTGACCTCCATGACGAGCGGTCCCTCATCGCCTTCGAGCATGTCGACGCCGGCCACCCGCAGCCCCATGATCTGGGCGGAGCGGACGGCGGTCTGCTCGTACACGGGATCGAGGGTGACCGGTTCGACCCGTCCGCCCCGGTGCACATTGGAACGGAACTCGTCACCGTCGGCCACGCGGCGCATCGCGGCGACGACCCGGTCGCCGACGACGAGGGCGCGGATGTCGCGGCCCCGGCTCTCGGCGATGAACTTCTGGATCAGCACGTTCTGCTTGGTGGAGTGCAGTGTCTCGATGATCGCCTCGGCGACCTTCACCTGCGGGGCGAGGATGACCCCGATGCCCTGGGTCCCCTCCAGCAGCTTGATGACGACCGGTGCCCCGCCCACGCGTTCGATCGCGGGACGGACGTCGGCGCGATTGCGCACGAACGCGGTCGCCGGCATGGCGATGTTGTGCCGCGAAAGTATCTGGTTCGCCCGCAGCTTGTCCCTGGCGCTGGAGATGCCGTTCGCGGTGTTCGGGGTGTACACGTCCATCTGCTCGAACTGGCGCACGACGGCCGTGCCGAAGTAGGTGATCGAGTTGCCGATGCGCGGAAGGATCGCGTCGTACTCGCTGAGCTGCTTGCCGCGGTAGAACAGATCCGGCGCGTCAGCGGTGAGGTCGATCGCGAAGCGCAGCGTGTTGAGCACCTTCACGTTGTGACCGCGCTGCTGCGCGGCCGCCCTGAGGCGCTGCGTGGAGTATGACTGCGGTGCCCGCGAGAGGACGGCGATCTTCACAGATGTTTCCTGCCAGGATGTAGGGGTGAGTCGGTCTTCTCATTCAAACACGATGACGGGGTGGCGGGAGTGGGTGGGCCTGCCCGACCTGGGCGTGGAGTGGATCAAGGCGAAGATCGACACCGGGGCGCGCACCTCGTCACTGCACGCGTTCGACGTCCGCGAGTTCGATCGCGACGGTCAGGACTGGGTGCGGTTCAAGGTGAAGCCCTGGCAGGACAGCCAGGACGACGCGGCGGTCGTGGAGCGTCCCGTGCACGACCGGCGCGCGGTGCGCAGTTCGTCGGGGCACGCGCAGGAGCGCATCGTCGTCAAGCTGCGGGTGCGCCTCGTCGACCGTGAGGTGGTCGCGGAGGTCACGCTGAGCAACCGCGACGAGATGGGTTTCCGGATGCTGATCGGGCGTGAGGCGCTGCGCCGCGGGTTCACGGTCGATCCGGCCCGGTCGTTCCTCGGTGAGCGGGCGCCGCGCGAGGCCAGGCGACGCAATCGCGGCAGGGTCTGACGTCAGACCCGGATGAGCACGGTGCCGGCCGCCTTGTCGTGCAGGCCGCGCTGATCCGCATCCCAGATCACCGCGGGGATCACGACGACCAGCAGCAGCGTGCGCACGATCGGCCGCCACAGCCCGACCCAGCCGCCGCCCATGCGCACCACCCGCATGCCGAGGATGAGGTGTCCAGGGCTGCCGCCGGCCGTCGGGATGAACAGGATCTGCAGCGCCGCGAACACCATCATCGGAGCGAACTGCCGCCAGCCCGCCTCAGCGGGCAGCGCGAACTGGTCGTAGCCGAGGAAGCCGATCGCGATCACCGTCGCCGCGACGTAGTCGATGACCAGAGCGCCGATCCGCCGGCCGATACGGGCGATGCTGCGCGGCCCCGTCTCGGGAAGTCCGAGGCGTTCACCGGGGTGGTTCTGGGCGGCATCCGTCACCCTCCAACCCTACCGGCGCCGCGTAACATGCCCGAAACACGACGGACACCGCCGGGAAACGCCGCCGCCATAACCTGCGTAAGGTTGCATTCGGACCGAAACCCGATCAGGAGTCGTACATGTTCACAGATCCCTCCGAGGTACTGAGCTACATCAAGGACGAGGACGTCAAGTTCCTCGACATCCGGTTCACGGATCTCCCCGGTGTCCAGCAGCACTTCAACATCCCGGCCGCATCCGTCGACGAGGACTTCTTCCGGGACGGGCAGCTGTTCGACGGCTCCTCGATCCGCGGATTCGCCAGCATCCACGAATCCGACCTGCAGCTGATCCCCGACGTCACCACCGCCTACCTCGACCCGTTCCGCGCCGAGAAGACGCTGATCATGGTGTTCGACATCTACAACCCGCGCACGGGCGACATCTACTCGAAGGACCCGCGCCAGGTCGCCAAGAAGGCCGAGAAGTACCTCGCCTCGACCGGCATCGCCGACACCGCCTTCTTCGCCCCCGAGGCCGAGTTCTACATCTTCGACGACGTGCGCTACGAGGTCAGCGCCGGCAAGAGCTTCTACGCGGTCGACTCCGACGAGGCGGCCTGGAACTCCGGCCGTAAGGAGGAGGGCGGCAACCTGGGCAACAAGACGCCGTTCAAGGGCGGCTACTTCCCCGTCGCGCCGGTCGACAAGCAGGCCGATCTCCGCGACGACATCTGCCTGAAGCTGGCCGACGCGGGTCTGGTCGTCGAGCGGTCGCACCACGAGGTGGGCACCGCAGGTCAGGCCGAGATCAACTACCGCTTCGACACGATGGTGCGCGCGGCGGACGACGTGCTGAAGTTCAAGTACATCGTCAAGAACACCGCCGAGGAGTGGGGCAAGACCGCCACGTTCATGCCGAAGCCGCTCTTCGGCGACAACGGCTCCGGCATGCACACGCACCAGTCGCTGTGGCTCGACGGCACGCCGCTGTTCTTCGACGAGACCGGCTACGCGCAGCTCAGCGACACCGCGCGCTGGTACATCGGCGGCCTGCTCAAGCACGCGGATGCCGTGCTCGCCTTCACCAACCCGACGCTGAACAGCTACCACCGGCTGGTCAAGCACTTCGAAGCGCCGGTCAACCTGGCCTACTCGGCAGGAAACCGCTCGGCCGCCGTCCGCATCCCGCTGACCGGCTCGAACCCGAAGGCCAAGCGCATCGAGTTCCGTGTGCCGGATGCCTCGGGCAACCCGTACCTGGCGTTCGCCGTGCAGCTGATGGCGGGCCTCGACGGCATCAAGAACCGCATCGAGCCGATGGAGCCGATCGACAAGGACCTGTACGAGCTTCCCCCCGAGGAGGCGAAGAACATCCCGCAGGTGCCGAACTCGCTGCTCGACTCGCTCGAGGCGCTCCGCAACGACCACGACTTCCTGCTCGAGGGGGGCGTGTTCACCGAGGAGCTCATCGAGACCTGGATCGCGTACAAGTACGAGAAGGAGATCCTGCCGATGTCGCAGCGTCCCCACCCGTACGAGTACGAGCTCTACTACGGCGTCTGACGAGATGCCGCGGGGATGCCGGCCTGACCCGCGGAGAGTACGCCAGACATCGCGAAGAGCCCGCCCACTGCGGCGGGCTCTTCTCGCGTCGTGAACGATCCCGGCGCACCGCCCCCGCTCGCGCGTCTCATTTTGCACATGGGCGCGATCGGCGCAACCCGGGCAGATGCCGCGATCGCGAGCATTATCGTGTCGGCATGGATGCGATGCAGACGATGGAGAGGGTCGAGATCCTGATCGACGGCGTCAGCGCCATGCTGGCCCAGGATCAGGACCTCGAGGCGTTGATGCAGAGACTCGCCGCGGCGTCCAACGGACCCGCGCAGTTCGTGGAGTTCGTGGTGGTGGGCAACCGCCGCGTCCGTGTGCTCGTCACCGAGCACACGCGCATCAGGATCTCGTCGGCGCGGGTGCAGTTCGATCCGCGCGACACCGGCGACGAGGAAGCGCCCTGGGGTGGCCTGTACGACATGGAGGTCCCGATGCTGTAGAGAGGCTGCACCGACGGATGCGATGCCGCCGGCCGCCGGGTTCAGCCCCGGTTCAGATCCTCCGCGAGCATCACCAGGATCCCGCTGGGCCCGCGCAGGTACGTGAGCTTGTACACGCCCTGGTAGTTCGCGACGCCGCGCAGCGGGTGGCAGCCGTGACGAGCCGCGATCTCGAGCGCGGCGTCGATGTCGTCGACCGAGAACGCGACGCGGTGCATGCCGATCTCGTTGGGGAGGGTGGGCTCGGTCTCGATCGCGTCGGGATGGATGTATTCGAACAGCTCGAGCTGCCCGTGCCCGTCCGGGGTCTGCAGCATCGCGATCCTGGCGTGGTTGCCGTCGAGGCCCACCGCCGTGTCGGTCCACTCGCCGCTGACCGTGTCGCGCCCGATCACCGTGAGACCGAGGTCGGTGAAGAACGAGACCGCCTCGTCGAGGCTCCGCACCGCGATGCCGACGTTCTCCAGCTTGATGGGCATCAGCGCACCCTCACGGCGCCGGGCTGCACGCGAACGGTGAACGACGAGACCTCGCCCGCCTCCTCGCCGTCGATCTCGAACGCCTGCGGTTCATGCAGCGTCACGCGGATCCGCTCGGCCGAGGCGTGTCTGGCCGACTCGGTGCTCACGGCGCCGTCCGCCCCGCCGAGCACCCGCCGCAGCCCGTTGTCCCACAGCAGCGATCGAGCCGTGTCCAGCCAGCCGGCGACGCCTTCCGCGCTCACCAGCAGCACATCGAGTCTGCCGTCATCGGGCACCGCGTCCGGCAGAAGCATGATGCCGCCCTGGATCGTGCCGCAGTTGCCGATCAGCATGGTGTGCACGCGCACCGACTCGGCGTCCTCATCGTCGAGGGCGATCTCGGCATCCACCAGCTCGGTGGCCGCCGCCGCCCGCCCGAGCGCCTGCACGTAGGCCAGCCAGCCCGCCTTCGCCTTCAGCTCGTCGTCGGTCTCGGCGAGCATCTGCGCGTCGATCCCGAAGCCGATCATCACGGTGAACGCCTGCTCGTCGGCATCCGGATCATCTCCCAGGCAGACCCACCCCAGATCCAGCGGCCGCTCCTCGCCGTCGCGGATGCGCTGCAGCGCGGCGGGGATGTCGGCGAGCGGGACGGCCAGGTTGCGGGCAAGCAGGTTGCCCGTGCCGCAGGGCACGATGCCCAGTGCGGCATCCGTGCCGGCCACGGCCTCGGCGACCGTGCGCACCGTCCCGTCTCCGCCGACCGCGATGACCACCTCGCAGCCCGACTGCACCGCCTCCGCGGCCATGACCACTCCGGGATCGTGCTCGGTCGTCTCCCACCAGCTCACGTCAGCCGCGGAGCCGAACACGAGATCGACCGCGTCACGCAGCTCCTCCTCGCCCACCTTCACCGGATTCCAGATGATGCCGATGCGCTCGGACATGCGCTCCCCCTAGCCGTAGAACTGCTTCTCGAAGACGCGCCGTGCGCGTCGCGTCACCCGCAGGTACTCCTCGTCCAGCGCGGTCGCCGCGCGGTCAGGGTATCCCAGCAGTCTGCCGACGCCGTCCAGATCACGCACATCGGTGGGCAGCACGTCCTTGGTCTGACCGGTCAGCAGCGTCATCGCCGAGCGCAGCCGGCTCGCGAGGATCCATGCCTCGCGCAGCCGTTCGGCCGCCGGCCCGGGGATGAGATCGGCGAGCACTGCCGCATCCAGGGCCTGCAGCGTCGACGTGGTGCGCAGATCGGGAACGCGGTGCGCATGCTGCAGCTGCAGCACCTGCACCATCCACTCCACATCGCTGAGCGTGCCGGGGCCCAGCTTGACGTGCCGGCGCGGGTCGGCTCCCTGCGGCAGCCGCTCCCCCTCGACACGTGCCTTGATGCGCTTGATCTCGCGCACGTCCTGCGGAGAGATCCGCTCGGGATATCGGATGCTGTCGGCCAGCTCGGTGAACGTCGCGATCAGCTTGGCGCTGCCGGCGATGCCTCGCGCGCGCAGCAGCGCCTGGGCCTCCCAGGAGAGCGACCAGCGGCGGTAGTACTGCGTGTACGCGTCGATCGTGCGCACGATCGCGCCGTTGCGGCCCTCAGGACGAAGATCGGCGTCGAGCTCGAGCGGCACCCGGTGGTCGGTGAGGTGCTCGCGCAACCCGGCGACGATCTTCGCGGCATGCTGCTGCGCGCGCTGCGGGTCGACGCCGTTCGGGTCGTACACGTACAGCACGTCGGCATCCGATCCGAAACCGAGCTCCGCGCCGCCGAAACGACCCATGGCGATGATCGAGAAGTCGAGGGCGTCGTCCTCGGGCGGCACCACCTCGCGGCGCACCGCGCGCAGCGCCGCCTGGATGGCCGCCTCCGTGATCTCGGTGAGCGCCCTGGCCATCTCGTCGACGCCGATGTGATCGAGCACGGCCCCCATGGCGGTGCGCAGCAGCTCGCGCCGGCGCAGGGCGCGCACCGCGCGCAGGGCGTCCTTGATGGTGGTGTGCCGGGTCTGGATCGCCCTGGCCTCCTCGTCGAGCGCGGCGCCACCGCGTGGTCGCAGCGCGTCCGGGCTGTCCAGCCAGGCGACGGACTCGGGGATCCACTCCATCAGCTCGCCGACGTAGCGCGAGCTCGACAGCACCCGGGTGAGTCGTTCGGCGGCGCCCGACGAGTCGCGCAGCATCCGCAGGAACCAGTGGGTGTCGCCGAGGCGCTCACTGATGCGCCGGAACGCGATCAGCCCGTAATCGGGATCCGTCCCTTCGGCGAACCATCGCAGCATGACGGGCATCAGGTGCCGCTGGATCGTCGCCTTGCGGCTCAGCCCCGACGTGAGCGCGGCGATGTGCCGCAGGGCGCCCGCGGCGTCGCGGAATCCGATCGCGGCCAGGCGATCGGATGCCTGCTGCGCGGAGAGGCCGCCGGCCAGTTCCCGCTCATCGGCAGGCAGCGATGCCACCGCCTCCAGCAGCGGGCGGTAGAACAGCCGGGTGTGCAGGTCGCGCACGTCGCGCCGCACACCGTCCCATACGGCGCGCAGCCCGGCGGCGCTGTCGGCGAGCCCGGTGGCCCGCGCGATGATGCGCAGACCCTCGTCGTCACGGGGCAGCAGGTGCGTGCGGTGCAGGTCGCGCAGCTGCAGCCGGTGCTCGAGCAGCCGCAGCACGCGGTACTGGTCGGCGAACGTGGCTGCCTCGAGCCTGCCGATGTACCCGCCCTCGGCCAGCGCGTCGAGCGACTCCAGTGTGCCGCGGGTGCGCAGCGATGAGTCGGTGAGCCCGTGCACGAGCTGGAGCAGCTGCACGGTGAACTCGATGTCGCGCAGCCCGCCGGGACCGAGCTTCAGCTGATACGCCAGCTGCTCGGCCGGGATGTGCTCGGTCACGCGCTCGCGCATGCGCTGCACGCTGCCGACGAAGTCCTCTCGCGCGGCGCTCGACCACACCTTGGGCTGCACGGCGTCGATGTACTCGGCCCCGAGCGCGCGGTCGCCGGCGATCTCCCTGGCTTTGAGCAGCGCCTGGAACTCCCAGCTCTTCGCCCAGCGGTCGTAGTACGCCACGTGCGAGCTCAGCGAGCGCACGAGAGCCCCCTGCTTCCCCTCCGGGCGCAACGCCGCGTCGACCTCCCACAGCGCGGGCTCCGCCTCGATGCCGGACAGCGCGCGCATGGTCTCGCGGGCGAGTCGGGTGGCGATGTCGACCGCACGCGCCTCCGTGACAGCATCCTCGTCGGCGGTGCCTGCCACGAAGATCACGTCGACATCGCTGACGTAGTTCAGCTCACGCGCCCCGGCCTTTCCCATCCCGATGATGGCGAGGCGCGTGGCCGCCACCTCGGTGCGCGTCGCGGTGCTCGCGGCCACCTCCGAGCGGGCGATGGCGAGTGCGCCTTCCAGCGCCGCGCCGGCCGCATCCGCGAGGGAGGCCGACACGGCGGCGACCGCGTCGGCGGGAGTGCCTGCGGCCAGATCCGCGGCCGTGATCTCCGCCAGGCAGCGCCGGTACGCCACGCGCAACGCGACGCGTGCGTCGTCCCCGATGTCGCCGAAACCGTCCTCGGCGTTCACCGCGGCCAGCATCCGCTCGTACAGCTCGTGCTCGCCGGGCAGCTCGGTGCGGGTGAGGGCGTCCGCGTCGAGCTGTTCCGGATGCCGCTCGAAGAACGCGGCCAACCCTCCGGAGACGCCGAGCAGGCGCCAGCCGCACGCCCGCACCGCGGGAACGCGCAGCACCTCGGCGACTCGGGCGCGGTCGCGGCGTGCGATGCGGACCATGCCGGTGACGGCCGCGTCGGGGTCGGCCGCCGTCAGCCCCTCGACGAGCTCGGCGCGATCGAGTCCGGTCAGCTCGGAGAGCTCGGTGAGCGCCGCCGACGCCGCCGACAGGTCGACGAAGCCGAGCCGGGCCAGTGCCGACAGCGACACGGACGCATCAGGACGCGCCATGACGGCCGATCAGAGCAGACCCAGGTTGCTGTCGAGCTCGAACGGGGTGACCTGACCGCGGTAGGCCTCCCATTCCTTGCGCTTGTTCAGCAGCACGTAGTTGAAGACCTGCTCGCCGAGGGTCTCGGCGACCAGCTCCGACTCCTCCATCAGCTCGAGTGCGTGGTCGAGACTCGCCGGCAGCGAGGCGTAGCCCAGCGCGCGGCGCTCCGCGTCGCTGAGCGACCACACGTTGTCCTCCGCCTCCGGCGGCAGGTCGTACTCCTCCTCGATGCCCTTCAGCCCTGCGGCGAGCATCAGCGCATACGCCAGGTACGGGTTCGCCGCGGAGTCCAGCGCGCGGTACTCCACCCGTGTGGACTGGCCCTTGTTCGGCTTGTACATCGGCACGCGCACCAGCGCGGAGCGGTTGTTGTGCCCCCAGGTGATGAAGCTCGGCGCCTCTCCCCCGCTCCACACCCGCTTGTACGAGTTCACGAACTGGTTGGTGACGGCGGCGATCTCGTTGGCATGACGGAGCAGACCGGCGATGAAGCGACGCCCGGTGAGCGACAGCTGATACTCGGCGCCCGGCTCGTAGAACGCGTTGGTGTCGCCTTCGAACAGCGACATGTGCGTGTGCATGCCACTGCCGGGGTGGTCGCTGAGCGGCTTGGGCATGAAGGTCGCATAGACGCCCTCCTCGATCGCCACCTCCTTGACCACGGTGCGGAAGGTCATGATGTTGTCGGCGGTGCTGAGGGCGTCCGCGTACCGCAGATCGATCTCGTTCTGCCCCGGTCCCGCCTCGTGGTGGCTGTACTCCACCGAGATGCCCAGGTCCTCGAGCATCCGCACCGAACTGCGCCGGAAGTCGTGCGCCGTGCCGCCGGGCACGTTATCGAAGTATCCGGCATTGTCGACCGGCACCGGGCCCTCCGGTCCGAACTGCGAGGACTTCAGCAGATAGAACTCGATCTCGGGGTGCGTGTAGAACGTGAACCCCGCATCCGCGGCCTTCGCCAGCGCACGGCGCAGCACATGGCGCGGGTCCGAGACGGCGGGACGCCCGTCGGGGGTGGTCAGGTCGCAGAACATGCGCGCGGTCGGATCGACGTCGCCACGCCACGGCAGGATCTGGAAGGTCGACGGGTCCGGCTGCGCCAGCAGATCGGATTCGAAGGAGCGGGTGAGGCCCTCGATCGCCGAGCCGTCGAAGCCGATGCCCTCGGCGAAGGCGCCCTCCACCTCGGCGGGGGCGATCGCGACGGATTTCAGGGTGCCGATGACGTCGGTGAACCACAGGCGGACGAACTTCACGCCGCGCTCCTCGATGGTTCGCAGCACGAAGTCCCGCTGCTTGTCCACGCTCACTCCTCGTTCTCGGCGGGGCGACCCGAGCCCCAGGCGTCCTCCGCCGCCTCCTCCTCGGCCCAGGCCCGCGAGCGTTCGCGCAGCGTCGCCGGTGCCTGCGCCGCCGCCTCTGCCGAGTCGAACGGACCCACGCGATCGACCGCAGCCGACAGCATGCCGAACTCGACCTCGCCGGTGCTGAGGTTGTACCAGTACTTCTCGTCGCCGTCGGACATGCCAGCTCCTTCGTCGGGGTCTCGTCACGATCCTAATCGTGCGCGTGGACGTCGCTAGGCTATTCCGCATGGCACAGGCAATCGGCGTCGACATCGGCGGAACCGGTATCAAGGCAGGAATCGTCAACCTCGCGCACGGAACGCTCGACTCCGACCGCGTGCGCGTGAACACTCCGTCGGGCGCCCGCCCCGCGGATGTGCTCGACACGGTGCGCGAGGTGCTGCAGACGCTGGGCGTCGCGGACTCGACGCTGCCGCTGGGTGTCGCCTTCCCGGCCATCGTGAAGCGCGGCCGCACCCTGTCGGCCGCGAACATCGCCAAGGACTGGATCGGCTTCGAGGCCGAGAAGTTCTTCGAGGACGGCCTCGGTCGCCATATCAGCTTCGTCAACGACGCGGATGCCGCCGGCGTCGCCGAGGCCCGTCACGGCGCCGCCCGCGACGCGATGGGTCTGACCATCATGACCACCCTCGGCACCGGGATCGGCTCGGCCTTCCTCTACGACGGCGTGCTCGTGCCGAACACCGAGCTCGGCCACCTGCACCGCGACGGCGAGTCGATCGAGCGGTGGACGGCGTACTCCGCCATGGAGCGGGAGAGCCTCTCCTGGGAGGCCTGGTCGGCACGCCTGCAGGAGTTCTACAGCCACGTCGAGTTCCTCTTCAGCCCCGACCTGTTCGTCGTGGGCGGCGGCGTCTCCAAGCACCCCGAGAAGTTCCTGCCGCTGCTCGAGCTGAGCACCCCGATCGTCGCCGCCGTGCACCGCAACGCCTCTGGCATCATCGGCGCCGCCTCGCTGGCCGCGGACTGATCCCCACGCCCCTCGAACGCAGAAGGACCCGGCACGGTGGCCGGGTCCTTCTGCGTTCGAGGCGAGCGGGCCGGCCTGTACGCCGGGTTCTGTTCCGGAGCTCACGCTCCTTCGACGGCCATCTCTCTCGGCGACGCGTTGCCGCGCCGCTCCAGCGACCTACCCGAGGACTCGGCGGGCCGCGTCATCATCCTCTGTCTGGTCTTGCTCCGGGCGAGGTTTACCTGGCGGATCGTGTCACCACGACCCCCGGTGGTCTCTTACACCACCCTTTCACCCTTACCGGGCCGGAGCCCGGCGGTCTTCTCTCTGTGGCACTGTCTCGCGGATCGCTCCGGGTGGGTGTTACCCACCGCCCTGCCCTGCGGAGCCCGGACGTTCCTCGGTGCGGTTGCCCGCCACGCGACCGTCCGGCCGACCCGCTCGCCCTCCGATTCTACGGTCACTTGCCCGCATCCTGCCCGATGCGCAGGTCGAGCGGCACATCGACCGCGAATCCGGGGAACAGCCGAGCGGTGGCGGCGTCGGCGGCGGCGAGGATCACCTCGGCCGCGGCGTCGGCCTGATCGGCGGGACAGTGCACGATCACCTCGTCATGCAGGAAGAACGCGAGATGCGCCCTTCCGGCGAAGACCGGTCCCGAGGCGGGTGCCGGAACGGAGGCGGCCGGCAGCGCCATCAGCCGGTGCCTGATCTCGGCCAGCCACAGCAGCGCCCATTCCGCCGCCGTGCCCTGCACGACGAAGTTGCGGGTGAAGCGTCCCCGGTCCCGTGCGCTGCTGCGCGCGTGGGATTCGTCGGCGCCGGCGGCATCCGGTCCGCTCGCCTGGGACTGCGTCCTGAGCCAGTGCACGTCGGGGCGAGGCGAGCTGCGACCGAGCAGGGTGCTCACCACGCCGCCCTGTTCGCCGGTGCGGGCGGCGGCGTCGACCAGACCCATCGCACGGGGGAAGACCGAGCGCAGCCGCGGCACGAGCCGGCCGCTCTTGCCCGTCGTCGCGCCGTACATCGCGCCGAGCACGGCGTACTTGGCCTCTTCGCGCGATCCGACCGCACCCGAGCGCACGATCCCCTCGTACAGGTCGGCGCCGCGTGCGGCACCCGCCATCGCGGTGTCCTTCGACATCGCAGCGAGCACCCGCGGCTCCAGCTGGGCCACGTCGGCCGCCACGAGCGTCCACCCCTCATCGGCGCGCACCGCGCGACGCAGCTGCCGCGGGATCTGCAGCGCCCCGCCGCCGGATGACGCCCAGCGGCCGGTGACCACGCCCCCGGTGAGGTAGACCGGCCGGAACCGGTCGTCGTGCACCCATTCGTCCAGCCACGTCCAGCCGTTCGCCGTGAACAGGCGGGAGAGCTTCTTGTACTGCAGCAGCGGCGCGACGACCGGATGCTCCACACGGGACAGTTCCCACCGTGACGTCGACTCGACGAAGACGCCGGCTCGATGCAGCGCGCGCAGCAGCCGCGGCGGGCTGTCGAGATTCACGCCCTCGTCTCCCAGCGCTTGGGCGATCTGCGCCGCGAGCACGGCCATCTTCGCCGGACGCCCGCCGCGCAGCGGCCTGGCGCCCAGTTGCTCCTGCAGGATCTCGCGATGCACCGCGCTGCTCCAGGGCACACCCGCTGCCGCCATCTCCTCGGCCACCAGCGCCCCCGTCGACTCCGCCGCGCACAGCAGCGCCAGCCGACCGTCCTCCGCCCTGCCGAGCGCCTCGGTCTGGCGCCGCCATTCGGCGAGCACCTCGCCGAAGCGGTCGCCGTGCGCTTCGGCGCCGGCCTCGACGTCGAACAGGCCGGGCTGCACCGGGCCGGCATCGACGTCGTCGTGCCTGACCCACAGCGGCGACGGCGTGAGCGCCGGGTGCAGCGCGTCCGTGTCGCGCAGGATCGCATGGCACAGCATGAGATCGTGCGCTCGCCGCAGGCGCACCCCGGCGGCGAGCAGCGGCGGATAGAAGCTGCGCAGCGCGCGCACCGTCCAGCGCGGTGCGCAGGCCTCCTCCAGCGCACGGACCCGGTCGACGAGGCCCTGCTCGGGCACCCGCTCCGCCGCGACGTCGCCGCCGCCCGCGGAGGGGTCGGTGACCGCGAGCATCCAGCCGTCACCGTCATCGGCCCGCGCCGCGACCGCGACCGGCGGGGCGGAGGACGAGCTCACGATCCCCGCTGCATCACCGCTGGGGAGGCCGGTTGCTCACAGTCCGGACTCGTCGGTGCGCACCAGGATCGCGCCGCACTCGGGGCACGAGACGACGTCGTCATCGGCGGCACGGCGGATCGCGGTGAGATCGGTGCCGGAGAGCACCATGCGGCATCCCTCGCACACCCCGCGCCGCAGCAGACCGACGCCGATGCCGCGGGAGGCGCGACGCTCGTAGTCGGCGAGCAGGTCCGCGGCGACCCCCGAGGCCAACGCCGCTCGATCGCGGCCCAGCTGCTCGCCCTCGACGGCGGCCGCCGCCACGGCCGCCTTCGCCTCGGCGGTGAGCTTCGCGCCCTCGGCGTTGGTCTGATCGATCAGCGCCTGCTGCGCGTCGACTGCGGCCTGGGCCTCTTCGACGCGTGCCATCACCTCGAGCTCGGAGTCCTCGAGCGTGCTCAGCCGGCGGCCGAGGCTCGCGATCTCGTTCTCCAGAGCCTGCGCCTGCTTGGAGTCGGTGGCCGCCGCCAGTCGCTCTGCATCGCGGTCTCGCCGCTGCTCGGCCAGCTTCACATCTGATTCGAGCCGGCTCAGTTCCGTACGTGCGTCCTCGAGGACGCCGGCGAGCGTGGTCAGTTCGCGCAGCTGCCCCTGCCGGACGCCGGCCAGCTCGTTGATCCTCGCTCCCTGAACCGGCTGCGTGCGCGCGCGCTCGGCCTGCTGGATGCGACGGTCGAGGTCGGCGATGTCGAGCAGGGTGCGCTGGTTCTCGGGAGTGGCTCTCACGCCTCCGACTTTATCGGTTCGACGGCAGCACGTCGCCGTCGACATAGAGCCAGACGCGACTCTCGCGCTCGAACCGGCTGCGCTCGCGGAGTGCACCCGGTCCGTCGACGTCGCGGTAGAACGCGGCGAACTCGACCACGCCGTGCGATGCGAACGGACCCCCGGCCTCGTGAGCGAGGATGTCGAGTCTCAGCCAGCGCGTGGCGGCGTCGAGGTCCAGCCGATCCGGCCGGGTGGCCGGATGCCACGTACGAAGCAGATGCCCGGCGTCGCCCACCGCGAAGGCGGTGAAGCGGGAGCGCATCAGACGCACCGCGGTGGGCGCGACACCCGACGTGATGATCGGCGCGCAGCAGGCACCGAACGCGTCCCCGCTCGTGCAGGGGCAGCGATCGGATGCGGCAGGCGACACGAACGCAGACATGCCTCCATGGTGACAGTCGCGCCGCCGTCACCCGCCCGTAGGCTGGCGGGACGACCACGACGCACGAAGGAGAACCGATGTCTGCCATCCCCGAGTTCACCGCTCACAACGGCTTCCCGCTTCCCGCGGTCGGCCTCGGCACCTACGGCCTGCGCGGCGACGACGGCGCGGCTGCGGTGGCCGCGGGCGTGGACGCCGGCTATCGCCTGATCGACACCGCGTTCAACTACGAGAACGAGGGTGCCGTGGGCGCCGGCATCGCCGCAACCGGGGTGGACCGCGAGCAGCTGATCGTCACGACGAAGCTGCCCGGGCGCCACCATGCGGCGCCGAAGGCGCGCACGAGCATCGAGGAGAGCCGACGCCGTCTCGGGATCGACGCGATCGATCTGCACCTCATCCACTGGCCGAACCCGCGCATCGACCTATACGCCGAGGCGTGGCAGGCCCTGGTCGACGCGCAGCAGCGCGGCACCGTACGCCAGATCGGCGTGTCGAACTTCCTCGAGACCCACCTCGACCGCATCGAAGCCGAGACCGGCGTGCGCCCCGTCGTGAACCAGATCGAGGTGCACCCCTATTTCCCGCAGGAGGAGGCGCTGGCGCTGCATGCCGAGCGCGGCATCCTCACCGTCGCCTGGAGCCCGCTGGGACGCGCGGACGAGCTGCTGCAGGAGCCGGTGATCACTGAGGTCGCCGCGGCGCACGACATCACGCCGGCGCAGGTGGTGATCGCGTGGCACGTCGCGCGCGGCACCGTGTCCATCCCGAAGGCTGCGTCCGCCGAGCACCAGCGTCTGAACATCGCCGCTGCCTCGGTGAAGCTCGACGCCGCCGAGGTCGCCGCGATCACCGCGCTCGGCCGCCCGGACGGGCGTCTCTTCGACGCCGACCCGGCGACGCACGAGGAGATGTGAACCTCGTCGCGACGCTCGACGCGCGCTGGGGACGCGGCTACTTCGCGGCGCAGGCGGCGGCCGGTGCCGCCTGGTGGGTGATCGTGCCGCTGTCCCCGGCGGTGCGCCATGCGACGCTGGGCGATCTGCCGGCCGGCATGGTCGCGGCGTTCGACGTGCCGCTGTTCGTAATCGGATCGGCGCTCGCCGCACTGGGCTGGCGATGGGCCGTCTGGACGGTCGGGTGCTGGACCGTCCTCGTCGCCGCCGGGATGGCCCTTTACGCGACGGCCACCGGGCTCGGCGGCTGGGGTGCGCTCCTGATGATCGGCTGCGCTGTGTGTGCCGTCGGGGCCGGACTGCTGGTGCTCCTCGGGCGCGTGCCGGCGGAGTGGCTGCTGGTCGGGCCCTTCGCCGCCCGGGAGGCGCCTCCGGCGCCCCGCCCCGTGCACCTGCTGCGCACGGGCGGTCAGATCGTCGTCTTCTGGGGTCTGTTCCTGCTGATCCTTCCGACGCTCATCGCGCTGGTCGAGCGACGCTGGGGTCTGCACGTCGATCCGCCGCTCGTCGTGCCGTCGCTGGGTGCCGTCGCCTTCGCCGCGGCCACCGCGCTGGGACTGTGGTCGGCGACGACGATGGCCTCACGAGGCGACGGAACTCCGCTGCCCCGGGCGACGGCGAGGACGCTGGTGATGTCCGGTCCGTACCGCATCGTGCGCAATCCGATGGCGGTCGCCGGCATCGCTCAGGGCGTCGCGGTCGGGATGATGCTCGGATCGTGGCTGGTGGTCGGCTACGCACTGTGCGGCTCGCTGGTCTGGAACCACCTGATCCGGCCCGGGGAGGAAGCCGACCTGCTGTCGCGGTTCGGCGCGTCGTACGAGCAGTACCGGCAGCGCGTCTCGGTCTGGGTGCCGCGACGGCCCCGCCCGCGTCCGTCAGGGACTCAGCGGCCCCCGCTCGTATACTGACCGGGATGTCCGAACACCGCGAAACCGTCCCCTCCGACGCGCCCATCTCCCGCGCCGAGGCACGCCGTGTCGCCGAAGCACGGCGCAGTTCCGAGTCGAAGACCGGTGCCACCGCGCCGGTCGCCGACGAGACGACCGCTCGGCGGGGTGCGGACATCAGCCGCGCGCTGGAGCGTCATGACCGGCGCATCGGCTGGATGGATCTGCTGCGCGGACTGTCGATCCTGCTGGTGGTCCTGCATCACAGCACGCAGATCGTCGCCTACCGCATCGACGAAGTACCGGCGTTCTTCGAGTTCCTCAGCGCCTTCTTCGCGCCGTTCCGCATGCCGATGCTGATGTTCCTGTCCGGACTGCTGGTGGCGGGATCCTTGAAGGCACCGACCGGCCCCTACATCTGGGGCAAGGTGCGGCGCATCGTCTGGCCGATCATCGTCTGGACCCTGGTGTACGCCATCTCGGAAAGGATCGTCGGCCAGGGCGACTACATGCCCTGGGAGCTGGGCTTCTGGAACACCTACCTGTGGTTCATGCAGTTCATCTTCGCCTACTACATCATCGCCCTGCTGATCCGATGGGTACCGGTGTGGGCGATGGTGGCGGTGCCGTTCGTCGCGATGTTCCTCATCCCGACTGAGCTCGATCTGCTGCAGCGGTTCTTCTACCTCATGCCGTTCTTCTTCCTCGGCGCCTTCATCGAGAAGCACTGGGACCAGTACGCCAGGGTGCTCGATGTCAGGCTCGCGTGGAGTCTGCTCGTGATCCCGGTGGCGATCGCGGTGTACTCCGGTCTCGACGACCGCTGGGCCCGTGACTCCGGCGCAGACGGCGGCGGGCTCTGGTACCACCCGGCGTGGGCAGCGCCGGCGATGCTCGGCATCCTGATCCTGGTGCGGCTCACGGCATCCGCAGCCGACGTCCGCTGGCTGGCGCCGGTGCGCTTCGTGGGCCGGTACTCGCTGATCTACTACGTGTCGCACTATCCGGTGTTCGCGGCTCTGGGATGGCTGGCGATGAAGGCCGGGATCTCGAACCCCGGCGTCGGTCTGGTGGCGGTCTTCACCGTCACGGTCGCGATCTCGACGGCGTTCGCGCTGCTCGGCCGTCGGATGCCGGCGAGTCTGCTCTTCGAGCTGCCCAAGCGCATCTGGCCCAGGAGAACGGCCAGGGCGACGACCGCCTGAGTTCGTCAGTGAAGCGTTCGCCCGGCTCGCTCACCGTCCTCTGTGATCGGCCGGTCACGATAGGTCCTGCCCTTGCGCTCGTCAATACCCTGCGACGACCTCCTGGACGCGCATAACTTCGGAGAACAGCCTGACCGCCGAAGCCGGAGGAAGCGCGAATGCGAGCGATGACCTATCGGGGTCCGTACAAGATCCAGGTGACCGACAAGCCGGTGCCGCGCATCGAGCACCCGGACGACGCGATCGTCCGGGTGACGCATGCCGGGGTGTGCGGTTCCGACCTGCACCTGTACCACGGGATGATCCCCGACACCCGCATCGGACACACGTTCGGTCACGAGATCGTCGGGGTGGTGCACGAGGTCGGCTCTGCGGTGCGCGGCCTGTCGGTCGGCGACCGAGTGATGGTGCCGTTCAACATCTCCTGCGGCTCCTGCTACTTCTGCTCGAGAGGCCTGTTCTCCAATTGCCACAACGTGAACGCGAACGCGACCGCGGTCGGCGGCATCTACGGCTACTCGCACAGCGCCGGCGGATACGACGGAGGCCAGGCCGAGTTCGTCCGTGTGCCGTTCGCCGACGTGGGGCCGATGGTGATCCCGGAGTGGCTGACGGCCGAGGACGCGCTCATGCTGACAGATGCGTTCTCGACCGGATACTTCGGCGCGCAACTCGGTGACATCGCGGAGCGGGACACCGTCGTCGTCTTCGGAGCGGGTCCTGTCGGACTGGCCGCCGCGCGGTCGGCGTGGTTCCTGGGCGCCGGCCGAGTCATCGTCGTGGATCACATCGACTACCGGCTCGAGAAGGCGCGGACCTTCGCGTACGCCGAGACCATGCACCTCGCCGAGCACGCCGACATCGTCCTCTCCCTCAAGAAGGACACGAACGGTCTGGGCGCGGACGTGGTCATAGACGCCGTCGGCGCCGAGGCCGACGGGAGCGTCCTGCAGCATGTCACGGGCGCCAAGCTCAAGCTGCAGGGGGGCTCTCCGGTGGCGGTGAACTGGGCGATCGACTCCGCCCGCAAGGGCGGCACCGTATCGGTGATCGGCGCGTACGGTCCCCTGGGCTCCGCCGTGCGTCTCGGCGACGTGGTGAACAAGGGACTCACACTCCGCGCGAATCAAGCGCCCGTCGTTCGGCAGTGGCCACGTCTGCTGGAACACATCCAGGCGGGGCATCTGCGCCCCGGCGACCTGCTGACCCACCGCTTCCCGCTCGAGGACATCGCCGAGGCGTACCACGTCTTCTCGGCCAAGCTGGACGGATGCATCAAGCCGATCATCACCGTCGGAGAGGAGTGACCGTGCCGTACGAGTCCACCAAGCCGACCCGCAGCCCGAGTGCTGAGGAACTGCGGGCAAGAATCCCCGGGTGGGGCGACGACCTCGACCCCGCCCATCGGCGCACCTGGCAGGAGCGCTCGGACATCGGCGACACGGGAGCGCACTGGACGTTCCCCGAGCGCCAGCCCGGCGGTGCGACGCGCGAACGCTCCGTGGAGCATCTCATGCTGCCCCCGGTGTTCGGCACGGCCCAACCCCTGCACGGGTTCTCCGGCGCGATCCGCCGGTTCGCCTACGACCGGCTGGGTGAGACGAAGAACACGCGCTGGCTGCTGCTGGTTCTCGGCGATCGGGTCGAGGCGTGGGGTGCACACGCGCGGTCCCTGTTCACGCGGCATCCGGACAACCCTATGACCCAGACCGGCGTGCTCGCCGAGTTCGAGCACCGTCCGCTGCGATCGCGGTTCGGAAGAGGACGTCGCGACCTCAAGCACTCATGGATGGACCCGATCGTCGTCGCCGGACCTTGGGTCGCGGCGGTGTTCGTCACCGCATCGCTGCTGCGCCGCATCGCCCGCCGGGACTGATCCGGCGTCGGCATCCGGTGGGCCCTGCCGGGATCGAACCGACGACATCCACGGTGTAAACGTGGCGCTCTACCAGCTGAGCTAAAGGCCCTGACCGGTTCAGTCTACCCACTGCCGAATGCGCTCCACCCGCCCGGAGAGGGATAGGCTGAGCACAGCGCGCGTTGTGCTGAGTCGACAAGGCTCCCCGCGCCGCATCCCGTTTCCTTGGCACGACCTGCCAGCATGACGAAAGGCTCCACCGTGACCGTGCACGACCAGGATCCGTACTCCCAGGGCCCCCTCGACAGCGATCCGGAGGAGACCGGCGAGTGGCAGCAGTCGCTCGATGAGCTGGTGGACGCCAAGGGCCACGGGCGCGGCCGCGAGATCATGCTCAGCCTGCTCAAGCGCTCCAAGGAGCTGCACCTGGGCGTGCCCATGGTCCCGACCACCGACTACATCAACACGATCGCTCCCGAGAACGAGCCGGACTTCCCCGGCGAGGAGGACGTCGAGCGCCGTTACCGTCACTGGATCCGGTGGAACGCCGCGGTCACGGTGCACCGCGCCCAGCGTCCCGGCATCGGCGTCGGCGGTCACATCTCGACGTACGCCTCGTCGGCGTCGCTGTACGAGGTCGGCTTCAACCACTTCTTCCGCGGTGCGGACCACCCCGGCGGCGGTGACCAGATCTTCATCCAGGGGCACGCCTCCCCCGGCATCTACGCGCGCTCCTTCCTCGAAGGGCGCCTCGGCGAGCAGGACCTCGACGGCTTCCGTCAGGAGAAGTCCGCGGCGCCGCACGCGCTGTCGTCCTATCCGCATCCGCGCCTGATGCCGGAGTACTGGCAGTTCCCGACCGTTTCGATGGGCCTGGGCCCGATCAACGCGATCTATCAGGCGATGTCGAACAAGTACCTCGAGAACCGAGGCATCAAGGAGACGGCCGACTCGCACGTCTGGGCCTTCCTCGGCGACGGCGAGATGGACGAGATCGAGAGCCGCGGACAGCTGCAGGTGGCGGCCAACGAGGGCCTCGATAACCTGACCTTCGTCATCAACTGCAACCTGCAGCGGCTCGACGGACCGGTGCGCGGCAACGGCAAGATCGTGCAGGAGCTGGAGTCGTTCTTCCGCGGCGCCGGCTGGAACGTCATCAAGGTGGTCTGGGGCCGCGAGTGGGATGACCTGCTCGCCCGCGACACCGAGGGCGCGCTGCTGAACATCATGAACTCGACGCCGGACGGCGACTACCAGACCTACAAGGCCGAATCCGGCGCGTACATCCGCGAGCACTTCTTCGGCAAGGACGAGCGCGCCGCCGCCCTGGTCAAGGACCTCAGCGACGACGACATCTGGCACCTGCGCCGCGGCGGTCACGACTACCGCAAGGTCTTCGCCGCGTACAAGGCCGCCATGGAGCACAAGGGTCAGCCGACCGTCATCCTCGCGAAGACGGTCAAGGGCTACGGCCTCGGCCCGCACTTCGAGGGCCGCAACGCGACCCACCAGATGAAGAAGATGACGCTGGAGAACCTCAAGACCTTCCGCGACACCATGCAGATCCCGATCACGGACGCGCAGCTCGAGGAGAACCCCTACCTGCCGCCGTACTACCACCCCGGTGCGCAGGACGAGACGATCCAGTACATGCTCGAGCGCCGCAAGGGCCTGGGCGGCTTCCTTCCCGAGCGCCGCTCGAAGCACGTGCCGGTGAGCCTTCCGGACGACTCCGCGTACGCGCTGCCCAAGAAGGGCTCCGGCACCCAGGAGATCGCCACGACCATGGCGTTCGTGCGTCTGCTGAAGGACCTGCTGCGCTCGAAGGACTTCGGGCACCGCATCGTGCCGATCATCCCCGACGAGGCGCGCACCTTCGGCATGGACGCGTACTTCCCGACCGCGAAGATCTACAACCCGAACGGCCAGCACTACACGTCGGTCGACCGGGAGCTGCTGCTCGCCTACAAGGAGAGCCCGCAGGGCCAGATCGTGCACGTGGGCATCAACGAGGCCGGCGCCGCCGCAGCGTTCACGGCGCTCGGCACCAGCTACGCCACGCACGGCGAGCCGCTGATCCCGATCTACATCTTCTACTCGATGTTCGGCTACCAGCGCACCGGCGACGCCTTCTGGGCCGCCGCCGACCAGATGACGCGCGGCTTCGTGATCGGCGCGACCGCCGGCCGCACCACGCTCACCGGTGAGGGCCTGCAGCACGCCGACGGACACTCGCCGCTGCTCGCATCGACGAACCCGGCCACGGTCAGCTACGACCCCGCGTACGGCTACGAGATCGCGCACATCATGCGCTCCGGTCTCGAGCGCATGTACGGCGGCACGCACGACGACCCGAACGTGATGTACTACCTCACCGTCTACAACGAGCCGCTCGTGCAGCCCGCCGAGCCGGCCGACGTCGACGTGGACGGGATCGTCCGCGGCATCCACCGCGTCGCACAGGGCGAGGGCGAAGGCCCCCGCACCCAGCTCTTCGCGTCGGGCGTCGGACTTCCGTGGGCGCTCGAGGCGCAGCAGCTGCTGAAGAGCGACTGGGGTGTCGTGTCTGATGTGTGGTCGGTGACCTCGTGGAACGAGCTGCGCCGCGACGGCCTCGCCGCGGACGAGCACAACTTCCTGCACCCGGAAGAGGAGCCGCGCACCGCCTACCTGACGCAGAAGCTGCAGGGCGCAGAGGGTCCGGTCGTCGCCGTCAGCGACTACATGCACGCCGTGCAGGACCAGATCCGCCCCTGGGTGCCGCAGCCGTTCTACACGCTGGGCGCCGACAGCTACGGCTTCTCGGACACCCGCGCCGCCGCGCGTCGTTTCTTCAAGATCGACGGACCGTCGATCGTCGTGCGCGCGCTGCAGGCGCTCGCCGACGAGGGCACGGTGGATCGCGCACTCGTGGGGCAGGCCATCCAGAAGTACAGCCTGTTCGACGTGAACGCGGGCACCAGCGGGAACGCGGGCGGCGAGAGCTGACTCGGTGACCGGTTCCTCACAGCCGGCCATGGAGAAGGCCGCCACCCTCGCCTGGCTCCGCCGGATCTCCGGCGACATCGCCACGGTGACGATCAAGCGGCTCGAGGACACCCTCCCCTGGTACGCCGACATGCCGCCGGCCCGACGCTCCGCCGTCGGGCTGGTGGCGCAGGCCGGCATCACCTCGTTCATCCAGTGGTACGACGACCCCACCTCGACCCCGTGGATCGCGGCGGACATCTTCGCCGCCGCCCCGCGCGAGCTGCTGCGCAGCGTGAGCCTGCAGCAGACGCTGCAGCTCATCCGCGTCACCGTGGCGGTCACCGAGGAGCGGGTCGCGGGCAGGGGCGACGATCTGCGCGAGGCCATCCTGCTGTACTCCCGCGACGTCGCCTTCGCCGCGGCGGACGTCTACGCCCGCGCCGCCGAGGCGCGCGGTCTGTGGGACGCACGGCTCGAGGCGCTCGTCGTCGACTCCATTCTCACCGGTGAAGCCGATGAGGAGCTGCCCAGCCGCATCGCCGCGCTCGGCTGGCACGGTCACGGCGAGGTGAGCGTCATCGTCGGCACGACGCCCCCGCAGTTCGACGTCGACCAGGTGCGCCGCGCGGCACGCAAGATGTCGGTCGACGTGCTGATCGGCGTGCAGGGCTCACGGCTCGTGCTCGTCATCGGCCGGGCGCGGGTTCCCGGCAAGGAGAACGAGACGGAGGATCTTCCGTTCGAGGAGATCGCCGGACGACTGGAACCGTCCTTCGGACCCGGCTACGTGGTGCTGGGTCCGCCCGTCGCGGCACTGGTCGACGCCGGCCAGAGCGCCCGCGCCGCGCTGGCGGGCTTCGCGGTGGCCCGCGCGTGGCGCAGCGCGCCCCGCCCTGTCGAGGCCGACGACCTGCTGCCGGAGCGTGCGCTCGCGGGCGACGTGCTCGCCAAGCAGACGCTCATCGAGCGCATCTTCCGCCCTCTGCAGGCGCACTCCCCCGATCTGGTGACCACGCTGTGGAGCTACCTCGACAACGGACGCTCGCTGGAGGCGACAGCCCGCGAGCTGTTCGTCCACCCGAACACCGTGCGGTACCGGCTCAAGCGCGTCAGTGAGGTCATCGGCTGGGACGCCACCGGCCCACGCGAGGCGCTCATCCTGCAGACGGCACTGATCCTCGGCTCGATCGGCTCCACCGAGCCCGGTCGCCGTCGTCCCGTGTCGCGCCGGCGCTGACCGCGTGCGCGCGCTGTGCGCCACGCACAAGCGAAGTCGCGATTCTTGTAATGGATCATCCACCGCGTCCGCCGAAACGTTGGCAGACTGGATGGGTGATCGTCGCCGCCTGCCCTGGACAGGGCTCACAGACCCCCGGATTCCTCGCACCCTGGCTCGAGCTCGACGGCGTCTCGGAGCAGCTCGCGTCGTACTCCGAGGCCGCGGAAGTCGACCTCATCGCGCACGGGACCGAGTCGGATGCCGACACGATCCGCGACACGCGCATCGCGCAGCCGCTCATCGTCGCCGCCTCCCTGATCGCCGCGCAGCAGATCGAGAAGAAGGCGGGGCGGCGCCCCGACGGCGTCGCCGGTCATTCCGTGGGTGAGCTCGCCGCCGTCGTCGCCGCCCGGGGGCTGCCGGCGGCGGACGCGATGCGGCTGGTCGGCATCCGCGGGCGCGCCATGGCGGATGCCGCGGCCCAGACGCCCACCGGCATGAGCGCCGTACTGGGCGGTGACGCCGACGACGTGCTGGCACTGCTGAGCGAGATCGGCCTCACCCCGGCGAACTACAACGTCGCCGGGCAGATCGTCGCGGCCGGCGAACTGCCGGCGCTGGCGCAGCTGAGCGAGCGTGCGCCACGTGGTGTGCGCGTGATGCCGCTGCAGGTCGCCGGAGCCTTTCACACATCGCACATGACTCCCGCTGTCGAGACGCTGCGCTCCGCCGTGTCCGAGGTGGCGGCGTCCGATCCGGACATCACGCTGTGGTCGAACCGTGACGGCGCGGTCGTCACCGACGGCCAGGACGCCCTGGACCGGATCGTCACGCAGGTGTCGTCCCCGGTGCGCTGGGATCTGTGCATGGAGTCGTTCACCGAGGCGGGAATCACCGGGTTCATCGAGGTGGCGCCGGCGGGCGCTCTCGTCGGAATGGCCAAACGCGGCCTCCGCGGCGTACCCACCGTCGCCGTCAAGACTCCTGAAGACATCGATGCGGCGGTCGCGCTGCTGAACGGAGAAGCCGCATGACCACGCTCACGCAGGCCGCGGGCCCCGCCTTCACCCGCATCTACTCGGTCGGCGCCGCCCGCGGCGAGAACGCCGTGCCCAACGACGACCTCGTCGGGCCGATCGACTCCAGCGACGAGTGGATCCGCCAGCGCACCGGCATCATCACCCGGGCTCGCGCCGTCGCCGAGACGACCGCCATCGAGCTCTCCGCCGACGCCGCCGCCGAGGCCGTGCAGCGGTCGGGCGTCGACCCCGCCGAGATCGACCTCGTGATCGTGGCGACGATCAGCAACCCGAAGCAGACGCCCTCGGTCGCCGCGATCGTCGCGGACCGCATCGGGGCGAACCCCGCCGCGGCCTACGACATGAATGCGGCCTGCGCCGGGTACGCGTACGCGGTCACTCAGGCCGACGCCCTGATCCGTGCCGGCGCCGCGACGTACGCCGTCGTGATCGGCGCCGAGAAGCTCTCGGACGTGGTCGATCCCACCGACCGCAGCATCTCGTTCCTGCTCGGAGACGGGGCGGGGGCCGTGGTGATCGGTCCCAGCGAGACACCCGGCATCTCCGCCACCGTATGGGGCTCGGACGGCTCGAAGGCCGACCTGGTGGGCATGAACCACACGCTCACCGACTTCCGCGACGGCGCCGCACCGTGGCCCACGCTGCGTCAGGAAGGCCCGCGGGTTTTCCGCTGGGCCGTCTGGGAGATGGCCAAGGTCGCCCGGGAGGCGCTCGACAAGGCCGGCATCGAGGCATCCGACCTCGCCGCCTTCATCCCCCACCAGGCGAACCTGCGCATCGTCGAGGAGTTCGCCAAGCAGCTGGCGCTGCCCGAGACCTGCGTGATCGCGCGCGACATCGAGACGACGGGCAACACCTCCGCGGCGTCGATCCCCCTCGCGACGCACCGCATCCTCGAGGAGCACCCGGAGCTCAGCGGCGGACTCGCGCTGCAGATCGGCTTCGGCGCCGGCCTCGTGTTCGGCGCGCAGGTGGTCGTGCTCCCCTGAGCGCGCGCGGACGTTCCCTAGACTGTTCACGGTTCCGAACCCATCCCCGAGAAAGAGGAAACACCATGGCTCTCACCAACGACGAGGTCCTCGCCGGCCTTGCTGAGCTGGTCACCGACGAGACCGGCATCGACGCATCCGAGGTTCAGATGGAGAAGTCGTTCACCGACGACCTCGACATCGACTCGATCTCGATGATGACGATCGTCGTCAACGCCGAGGAGAAGTTCGGCGTCACCATCCCGGACGACGAGGTCAAGAACCTCAAGACGGTCGCCGACGCCGTCAACTTCATCGTCGCCGGCCAGGAGTAAGACTCTGCGGATGCCACCCCCGCGGACCGCGGGGCGTGGCATCCTCCTTTGACTGATCCCTCACCACCCCGAAGGACCATCCATGACCAAGCGCATCGTCGTCACCGGCATCGGAGCCACCTCCGCCCTGGGCGGCACGGCTCCGGAGAACTGGGCGAACCTCCTGGCGGGAACGCCCGGGGCGCACACCCTCGCCCACGAGTGGATCGAGAAGTACCAGATCCCGGTGACGTTCGCCGCTGAGGCATCCGTACGTCCCGAGGAGGTGCTGCCTCGGCACGAGGCCAAGCGTCTCGATCCGTCGACGCAGTTCGCCCTCATCGCCGCGCGCGAAGCGTGGGAGGATGCCGGCTCGCCCGAGGTCGCACCGGAGCGTCTCGGCGTCGACTGGGCCACCGGCATCGGCGGCGTGTGGACACTGCTGGACGCCTGGGACACGCTGCGTGAGAAGGGCCCTCGCCGGGTGATGCCGCTCACCGTGCCGATGCTGATGCCGAACGCGGGTGCGGGCAACCTCTCCCTGCACTTCAACGCCAAGGCCTTCGCGCGCACCGTGGTGAGCGCGTGCGCGTCGAGCACGGAATCGATCGCGAACGCCTACGAGCACCTGCAGGACGGCCTGGCCGACGTGGTGATCGCCGGAGGCGCCGAGTCGGCGATCCACCCGATCACGATGGCGTCCTTCGCCTCCGCCCAGGCGCTGTCGCGGCGCAACGACGACCCCGAGGGAGCGTCGCGCCCGGGTGCGATCGACCGCGACGGCTTCGTGATGGGTGAGGGCGGTGCCGCCCTCGTGCTCGAGACCGAGGAGCATGCCAAGGCCCGCGGTGCGAAGATCTACGCCTACCTCGTGGGCGGCGGCGTGACCGCCGACTCGTACCACATCACCGGCAACGACCCGGAGGGCGCCGGCGCGGCGCGCGCGGTCGAGCAGGCGCTCGCCCAGGCCGGGGCGACACCGGACGAGGTCGCGCACATCAACGCGCACGCCACCTCGACGCCCGTCGGCGATCCCAACGAGTACGAGGCGCTGAAGCGCGTCTTCGGCGACCGCATCGACGAGATCCCCGTCTCGGCGACCAAGGCGTCGACCGGTCACCTGCTCGGCGGCACCGGGGCGCTCGAGGCCGTCTTCACGGTGCTCGCCCTGCGCGACCGCGTGGCGCCGCCGACCATCAACATGACCGAGCCCGACCCGGCCGTGCCGTTCAAGCTGTCGGGAGAGGCGCAGCCGCTCGGCGACGGCGACCTGCTGGCGATCAGCAACTCGTTCGGCTTCGGTGGGCACAACGCCGTCGTCGCCTTCCGCAGCGCCGACTGAGAGCTGACCGCACACGACGAAGCCCCCTGCTTCCCCGCAGGGGGCTTCGGTCGTATGCGGAGGATTCGCCTTCTCGGGATCCGGGAGCGTGTCACCGGCTTCCGTTACTCGCGCCTCCTCCGCAGGTCTCTGCGCGGGTCACCCCACCTTGTGCAGCCAGACGACGCGCGCGTCGTCGCCGGCGTGCCGGAACGGCTCCAGTTCTTCATCCCACGCCGATCCGAGCGCGACGTCGAGCTCGCGCTGCAGTTCGGCGGCGCTTCCGGCGGCGATCTCCATCGCGTAGCGGATGCGGTCCTCGCCGATGACGATGTTGCCGGCGGCATCCGTCTGGGCGTAATGGATGCCGAGGTCGGGCGTGTGCAGCCACCGCCCGCCGTCACTGCGGGGTGTCGGGTCCTCGGTCACCTCGAAGCGCAGGTGCTCCCAGCCGCGGATCGCCGTCGCCAGAGCGGCGCCGGTGCCCACCGGGCCGTCCCAGTAGAACTCCGCGCGCCGGGTGCCCTGCTGCACCGGCTGATCGTCCCAGTCGAAACTGACGGCACGACCGATAGCGCGTCCGACCGCCCATTCGAGGTGCGGGCAGAGCGCGCGTGGCGCCGAGTGGATGAACACCACTCCGCGTGCGTATCCCGTCGCCATGATCTCTCCGTTTCATCAGGTACGTCTTCCCCTACGACCTGATCCGAAGATGCGGCGAACTATGTGGTTGTACGGCGATTATCGCCCAGATCCCGGGGAATCACAAGCGTGTGATTCCGCGCGTTCCGCCGCTCGGACGGGACCGGTCGACTCCCGCACGACGAGCGCGGGCGGAAGGCTCGTGCGGGGCATCGCGCGCGCCTGGTCGGACGTGAGCTGTTCGTGGCAGGCGCGGACGCTTCGGTAGCCGACATCGGCCTTCGGCGGAGCGATGGCTGTCAGCGGCACAGGCGCGAGCGACGCGGTCTCGTCATCGTATGCGACGACGGAGAGCTGGGAGGGAACATCGATCCCGCGGTCATGCGCGAGTTCGATGAGCGTGACTGCGGCGTCGTCGGGAAGCATGACGACGGCGGTCATCCTCGTCGCGACACAGCGATCGAGGAACGCACCGAGGGCGCGTTGCGTCAACTGGGTCTCGCTGCCGCGCGGGGGAATCCTGACCTGGAAGCTGAGGCCGTCCGCTGCCAGTGCATCCATCGCATGGTCGAAACCCGCCCGCACCGGTCCCGCGGTCGGGCTCGGGCGCCAGGCCAGCGCGATGCGACGATGACCCAGGTCCGTCAGGTGGCGGATTGCCAGCTGTGCGCCGAGGTGATGATCGCTGCTGATGGCAGCGCCGCTGAATTCCTCCTGGACTCCTGGCGCCGAGCGCTCGGCGAGCACGGCCGGGATCCCCAGCGTCGCCATGAGGCGGTAGGTCTCAGGGTCGTCGGGGTACGCACCGGCCGGCGTGACGATCACCCCGTCGAGCCGGGCGGAGACCATCCTGCGGAGCTGGCGTCGTTCCAGCTCCGCCGAGTACTCGGAGGTCGCCAGCACAAGGCGCACACCGAGCTCGGCGGCGGCTGCCTGTGCCCCCGCGATCACACGCGGGTAGTAGTAGGCGGCGGATGGCACCACCATGCCGATGCTGACCGGACGCGGCGGTGATGCCCCGGGACGCGCCGAGAGCGGCATGGCGGCCGGGGGGATCGCCCCGCCGTGCACCCGTTCGAGCCGCCCCTGGGCGGCGAGGCTGTCGAGGTCGCGGCGGATGGTCATGGCGGACAGACCTGTGCGCCGCGTGAACATCGCCGTCGAGAACGCGCCCGTGAGGGCGAGTTCGCGCAGGATCTGGTTACGGCGTTCGGAGGGGATCAACGGCGAGCTCCTTGGAGGGTCCTCTCCCACGCTACCCACTTCCCGATCGCGGCTCAGTGCGCCATGGCCAGCCCCGATGCCGGAGTCTGCGCGAGCCGATCGGTGTCGATCACCCGTCCGTCGAGGATCATCCGTCCGGCTCCGGTCATCGTCGCGGTGAGTGGACCGGACCGACTAGTGGCCAGCACGATGCGAAAGGTCGCGTGCGTCCCCGCGCGCGTCAGACGCAGGGTGCCGTCGATGTTCTCGGCGATCAGGCCCTCGGGTTCGAGCACGAAGCCCGACAGTGTGGCTCCGTTCGGCGCCGTGAAGGTGAACATGGGAGAACCGGGTGACGGGCTGTCGTCGATCGTGATCGAGACGCCGTTCTCCGGGCGCAGCTGCCAACTCCATTCGTGTGGGACCGTGTCGTCGAACCGATCCTTCACAGCCACGATGGCGCTGCTTCGCCCGCCCTTCGCCAGGTCCACCACTTCCTGTCGCTCGGCCTTCACGACCTCGAAGTTCTCTGAGCCGTCGAGATGCAGGTAGCCACCGCCCTGGCCGCGGAATGCCCGGGAATCCAGCGTTCGCCCCTTGCCGTTCACGGTCTCGTACTGGCTGGCATAGGGCTGCAGCTCGCCGTCGATGAGAGGCACGCTCCACAGTGCAGGCGCGTCCTTCGCCTTGCCGCCCAGGGTCGCCCAGGTGGTGTCGTCACCGATCCACGACAGTGAGAAGGTCTCGGACGACGACCAGCCACGGTGCTGCTGGTTGCGGTTCGACGTCACGATGATCGTGTCATCGGAGTCGCGATACCGGTTGCGGAAGGCGTAGAAGCCCGAGACGTCGTCGAGGATGGCGGTCTTGGCGGCCTTGGCGGTCAGCCGGCCCGTGGACGCACTCGGGTGCGTCGGGTAGTAGAGCATGCTCCACAGGCCCTGGATGCCGTCGAACGAGCGGGTCGCCGAGTCGACGCCCATCACTTCGTCGTACACCGCGGTCATCCCGTCGACGGCGCTTTTCGGTGTGATCGGGAAGAGCAGCGGGAAGGCACCGGCGACCTGGCCGTTCGGTCCGCTCACGCCCCACTGGGCCACATCGCCCTTCTGACGGTACGACGCGACGTGCAGGGCGAGGTTCCAGAACTGCGGGCGCTGCAGGTGCTCGTCGAGCGCGGTCATCCCGGTCCCCTGCGCGAGATAGATCGACGGCAGCATGTACAGGGCGGTGTAGTGGAAGTAGTCCCAGCCCTCCTGGGTGTACCCCGAGTCGGTGTACGCCTGGTCCAGGTGCTGCGCGACCTGATCGGCGAGCATCCCGATGCGGGCGTCGTGGTACCCGAAGTCACCGTCGCCGCGCGCTGCCAGCAGGAGCGCCAGCTCGCTCGCGCGGACGACTCCGACCCAGTTGCTGGTCTTGGACGTGTCGTCCAGAGCGGGGTGATGGTAGGTCGACAGCAGGTCGACGGAGCGCGTCATCGCCGTGCGCACCGTCGCGCGCTGCGCCTCGGTCCAGGCGGCATGAGCCCAGTCGTAGGCAGGGGCGAGCAGCAGCTGTGCACGGGCCAGTTCGAGGCCCATGTTCACGTCACGCGGCACGATGAAATCCAGAGAAGCCATGATGCCGTCGTATGCGGTCTGCGCATACGACGGATCACCGGTCACGGCGTAGGCGAACGCCGCGTCGCGAGCGCGGTACAGCCCCGCGCTGCCGTTCGAGGCGTACCCGGAGTCCGGGCCGGAGACGCGGGACAGCAGCGCGGACCATGCGCCCGTCACCGTGGGCTGTCCCTTCGCGAGAGCCCGCTTCACGGTCGAGATGGCATCACCGGTGGCGATCGCGCGCGGATGCTCGCTCGATCCGACCACGGCCGTGCCGATCACGGTGGCGCCGGAGCGCAGCTCGACCGTCTGTCCTCCGTGGGCAGCGATCTGAGCGTGGCCCTGCGCGCCGGCGACGTCCACCGTGCGGCGACCGGCACGCAGCGAGAGATCCTCGGAGGGGACGTGTTCCGCGAGGGTCCAGCTGACCCGTGCGCCGGCCCCATCTTCGAGCGCTGTGACGATCGTGTTCTGCTGGGTGCTGCGCAGCACTGCCGGGGTGGTCACCTGGCGCGCCGGTGTGGTGGCGATCACTGTTCCGTCCGCCGCGACGGCATCCACCTGGTACGTGTAGGTCGTGTCAGGCGACACGCCGTCGTCCGCCGTGGTGGCCGCGTAGGCGCTGCGCAAGAAGCTGGTGTCATCGCGCGCCGGCGGCTCCGCTCCCGTCGTACGGTGCACGGCGTACCGCGCGGCCTGCTGCGCGTCGTCGAAGGACCAGAACAGCTCCACCACTCCGTGCGCGGTCGCCGTGGCGGTGAGCGACGCCGTGCTGGCTCCGGCGTCCACGCGAACGCCCGTCACCCAGAGCGTGCCGGGCGAGCGGTCCAGCATGGGCTCGATCGAGAGCTGGGCGGCTCCTGCGGGCAGCGTGATCTCGGTGGAGACGGTCTTCCAGTCGAACGTTCCCGTCAGGTACGGCCCCTTCTGCACGGGCACGATCGCTTTGCCTGCCGCATCGAATGCCTGCACGCGAACCTCGCTGAAGCCGCCGGAAAGACCGATGCCCTTCACCGAAGCCGAGACGACGAGCTCGCGGGGCGTGGTCTCGTCGACGGCGATGCGCTGCGTCAGCGCATACCGGGTCGCCGCGCCGGTAGTCGCAGTGATCGACACCGCGGAGCCGCCGTCCGGTCCCGCCGTCTGATCGACCGTGACCTCGGCCGTACCCGCAGGGTTCCACGCTCTCCACATCTCCGGCAGTCCGGACGATGCGACCGATGCGAAATCGGGGTTCGCGACCACCGGCACGGCGCCTTGCGCGGCGCTGCTCGGCGCGGCGATCATGAGCGAGATCATCATCGCTGCGCTCGCAGCCATGGCCGCCGTCATCCGCGAACGCCTTCGGTGCCTGAACATCGTCGTCGAAGACATCCCGAGGTCCTCCTTCGCCTGCCCGGATCGCCGGGTGCCCGCATCCGCGCGGACGACTCAGATGCTATGCGCAGCATCCGCGCCTCTGCCGGAAACGCACAGAAGCGCACATCCCGCCCTGTGCCCTCGCGCGTTCCCCACGAAAAGGGAGCCCCGGCCGTGCGGCCGGGGCTCCCTCGATGCGCGTGGCGCTCAGGCCTCGCTCATGGCTTGCTTGACCTGCTGGCCCTTGGCCGCGTAGTACGCGGCGCGGGCAGCGTCCTTGCGCGCCTGCTCGGCGTAGCCGTGCTCGAGGACGTCCTGCGGCACCTCGAACTGCGTGTGCTCAGAGGTGCCGTTGTACTTCTCGATGTAGGCGTCGAGCTCGGGACCCGAGGTCCACGAGGTGATGAGGTTGTAGCGCGGCTCGGTGCCGTTGTGCGTCGTGGCGTGCCACAGGCGCTGGGTGTCGATGATCAGCTGGGCACCCGCGGGCAGCGCGATGCGCACCTCGCCCTGCGGGTCGGTGCGGTTCTCGCGCAGCACGAAGAAGCTGTCCTTGTCGTCGGTCAGGTTGAAGAAGCCCCGCACGACCCAGCCGGTGCCGTCGGGGTTCAGGCGGTTGTTGTCATCCTGGTGCAGGTTGTACAGGCAGTCGCCGTACGGCGTGGGCTGCAGCTCGATGACGCGGCAACGGCCGACGTTCGCGCCCGGCTCCTGCGCGCGACGGGTCAGGTTCGGTGCCTTCTCGACCTGCGAGTCGATCCAGACGCCGTCCTTGTCGGTGCGCGGTGGCTTGTGGTTCCAGAAGCCGTTGCACTCGATCTCGCCCTGCGCGCTGGCGAGCGGGGCGAAGCGCGTGTCTCCGGAGGACTTCCAGTCGACATACTCGATGTCGAGCCACTCCTTGGGGTCGAGATCCTGGTTGTACCTGTCGAGGATGACGAAACCCTTGTCCTCGAGGGCTGCGGACTTGATGTATCCCATGATCTGAGTCATGTCCTTTCGTAGGGGGCCAGCACGTTTTTACAGGCCCTACTTAGGCAAGCCTACATCGGGGCCCGCGAGGAGCCTGGGCGCGCCACCGGGCGGAATCCAGCCCGGGACTAGACTCGACGCGGCGGATCCCGTCTTCCCGCCGCACGGAGGAATCACCCAGTCATGGCAACGGCGACCAATGTCGAAGCGACCGCAACCGGCACGATCGAATGGCTCTCCGCCCCGGCGACGAACATCGTGGTGCCGGTGTACCAGCGCCAGTACCGGTGGGACATCGGCGGGTGCGAGAAGCTGCTGTCGGATGTGCGGGCGGTCGCCGATGAGCAGGAGTCGCATCGTCACTTCATCGGGTCGATCCTCTCGGCGGAGGACGCGCAGGACGGCGATCTGATCCTCATCGACGGCCAGCAGCGGGTGACCACGATCATGCTTCTCGTGGCCGCCCTGCACCACGCCGTGCGGGAATCGGACCCGTCGATGGCGGCGGAGCTCGAACGCGTGCTGGTGCGATCGGATGCCCCGTCGCGCACCAGGCTGCGTCCGCATCACGCCTGGGCCGACCTCTACGAGTCGGTCGTCCTCGACCGGCGTGACGATGACGAGCGGGAGTCGCGATTCGACGACAACTACGCGTTCTTCCGCAGTCAGGTGCATGCCGATGAGGCTCCCCGCATCTGGCGCGGGCTGCGCAAGCTCGAGCACGTGTCGATCACCTTGGGCGCCGAGGCCAACGCCCAGCAGATCTTCGAGAGCCTCAACTCCACCGGCGAGCCGCTGCGCGACCACGAGCTCATCCACAACTACGTGCTGATGGGACTGTCGCACGCCGAGCAGCTCGTCGTCGAGGAGGAGTTCTGGCAGCCCATCGAACGGCACACCGGCGAGACCATCGGCGCCTTCTGGCGCCACTACCTCGTGATGACCACGGGACGAGAGGTCGCGGCGGCAGGCGAACACGGCGTGTATGCGGCGTTCCGTGACTCCTTCCCCCGTCTCGATCTCGCGCACCTGCGCACCGATGCGGCGGTCTGGCGGGAGTATGCCGAGATCTACGGGACCCTGCTGGATCCGACGCGCGAACCCGACCTCGCCGTGCGGCGTCAGCTGGAGCACGTGAACACGTTCGGACGTGCCACCTATCCCCTTGTCATGAGCGCGTACGGGGACCACCGGCGCGGGGTGATCGCACAGGACGAGCTCATCGAGACGCTGGAATGGGTGCAGGCGATGTTCCTGCGCCGGGCGGTGGTGGGGCTCCCCGCCGACCGGCTGATCGCGCGCCTCTGCCGTGCCCGCGCCGGGGGCCGCGACGAACTGATGCGCGCGGTCGCCCGCATCACCCCGTCCGACGAGCGGGTCAGCGCCGTGCTGAAGTACGTCGAGCTGCCGCACGCGAGCTATGTGCTGGGCCGCATCGAGGACGTCGACGACCCGTCCGCCTTCGATGTGGAGAGCATCGTGCCGGCGGTTCCCGCGGATTCGTGGTCGGGTGACGGCATCCGCCCGTGGAGCGAGTACAGCGAGGACGAGCAGAACAGTCACCGCGCACTCGCGCCGACGCTGGGGAACCTCACGCTGCTCGAGCCGCAGCTGACCGAGCGCGTGTTCGGCGCGGCGTTCCCCGACAAACGCCGCGACGCGTACGCGCGCAGCGCGGTCGCCTCCACGCGGGAGCTGTCCGACGTCGACGTGTGGGACACCGCCGCGATCTCGGCGCGCAGCGCGCGCCTGATCCGCGAGTTCGTGCGCGTGTGGGCGCGGCCCGCTCTCGCCGAGATCGACGACGACGGCCTCACCCCGGTGCTGGATGCGGTGCGGCGGCGCGGATGGCCTGCCGGCTGGGATCGCGAGTTCGACTACGTCGAGTATCGCGGCGAGCACTGGGAGGTGAAGGACGTGAGGGCGCTCTTCAACCGCGTCTTCCGTCGCGCGTGGACCGACGATCGGCCGTCCGCGCTGTCATACAGCGCGCATCACGGCGGACCCATCTACGACGAGATGGCCTGGAAGGGCCACTGGGACACTCTCGCCGACGGAGCGCACCTCTACATGGGCTGGGATTCCAATTACATGATGACCGCCCTGCAGGGCGTGCTGGAGGAGTCCGGCATCGCCGCCGAGGTGTTCGTGAAGTACTCCTACATCGGGAACGTGATGTGACTCTTCCGCTGACACGGATGCGCCGGACCTAACCTTCCGGACGCTGCTCGTCGCCGTCCTCGGGGACCTCGATGTTCTGCTCGGCCACGTCGGCCGGATTCGCCTCGACACCGCCGGGCTCCGGCTGCGTCGTCGTGCGCTCGGGGTCGCGGGGTTCCTCGACGGGCTCCCGCCGCTGCTCGAGGCGGTCGCCCTCGGCCGCCTGCATGAGATCGTCCGCCTGAGTGTGATCGTCCGGCCTGCCGGGCATGACGGCTCCTTTCCTGGTACGGACCTCCAGGATGCCCACCGCCGAGCGGGCAGGAAAGGGGGTTGCGGTCGTCCGAGTCGCCCGCGTCAACCCCGGTGCCCACGCCGCTGGGGTCCCGTAGCGTGCGAAGCGATCGAAAGGAGCGCGGATGGACTCGGCTGCCGCGGCACCCCCACGCACGGGCCGGATCCGGGTGGGCACGTCCGGCTGGCGGTACGGCTCGTGGCGTGGCGACTTCTACCCTCGCGGTCTTCCACAGCGACGTGAGCTCGCGTTCATCGGCGAGAGCTTCTCGACGGTCGAGCTGAACGGCAGCTTCTATTCGCTGCAGCATCCGGACAGCTACCGCAAGTGGCGGGCGAGCGTACCCGAGGGATTCACCTTCGCCGTCAAGGGTTCTCGGTACATCACCCACATGCTGCGGCTGCGCAACTCCCGCACCGCACTGGCGAACTTCTTCGCCTCGGGCGTGCTCGCCCTGGACGACGCGCTGGGACCGGTGCTGTGGCAGCTGCCGGAGCGGCAGGAGTTCGATCCGGATCGACTGTCGGAGTTCCTCGCGATGCTCCCGCGCACGACCGCCGAGGCGCAGGCTCTCGCTCGCGACCACGATGCGAGACTCGACGGGCGCGACTGGCTGCACATCGACGCCGACCGCCCCATCCGTTACGCCCTCGAGCCGCGCGCGGAGAGCTTCGCACATCCCGACCTGTACGCCCTGCTGCGCGATCACCGCGTCGCGCTCGCGCTCGCCGACACGGCCGGCCGGTGGCCCCGGCTCGAGGCGGACACCACCGACTTCGCCTACATCCGGCTGCACGGCTCCGCCGAGCTGTACACCAGCGGGTACTCGGCGGCGGAGCTGCGCGAGTGGTCCGACCTGTGCCGGCGGCTGTCGAACCGGCAGGCGGACCACCCGGCAGACGTCTACGTGTATTTCGACAACGACGCGAAGGGACACGCGCCGCACGATGCCCGCGCACTCGCCGACCTCGTCGGAGACGCACCGGAGGGCGCGCCGTGAAGAGGGACGAGGTGTCGTCCTCGGCCCTCACGTCGGTCGGCTACGACCCGGCGCACGCCGTGCTCGAGATCGAGTTTCGCAGCGGTGACGTCTACCGCTACTACGCGGTGCCGCCGTCCGTGCACTCGGCGCTGATGCACGCGCCCAGCCTGGGCACCTACTTCCAGCGCCGCATCCGCGACCGCTACCCCACGGAGAGGCTGTGATCGGGTCTCAGCGCCGCGACCGGCGGAACCGGCGCGCCGCCCGCGCCTCCTCGAGCTCGGCGCGGGCGTTGCGGCGAACCCGCTCGGTGTCGCGCAGCGGCACCTGGATGTCCCGCTCCGCCGGGATGCCGTGGCGCAGCTCCCGGATGCGCTCCATCTCGGCGTCGAAGAGCGCGCCCGCCAGCAGGGACATGTTGCCGATCCAGAGCCACAGCAGCAGCATGACGATGCCGGCGAACGAACCGTAGATCCGGTCGTAGTCGGCGAGGTTGCTCACGTAGAACCCGAACCCGACGGATGCGAGCGCGAACAGCGCGATGGCGATGACCGCACCGAGGCTGATCAGGCGGAAGCGCGGATGCGCGATGTTCGGCGCGAAGTAATACAGCAGCGCCACCACGATGACCACCACCGCAACCAGCACGGGCCACCGCGCGATGCGCCACACGAGCAGGGTCACCTCGCTTGCTCCCGTCGCCCGACCCACGGCCTGCACGAGGGGCCAGCTCGCGACGGCGAGGCCCCCGGCGAGCGACACCAGCAGGAACACGACGAGTGTGACCAGCAGGTGCACGGGCTTGGCCTTCCAGAGCACCCGGCCCTCGGGCACGTCGTAGATCCGGTTGATCGCCCTGCCCAGTGCGGTCACGTACCGGGCGACCGACCACACCGCGATCACGAGAGCGACGACGAGATACCATCCGATGTTCGCCGCCGACGCCAGCTGCTCGATGGGCTCACCGATCGCCCCCACGACGTCGGGCGGCAGCACATCCTTCGCCACATCGAGCACGGCGCGCACGCCGTCCTTCCGGTCGCCCAGCAGCGCGATCAGCGAGAAGGCGGCGACCACCGTCGGAACCATCGCGAGCAGTGCGTAGAAGGTGAGACCCGCCGCCGCATCCGGCGAGGCCGTGCGGAAGAAGCCACGGACCACTCGACGCACGATGGAGCCGACCTCTGCCCTATGCCGCGCTCGTGCCACCTCGGTGCCCATGCGGCACAGTCTCGCGCATGCCGCGCCGTCGCGCATGCGACTTGCCGCGACCCGCGTCGCGGTGCTAACGGCAGGCGAAGTCAAGCCCCTCGCGCCGTGATCCCGTCCGGACGACGGTGGAGGCATGAGCGACAGGACAGACGACCCGAACCGCGCCGCAACCCCGGAGGACGATCAGGATTCGCCGGCCGCCGGCTCCGCAGAGCGACCGCGCGCGACCGACGAGCCGAGCGCCGAGAAGCCGTCCGACGAGCAGCCGCGCGTCTCGGAGCTCGAGGAGCCGAGCACCGAGAAGGAGCCCGATGAGGAGCCGGAGGCGCGGCGCCCCCATGACCCCGAGCCCGACCACCAGGCGGTGGGCATCGGCGTCGTCGGCGGACCGCAGACCGACACCGACGCCGCGGACGACGGCGAGAACGGCTGACAGGCCACGGGCTCCTGACGAGCGTCAGCGGGCGGTGTCGGCCGCGCCCCGCAACGACGATTCGCCTCGCTCCCAGCAGTGCAGGATGTGCTCGCTTCCCCATCCGTCGACGGTGAGGCACGCGGCGGCGCCGAAAAGGATGTCGGCAAGCAGTTCGGGCTCGTCCTCGGCGAGCGAACCGGCGAGATCGCGCCCGGCGATCTGCTCGTGCACGGCGTCCGCCTCGACATGCTCGTCGTAGTACGCCGCGACATCGTCGCCGAAGCCGACACGGCGCAGCCCCTCGGCGATCGCGCGGCACGGCAGCGACGACGTCATCTCGAACGCCGCGAGGTGCCCGACCGACGCGCCGCGAAGTCGGCGGTTCATGCCGAACATCGTCATCAAGTTGAACGACGCGAGGGTGATCGCGGGCACGGCGTCGACATAGGCGCCGTAGGTGTCATCCAGCCCCGCCCCACGCATCGCCCGGGCGAACATCGTCTGATGCATGCGGTCGGGGCGGCCGCCGCCGTACTCGTCGGCCTGGATCTCGACCAGCGCCACCTTCGCGCGGCCGGTGAGCCGAGGGATCGCCCAGGAGTGAGCATCGGCTTCGCGCAGCGTGTAGATGCTGCGCTGTATGAGCAGCTCGCGGGCCTGCTCGACCGTCGCCTTCCTGCTGACGAAGCGCGACAGGCTGGGGCCCGGCTCGGGGGCGGTCATGCGGAAGAGCTCAGCGGCGACGGCTTCTCTCGTCGGCTCCGGGACCGTCGGATGCTCGACCGCGGCCCGCACGGCATCTTCGAACGCCCGCTCCAGTGCCGCGCGCGCGGTGATCAGCGACGTGTCCCACTCCCAGTGCGCCCCGAACGCCGGAATCGACCCGTACGCGACCGCGTAGAGCAGGAACAGCGACAGCTGAAGATCGTCGTCGCGGATGGGGTCCTCTGTGAGTGCGGCTTCGCTCGCACGCTGCGGCAGCTCGTCGGCACGACCGGGTGCCCGATCGCTGAGCACATCGAGCAGCGCGGAGCTGAGCGGGCCGCGCGCGGCGAAAGGGGTGGAGAGATCCGAATCCGAGGCGAGGCCGATTGTCATGCGAGGTCTCCTTCGTCAGTGCACCGTCGTGCGTTCACTCTAGAGCGCGCGTGCACAGCGTTCATCGGGCTTGACACCGCCTGTGCACAACTGCCAACGACACATCCCGCCTGCTCCGCTACCGGGATGCTCCGCGGGCGTCAAGACCCTGCATCCGGCCGCCCGACAACGGGCAGACTCGGCAGAGAGAGCCCAGAGGAGAGCGATGACCACGCACGACGAGCCCGTCTCGATCACCCCCTGCCCCGACGGCCCGCTTCTGGTGCGCGGCGAGATCGAGCTGCGTTCCGCCGACGGCACCCTGATCGATCCGCACCGGCACACCGTGGCGCTGTGCCGGTGCGGGCTGTCATCGATCAAGCCGTTCTGCGACGGGGCGCACAAGACGGCAGGATTCCGCACGGAGGCGTGACGTTCCCGGTGGGGCGGGCGGGACTCGAACCCGCGATCGTTGGGTTATGAGCCCACTGCCTTGACCAGCTTGGCCACCGCCCCGTGCGCACCAGCCTATCGAAGCCGGCGCCCGGCTCAGGACGGTTCCGCCGACGTGTGCGTCGAGATGTGCGCGAGATAGACCGCGGCGTTCCGCTCCAGGCCCTCGCGCTCCTCGTCGGTGAGCGCCCGGCGCACCTTGGCGGGCACACCGGCGACCAGCGACCCGTCGGGCACCTCGGTGCCGCTGAGCACCACGGCTCCCCCGGCGACCAGACATCCGCTGCCGATCACCGCGCCGCTGAGCACGACGGCGCCCATGCCGATCAATGAGCCGTCGCCGATCGTGCAGCCGTGCACGACCGCGTTGTGGCCGATCGACACCCGCTCTCCGATGACCACGGCGTGGTCGGTGTCGACGTGCACCGACACGTTGTCCTGCACATTGCTGTCCGCGCCGACCGTGATCGGGGCGGAGTCGGCGCGCAGCACCGCGTTGTACCAGACGCTCGCGCGCGCACCCAGCGCGACGGCGCCGACGATGCGCGCCCCGTCGGCGACGAACGCGTCGGAGGCGATCTCCGGACGCCTTTCCGCGAGGGTGAGGACGGATGCTGTCGCGGCGATGCTCATGAGGCGAGACTACCCTCACATCCGCGGAATCACGCGGCAGTAAGCGTTGCCTTCGCTTGCTTGCGGAATACTCCCCGCTGAGTAGCGTTGGTGTCAGACGAGCCCCGCAGACCCTTCAGGAGGACCCCATGAGCAAGGCACAGACCGTCCCCACCACCGCCGTCGACCCGACCGTCGCCGCGGCCGCCGCACAGTTCCTCTCCCCCGTCGTGCTGGGCCTCGAGGCGCTCACGGTGAACGGCAAGCAGGCGCACTGGCACGTGCGCGGCGCGAACTTCGTCGGCGTGCACGAGCTGCTCGACACGATCGTCGCGCATGCCGGCGACTACGCCGACACCGCCGCGGAGCGCATCGTCGCCCTCGGCCTGCCCATCGACGCCCGCATCGGAACCGTCGCCGAGAAGGCCGGCATCACCGCCGTGCCGGCCGGCTTCACGCAGTCCGATGAGCTGGTGCGCGCGGTGATCAGCGACATCGACGCCATCCTGGTCGACCTGAAGGCCGCGATCGACGGCCTGGACGAGGTCGACCTGACCAGCCAGGACGTCGCGATCGAGATCATGCGCGGGCTCGAGAAGGACCGCTGGTTCCTGGTCTCGCACATCGCGGCCTGACCGCAGCCCTCGAACGGGCTCCGGAGCATCCGCTTCGGCGCCCGTTCGCGTTCACCCGAGGTGCGTCACGCGACCGCCCAGGATGGTCGCCGCGATCGGCATGGACCGCAGCTCCTCGCGGCCGGCGCGCAGCGGGTCGACGGCGCACAGCACGAGGTCTGCTGTCGCGCCGACCGCGATCGAGGCCTCACCGTGCCGGCTGCTGGCGCCCAGGGCGATCTCGGTCGACACCCGCTCCTCGGGATGCCAGGCGTCGCGCTCGTCGCCCGTGCGATGTACGGCGGCCGAGATGGTCAGCCACGGGTCCAGCGGTGCCACCGGCGCGTCGGAGCCGAACCGCACCGGGATGCCGGCCGACAGCAGCGTGGCGAGCGGGTGCCCGATCGCCTGCTGATCCCGCCACAGGTCGGCGGCCATGTCCCGGTCGTCCACCGCGTGCTCGGGCTGGACGCTCGCGACGATGCCCAGACGGGCGAAGCGCATGAGGTCGGCATGCCGCACGAGTTGCGCGTGCTCGATCGTTCCCCTCGCCTGCGTGTAGGTGAGAGCGTCGAGTGCCTGCGCCACGGCGCGATCACCGATCGCATGCACCGCCGCATCGAGACCTGAACCGGCGGCGATCGTGAGCAGATCGCGCAGCTCGTCCGGCCCGATCGTGAGGACGCCGAAGTTGTCCGGGTCGTCCGCGTAGGCGTGCGAGCACGCCGCGGTGCGCGTTCCCAGCGAGCCGTCGGTGATGAGCTTCAACGGGCCGACGCGGACCAGTCCGTCCGTTCCGGCGAGTTCGTCGCCGCTGCGCAGACCTTCCCTGATCGCCCGTTGCAGGTCCGCGCGATAGAACGCGAACTCCACGCGGTGAGCGTCGAAGCCGCCGGCGACGCGGCGGCGCCACGCCTCCGCGTTCCAGGCCATGTCGAAATCCACCAGCCCCGTGATCCCGCGCGCGGCGGCCCGGGAGCCGGCGGCCGCCACAGCGGCATCCGCCACGATGTCGTCGGCGGCATTGAGACGACGGGAAATCTCGAACGCGTCCTCCTCGCGCAGCAGACCGTCGTCATCGACGCCGTCGAAGCCCTCCCTTCGCAGCGCCGCGGAGTTGAGCCAGACGCTGTGCACATCGGCGTTGATCAGATACGTCGGGCGTTCACCGGATGCCGCATCGAGCAGCGCGCGCGTGGGACGATCCGGCCACAGCCCGTCCCGGAAGCCGGTCCCCACCACCCTGTCGTCGGGCAGCGGCGCAGCCCCGGCGATCAGCCGCGCGGCCTGGACGGCGCTCGATGCCTCGCCGAGCGGCATGCGCTGCGCGTCGAGCGCCCACTGCACCGTGTGCACGTGATGATCCCAGAGGCCGGGGATCACCCAGGTGCCCTCGGCGTCGAGCTGCTCGCACGTCGTCGCGAGATTCCCGGTCGGCGCGATGTCGGCGATCACGCCGGAGCGGATCAGGATGTCGACCGGCTCATCGGCGGGAAGGTACTCCCTGCCCGGTCCGGCCACGCGGGTGGCTCGCAGCAGCAGGTCGCCGGTCATCCGCGGCGCGCCAGACGAGCCTCGTGCGCCCTGCGCATCTCCGCCGCCAGCGCGGGGTTGGCGTACTCCCCCGCGCCGTCGAGCTCGGCGATCACGTTCTCCACGACCTCGTCTGGCTTGTTCTGGCTCAGCTTGCGCTTCGCCGAGACGCGCGTGGGCGAAAGGCGGAACCCGACCGTGCCGGCCTCGAGCGCACGCACGAACTCCTCGGTGTTCGGCGGCTGCCACATCAGGCGGGGCTGCGGCAGCATCCGTTCGAAATGGGCGACCAGGTCGTCGAGCACCCGTAGGTTCGCCTCGGTATCGATGACCTCGGGGATGCCGGCCAGATGCACCGCGGTGTAGTTCCACGTCGGCACCGCCCGCACATCGCCGTACCAGCTCGGCGAGATGTAGCCGTGCGGTCCCTGGAAGACCAGCAGCAGCTCGCGTTCACCCAGATGGAGCACCTGGTCGTCGGGCTTTCCGACGTGCCCGATCACCGTGAGGTCGTCGCGGTCGGGATCGAGCAGCACCGGGTAGTGCGACGCGATCAGCCCGTCATCACCCGTCGCGATCACCGTCGCCCACGGGTTCTGCGCGATCACCCTGCGCAGCTCGGTCACATCCGTCATGGCGAAGCTGGGATTCTGACGCATGAGACCAGATTACGGCCGCGGCGGCGGGACGAGCGCCGCGCTCGCCCCACCGCCGCTGCGCTCACTTCCGCTCGTCGACGACCGGTATGGCCTGCGTCTTCCAGGCCTCGAAGTCCTTGTCGCCCGCCATGAAGGCGTTCACCTCGTCGGTGCTGGCACGCAGCTTCGGATCGTTGTCGAGGTACTTCTTCGTCTCACGGGCGATCAGGCCCGAGAGGATGAGCAGGCCGATCAGGTTCGGGATCGCCATGAGCCCGTTCATGACATCGGAGAAGGCCCAGACGACGCCGAGCTGAACCGTGCAGCCCACGAAGACCACCAGCGAGAACACCACGCGGAACGGCATCACCGCGCGACGTCCGAGCAGGCGCTCGATGTTGCGCTCGCCGTAATACGACCAGCCCAGGATGGTCGACCCCGCGAACATCACCAGCCCGATCGTGACGATGTAATGGCCCCAGTCCCCCGGCAAGCCGTGCGAGAACGCCTCACCGGTCATCAGAGCCGCGCTGATCTGCTCGCCGGTCTCGGGGTCGGTCATGTTCCAGACGCCGGTGGTGATGATCACCAGGCCCGTGCAGGTGACGACGATAATCGTGTCGATGAACGTCTGGGTCATCGATACCAGCCCCTGGCGCACCGGGTGGCTGGTCTTCGCCGCTGCCGCGGCGATGGCGGCGGAGCCCATGCCCGACTCGTTCGAGAAGATGCCGCGGGCCACGCCGAACTGCACGGCGATGATGATGGCCGAACCGGCGAAGCCGCCGACGGCGCTCGTGCCGGTGAACGCGTCGGTGAAGATCTGCGCGAACGCCGCCGGCACGCCGCCGATGTTGGCGATGAGGATGTACAGCGCGCCCAGCACGTAGAAGATGATCATGATCGGGACGAGACCCGCGGTGACGCGACCGATCGACTTGATGCCGCCGACGAGCACCAGCAGCGCGAAGATCGTCAGCGCCACGCCCGACACCCAGGTGGGAACGTTGAAGCTGTTCTCCATGTTCGTGGCGATCGAGTTGCCCTGGGTCATGTTGCCGATGCCGAAGCAGGCGATCACCGCGGCGATCGCGAAGAACAGCGCCAGGAACTTGCCGAACCCGTTGGGGATGCCGCGCTCGAGGTAGTACTGAGGTCCGCCCGACTTCTCGCCGGCATCGTCGGTCTTGCGGAAGCGCACGCCGAGGAACGCCTCGGAGTACTTCGAGGCCATGCCGAGCAGGCCGGTGACCCACATCCAGAACAGTGCACCCGGGCCGCCGATGCCGATCGCGGTGGCCACGCCGACGATGTTGCCGGTGCCCACCGTGGCGGCCAGCGCGGTGGTGAGCGCCTGGAACTGCGAGATGTCGCCGTCGGCGCCGGCATCCTTGCGGGTGAAGAGACCGAGGCGCAGCGCCGCGCCGAGGCGCAGGAATTGCAGTCCGCCGAGGCGGATGGTGAGGTAGAGGCCCGTGCCGAGCAGCAGCGGGATGAGGATCCAGGGTCCCCAGATCCACGAGCTGAGCCCTGTCAGAAAGTTCTCCAGACCGGTCAGGTCCATGGCGTCTCCTGTCGTGCGTCGTTGCAAAGGATTCCGCCATCATATTCACGGCGCGCGTTCAGCTCGGCGCGACGTGCCACGCGTGGCGCGCGCCGGTCGGTCGGCTTAGCGCTGGCAGAACGGGCACCAGTACAGCTTGCGGGCGCCGATCTCCTCGAGCGCGATCTCGGTGCCGCACACCCGGCAGGGCAGCCCCGCACGGCGATACACCCAGTGCCGGTCGTCGCGGTTCGCCATCGCCGCCCGATACTGCTCCGGCGACAGATCGTCCATGGTCATCATCTGACCGGTCTCCACGCCGACGGCCAGCAACCGGACCCAGTCCCGCCAGAGTGCGCGCACGATCTCCTCGGGCACGTCCTTGCCCGGCGTGTGCGGATCGAGGCGCGCGCGGTAGAGCATCTCCGCCCGGTAGACGTTGCCGATGCCGCTGACGACAGACTGATCCATCAGCAGCAGCGCGATGGGCGTCGCCTTGCGGCGCACGATGCCGACGAAGCGCTCCTCGCCTTCCGCGGGATCTCCCACCAGCGGATCGGGGCCGAGCTTCGCGATCGTCGCGAGCATCTCATCCGGCGTCTGCAGCACGCACGCCGTCGGCCCGCGCAGGTCGGCGCAGGTCACGGGCGTCAGCAGACGCAGCCGCACCTGGCCGACGACCGGCGGCGGCCACTCGTCGCCCTCGTCCTCGAGACCCTGGGTCTGCTCGGACATGCGCACGTGCACGCGGGTGCGGCGCGGCGCGCCGATCGATGCGAGGGAGTTCTCCCCTTCGGCGTCGAAGATGGGCGCCTCGTCGTCGCCTTCGGCGAGCACCGCACCGCGCTGATTGGTCTGGCCCATCCGCCCGTTCGCCGAGGCGATGGTCGGGTCGACGAGGATCTCGCCCGCGAAGTCCCATGCACCGTAGAGCCCGAGATGCACGCGCAGCCAAAGGTTCCCGTCGAACTCGAGGAACATCTGCTTGCCGACGGCCCGCGCCTGCAGCATCTCGCGACCGTCGAGTACCGCCGCTCCCTCGGCGAATCGCCCCTGTGGGCTGCTGGCGCTCACCGGCCGGCCGACGAAGTTGCGCGCGAACTGCCGGGCGACGCGGTGGACGGAGTGACCCTCGGGCATGTCAGGCCCGCGGGTCCGGCAGCAGAGACCCGTCGCCTTCGAAGTCGGCGATCTGGCCGATGCGGCGCGTGTGGCGTTCCTCGTCGGAGAACGGCGTGGCGATGAACGTGTCGATGAAGGAGGTCACCTCGTCGAAGCTGTGCTGGCGCGCACCGATGGAGATCACGTTCGCGTCGTTGTGCTCGCGGGCGAGCTCTGCCGTCGACAGGTTCCAGACGAGCGCCGCGCGGATGCCTTCGACCTTGTTCGCTGCGATCTGCTCGCCGTTGCCGGATCCGCCGAACACGACGCCCAGCGCCTCGACGCCGGCTCGCTGGTCGGCGACCACCGCCTGCGCGGCGCGGATGCAGAAGGCCGGATAGTCGTCGAGCGCGTCGTACTCCACCGGACCGTGATCGATGACCTCGTGCCCCGCCGTGCGCAGATGCTCCTGCAGTCGCGTCGAGAAGTCCAGGCCGGCGTGGTCGGTGGCGATGTGGATGCGCATGGCATCATCCTATTCCGGGCGCCCTTGATCGGCTCTGCGCAGGGGCCTCGCGCCTCCCAGGCTCCGGGCAGCGCGAAGCGATGCTCGGAGGGGGGCGTGGGATCAGGGTGCGACGCCGGCCGCGGCCGGCTTGAACCCCGCACGGACGTTCTCGCAGCATCCGGGCCGGCACACGTCGAAAGCCGGACCGAGCGAGGTCGCGTGCGCTCGATCGGAAGCAGGACGGCCCTCGAGCCTCTCCTGGATGAGATCGACGATACCGGCGACGAACGACGCCGACACGCCGGGGGTGGGCGTGCGCACGAACCGCAGCCCGGCTCCCTCGGCGGCCTCCTTCGCCTCCGTGTCGAGGTCCCAGAGCACCTCCATGTGGTCGCTCATGAAGCCCACCGGCACCACCACGACAGCACGGCGTCCGCGCCGGGGCAGATCGCCGATGACGTCGCACACATCCGGCTCCAGCCAGGGCTGCGACGGCGGGCCGGAACGCGACTGGTAGACGAGCTCCCACGGCACGGCGGCGGCCGACGGCAGCAGCTGGGCCACCCGGTCCATCACCCAGGCCGCGACCGCCTCGTGCTGTGCCGCATACGCGCCGCCCTCGCCCCAGTCGACGTCACGGGGACCGGAGCGCTCGGCGTCCGCCGTGGGGATGCTGTGCGTCGAGAACAGCACCTGCACGTCCTCCGGGGCGACACCGCCGTCGATGAACTCCGCCACCGCGGCGTGCACGCCCTCGACGAAGGCCTGAACGAACCCGGGGTGGTCGTAGAACGGGCGGATCTTGTCGATCGTCACGACGCCGTCGTGCTCGGTGCCGTCCAGCACGCGGGAGAAGTCCTCGCGGTACTGGCGGCAGCTCGAGAACGAGCTGTACGCGCTCGTGGCGAAGGCCAGCAGCGTCGTGTCGCCGTTGCTCGCGGCTTCGGAGACGGCATCCTCGAGATACGGCGTCCAGTTGCGGTTGCCCCAGTAGACGGGCAGATCGATCGACCGCGCCGCCAGCTCGGCCTCGAGCGCGATCTTCAGCGCGCGGTTCTGCCCGTTGATCGGGCTGACGCCCCCGAAGTGCCGGTAGTGGTGAGCGACCTCCTCCAGCCGCTCATCCGGAATCCCACGTCCCCTGGTCACGTTCCGCAGGAACGGGATGACGTCGTCCTGCCCTTCGGGACCCCCGAAGCCGGCGAGCAGGATCGCGTCATAGGCGACGGGCTGCTCGATGTACGGGGCGCCTCCCGCAGCGGCGGGCGAGGCGTGGCGGACGACATCCGGTACAGAGGAACTCACGGCCTTCATCCTTCCACTCGTGGCTATGAGCCAGCGGCGAGACGATTCGCGACACCGCGGTGCTGGCGTAGGCTGTCAGGGTTGTCGTCGGCGCCAGCAGCGTCGACGCGGGACGACATCCCCTCACCACTGGGAGAAACAGCTGTGCCTGGAGAAAACCTCACCCGTACCGAAGCGCAGGAGCGCCGCGCCGTCATCGACACGCAGTCCTATCAGGTGTCGCTCGATCTCACCAAGGGAGCCGAGGTCTTCGGCTCTCGCAGTGTGGTGCGCTTCAACGCCACACCGGGCGCCTTCACCTTCATCGATTTGATCGCACGCGACGTGCGCGAGATCACGCTCAACGGAGAGCAGATCGACCCGAACGAAGCGTTCGCCGATTCGCGCATCGCGCTCAGCGATCTGCAGGCCGAGAACGTTCTGATCGTCGATGCCGACTGCCTCTACACCAACACCGGCGAGGGCCTGCACCGCTTCGTCGATCCGGTCGACGGAGAGGTGTACCTCTACTCGCAGTTCGAGGTGCCGGACTCGCGGCGCGTCTTCGCCGTGTTCGAGCAGCCCGATCTGAAGGCGACGTTCCAGTTCACGGTCACCGCGCCCGCAGCGTGGAAGGTCGTGTCGAACTCGCCCACGCCCGAGCCGATCGTGCACGACCCCTCATCGGGGTCGGGCAGCGAGCCGATCGCCACCTGGGGCTTCGAGCCCACCCCGCGCATCTCGTCGTACATCACCGCGCTGATCGCCGGGCCCTACGAGGCGACCTTCTCCGAGCTCACCAGCAGCTCGGGTCAGGTCATCCCCCTCGGGGTCTACGGGCGCAAGAGCCTGTGGCAGCACCTCGACGCCGACTACATCTTCGACAAGACCCGCGAGGGCTTCGCGTACTTCGAATCGAAGTTCGGCGTGCCGTATCCGTTCGCCAAGTACGACCAGCTGTTCGTGCCGGAGTTCAATGCGGGCGCGATGGAGAACGCCGGCGCGGTCACCTTCACCGAGACGTACGTGTTCCGCAGCAAGGTGACGGATGCCGTCAAGGAGCGCCGCGTCGTCACGATCCTGCACGAGCTGGCCCACATGTGGTTCGGCGACCTCGTCACCATGAAGTGGTGGAACGACCTGTGGCTGAACGAGTCGTTCGCCGAGTGGGCGTCGACCATCGCCACGGCCGAGGCGACCGAGTGGAGCGAGGCCTGGACGACCTTCAACGCCATGGAGAAGACCTGGGCGTATCGTCAGGACCAGCTGCCCTCCACGCATCCCGTCGTCGCCGAGATCAACGACCTGCAGGACGTGCAGGTCAACTTCGACGGCATCACGTACGCCAAGGGCGGCTCCGTGCTCAAGCAGCTCGCCGCCTGGGTCGGGATCGACGCGTTCTTCGCGGGCGTCGGCCAGTACTTCCAGAAGCACTCGTGGGGCAACACCGAGCTCAGCGACCTGCTCGCCGAGCTCGAGGCCACGAGTGGCCGCGAGCTGAGCACATGGGCGAAGAAGTGGCTCGAGACCGCCGGCGTGAACACGCTCTCGCCCGTGATCGCCGAGGATGCATCCGGCGCCATCACCCGCTTCGCGGTGACCCAGACCGCCCCCGCCGACTACCCCACCATCCGTCCCCACCGTCTGGGCATCGGGTTCTACGACCTCGACGGGGATGCGCTCGTGCGCACCCACTACGTCGAGGTGGACGTCGACGGCGATCGCACCGAGATCCCCGAGCTGCAGGGCCTGCGGCGCCCCGACATGGTGCTGCTGAACGACAACGACCTCGCGTATGCGAAGATCCGCCTCGACGAGCGCTCGCTGGAGACCGCGATCGCCCACCTCGCAGACATCAGCGACCCGCTCGCGCGCTCGCTGGTCTGGGGTGCGGCGTGGGATCAGACGCGCGACGCCGAGACCGCGGCATCCGACTACATCGATCTCGTGCTGGGCAACATCGGCCGCGAGACCGAGTCGACCACGGTGCGCACCACGCTGGCGCAGCTGCAGCTCGCCGCGAACCACTACGTCGCACCGGATTCTCGGGCAGCGGCCCGCGAGAAGATCGCCGATGGCCTTTGGGCGCTGGCCCAGCAGGCCGAAGCGGGCAGCGACAGCCAGCTGCAGCTCGTCAGCGCGTTCGCGAACGCGCTGACGACGCACGACCACGCCGGCATCGTCGGCCGCCTGCGTGCCGGCGAGGAGACGCTGCCAGGGCTCGAGATCGACGCCGACCTGTCGTGGCAGCTGCTGATCGGGCTGGCCGCCGCCGGCGCCACCGACAAGGCGGCGATCGACGCGGCGCTCTCCGCCGACAACACCGCCAAGGGCGCCGAGTTCGCCGCCCAGGCCCGCGCGGCGCTGCCGACCTCCGAGGCCAAGCAGGCCGCCTGGTCGTCGCTGATCGAGAACGACGACCTGCCGAACACCATCGTGCGCGCGGCGGCCGCCGGCTTCGTGCACCCGTCCGGCGCCGGCGTGCTCGGCGAGTTCATCCCGAAGTACTTCGACATGCTCCTGCCGATCTGGGAGGGTCGCACCTACCAGATCGCCGACTACCTGATCGTGGGCCTCTACCCGCGTGCACTCGCGAACGTCGAGCTTCGCGACGCGACCCGCGCCTGGCTGTCCGCCCACCAGGACGCCTCACCGGCACTGCGCCGCCTGGTGCACGAGAACCTGGCCGATGTGGAGCGCGCCCTCGCCGCGCAGTCGCGCGACGCGGAGGACTGATCCCCACGGCCCCCTCTGGCAGGCCGACGACACGTCGGACTCCGAACGGGCCTCTGCGCATCCAGTGTGCGCGGAGGCCCGCTCGCTAACATCGAGGTGATGAACATCCCCTCCGCCGCGGAGACGCCCGCGCCCGAACCGACCGACCCCGGACCGTGGGGCAAAGTGCTGACAGCCCTCCTCGAGATCGGCGGGCGGGCACTGACCGTCGCGATCATCATCGCCGGGTGCGTGCTCATCGCCTTCATCCTTCGGTTCGTGATCCGCCGCGTGGTGCAGCGCATCGTCAACAGCGCGAAGTCCAAGGCGCGCGTCGATGACACGCAGGCCCTGGAGCGGTCGCCGCTGGCCGACATGCGGCTGGTGCAGCGCACGCGCACGCTCGGGTCGATCCTGCAGAACATCGTCAATGTGATGCTCGTGGTGATCGCCATCGTGCTCGTCGTCAACTTCCTGGCGCCCAGCCTGCTCGGCTCGCTCACCCTGCTCACCGCCGCCGTCGGCGCCGGTCTCGGCTTCGGCGCGCAGAACATCGTCAAGGACGTGCTGAACGGCATCTTCCTCGTCGCCGAGGATCAGATCGGCATCGGCGACGTGGTCGACGTCGGCCTCGCCTCCGGCGTCGTCGAGTACGTCAGCGTGCGCGTCACCCAGGTGCGCGATGTGAACGGCACGCTCTGGTACGTGCGCAACGGCGAGATCACCCGCATCGGCAACATGTCCCAGGGATGGGCGCGTGCGATCGTCGACCTCGGTGTGCCGGCGGACGCGGAGCTCGAGCTGGTCGAGTCCACGATGCTCACCACCGCGCAGGATCTCGCGAAGGATCCGAAGTGGCGCACCCGGATCATCGAGCGTCCCGAGGTGTGGGGCCTCGAGTCGGTCGACGGCGACGCCCTGGTGGTGCGCGTGGTCATGAAGACCCGCGCGAACGCGATGGACGACGTCTCACAGGAGCTCCGCCGCCGCCTGCGCCAGGCCCTCCTGAATCACGACGTGCTCGTCCCGCGCCTGGAGTCGGTGACGCTGACCGGACCCGACGGCGCCCGCCGGGTGCGCGGCGCGAACCCGCCGAAGACGCGTCCGAATCCCGTGACGGGCGTGCCCCGGGTGGTCGAGCGCGGCATCTGGCGGCGCAGGAAGAGCGGCGACGGCCGGAACGGCGAGGAAGGCGAGGAGAAGTGAGCTTCTACGACGAGGTCGGCGGCTACCCGACGTTCGAGCGGATCGTGTCGGTGTTCTACCGCGAGGTGGCCCTCGACCCGGTGCTGAAGCCGATGTACCCCGAGGAGGATCTCGGCCCTGCCGCGGAGCGGCTCACCTGGTTCCTCGCCCAGTACTGGGGCGGTCCCGCCACGTACGGCGAACGACGCGGCCACCCTCGGCTGCGCATGCGTCACATGCCGTTCCACGTCGATCCGGATGCCAGGGACCGGTGGCTTCGGCACATGCGCACGGCCGTGGACGAGGCCGCGTTGTCGCCTCTGCACGAAGCGACGCTCTGGGACTACCTCGAGCGCGCCGCATATGCCATGGTGAACACATTCGAGCCCTCGGGCATCGGGCCCGCCTCCGGCGGACGCACGACGCTCGAGACGCGCGCCAGCCAGGAGCCGACGGAGACCGCATGACGACCACGCCCGCCACCCGATCCGCTGATGTTCTCGTGATCGGGTGGGGGCTGTCGGGGCTGGTCGCCGCGGCGGAGGCCGTCGCCGCCGGGCGCAGCGTCGTCCTCATCGACCAGCAGCCGCGCACCGACCTCGGCGGTCAGGCGTGGTGGTCGTTCGGCGGGCTGTTCCTCGTCGACTCCCCCGAACAGCGTCGCATGGGCGTCCGCGACTCGCTCGAGCTGGCCACCCAGGACTGGTTCGGCAACGCCGGCTTCGACCGGCCGGAGGACGAGTGGGCCCGGCGCTGGGCGGAGGCGTATCTGCAGTTCGCGGCCGGTGAGAAGCGCGCCTGGCTACGCGAGCGCGGAGTGGGCTTCTTCCCCGTCGTCGGCTGGGCGGAGCGGGGCGGTGGCGGCGCCATCGGACCCGGGAACTCCGTGCCGCGCTTCCACATCACGTGGGGCACCGGTCCGGGAATCGTCGCGCCGTTCGCAGATGCCGTGGAGAAGGCGGAGAGTGCACGGGCGGTCACCGTGCTTCCACGTCACCGTGTCACCGAGCTGATCGTCGAGGGCGGGTCGGTCGTCGGGGCGCGCGGGCAGGTGCTCGCCGACAGCGACGCGTCGCGAGGCGCGGTGTCCCCGCGGGACGAGATCGGCGACTTCGAGATCCGCGCCGGAGCGACGGTGGTCGCGTCGGGCGGGATCGGGGGGAATCACGACCTCGTGCGGGCGGCGTGGCCCGCCTCGCTCGGGACTCCCCCGCAGCACATGCTCACCGGCGTGCCCGCGTACGTCGACGGGTCGATGCAGGCTGTCGCCCGTTCCGCGGGCGCCAAACTCATCAACGGCGATCGGATGTGGCATTACGTGGAAGGGATCACCAACTGGGATCCGGTATGGCCGGGCCATGGGATCCGCATCCTGCCCGGGCCCTCGTCGCTGTGGCTGGACGCCACCGGAGCACGGCTGCCCGTTCCGCTGTTCCCCGGCTTCGACACGCTCGGCACCCTCGCGCACCTGCGCCGGACCGGGCACGATCATTCCTGGTTCGTCACCACGCTGAAGATCGTCGAGAAGGAGTTCGCCCTGTCGGGCAGCGAGCAGAATCCGGACCTCACCGGCAAGGACGTCGCCCTGCTGCTGAAGTCCCGGCTGGCCAAGGGTCCGACGGGACCAGTGCAGTCGTTCCTCGACGAAGGCGCCGACTTCGTCGTCGAGAACGACCTGGAGTCGCTGCTCGCGCAGATGACCCGGATGCCGGGCGGGGAGGCGCTCGACGTGGACCGCGTGCGCCGCGAGGTGATCGCCCGGGATCGCGAGATCGGGAACGACTTCACGAAGGATGCGCAGATCTCCCTGCTGCGCTCGATGCGCGCCTACCGCGGCGATCGCCTCATCAGGACCGCTTCCCCGCACCGCCTGCAGGATCCGGCCGCAGGGCCGATGATCGCGGTCAAGCTGCATGTGCTCACCCGCAAGTCGCTGGGCGGCATGCAGACGGATCTGGACGGCCGAGTGCTCGACGCCGCGGGCGAGGCGATTCCCGGCCTGTTCGCGGTCGGTGAGGCGGCCGGGTTCGGCGGGGGCGGCGCGCACGGCTACCGGGCGCTGGAGGGGACGTTCCTCGGCGGATGCCTGTTCTCCGGCCGTCAGGCGGGCCGGGCTGCCGCCCGCTGAGCGGCTGTCCTGTGCCGGAGCTCCGCGGTCAGCGCGACGTCAGGCGTCGGGGCCGGAGCCCGTCGACGCGCCGGTGGCGCGGATCGGCGTCAACCCTGTCACGGCCGGACCGCGGCTGAGCACGTGCCCCCGTGCGAAGGCGAGTCGCGTCCACCGGCCGGATGCCGTGACGCGCACGCTTTCGGCACCGGAGATGAAGCCGAAGGCGTGTGCGGCGAACGCGACCCCGCGCGGCAACCCGAGCAGTGCGTCATCCGGCTCGCCCCAGATCCGCGCGCGCAGGGTCCGTACCGCTTCCTCCCCCGCGCCCGCCGGGGTGCCGTGCGCGACCGCGGAGATGCCCCACTGGGCGCGCTCCGCCACGAGGTGCGCGTCGATCGAACCCACCGGCTCCCACCCGGCGCGCGGCGGAGCGATCCCGGCCCATGCCGGCGACAGGGCGGTCTCGGGAAGGCTCAGCTGTGCAGGGTCCTCCGTCTCGCCGAGCGTCTCGACGACGAGGTCGCAGCGCAGTTCGGGATCGGCGTGCACGATCCGCATCGCCAGGACGGTGGGGGTGTGATCGAACAGGCTCTGCGGGGCGAGCGCCGCCGCGGACAGGGCCAGCACACCGCCGGATGCCTGCAGGCGGACGCCCTCGGCGCCGGCCCTCGCGGCGCGGCCGGAGAAGGTCAGCACGTCGCGTGCGGTCTGCGGGTCGGCGAGCACGAGGGGTCTGGTCACTCCTCCTAAACTAGTCGGATGACCGCCGAGCAGAACGCCCGCCGATCCGTCGACAACCTTCTCGACGTGCTCAGCCTCGCCGCATCCGAGGCCCGCACCACCGAGGACATCTTCACCGGGGTGTCGCATCCGATGCCCACCGGCCGGGTCTACGGCGGTCAGGTGCTCGCCCAGTCGCTCATCGCCGCAGAGCGCACGCTGCCCGAGAACCGCATCGTGCACTCCATGCACGGCTACTTCCTGCGCCCCGGCGATGCCAGCCAGGGGATCACATTCGCCGTCGACCGCATCCACGACGGGCGCTCGTTCTCGACGCGCCGCTCCCAGGCGTACCAGGGCGGAGTGCCCATCTTCTCGATGATCGCCTCGTTCCAGGATCAGGATCCCGGGGTCGAGCACGCGCAGCCGATGCCCGAGGGGGTTCCCGCCCCGGAGGACGTCCCGTCGGACGACGAGTTGATCGGCTCGGTGCATCCGCTCACCGGGCGCCTTCTCGCGGAGCGTCCGGCCGATGTGCGGCACGTCAGCGGTCCGCTGTTCCTCGAGGTCGCGGGTGAGCGGGTACCGCAGCAGGCGGTCTGGATGCGGATGCGCGCTCCGATGCCCGATGACCCGGGTCTGCACCGCGCCGCACTCGCCTATCTGAGCGACATGACGATCCAGGAGTCGATCCTGCGCCGTCACGGCGTCACGTGGAGCACACCGGGGCTCAAGGTGGCGAGTCTGGACCACGCCATGTGGTGGCACCGCTTCGGCCGCGTCGACGAGTGGATGCTGTACGTGCAGGAATCGCCGAACGCCCGTGGCGGCCGTGGTCTCGGAGAGGGACGCATCTACAGCCGCGAGGGTGCGCTGCTCGCCAGCGTCGCTCAGGAGGTCATGGTGCGGGTGCCGGAGGGCGACGCGTCGGCCTGATCGCCGGGATCATCGCGGGCTCAGCGTCGGTGGTACGCGAGCGGCTCGCCCACGAGGGGCTCCCAGGCCGCACGCATCTCGGCGCTGAGCCGAACCGGGCGCCCCGTGGCGGCATCCACCAGCACGATCACGGTCGTCGCGCGGGCGTACAGCATCGGCTCGGCACTGCCCGGGTGGTCGTGCACCTCGTAGCAGACCTCGATGCTCGAGCCGCCGAGCTTGCCGAACCACAGCTGCACGTCGAGCGGGTGCCGCTGATACGGCACGGGTGCGAGGTATTCGATCTCCTGTCGGGCGATCAGCGTGAGCAGCCCGTGCGCGATCCCGGAGTCGAGCACGGCGGTGCTCGGCGCCTGCTCGCCGGGTGCCGGCTTCCAGAAGGCGCGCACGCGCGCCTCTTCGAGCAGCTTGAGCATCGACGTGTTGTTGACGTGATTGAACGCGTCGAGATCCCCCCAGCGCAGCTGGATGGGGATGTGCAGTCGCTCAGATGTCACGATCACAGCTCTCGTCCGGTGTTCGATCGACTCGCCGGCCCCACGCCCCCGTGGGGCGAGGGATCAGTCGCGCGTCAGCTTGCGATGGGTGGTGCGGTGCGGGCGCGCCGCCTCCGGACCCATGCGCTCGATCTTGTTCTTCTCGTACGCCTCGAAGTTGCCCTCGAACCAGTGCCACTGCGAGGGATTCTCATCGGTGCCCTCATAGGCGAGGATGTGGGTGGCGATGCGGTCCAGGAACCACCGGTCGTGGGTGATCACCACCGCGCACCCGGGGAACTCGAGCAGCGCGTTCTCGAGCGAGCTCAGCGTCTCGACGTCGAGATCGTTGGTCGGCTCGTCGAGGAGCAGCAGGTTGCCACCCTCCTTGAGCGTGAGCGCGAGGTTCAGCCGGTTGCGCTCACCGCCGGAGAGCACGCCGGCCTTCTTCTGCTGATCGGGTCCCTTGAAGCCGAACTTCGACACGTAGGCCCGCGAGGGGATCTCGATCTTGCCGACCGTGATGTAGTCGAGCCCGTCGGAGACGACCTCCCACAGGGTCTTGTCGGCGTCGATGCTGGCCCGCGACTGGTCGACGTAGCTGATCTTGACCGTCTCGCCGATCTTCAGGTCTCCCCCGTCGAGCGGCTCGAGACCCACGATCGTCTTGAACAGGGTGGTCTTGCCGACGCCGTTCGGTCCGATCACCCCGACGATCCCGTTCGGCGGCAGGCTGAAGCTCAGGCCGTCGATGAGCATGCGCTCACCGAAGCCCTTCTCCAGGTTCTTCGCCTCGATCACCACACTGCCCAGGCGCGGGCCGGCGGGGATCTGGATCTCCTCGAAGTCGAGCTTCCTGGTGCGCTCGGCCTCGGCAGCCATCTCCTCGTAGCGGGCCAGGCGCGCCTTCGACTTCGTCTGACGGCCCTTGGCGCTGGAGCGGACCCACTCGAGCTCGTCCTTGAGCCGTTTGGCGAGCTTGGCGTCCTTCTTGCCCTGGATGTCGAGTCGCTCGGCCTTCTTCTCCAGGTAGGTCGAGTAGTTGCCCTCGTAGCCGATGAGGCGTCCCCGGTCGACCTCGGCGATCCACTCCGCGACGTTGTCGAGGAAGTACCGGTCGTGGGTGATGGCGATGACCGCGCCCTTGTAATCCTTCAGGTGCTGCTCGAGCCACAGCACGCTCTCGGCATCGAGGTGGTTGGTCGGCTCGTCGAGAAGCAGCAGATCGGGCTTCTGCAGCAGCAGCTTCGCCAGGGCGACGCGACGCTTCTCACCGCCGGACAGCGGTCCGATGAGGGCATCCGCCGGCGGGGTGCGCAGCGCGTCCATGGCCTGCTCGAGCTGGGAGTCGAGATCCCAGCCGTCTGCGGCATCGATCTCCTCCTGCAGAACGCCCATCTCGGCGAGCAGGGAGTCGAAGTCGGCGTCCGGGTCGGCCATCAGCGCCGAGATCTCGTTGAACCGGTCGACCTTGGCCTTGATGGCCACGCCGTCCTGGATGTTCTCGAGCACGGTCTTCGACTCGTCGAGCTCGGGCTCCTGCATGAGGATGCCGACCGAGAAGCCTGGCGTCAGCTTGGCCTCACCGTTGGACGGCTGGTCGAGGCCGGCCATGATCTTCAGGATCGTCGACTTACCTGCGCCGTTCGGGCCCACCATGCCGATCTTCGCGCCCGGGAGGAACGCCATGGTGACGTCGTCGAGAATGAGCTTGTCACCCACGGCCTTGCGGGCTCGCACCATGGAATAGATGTACTCGGCCACGAAACGGCGCTCCTTCTGTCGGCGGGCAACGGGAACGGAACCAGGGGGAACCGACTCACCAGCCTACCCGCCTTCATTCCCCGGTCAGCCCGGGCAGGGGGCTGGACGGTTCGAACGCTGCGCGCGAACCACCGGTCCCCGGCTGCGGATCCTGTCAGGCGGTCTCGTCGACCTTCGCCGTGCGACGGCGCGCGGCGGGCGCGCGTCGCGACCAGAAACCCGCCAGGAGCGAGCCCGAGACGTTGTGCCAGACCGAGAAGATCGCGGCCGGCAGCGCGGCTTCGGGACTGAAGTGCGTGCGGGCGAGGCCCGCCGCCAGACCGGAGTTCTGCATGCCCACCTCGATGCTCACGGCGCGGCGGGACGACTCGTCCAGGCCCACGGCGCGCGCAGCGCCGTAGCCGAGCAGCAGGCCGACGCCGTTGAGCGCGATGACGATCGCGAAGATCAGCAGTCCGGAGCTGAGGATGGTGGCCGCGCTGCCCGCGACGACGGCGAGGACCACGAGGGTGATGCCGACGACCGAGACGAGCGGCATCCACTCGACGAGCACCTCGACGACGCGCGGGAGGAAACGACGCAGCAGCAGGCCGACGCCGATCGGGATGAGCACGATCTGGACGATCGAGAGGAACAGCCCCGGCGCGTCCACGGGAAGGTAGGAGCCCGCGAGGAAGAGGACGAGCAGCGGGGTGAGGATGGGGGCCAGCAGGGTGGAGACGGTCGTCATCGCGACCGACAGGGCGACGTCCCCCCTCGCCAGATACGTCATGACGTTGGAAGCGGTGCCGCCCGGCGCCGCGGCCACCAGGATCACGCCCACGGCGATCGCCGGGTCGAGCTGCAGGAGCGTCACGAGCAGCCATCCGGTCGCCGGCATGACGATGTACTGCGCCAGCACGCCGATCAGCAACGCGACCGGTCGCTTGGCGACGATCGCGAAGTCCGATCCGCGCAGAGTCATACCCATGCCGAGCATGATGATCATCAGCAGCGGGTTGATCCAGGGCCCCAGAACAAGGAACGGTCCGGGCAGGAAGACGGCGACGGCACCTGCCGCGAGCACGATGAGCGGGAACCAGGCTCCGGCGATCCTTCCGATGCGTGCGGCGGTGGTCTCAGGGTGCGGCGTCGCTTCTTCGGTCTTCACCCCGACAGACTAACGACCACTGCTCCCCTGCCTGTGCATCATGACATCGCCGCTGCGCGCGCCTGAATGTCGGTGATCCGGCGGACAGGTCGATCACCAGTCGATCGGACGGGTGTCTCCGATGAGGCAGCGACCCTCCGCGAGCTGCGGCATCACGGCGGTCACCGGTTCGCCGGTCGAAGGGCCGGTCTGACCGATGAGGCACTGCCCGTCACGCCACGCGACGGAGAACTGGATGCTCTCCGCCGGGTTCCCGACCGTGGAGCGGTCGGCGGTGAGCTGCATGCGCTCCCTGTCGAATCCGGCTGCGGTCAGCGCGTCGATGTAGGCGCGCCCCGCGTCGCGCTCGGCCGAGGCCCAGACTTCGTCGATCACTGCCGAGAACAGCGGCTCGTTGTCTTCTGCACTCCCCTCAGGATGCAACGCCGGCGCCGGCGCGGGCTCCGGTTCGGCCGCCGGTGTGCTCGCATCCGCGGACGGCGTCGGCGACGTGACGTCCGTCGGCTCCGAGGTGCAGCCGACCAACGCTGCCGCAAGCGTCGACAAGACGAAGCCGGCGATGGCTGCCCTCGGCAGGAAGTACGCAGGGCGCGCGGCGGAGTCGGCGATTCCTCGGGTCACGCTCAGCAGTCTAGAAGGCCGCCGCCGGGCATCCGATCTCCGCCGCGCGCTCGCTCACGCCGACGCGTACGAGGCATCCGACTCCTGGTCGGTGTCCTCGGGGATCACGTCCAGTCCGGCCTCCCCCCACGCCGCCCGCTCGTCGGATGTCGGATCCTCGTCGAAACCGCGGTGATCCTGCGGGTCCGGCGCCGTGTCGTCCGCCGACGATCCGTCGTCGGACGACGGCCGAGGGACACCGGCGACCGCCGCGTCCAGCGCCGTCGCGCGCGGAGCGCGCATGAAGTTGCTCGTGCCCCACCGCAGGTCGTGTCCGATCGAATCGGCGACGAGATCGGCGCTGAAGCCGCGTTTGCCGTTGCTCTCCCACTCGCGCAGCTTCAGGGTGCCCGTGACGATCACCGCATCTCCGCTGCGCAACGACGCCTTGGCGTGATCGGCCAGCTGACGAAACGCCGACACGGCGTACCAGTTCGTGCCGCCGTCGACCCAGCTTCCGGTGCGCCGGTCCCAATAACCCGAGCTCGACGCCACGCGCAAGTGCACGACGGAGACGCCTCCGGGGGTCGTGCTCTTCACAGGGTCGCCGCCGATGTTGCCGCGGATCGTCACCGTGTCGTTCATGGTCGTACTCCTCTGTACCCCGGGGCGATGCCCGGCTGAGTACAGCGTGCCCATGCCCCGCCGACGGCCGACGACCGATTCCCGAGAACGGTGGAGAACTCGCCGGAACGGCCGGACGTGCAGAAGGAGTCGGTTCAGACCAAGTACTCGGCGAAGCGCGCCCGCACCTTGTTGACCTTCGGCACAGCCACAGCCAGACAGTATCCCTGCGTCGGGTTCTTCGCGAAGAAGTCCTGGTGATAGTCCTCCGCCTCGTAGAACTCCCCCAACGGCTCCATGGTGGTCACGGGTTCGCCGTCCCAGATCTCGGCGGCGCGCTCCCTGGCTGCCTCGAAGACCTCGCGCTGCCTGTCGTCCGCGGGGAACATGGCACTGCGGTACTGCGTGCCGACGTCGTTGCCCTGCCGGTTCAGCTGCCGTGGGTCGTGCATGGTGAAGAACGCGTCCAAAATGACATCCGCCGGGATCTCATCGGGATCGAACGTCACCGCGACCGCCTCTGCGTGGCCGGTCGCACCGGTGCACACCTGCTCATAACTGGGATGCACGGCGGTGCCACCGGTGTATCCGGAGACGACGGAGGCGACGCCGCGGAGCGGGCGATAGGCGGCATCCAGGCACCAGAAGCAGCCGCCGGCGAGCACGAAGGTTTCCATGCCGTCAACGCTACGCGCTCTGCGGCCGCGCAGCGTCGCGGCGACGTCAGTGCACGAACAGCAGCAGCGCGGCGACGCCGACGAAGAGCACGCCGAACACCTTGTTCAGCACCCGCTGACCCCGTGCGGTCTGCGTGATCCGCCGGAACGGCTTGGCCGCGGCGGCGAAGAAGAACCACATCACGAGCACGTCGACCGCGATCACCGTGGCGATCAGGATCAGGTACTGCGGAAGCGGGTCGCGATCGAGACGCACGAACTGGGGAACGAACGCCAGGAAGAAGACGATGGCCTTCGGGTTGAGCAGGTTCACCCAGAACCCTCGCCGGAAGATCGACCAGGCGGGCTCCCGACGGCGCGACGCGTCCGCCTCGTCCATCGGCTGCGGTGTGCTGAGCAGCATCCGGATGCCGAGGTAGACGAGATACGCGGCCCCGAGATAGCGGATCGTCTCGAACAGGATCGGAGACCGTGCCACGAGCAGCCCCACGCCGGCGGCCACGATCACCACATGCACGACGAGCGCGGCCTGCTGGCCGAGGACGCCCCAGAGCGAACGCCGCCAGCCCTGGTTGAGGGCATTGCTCATCGTGTTGATCGCGCCCGCCCCGGGTGTGAGGCTGATCACCACGCACGCCGCGAGCAGCGAGAGCCATACCGTCCAGGTCACCAGCACAGTGTAGGGGCGGGCGGAGAGACCTCCGCGCGCGATGTCGGTTGCGCCGCCTACGGTGACCTTCATGATCACCGTGCCGCCGTTCCCCGCCTGGCTCACGCGCGTGGGCGTCTTCGACCTCGAGACGACCGGCGTCGACGTGACACGGGATCGGATCGTGACGGCGCACATCGGCGTGCTGGACGTGCACGGCCGCGAGATCGCCGCCCGTGACTGGCTGGCCGACCCCGGCGTGCCGATCCCCGACGGGGCTGCCGCGGTGCACGGCATCACGACCGAGCACGCGCGTGCACACGGCCGGCCGGCCGGTGAGGTGGTCACCGAGGTCACGCACGCCCTGCGCACCCTGTTCGCTCAGGGGCTGCCGATCGTCGCGTACAACGCGTCCTACGACTTCTCCCTGCTCGCGCACGAGGCCGAGCGGCACGGCATTCCCGTGCTGACGCAGCCGTCGCCCGTCATCGATCCGCTCGTGTTGGACAAGGCGTATGACCGGTTCCGGCGCGGCAAGCGGACGCTGGCCGTGGTCGCCGAGCATTATGCGGTGCCTCTGGACGATGCGCATGAGGCGGCGGCGGATGCCATCGCGGCCGGCCGGGTCGCGCTGGCTCTCGCTCAGGAGTTCACGCTCCCCCGCTCGGCCGCTGAACTGCACACGCAGCAGATCGGCTGGGCCCGCGACCAGGCGGCGGGCCTCACCGAGTACTTCATCAGGATCGGCCGGCTCGATCCCGATGACTCCCTCGACGGCACCTGGCCGGTGCGCGAGCGGTGATCGGGCCGAACACACGAATGCGCGAGCCGACGCCGGCGGCGTAATCTGCTGGCATGGATGGCCTCATCGACGTGGTGATGGGATGGGGCACCATCGTGCTCGTGATCGTCGTGCCGATCGTGCTGGGTGGGGCCGGGATCGCCGTGCTGCTGACATCCAGGCCTCTCGAGCAGAGGTACTCCTCCTCCGGCGGAGGGCTCGCCGGGGGATTCGCGAACGGCTTGGAAGCCGCGTTCTCGCCCAGCGCGCACGAGGCCGGAGTCGAGCGCGACCGGCAGACCAGGCGCACCGCCCCCGCGCCGACGCCTGGCGATCCGCCGTGGGAGATCGACGGCGACCGCATCCGCATCGAGGTGTGACGGGCGCGCCTCGCATGCGAAGACCCCCGCCTCGGTGAGGAGACGGGGGCCTTGGCGGGCGGCTTACTTGGAGGAGCCGAAGTTCTTGAAGCGCTGGTTGAACTTCTCGACGCGACCGGCCGAGTCCATGATGCGCTGCTTGCCCGTGTAGAACGGGTGCGAGGCCGAGGAGATCTCGACGTCGACGACGGGGTACTCGACGCCGTCCAGCTCGACCGTCTTGTCGCTGGTGACGGTGGAACGGGTGAGGAAGGTCTCGCCGGAGCCGAGGTCACGGAACACGACGGCCTGGTAGTCGGGGTGAATGTCAGTCTTCATGCGGAATCCTTGGATCGCGGAGGGTGTACTACGGAGAAGTCGAAGGGTGCACACGCACCAAGGGACGATCTTATCAGATGCCGGCCGTCACGCGGCACGCGCGGCGTAGCGGCCGCCGTCGGCGGTCAGCACGATCGGCATCCCGAACGCCGTGCTCAGGTTCTCGGCCGTGAGCGTCTCGGCGATCGGCCCGGCCGCCACCACGCCGCCCTCGCGCAGCAGCAGCACGTGCGTGAAGCCGACCGGGATCTCCTCGACGTGGTGCGTGACCATGACCATCGCCGGCGTCGTCGGCGATGCGGCGTAGCCGCCCAGCAGCTGCAGGAGCTCCTCGCGCGCGCCGAGGTCGAGACTCGCGGTCGGCTCGTCGAGCAGCAGCAGCTCCGGGTCGGTCATCACCGCGCGGGCGATCTGCACGCGCTTCTGCTCGCCGTCGCTGAGCGTGCCGAACAGACGCCCGGCGAGGTGCTCGAGCTTCCACTCGGCGAGCACGCGCTGCGCCCGGCGCTCGTCGATGCCCTCGTACGATTCGTTCCACCGGCCGAGCACCGAGAACGCCGCGGTCATGACCGTATTCAGAACCGTCTCATCGCGCGGGATCCGCCGCGCCATGGCCGAGGAGGCGAATCCGATCCGCGGGCGGATCTCGAACACGTCGGTGCGGCCCAGCATCTCGCCCAGGATCTCGACGGTGCCCGCGGTGGGATGCATCAGGGTGTCGGCCAGCTGAAGCAGCGTCGTCTTGCCCGCGCCGTTCGGTCCGAGGATGACCCATCGCTGGTCATCGGAGACCTGCCAGGTCACGTGATCGACGATGTTGCGTCCGTCACGACGCACGACGACATCGGTGAGTTCCAGAGCGCTCGGCATGCCGCCAGCCTATCGGCTCAGAGGGCGAGCTCCTCGTAGAGGGCGCGCGTGGTGTCGGCGATCGCCCCCCAGCTGAAGTCGCTGCGGGCGCGCTCACGGCCGGCGGCCCCGTACTGCGCGGCGCGCTCCGGATCGCTCACGACCTCGGTGAGCGTCGCCGCGAGGTCGCTGACGAACCGGTCGGGATCGACCGGGGTGCCTGTGCCGTCCTGCACCTGCTCGATGGGCACGAGCCGGCCGGTGATGCCGTCGGCGACGACCTCGGGGATGCCGCCCGTCGCGGTGCCCACGACCGCGGCACCACAGGCCATCGCTTCGAGGTTCACGATGCCGAGCGGCTCGTACACCGACGGACACACGAACGTGGTCGCGGCGGCGAGGATCGCGGACAGCTCGCCACGCGGCAGCATCCGCTCGATCCAGACCACTCCGTTCCTGCTCTGCTGCAGCAGCCGCACCAACTCCTGCACCTCCGCCATGATCTCGGGCGTGTCCGGTGCTCCGGCGCACAGCACGAGTTGCACGTCCGGCGGCAGCAGCTGGGCCGCGCGCAGCAGGTAGGGCAGCCCCTTCTGCCGTGTGATGCGGCCGACGAACACGACCGAGGGGCGCGCCGGATCCATGCCGATGCTCTGCAGGAACTCCGGATTCTGCACGGGACGCCACCGCTCGACGTCGATGCCGTTGTGGATCACCCGCACGCGCTGCGGGTCCACCTGCGCGTAGCTGCGCAGGATGTCGTGCCGCATCCCGGCGCTGACGGCGACGATCGCCGCGGCGTTCTCGTACGCGAGCCGCTCGATTCCGCTCGAGACCGCGTAGCCTCCGCCCAGCTGCTCGGCCTTCCATGGGCGCAGCGGCTCGAGGCTGTGCGCGGTGAGCACGTGCGGGATGCCGTGCAGCTGCGACGCCAGGTGCCCGGCGAAGTTCGCGTACCAGGTGTGGCTGTGCACCACGTCGGCGCCGGCGATGTCCTCGACCATCACAAGGTCGGTGCCGAGCGTCTGCAGTGCGGCGTTCGCGGCGACGAGGTCGGCCGGCGTCCGGTAGGCGGATGTGCCGGGTTCGGCTCGGTCGGCGCCGAAGGCGCGCACCCGCACGTCGATGCTGCGGCGCAGCGCCGAGACCAGCTCGGCGACATGCACGCCGGCGCCGCCGTAGATCTCCGGTGGGTACTCCTTGGTGATGATGTCGACGCGCATGACTGCACGCTAGTACATCGTCCGCTCGGCCCTCTATGGTGGTTGCATGTCGGCACCTAAGAAGGTTTTCGGGATCATCCTCGCCGGCGGCGAGGGCAAGCGTCTGATGCCTCTCACGGCGGATCGAGCGAAACCCGCGGTGCCTTTCGGAGGCCAGTACCGGCTGATCGACTTCGCCATCTCCAACCTGATCAACTCGGGTCTGCAGCAGATCGTGGTGCTCACGCAGTACAAGTCCCACAGCCTCGACCGGCACGTCTCGCAGACCTGGCGGATGGCGTCGGTGCTCGATTCCTATGTGGCCTCGGTGCCCGCGCAGCAGCGCCTCGGCAAGCGCTGGTTCTCGGGCTCCGCCGACGCCATCCTGCAGAGCATGAACCTCATCATCGACGAGCAGCCCGACATCGTCGTCGTCATCGGCGCCGACCACGTGTACCGGATGGACTTCCAGCAGATGGTCGACGCGCACATCGCGTCCGGCGCGAAGGCCACGGTGGCCGGCATCCGCCAGCCGCTCGCGCTGGCCTCGCAGTTCGGAGTCATCGACGCGGATGCCGAGACGGGACGCATCCGGGATTTCCTGGAGAAGCCGACGAACCCGACGGGCCTGGCCGACTCGCCGAATGAGGTGCTCGTGTCGATGGGCAACTACGTGTTCGACACCGACGCGCTCGTCGCCGCTGTGGAGGCCGATGGGGAGTCGGCGGTCTCGGGCCACGACATGGGCGGCGACATCGTCCCCTACTTCGTGGACAGGGGCGAAGCCGCCTACTACGACATGAAGCAGAACGTCGTGCCGGGATCCTCGCCGCGCGACCGCTCGTACTGGCGCGATGTCGGAACCATCGACTCGTACTTCGACGCGCACATGGATCTGATCTCCACGCTCCCGGTGTTCAACCTGTACAACAAGGACTGGCCGATCCGCACGCAGAGCGTGAACGCCCCTCCGGCGAAGTTCGTCCGCGACGCGGTCGGACGCATCGGCAACGCGATCGACTCGATCGTCTCCCTGGGCTCCGTGCTCTCCGGCACGCATCTCGAGCGCAGCGTGGTGGGGCCCGGGACGCTCGCGGCGGGAGGATCGACGATCACGGATGCCGTGCTGCTCGATCACGTGCACGTCGGCGCGGGCGCGCGCGTGCACCGGGCCGTGCTCGACAAGAACGTGACCCTCGAGGACGGCGCCACGGTGGGCGTCGATCGGGAACGGGATGTGGAGCGCGGGTTCACCGTGACCGACTCCGGCATCACCGTCGTGGGCAAGGGCATCCACATCCCCCGCTGATCCCCCGGCCGAGCTCGGGGCGACCCTCGAACACCGCTACGCTCGTCGGGTGACCGCTGCGCGCTTCCTCGTCGTCCTCGATGCCGATTCCACGCTCATCCGGAACGAGGTGATCGAGCTGCTCGCCGACGAGGCCGGTCGCCGCGCCGAGGTGCAGGCCGCGACCGAGGCTGCGATGCGCGGCGAGGTCGACTTCGCCGCCAGCCTGCGCTCCCGCGTCGCCGCGCTCGAAGGCGTGCCCTTGTCGGCGTACGAGAGGGTGATCTCCCGCATCGAGCCGACGCAGGGGGTGCACGAGCTCATCGCCGCCGTGCACGACCGTGGCGGTGTCGTCGGCGTGGTCTCGGGTGGATTCCACGAGATCCTCGACCATGTCGCTCCCGGCCTCGGCGTGGATCGCTGGCGGGCGAACCGTCTCGACGTGTCGGCCGATGCGCTGGCGGGCACGGTGGACGGCGAGATCGTCGATGCCGCCGTGAAGGCCGCGACGCTCGCGCAGTGGGCGGACGAGCTCGGCGTCTCGCGGCGCGCGACGATCGCGATCGGCGACGGCGCGAACGACCTGACGATGATGGCGGTGGCAGGGCTCGGGGTGGCGTTCAACGCCAAGCCCGCCGTCCGGGCCGCGGCCGCGCTGGTCGTCGGCCCGCAGGACCTTTCCGAAGTCATTCCGCTGCTGCCGTGACGGGCTGATTCCTCTCTCGATGTCCGAGGCATCGGATACGGTCAGCGCCATGGACATCATCCTCGTTCCCGGACTGTGGCTCGACGCGGATTCCTGGCGGGAGGTGATCCCTCTCCTCGAGGACGCCGGTCATCACACCCTGCCGCTGACGATGCCCGGCGTGGGCGTTCCGGCACCGGAGTCGTCGGCAGTGGGCATGTCGGACTGGGTCGAGGCCGTCGTCGCGACGATCGATGACGCAGAAGGTCCCGTGGTGCTCGTGGGGCATTCCGGCGGCGGGAACGTCGTCTGGGGCGCGGCCGATGCCCGGGCGGACAGAGTGGACCGCGTGATCCTCATCGACACCGTCCCGCCGCCGCCCGGTCAAGGGATCGGCGAGTTCGATGTCATCGACGGCGTCGTGCCGTTCCCCGGGTGGGAGCACTTCCCCGACGAGGACGTGCACGACCTGGCGCCGGCCGTCCGCGCGCGCACCGCGCCGCTGACGCTCAGCGTGCCGGCCGCCGTTCCGAACGATCCCATCGTGCTCGGCGATCAGGGTGCGCGCTTCGCCGTTCCGGTCACGCTGCTGATGGGCGGAATCGATCAGGCGGCCTTCGACTCGATGATCGGCCAGTGGGGCCCGTTCGCCGACGAGTACCGTGCGATCGCCGACGCCGAAGTCGTCAGGATCGGTTCCGGGCACTGGCCGCAGTTCTCGGCCCCGGCCCGGCTGGCGGCCCTCCTCCTCGCGGCGGTGTCGCGCTGAGCTCAGTGCCCCATGCCGAGCCCGCCGTCGACGGGGATGACGGCGCCGGAGATGTACCCGGCGTCATCACCGGCGAGCCACGTCACCACACCGGCGACCTCGTCGGCCGTCGCGAACCGGCCCGCGGGAATGCTCGCCCGGTACTGCTTCTGCGTCTCCTCGGGAAGCTCGGCGGTCATGTCGGTCTCGATGAAGCCGGGCGCGACGACGTTCGCGGTGATCCCCCGACCGCCCAGCTCGCGTGTCAGCGAGCGTGCGAAGCCCACCAGAGCGCTCTTCGACGCCGCGTAGTTGACCTGACCCGCTGAGCCGTAGAGGCCCACCACGCTGGAGATGAGGATGACGCGGCCGAACCGGGCGCGCAGCATCCCCTTCGACGCCCGCTTGACGACGCGGAACGCGCCGCCGAGGTTGGTGGCGACGACGCTGTCGAAATCGTCCTCGCTCATGCGCATGAGAAGGGTGTCCTTGGTGATGCCGGCGTTCGCGACCACGATCTCGACAGGACCGAGCTGCTGCTCGACCTCGGTGAACGCGGCATCCACGGACGCGGCATCCGTCACGTCGGCGCGCACCGTCAGCGTGCCCTCCGGCCCCTCACCGGTGCGAGCCGTCACCGCGACGCGGTAGCCGTCGCGCACGAAGCGCTCCGCGATCGCGCGGCCGATGCCGCGGTTTCCACCGGTGACGAGAACGACGCGCTCAGCGCTCATGGAAGGCTCCTGCCTGTCGGAACGGACGCACGCCATCCTATCGACCGGCCTGAGCCGCTCGATCGCGGGCGCCGCACCAGCGGTGTTTGACAGCGGATCGCGCAGGCTGACAGCCTGACTCTGACGAAGGGGGAACCGTGAGCGACCAGCCCGAGCCACAGCACGATCAGAATCCGTCGACGTACCCGCCACCGGTGCCTCCCGCCCCCGCCTCGGCAGGCTACCCGGGTGCTGCGGTGACCCCGGCCGGCTACTCCGTCCCGCCCTACGCACCACCGCCCGCACCCGAGCCGTACAGGGGCCAGCAGCACCCTTCGGCACCGCAGTCGTACCCGCAGCCCTATCAACCGGGGCGACTGCACCAGCGGGGGCAGCCGTACCAGCCGCCTCAGCCGTACGCCGTCCATCCGGCGCAGCCCTACGCTCAACCGCGGCCCACCAGCGGCCTTGCCGTCGCCTCGCTGGTGTGCGGCCTGGCCGGCCTCGTGCTGTCGTGGCTGGTCTTTCCGATCCTCGCCTCCGTCGCCGCCGTGATCACCGGTCACATGGCGCTGAAGCAGACCGGTCAGCGGCCCGATCTCGCGGGCAGGGGCCTGGCGATCGCGGGTCTGATCCTCGGTTACGTGGGCGTCGGGTTCCTCGTGCTCGCAATGGCCGGAGGCCTGCTCGCGCTACTCACGACCGGAGTCGCCCTGCTGCCGTTCTTCTTCGTCTGACAGCCGCAGGAACGGCGTCCTCGAGGGCTCCGGGCGGCGTAGGCTTGAGACACTGTGAAACGCGCCAGACACGCCCCGGCTGTCACCTCCCTGCCGCAGGCCCCGAACGACGAGGCGAGCCATCGTGTGCGCCGTTACGCGCTCACGATGGGCATCCGCATGGTGTGCTTCCTGCTGATGTTCCTCGTGCAGCCGTACGACTGGTACACCTGGGTGTTCGCCGTGGCCGCGGCCGTTCTGCCCTACGTCGCCGTGGTGTTCGCGAATGCCGGCAGTGACAGCACCGACACCGCCGTCGAGTCGCCCTCCCGGCAGATCGAGGCGCCCCGAGCCGAACCGCTGACGGGCGACAACGCGGTGATCACCGTGCAGGAGAAGCGCGACCGGGATCGGCCCCGGGACGATGAGCGATGACGGGCGAGTTCGAATGCTCGCGCGCCGCGTGCCGTCGCACTGCGACCCATCACATCCTCTGGCGCAATCCCCGGATCCATCCCGAGGATCGGCGCAAGACCTGGCTGGCGTGCGATGAGCACGTCGACTTCCTCAGTGACTACCTGCGCGCCAGGGATTTTCCGGTGGATGTGCGAGAAGGGCTTCCGGAGTGAGGCGGCGGATGATGCGGTGGGGCGTGTATCTGCTCGTGGCGATCGGCTTCGCGGTCGCCTGCGCGTTCCTGTCGGATTGGCAGTTCGACCGGAACGAGCAGCGCGCGACGCAGATCGAACTGGTGGAGCGGAACTACGACGCGGAGCCCGTCCCCGTCGCCGAGCTGATCGGCGCGGACGGTGCCCTCGATCCCGGTGACGAGTGGCGTCCGGTCGAGCTTCGCGGCGAATATCTCGCCGACGAGCAGATCCTGGTGCGCAACCGCCCGCACGGCGGCACGAGCGCTTTCGAGGTGCTGGTTCCGTTCCGCGATGAGAGCGGCCTGGTGCTCGCCGTCGACCGCGGCTGGGTTCCGCCCGGTGACGGCGATGCCCCGGATGCGGTGCCCGCTCCCCCGTCCGGCGAGGTGACGGTGGTCATGCGGCTGCGCTCCGGTGAGTCTCTTCCGCCTTCCGGCCGCGGTGCCCCGCCCGGACAGGTTCCCACCATCCACCTGCCGACGGTGGCGGACGCGGTGCAGCCGGACCTCGTCACCGGCGCCTACGGACAGCTGATCTCCGAGCGGCCCTCGGGTGAGAGCGGCCTGGGCGGGTTCAGCTCACCGACCGAGGATCCCGGCCCGCACCTGTCGTACGCGATCCAGTGGATCATCTTCGCGGTGATGGGCTTCGCCTTCATCGGCTACGTGATCCGCATCGAGATCGTCAAAGCGAAGGAGGACGCCGGCGAGCTGCCCGTGCGGGAGCGCCGCCGCCGCGACCGGGATGCCGCTGACGAGGACGCCCTGCTCGACACCGCGCAGCACTGAGTCCCCTGCGCCGCCGCCCGGTCTCATCGGCCGCCGCGGCCCGATACCGTGAGGGTGTGCATCCGACCGAGGCGACAGCGGCAACCCGACTGGCCGCCGTCTTCGCAGGCGCTGACCTCGGACTGCGACGCGGCGTCGTCGGCCTCGCGGCTGCCTCGGATCATTGGCGGCGCACGTTCGCGAAGGCGCATGAGGTGCTGAACGCCACGGCGCCGAACCCGGTGCTCGCCATCGAGCACATCGGATCGACGTCCGTTCCGGAACTGATCGCCAAACCCATCCTCGACATCGCGATCGGCGTCGCCTCAGGCACGGACCTGTCGACGCTGGACGACTGGCTGCTCGGGCTGGGCATGCTGTTGCGCGGCGACGGGAACGACGTCCGACCCGATCGGATGTACGGCTACGAACTCGAGCCGATGAACCGCCTTGCGAACGTGCACGTCATCGAACGGGATTCCGCGGACTGGCGACGGTACATCGCCTTTCGCGATCACCTGCGCAGGCATCCGTCCGATCGCGATGCGTACGGCGCCCTCAAGCGCCGGCTCGCCGCCGAGCATCCGGATGACCGCCTCGCCTACATCGAGGGCAAGGCGGCCTTCATCGTCGCCCGACGGGGAGACTGACGTCGACGACGGCGCACCCCCGAACGTGGTGCGGACGAGGACTCACGCCAGTTCGATGAGGTCCTGGTACTCCTTGCTCCAGATGTCCTCCACGCCGTCGGGCAGGATCAGCACACGCTCGGGGTTCAGCGATTCCACCGCGCCCGGGTCGTGCGAGACGAGCACCACGGCTCCCTCGTAGTGCGCGAGGGCACCGAGGATCTCTTCGCGTGAGGCGGGATCGAGGTTGTTCGTCGGCTCGTCGAGCAGCAGCATGTTCGCCGACGACACTACGAGCGTCGCGAGCGACAGACGGGTCTTCTCGCCGCCCGACAGCACGCCCGCGGGCTTGTGCACGTCGTCGCCGGTGAACAGGAACGAGCCGAGCACCTTTCGCGCCTCGGTCTCGTTGAGGTCGGGGGCGGCCGAGATCATGTTCTCGAGAACGGAACGCTGCACGTCGAGGTTCTCGTGCTCCTGCGCGTAGTACCCCACCTTCAGCCCGTGGCCGGGTTCGAGCTGGCCGGTATCGGGCTGATCGACGCCGGCCAGGAGACGCAGCAGGGTCGTCTTTCCTGCGCCGTTCAGGCCCAGGACGACGACCTTCGAACCACGATCGATGGCCAGGTCGACATCTGTGAAGATCTCCAGCGAACCGTACGACTTCGACAGCCCCGATGCCATCAGCGGAGTCTTGCCGCATGGCGCCGGCTTCGGGAAGCGCAGCTTCGCCACCCGGTCGACCTGGCGCACCTCGTCGAGACCCGAGAGCAGCTTCTCGGCGCGCGCGACCATCTGATGCGCCGCGGCGGCCTTCGACGCCTTCGCCCCGAACCGCGCGGCCTGCAGCTGCAGCTGGGTGGCCTTCTTCTCGGCGTTGGCGCGCTCCTTCTTGCGACGCTCCTCATCGGCCACCCGCTGGCGCAGGTAGTTCTTCCAGTTCATGTTGTAGATGTCGATGACCTGGCGGTTGGCATCGAGGTAGAAGACGCGATTGACCGTCTCGCCGACGAGCTCGACGTCGTGACTGATCACGATCAGCCCGCCCTTGTACCCCTTCAGGAACTCGCGCAGCCACACCACGCTGTCGGCGTCGAGGTGGTTGGTGGGCTCGTCGAGGATCATCGTGCCGGCATCCGAGAACAGGATGCGGGCGAGTTCGATGCGGCGGCGCTGACCACCGGAGAGCGTCTTCAGCGGCTGGTCGAGGATGCGGTCGGGCAGCGACAGGTTGTTGGCGATGGATGCCGCCTCGGCCTCGGCCGCGTAGCCGCCGAGCGCCTCGAACCGCTCGGTGAGACTGGCGAACTTCTTCATCGCCTTGGCGGCGATCGTCTCGTCGGTCGAGCCCATCTCCTCGGAGGCCCTCGCGATCCCCAGCTGCAGAGTGCCGAGGCCCCGCGCGTCGAGGATGCGGGTGCGGGCGAGCATCTCAGGATCTCCCGTGCGGGGGTCCTGCGGCAGATAGCCCAGCTCACCCGATCGCGTCACCTTGCCCTCGGAGGCCAGTACGTCACCGGCCAGCACCTTCGTCAACGTGGTCTTGCCGGCGCCGTTGCGCCCGACGAGCCCGATCTTGTCGCCGTCGGCGACGCGGAACGACACGTCCGACATGAGCACGCGCGCACCCACGCGTATCTCGAGTTCATGCACGGCAAGCACAGCAGATGTCCGTTCGTCAGGGGGTGAGCGGCCGAAGGGCCAGCCTCCCAGTATAGAAGTCGGAGCTGGACGGAGCCCCGCAGCGCGAATGCCCCTCTGAAGTATGACGCGGCCGATACTGCAGAGTGATGTGCTCGTGCACCGTGCTTCGTAGCGTCAAGACGTGGAGATCATCAACGAGCTCATCCTGCAGGCGACGGCCTCTCCCTGGCTGTACCTCGTCATGTTCGCCACGGCGGTCATCGACGGGTTCTTCCCTCCGATCCCCAGCGAGACCGTGCTCGTCGCAGCGGCCGCCGTCGCCGTCTCCACCGGGCAGGCGAACATCCTGCTGCTGTGCGGCGTCGCGGCCGCAGGGGCGATGCTCGGCGACAACGTCGCGTACGGGATCGGCCGCTGGGTGGGGACCACCCGGTTCGCCTGGACGAGGCGGCCCCGCGTGGCCGCCTCGTTCGCACGAGCACAGGGCGCACTCGACCGCAGTGGCGCGCCGCTCATCCTCGGCGCACGGTACATTCCCGTCGGGCGGGTCGCGGTCAACATGTCCGCCGGGGCACTCGGCTACCCCTGGCGCCGCTTCCTGCCGCTGAGTGCCGTCGCCGGTGTCACCTGGGCGCTCTACAGCGCCGGGATCGGGATCCTCGCCGGCCACTGGCTCGCCGACCAGCCGCTGCTCAGCGCCGTGTTCGGCGTCGCCGTCGCACTCGTCCTCGGGTTCGCGATCGACCGCGCGGCCGCCATCGCGCGGCGCAGGCGTGCCCGCCGAGACGTCACGACCGCGCCGGCGCGCAGCGAGGCGGACGAGACCCCACGCGTCCCGGTGGCAGGATGACTCCCATGGGCGTGGAGCGGAGACGGCGTGGTCCGTCCCGCCGTCTCCGTCTGTGGCCACGCGATCGCGGCACGGCGCTGATCGTCGTTCTGGCCGCGGTCGCCGTCGCGCTCTACGCCGTCGTCGTCCCCGTGCACGCGGCGGCCTATGGCAGCCCCGTGGGCACCACCATGGCGCTGGCTCTCGGCGCCGTGGCCGCTCCCCTGGTCTCCCTGCGGCATCCGAACATCGCGATCGCCCTGTTCACCGCGTCGGCCGTGCTCCTGCCCCTCATGGTCGACCGTCACGCCGCCGCCGGCGCCCCATGGCCGTGGTCGGTTCCGATGCTCATCGCCTTCGGCGTCGCCGTGATCGCCATCACGTTCCGGCACGGCTGGCGACCCGGACTGATCCAGCTCGGCCTCGGCACGGCGGCCGGGGTCACCGTCGCGGTCATGCTGCCCGCCATACCCGCCGGCACCTCGATCATCGTGACGACCTCGGTCGTGTCGGGCGTGTACCTCGTCGCCGTGCTCCTCGCCGGGCGGCTGCGTCTGGGCGCGGAGCTCACCCGAGAGCGTGCGCACACCGCTCAGGAGCAGTCCAGGCGGGAACTCGTGGAGGAGCGCACACGCATCGCACGGGAGCTGCACGACGTCGTTGCTCACAGCATGTCGCTGATCCAGGTGCAGGCGTCCACGGCGCGCTATCGTGTGCCCGATCTTCCTCCGGAGGCGGCGTCCGAGTTCGACGACATCGCGGCATCCGCCCGCTCCGCGCTGACCGAGATGCGTCGGATCCTCGGGGTGCTGCGCACCGAGGACCACACCGCCGAGCTCGCGCCTCAGCGCGGGATCGACGACATCTCCTCGCTGGTGGAGACCACGCGTCGTGCGGGGGCGACGGTCTCGCTCCGTCAGTCCGTCGAAGACGAGGTCTCCGCGTCGACGCAGCTGGCCGCCTACCGCATCACGCAGGAGGCGCTGAGCAATGCGGTACGGCATGCCCCCGGTTCGCCGATCTCGATCTCGCTGACCGGCGACGCCGACGACATCGCGGTCGTGATCCGCAATCCGCACTCCGGCGACGCGCCCCCCGCGTCGGGTGGCCATGGCATGCGCGGCATGACGGAGCGCGCCGCGCTGCTCGGCGGCACGGTGACGGCGGGTCCCGACGGCAACGGCACCTGGGTCGTCGACGCCCGGATGCCGCGGCACCCCGCTGTCCCCTTCTCGGAAGGATCCCCGTGACGATCGACGTGCTCATCGCCGACGACCAGGCCATGGTCAGGGCCGGTTTCGCCGCACTGCTGGACGCGCATGACGGCATCCGCGTCACAGGACAGGCGGCGAACGGCGCGGAGGCCGTCACCCTGTCGGCGCGACTGGACCCCGACGTCATCCTGATGGACGTGCGGATGCCGGAGCTCGACGGCATCGAGGCGACGCGCCGGATCCTCGGGCCGTCGTACCCGGCGGCGAAGGTGCCGCGGATCCTCATGCTGACGACTTTCGACATCGACGACTACGTGTACGACGCCCTGCAGGCCGGGGCCAGCGGGTTCCTGCTGAAGGATGCGCTGCCCGACGAGCTGGTGCACGCGGTGCGCGTCGTCGCGTCCGGCGACGCCCTGCTGGCGCCGAGCGTGACGCGCCGAATGATCGAGCACTTCTCGTCTCGACGGCCACGTACCCCGCGCGCCGCCGGCGCACTGAGCGAGCTCACCGAACGCGAGCGCGAGGTGCTCACGCTGATCGGGCGCGGACGATCGAACGCCGAGATCGGCACCGAGCTGTTCATCGCCGAGCAGACCGTGAAGACGCATGTCGGCAAGGTGTTCGCGAAGCTCGGCCTGCGCGATCGCGTGCAGGCGGTCATCCTGGCCTACGACGCCGGGCTCGTGGAGCCGGCCGGCTGACCCGCTCACGCCGCTGCACGCAGGACGGCACCAGGGTATGAGGGACATCGACCCCCTGGTGTGATGCCCGCAGGACCGACGGATCCATAGCCTCCGGGAAACGAACTCAGGAGGCCTCATGACCACCCTCACTCCGGCCCGCGACCGCGCGGTCGATCTCGTCCGCGCGCTGTGCATCGCCGGCGTCGTCATCCTGCATGCGCTGATGGTGGGCGTCACGATAGGCCCCGACGGCCCGGTGTTCGCCAACGCCGGCGAGACGGGCACCTGGCTCGTCCCGGTGAGCTGGGTGCTGCAGGTGATGCCGCTGTTCTTCGTGATCGGCGGGTTCTCAGGGCTGACGGCGCTGCGGGCAGCGCGGCGACGCGGCGAGAACGGTGCGGACTTCGCGGCGGCGCGCGTGCGTCGCCTGCTGCTTCCCGCGGTGGCGGCGGTCGGCAGTGCAGGGGTTCTCCTGGCCGTCCTCGGCGATGCGGGGCTCGATCCCCAGATCATCGGGATCGCGGCTCACCGATTCGGGCAGCCCCTGTGGTTCCTCGGGGTGTTCCTGCTCTGCCAGACGCTGCTGCCGGTCATGGTGCGCCTGCACGAGCGCGCACCAGTGCACACGGTCGCGGCCCTCGCGGGCATCGCCCTGACGGTCGAAGTCGTGCGTGCCGTCACGGGGACGGCCGGTATCGGGTTCCTGAATCTCCTGTTCGTCTGGCTCGCGATGCAGCAGCTCGGGTTCCTGCTCGCGGACGGGTGGATCGATCGCCTCTCCCGCCGGACGCGTCTGGCCGCCGCGGCAGCATCCCTCGGACTGCTGGGGGCCTCGTTCGCGCTCGGGTTCCACTCCCCCGATCTGATCGCGAACATCAATCCTCCGACCACCGCGCTGATCCTGGTGGGCGTGGTGCACACCTGTGCGTTCTCACTGCTTCGCGGGCGCCTCAGGGACGCCGCAGCGCGCCGGGTGCCCGCGTTGTTCACGCGTTTCGTCACTGCGCGGGCGATGACCATCTACCTCTGGCACATGCCCGTGCTGCTGACGCTCGCGGGGCTGTCGGCGCTCGTGGCGATGGGCACCGGCATGGTGCTGCCCGCGCCGGCATCCCCCGAGTGGTGGCTCACCCGTCCCCTCTGGGTGATCGTCGCTCTCGCGGCGACGGCGCTGCTCTCCGTGCCGCTGGCGCGGCTCGAGTCCCTCCGATCCCCCGCGGCCGTCGTCACCGGCGGCGCGGTGGCAGCGGCATCGACCGCCGGCATCGCGGGTGTGGTGCTTCTGCTGGTGGTCGGCACCTCGCCCACCACCGCAATCGTCGCGGTCTCGGCCTGGCTGTTCGCACTGCGCATCGTGACACCTGCGGCGCGTCCGGTGGCGCTCGCCGCGCCCGGGGTGCCGCCGACCCCCGTTCAGCCGAGATACAGCGCGTGATGCGCTCGCGCGTCAGTGTGCGACTCCCCGCGCCACCAGGGCGTCGCCGACATCATCGGCGTGGCGCATCGTGAGAACCAGCAGGGGCAGCGCCGCGCGCGCCCCGATCCGTGCGCCTCTGGCCCGCTGGGCGTCTCGCACCTGATCCGCGAACCCGGCGATGACCGGAATCATCGCGATCGTGAGCGAGACGGTGAGTGCCACCGGCGCCGGGTCGATCCGCAGCCTGCGCAGCGGCGCGAGGAGGCGACAGAGCACGTCCAGGATGGCTCCCATGCGCGTGGTCGCGGTCACCGCACCCGCGAGCAGCAGCAGCGTCACCACCCTCCCCGTGCTCGTCATCGCCTGCGCCGGGGAGGTGAACAGCCACAGCGCGCCGCCGAGCACGACGATCAGCCAGCGCAGGCGCCACCATGTCTGCAGAAGTGCCGCCGGCGGCAGACCGCTGAACGGATACAGCGCCGACGCGGCGACGACGGCCGACACGGTGCCCGCGACGCCGAGCGGGACCAGTGACAGCGCCAGTGCACAGACGGCAAGCGCCGCGAGCTTCGTTCCCGCCCGCATCCGATGGAGGATGCCGGCGCCGGGCCGGTAGAGCGAGATCACGCGCAGCTCCTCCGATATTCCTCGATGACGGATGCGGGGTCGCCGGCCACGCGCACCGTGCCGTCCTCGAACAGCACCACCTCATCGCACCGGCCCGCGAGCTCGAGGTCGTGCGTGACGATCACCAGGGCCGCGTCGAGGGCGAGCAGCAGATCGCCGATGCGGCGGGAGTTGCGCAGATCGAGGAGCGTCGTCGGCTCATCTGCGACGACCAGCGCCGGTTCTGTGGCGAGCACGGCCGCGATGGCCAGCAACTGCCTCTGCCCGCCGGAGAGCGCCGCGACCGGCACGTCGGCGTGGTCGGCGAGCCCGTACTGCGGAAGCAGCGTTCGCACCTGCTCGGCGCGCGCCGCACGGGGCAGATCCCGCAGCGAGAGGGCGAGATCCTCGGCCGGGGTCGGCATGAGGATCTGCGCCTCGGGGTTGGTGAACACGAATCCGACCCGACGGCGCAGCGCGGCGGCGTCCCTCCGCGGGTCGAGTCCGTGCACTCGGATGCTGCCCGACGTGGCAAGCCGCAGCCCGTTCAGCAGCCGTGCGAACGTCGATTTCCCCGAGCCGTTGGCACCGATGACGGCGGTGCGCCGCGCGCTCAGCTCGAGGCTGACGTCGTGCAGCAGCACGGCGCCGTCCACCTCGACCCCGACCCGGTCGAGCACGATGGCGGCGTCGGCCGTCGTCGCCTCGGCGCGCGGCGCCCGCTCAGCTCGCGTACGACGCATGGGAACGGCCGGGGAAGGCTCGCGGGTAGGCCCGCCGCAGCGCCACCGCCAGCATGGTCGCCGCGGCCGCCTTCAGGAGATCGCCGGGCAGGAACATCGCGCTCGACAGCGCGGTGGGCCCGATCGGCACTCCCGTGACGAGGGCCTGGACCGGGATGCCGAAGAGGTAGACGACGACGATCCCGCCGACGAGGGCACCGAGTGCCGCCCGCCACCAGGCGAAGACGCGGTGGTGCGCGATCACGCCCACCACGATCGAACCGGCGATCCAGCCCACCAGGTACCCGGTGGTCGGCCCCAGGAACACCCCGAGACCTCCCCGGCCGCCGGCGAGCACCGGCAGGCCGACGGCGGCCAGGGCGAGCACCACCAGCACGGCCAGCGGGGCGCGGCGAGGGCCCAGCACGAGCCCGGCGAGCATGACCCCCAGCGTCTGCGCGGTGACGGGCACTCCGGAGGGCATCGGGATCGTCACCGTGCCGAGCACGACGATCAGCGCGGCGAAGACCGCGATCCTGGCCAGATCGGCGCCGAGGGGTCGAGTGGGTTCGGACATCGGGTTCCTTTCCGAGGTGCGGGATCTCCACACCTGAACACTGTTCACCTGAACGGTGTTCACTATACTGATTCCCATGTCGCCTGCACGTCATGATCGCCGAAGCATCATCGAGCGCGCGCTGCGGCTGCTCGACGAGGTCGGCCTGCCCGACCTTACGATGCGCCGGCTCGCGACCGAACTCGACGTGCAGCCGAGTGCGCTGTACTGGCACTTCCCGAACAAGCAGCAGCTACTCGCGGCGGTCGCCGACCGCATCCTCGAGGCGGTGCCGCAACCGGATGCTGCGGCACCCCTGCCCGACACGGCCCGCGCGATCCGCGATGCGCTGCTCGCCTACCGCGACGGAGCGGAGGTGGTGATGAGCACCTATGCCCTGCGCCTCGGCGCACGAAGGGCGCAGGACGCGCTGACCGCGTCGCTCGGAGATGACGCCGGTGACGCGCTCGCGGATGCCGCCTTCGAGTTCATCCTGGGCCACAGCGCGCTGCTGCAGCAGCGCATGCACGCGCAGAGCATCGGAGCCGTGGAGCCGGACGCGGCGGACCCGGCGCATCGAGCCGACCTGGTGTTCGACGCCGGCGTGCGCAGCTTCGCCGCGCTCAGCGCCGCCCGTCGCCCATCTTGAGCCCGGGCAGCAGCGACACCAGCAGGATCGCCGCGGCGATCAGATAGACGGTGAGGTAGCCGGAGCCGCCGATCGGCAGCAGCACGAAGCCGAGACCGGCGAGGGCGATCATCACCGCGGAGCCCGTCGAGTCCGAGATCGACAGAGCGGCGGAGTTGAAGCCCTCGTTCGCCGTCGTCGAGTAGGCCAGCGTCAGCACCGTGAGGCGCGGATAGATCAGCCCCATCCCCGCTCCGGCCAGTCCCCAGCCGACGACGGCCACCCACGGCGCCGTGCCGGCGATCACGACGAACAGGATCGCCGCGACCGCCAGCAGCATGAGCGGGACGCCGATCACGACGATCCGGGTGCTGCCGAGCCGCTCACCGTAGCGGCCCTGCACGGCGGATGCGCTCGACCAACCGAGCGCCGCCAGGGTGAGAGCGAGACCGGCGATCGTCGGCGAGAAATCGAAGCGGTCCATCAGCAGCTTCGGCACATACGCCTCGGCGGCGAAGAACGCACCGGCGGCGAGCCCCCGCATCAGCACCGTGCTCGGCAGTCCGGCCGACGCGCGCAGCGTGCCGCGCGGCAACAGCGGCAGGATCGCGACCCCGATGACGATGATCGACGCCAGCGCGATCGGCGCACCGAACGCGGGCGGAGCGTCGGCGGAGAGGCCGACGGCGACGGCGGAGACGGCGACGACGATGGCGAGCAGCATCCGGGTCACGATCCCGCCGCGCCGCCCGGCGGATCCGGGTTGCGCCCGGCCGGCCGGCGGATCGACCGGCTCGTCGGCATCCTTCGCCAACGAGACGCCGCGCAGTCGCGCCGCCACGAGCGCGAACGCGGCCGCCGTCAGCACCGCGACGCCGAGGAATGCCCAGCGCCAGTGCAGGAACTCCGCCACAGCCCCGGCGAGGAACGGCCCGATCATCGAGGGCACCACCCATGCGGCCGCGTACGCGGCGAAGATCCTGCCGTGCAGGTGGGACGGATACACCCGGGCGACGACGACATACACCGCCACGGTCTGTCCACCGGCGCCGAGCCCCTGGATCAGCCGGCCGACGATGAAGGTGTACATGTCGAGCGCGAATCCGGACACCAGGAGTCCCACGGCGAACAACAGCACCGCCGCGTACAGCGGGGCACGCGGCCCGGACCGATCGCTCCAGGCACCCGCGCCGACCATGCCGATGACGCCGGTCGCGAGCGTCGCGGAGAACGCCACCGCGAACAGCGCGTCGCCGTGCAGATCGGTGCTGACGACGGGCATCACGGTGGTGACGGCGAGAGCCTCGATCGCCGCGAGGAAGATCAGCGCGACGGTGCCGACGGTGATGCCGAGCCTGGTGCGGTCCCAGATGCTCGCCGCTGTCGTGCCGCTCACTCCGACGCCGCGTCCGACGCGGCCCGCACTCGTCCGATGCGCTCGAAGGCCTCGGTGAGGATCTCCGGACTGGTGCCGAAGTTCACGCGCACATGTCCCGCTCCCTCCGCGCCGAAGGCCGGCCCGAAGTGCAGGGCGACCTTCGCCTCGCGCAGGATGCGCTTCGCGGGGTTCGGGCCCCAGCCCAGCTCGGTCAGATCGACCCAGGCGAGGTAGCCGGCATCCGGCATCCGGTACCGCGCCTCTGGCAGATGCTCGGCGAGCAGGTCCGCGAGCAGTCGCCGGTTCTCATCGAGCGCCGCGAGCAGGCCGTCCAGCCACTCGTCGCTCTCGGGCACGAAGGCCGCCACGGCAGCGAGCATCCCGAACTGCCCCGTGCGCCATTCGACCTCGACCGGAAGCGCGCGCAGCAGCGCCGCGTTGGCGTCGGACGCGGCCACCATCAGCGCGCACTTGAGTCCGGCGAGATTGAACGCCTTGCTCGCGCTGACGATCGCGAAGCCGACACGCTCGGCGGCCTCGCCGCAGGCGAGGAAGGGGGTGAAGCGCACGCCGGGCTGCGTCAGCGGGGCGTGGATCTCGTCGGAGACCACCGCGGCGTCGTACTGCTCGGCGAGGCGCGCCAGTGCGTCCAGGCTCTGCGCGGAGTGCACGGTGCCGGTGGGGTTGTGCGGATTGCACAGCAGCACCGCCCGGGCGCCCTCCGCCAGCGCCTGCTCGATGCCGTCCAGATCGAGCTCCCAGCCGTCGCCGGTGTCACGCAGCGGCACCCGCTCGACGACACCGCCCGCCTCATCGACGAGGTCGAAGAACGGCGGATAGATCGGCGGGTTCACGATGACCCGCTCCCCCGGCTGGATGACCCGGCGCAGGATCTCGACGATGCCCATACTCACGTCGGCCGTCGAGCGCATCCGGGCGGCATCCGGATGCCAGCAGAAGCGACGCTGCGCGAAGCCGGCGTATGCGGCGGCCAGCGGGGTGCGCGAGGCGACGTATCCGGTGTCGCCGATCCGCACCGCCTGCTCGAGCGCGCGCGTGATCGCCGGTGCCAGCGGGAAGTCCATCTCGGCGACGAACAGCGGAAGAACGTCCTCCGGGTACTCGCGCCACTTCTCACTGCTGCGCTCGCGGAGCTGCGCGAGACTCAGAGCCCTGACCTGCATCGTCATACGCTCAGCCTACGCGCGCGAAGGCGGTCGCCCCTCGGGGAGCGACCGCCTTCCGGAAGTGCGTGTGAAGGGGATCAGATCGCGAAGCCGAGCGCGCGCATCATGTCACGCCCGTCGTCGGTGATCCGCTCCGGGCCCCACGGCGGCATCCACACCCAGTTGATGCGGAACCGCTCCACGACGTCGTCGAGTGCCTGCGCGGTCTGCTCCTCGAGCACATCGGTGAGCGGGCAGCCGGCGCTGGTCAGCGTCATGTGGATGACCAGGGCGTCGTTCTCGTCGTCCCAGGCGAGATCGTAGATCAGGCCGAGGTCGACGACGTTGATCCCGAGCTCAGGATCCATGACGTCCTTGAGAGCCTCGGTGACCTCGTCGTACTTCTCCTCGGTCAGCGTTGCGGTCATGACACCAGCCTACGCTTCGACGGGCGCGCCGGGGTCGAGGAACCGGTCGTAGCCCTCGTCCTCCAGGCGGTCTGCCAGCTCGGGGCCGCCCTCCTCGACGATCTTCCCCGCGACGACGACGTGCACGTAGTCGGGGCGGATGTAGCGCAGGATGCGGGTGTAGTGCGTGATCAGCAGCACGCCGAGGTTCGTGGACTCCTTGGCACGGTTGACGCCCTCGGACACGATCTTCAGCGCGTCGACGTCGAGACCCGAGTCGGTCTCGTCGAGCACGGCGAGCTTGGGCTGCAGCACCTCGAGCTGCAGGATCTCGTGACGCTTCTTCTCACCGCCGGAGAAGCCCTCGTTGACGTTGCGCTGCGCGAACTTGGGGTCCATGCGCAGGTTGGCCATGGCGCCCTTGACGTCCTTGGTCCACTGACGGATCGAGGGCGCCTCGCCGTCGAGAGCGGTCTTCGCGGTGCGCAGGAAGTTCGTCACGGTGACGCCCGGGATCTCGACCGGGTACTGCATGGCGAGGAAGAGGCCGGCGCGGGCGCGCTCGTCCACGCTCATCGCCAGCACGTCCTCACCGTCGAAGGTGATGGAGCCCTGGGTGACGGTGTACTTCGGGTGGCCGGCGATGGTGTACGCCAGGGTCGACTTGCCGGAGCCGTTCGGGCCCATGATGGCGTGCGTCTCACCGGTGCGGATGGTCAGGTCGATGCCGTTGAGGATCGGCGTGGTGCCCTCATCGGTCTCGACCGTCACGTGCAGATCGCGGATCTCGAGAACAGACATTCAGACTTCCTTCGTGACAGTGGGGTCGATGAGCACGTCGTCGCCGTCGATCTCGACGGCGTAGACGGGGACGGGCTCGTAAGCGGGGAGGTTCAGGGGCTTGCCGGTGCAGAGCGAGAACGCCGAGCCGTGCGCCCAGCACTCCAGCATCTTGCCCTCGACGAAACCCTCGGACAGCGAGATGTCGCCGTGGGTGCAGGTGTCGCCGATCGCGTGGATCTCTCCGTCGGAGTCCTTCACGATCGCCATGGGGACGCCGTCGAGCTCGACCCGCAGGGGCGTGTCCTGCTCGAGCTCGGCGACGCCGCAGGCGCGCTGCGCGCTCACGCGTCCACCTGCGCGAGCTCGGCTTCGATGGCGATCAGCAGCTCCTCCTGCAGGGAGGGGATGCCGATGCGCTGCACGATGTCGGTGAGGAAGCCGAGCACGACGAGGCGGCGCGCCTCGTCCTCGCTGATTCCGCGGGCCTGCAGGTAGAACAGCTGCTCGTCGTCGAAACGACCCGTGGCGCTGGCGTGACCCGCACCGACGATGTCGCCGGTCTGGATCTCGAGGTTCGGGATCGAGTCGGCGCGCGCGCCCTCGGTGAGCACCAGGTTGCGGTTCGCCTCGTAGGAGTCGGTGCCGGTGGCGCCCGGCCCTATCAGCACGTCGCCGATCCACACGCTGTGTGCGCTCGCGCCCTGCAGCGCACCCTTGTAGAGCACGTCTCCGACGGTGTGGGCGCCCTTGTGGTGCAGGTACACCTGGCTCTCCAGATGCTGCCCCGCGTCAGCGTAGCTGAGGCCGTACATGCGCCCTTCGGACCCCGCTCCGGCGAGCTCCAGGGTCGGGTTCACCCGCACGACCCCGCCGCCGAAGCTGACGACGATGTGCGTGAGCTTCGCGTCGCGGTCGACGCGAGCCTGGTGGGCGGCGGCGTGGATCGCATCGTCCTGCCACTGCTGCACCGAGACGACGGTCAGCTGTGCGCCGTCGCGGACGATGATCTCGACGTTCTGCGCGTACTGGGCCGTACCGGCGTGACGCAGCACGACGGTGGCCGCACTGTGTCGTCCCGCCTCGATGACGAGGTGGCCGTCGGCGCGCCCGCCGTTGCCGTCGATCCGCACGACGACCGGCTCGGCGAGCTCCTCATCGTCCGGGATGCTGATGTGCAGCGCCTCGTCGGCGCCCTGCCAGGCCACCGCCGACACGACGTCCTCCGGACGGAAGAACTCACCGCGCGGCGCGGCGCCGTGCGCGAGCGCGGGCCGCACCACGGTGCTGTCGCTGACCGTGCAGCTCACGCCGTCGTTCGTGCCGGCGACCTCGAAGAGGGGCTTCAGCTGCGCGATCGGCGTGTGCTTCCAGTTGACCTCGCGACCGGTCGGAGCGCCGAAGTCGTCCGGGTCGAACGAGACGGGCCGCTCCGAGCGGGTCTGCACCGGGACGAACCCGGCGTCGGCGACCTGAGCCGCGGGGTCGATGTGCGCGTTCGTCTGCGACGCCTGCGCGGGCGCCTGGGTGGGGGCCGTCATCTCAGCCGACCGATCCTTCCATGCCCATCTCGATGAGCTTGTTCAGTTCCATCGCGTACTCCATCGGCAGCTCGCGTGCGATCGGCTCGATGAAGCCGCGCACGATCATGGCCATCGCCTCGTCCTCGGGCATACCGCGGGACTGCAGATAGAACAGCTGCTCCTCGCTGACCTTCGAGACGGTGGCCTCATGACCGAGCTGCACGTCGTCGACGCGGATGTCGATCGCGGGGTACGTGTCGGAGCGCGACTGGGTGTCGACCAGCAGCGCGTCGCAGCGGACGGTGTTGGCCGAGTGGTGCGCTGCAGCATCCACGCGCACCTCGCCGCGGTAGCCGGCGCGGCCGCCGCCGCGCGCGATCGACTTCGAGATGATCGACGACTGCGTGTAGGGCGCCATGTGGACCATCTTCGCGCCGGCATCCTGGTGCTGGCCGGGGCCCGCGAAGGCGACGGAGAGGGTCTCGCCCTTGGCGTGCTCGCCCATCAGGAAGATCGACGGGTACTTCATCGTCACCTTGGAGCCGATGTTTCCGTCGACCCATTCCATGGTGGCGCCCTCGTGCGCCACCGCGCGCTTGGTGACGAGGTTGTAGACGTTGTTCGACCAGTTCTGGATCGTCGTGTAGCGCACCCGGGCGTTCTTCTTCACGATGATCTCGACGACGGCCGAGTGCAGGGAGTCCGACTTGTAGATCGGGGCCGTGCAGCCCTCGATGTAGTGGACGTAGCTGTCCTCGTCGGCGATGATCAGGGTCCGCTCGAACTGACCCATGTTCTCGGTGTTGATGCGGAAGTACGCCTGCAGGGGGATCTCCACGTGCACGCCCTTGGGCACGTACACGAACGAGCCGCCCGACCAGACCGCGGTGTTCAGCGCGGCGAACTTGTTGTCACCGGCCGGGATCACGGTGCCGAAGTACTCCTCGAAGAACTCGGGGTGCTCGCGCAGCGCAGTGTCGGTGTCCATGAAGATGACACCCTGCGCCTCGAGGTCCTCGCGGATCTGGTGGTAGACGACCTCGGACTCGTACTGCGCGGTGACGCCGGCGACGAGGCGCTGACGCTCGGCCTCGGGGATGCCGAGTCGCTCGTAGGTCTCGCGGATCTCGGCCGGAAGGTCCTCCCAGGTCTGCGCCTGCTTCTCGGTGGACCGGACGAAGTACTTGATGTTGTCGAAGTCGATCTCGCTGAGGTCGGCACCCCAGGTCGGCATCGGCTTGCGGCCGAAGAGCGAGAGTCCCTTGAGGCGGGTCTTGAGCATCCATTCGGGCTCGTTCTTGAGCGCCGAGATTCCACGGACGACCTCTTCGGAGAGACCGCGTTTCGCGGTGGCGCCAGCGGCGTCCTCATCGTGCCATCCGAATTCGTACACCCCCAGACCATCCAGCTCCGGGCGATCGATCAGCACATCCGACATCACACACTCTCCTCACAGGTCCCAAAACGGTGTCATCCGCCCCGACACACCTGATCCCCGTCGAGTCTGCGGGAGCGGGTGCCGTTGGTGGGCCCTCATCATCGGCGCTCGCGTCGCGCCTAAACTGTCAGTGATGGACGCCGCGCGTCGCGCACCCATCCCGAACAATCCGATTCTACAGGTTCCACCTGATCAGCGGGCCGTGCCCGCTCGCCGACCCGCGAGCCCGGAGGCATCATGACTGAAACCCTCGCACACCGCACCGACGAGCGCTCGACGCGGCGCCGGAGCGGCGACGCCGTCGCCGGGCTGCCCGGTGCGCGCAGCGCGCTGCGGGTGTTCGCCTGGCTGTCGTTCCTCGCCGAGGTCATCATCATCGGCACCGGCGGAGCCGTGCGCCTGACGGACTCCGGCCTCGGATGCACGGAATGGCCGTTGTGCACCCCGGAATCGCTCGTGCCGCTGCCCGAACAGGGCATCCACGGCATCATCGAGTTCGGCAACCGCACGATGACCGGTGTGGTGGGGCTGATCGCGTTGGCGGTCGTGCTCTTCACCCTGCACGCCGTGAGCGGTCGCACCGCCGTCATGCGTGCGCTCGGGTTCGCGCTCGGCGGAGTGATCCTCGCCGTCCTGGTCTACATCGCGGCCTCCCTCCTGTCCCTTCCCGCCGCGGCGCTCATGTCGGGCGCACTGCTGCTCGCCGTGCTCGCCGGGGCGGTCGACTCGCTTCGCCGGCCCATGGTGCGCCGCGACCTGGCAGTGCTCGCCTGGATCGTGCTGGCCGGTGTCATGGCGCAGGCCGTCGTCGGCGGTTTCGCGGTGCTGAGCCAGCTGCATCCGTTCATCGTGGGCTTCCACTACACGGTTTCGCTGCTGCTGGTCTGCGTGACCGCCGCCTATCTCGTGCGTCTCGGCGTCGCTCCCGGCCCGCGCACGCGCTCGGTGCCGCTCTGGTTCGCGATCACGACCCACGTCACCGGACTCGCCCTCGCGGCGACGATCCTCTTCGGAGTGCTGACCACCGCCTCCGGCCCGCACTCGGGAGACCTCGCGGTGGTCCGCGACGGCTTCGATGCGACGGTGCTCGCACACGTGCACTCCTGGCCGGGTTACATCCTCGGCGCGCTCGTCGCCGTCCTCGCCGCCTCGGCGGGGGCGCTGCGGCTGCCGCTGAGGCGGTGGCTGCTCGTGCTCATCCTCGCGATCCTCGTGCAGATCGGCGTGGGCGTGTGGCAGGCCCGCGAGGGGCTGCCGCAGATCCTCGTCGGCATCCACATGGTGCTCGCCTCGCTGTCGGCCGCCGCGTACACGGTCGTGGTGCTGAAGCTCAAGCGACCCGTCGACGCCTGAACTCGGTCCGTCGCGGGTGAGGGTGACCCGCCACAACACCGCACACGGCACCCGCGCGGCCGGTCACCGGGCCGACGACGTCCGATCCGTTCCGACCGGCGGGAGTGCTCAGTGCACGTGGGCGGCGGTCAGAACGGCCGCAGCAGTCAGAACGGCAGCGGCTATCAGAACGGCAGCAGCGGGTCGACCGCGACGGAGAGGAAGATCAGCGTCAGGTATGTGATCGAGGCGTGGAACACGCGCATCGGACGCGCCTCGCCGCCGCGCACCGCGCGGTTGTAGAGACGGTGCGACTCGTAGATGAACCAGCCGCCGAAGACGAGGGCCGACACGGTGTAGACGAGCCCCATGTGCGCGACCGGCACGAGCAGCAGCGAGCACGCGACGGTCGCCCAGGCGTAGAGGATGACCTGCAGACCGACCTGCGAGGCCGAGCGCGTCACGCCCAGCATCGGCACGTCGACGTCGTCGTAGTCGTCCTTGTACTTCATCGACAGCGGCCAGTAGTGCGGCGGGGTCCAGAGGAAGACCAGGACGAAGAGGACGAAGGGCGGCCAGTCCAGCGAGCCGGTCACGGCGGTCCAGCCGATCAGCACGGGGAAGCAGCCGGCGATGCCGCCCCAGATGATGTTCTGCTCGGTGCGTCGCTTGAGGATCATCGTGTAGATCACGACGTAGAAGAAGATCGCTCCGGCCGACAGCGATGCGGCCAGCACGTTCGTGGTGACCAGCAGCCAGACCGTGGACACGACGGCGAGCACCCACGAGAACACCAGGGCGCCGCGGGGCGACACCTCACCGGTGACGAGCGGACGGTTCTCGGTGCGCTTCATGTGCACGTCGATGTCGCGGTCCAGGTACATGTTGAACGACGCCGCCGAGGCGGCGCTCATCGCCCCGCCGATGACCGTCGCCAGCACGAGCCACAGGTCGGGCAGCCCACCCTGGGCCAGGAACATCACCGGCACCGTGGAGACGAGCAGGAGCTCGAGCACACGAGGCTTCGTGAGCGCGATGTACCCGCGGAACTTCTGACCGAACGAGTGGCTCGTCCCGGTGGTCTGCGACGTCGTCGAGATCGCGATCGCCTCCTCCTGCGCGCATGTGGACACTCCTTCCAGTCTATGCCACCGGGCGTGTCGGACCACGCTCGCGAGCCGGTCCGTCACGCCGTGAAACCTGCCCCCGCTCACCGGTACCGCCCCGCTATGCTGAAAGCCACTCGCGCGCCCGGCGCTGTGCATCCATTCCGTGACGACGCGGACCGCGCAGGGAATACGGGCGCCTTCGCAAGTGTCAGAAGGAGCATGGCCGTGACAGAACTTCAGTGGGACGAGATCGACCAGCGCGCGGTGGACACCGCGCGCGTGCTGGCGGCGGATGCCGTCGAGAAGGTCGGCAACGGGCACCCGGGCACCGCCATGAGCCTGGCCCCGGTCGCCTACCTGCTGTACCAGCGCGTGCTGCGACACGACCCCAGCGACACCGACTGGCTCGGCCGTGACCGATTCATCCTGTCGGCGGGGCACTCCTCGCTCACCCAGTACGTGCAGCTGTACCTCGGCGGGTTCGGACTCGAACTCGAAGATCTCGAGTCGCTGCGCACATGGGGCTCGAAGACCCCGGGTCATCCCGAGTACGGCCACACCAAGGGCGTCGAGATCACCACCGGCCCGCTCGGACAGGGTCTCGCCTCGGCGGTGGGCTTCGCCTATGCGGCGCGCTACGAGCGCGGTCTGTTCGATCCGGAGGCAGAGGCGGGCACCAGCCCGTTCGACCACTTCGTCTACGTCATCGCGAGCGACGGCGACCTGCAGGAGGGCGTCACCAGCGAGGCCGGGTCGCTGGCCGGTCACCAGCAGCTGGGGAACCTGATCGCGATCTACGATTCGAACCAGATCTCGATCGAGGACGACACCGACGTCGCCTTCACCGAGGACGTCGCGGCGCGCTATGAGGCGTACGGCTGGCACGTGCAGACCGTGGACTGGAAGAAGACCGGCGAATACGTCGAGGACGTCGCCGAGCTGCATGCGGCCGTCGAGGCGGCCAAGGCGGAGACCGGCAAGCCGTCGCTGATCGTCCTGAAGACCATCATCGGCTGGCCGTCGCCCGGCAAGCAGAACACCGGCAAGATCCACGGCTCGGCGCTCGGCGCCGACGAGCTCGCCGCCACGAAGAAGGCACTGGGCTTCGACCCCGAGCAGAACTTCGCCGTGGCGGATGACGTGATCGAGCGCACGCGCTCGACGCTCGCCGAGCGCGCGAGCACCGCGCGCGCCGAATGGCAGGAGTCGTTCGACGCGTGGGCGGCGGCGAACCCCGAGCGCAAGGCGCTGCTCGACCGTCTCGAGGCGGGTGAGCTGCCCGATGCCATCGCCGACGCGCTTCCGGTGTTCGAGGCCGGCAAGGACGTCTCGACGCGGGCCGCCTCCGGGCAGGTGATCAACGCGCTCGCCGCCGAGCTGCCCGAACTGTGGGGCGGATCCGCCGACCTCGCCGAGTCGAACCTGACGACCATCAAGGATGCGCCCTCGTTCATCCCGTCCGAGTGGTCCACCCACGAATGGGAGGGCAACCGCTACGGCCGCGTGCTGCATTTCGGCATCCGCGAGCACGCGATGGCCGCCATCGTCAACGGCATCGTGCTGCACGGCCCGACTCGCGCCTTCGGCGGCACGTTCCTCATCTTCAGCGACTACATGCGCCCCGCGGTGCGCCTGGCCGCTCTGATGAACATCCCGAGCATCTTCGTGTGGACGCACGACTCCGTCGCGCTCGGCGAAGACGGTCCCACCCACCAGCCGATCGAGCAGCTCGCAGCGCTCCGCGCGATCCCGAATCTCACGATCGTGCGCCCGGCGGATGCCAACGAGACGGCGGCCGCGTGGCTCGAGCTGCTGCGCCGCAACGCCGGTCCTGCCGGCATCGCGCTGACCAGGCAGAACATCCCCGTGTTCGAGCGCGGCGATGGCGCGGCATCCGGCGACGCGTTCGCCTCGGCCGACAACACTGCGAAGGGCGCATATGTCCTCGCCGAGGCGCCGAACGGCACACCGGACGTGATCCTCATCGCCACCGGCTCCGAGGTCCAGCTCGCCGTGAGTGCGCGCGAGACCCTCGCCGCCGAGGGCGTGAACGCGCGCGTCGTTTCCGCGCCGGCGCTGGAGTGGTTCGCCGAGCAGGACGCGGCGTACCGCGAATCGGTGCTGCCCGCCTCGGTCACCGCCCGGGTCTCGGTCGAGGCCGGATCCGTGCTGAGCTGGCGCGGGATCGTGGGTGACCGCGGTCGCTCCGTCGGCATCGACCACTTCGGTGCGTCGGCCGACTACAAGACCCTGTTCCAGAAGTTCGGCATCACCGCCGAGGCCGTCGTCGAGGCGGCCCGCGAGACTCTGAAGGAGAACGCATGAGCACCCCCACCGCAGACCTTTCCGCCGCCGGCGTCAGCATCTGGCTCGACGATCTGTCCCGCACGCGCATCGCCACCGGCAACCTGCAGCACCTCATCGAGACGCGCAACGTCACCGGCGTCACGACGAACCCGACGATCTTCGCCGGCGCCATCACGAACCCCGACGACACGTCCTACGACGCGCAGGTCGTCGAGCTCGCCGCATCCGGGGCGAGCGCCGAGGAGGCCGTGTTCGCCGCGACCACTCAGGACGTGCGCGATGCTCTCGACGTGTTCCGCCCGGTGTGGGAGGCCACGAACCACGTCGACGGCCGCGTCTCGATCGAGGTCTCCCCCGACCTCGCCCACGACACCGAGGGCACGGTGACGCAGGCGAAGGAGCTCTGGCACAAGATCGACCGGCCGAACCTGCTGGTCAAGATCCCCGCAACGAAGGCCGGCCTGCCCGCCATCACCGAGGCGATCGCGACCGGCATCAGCGTCAACGTGACCCTGATCTTCAGCCTCGAGCGCTACGCGGAGGTCATCGACGCCTACCTGACGGGTCTGGAGCGCGCGCACTCGGCGGACTTCGACCTGGCGAGCATCCACTCGGTCGCGTCGTTCTTCGTGTCGCGCGTCGACACCGAGACCGACAAGCGCCTGGAGAAGATCGGCACCGACGCGGCCCAGGCTCTGAAGGGCAAGGCGGGGCTGGCGAACGCCCGTCTCGCGTACGAGTTGTTCGAGAAGACCTTCGCCGAGAAGCGTGCGCAGGATCTGATCGCGCTGGGTGCCAACCTGCAGCGTCCGCTGTGGGCATCGACCGGCGTCAAGGACCCGGCCCTGCCCGACACCCTGTACGTCACGGAGCTCGTCGCCCCCGGCGTCGTGAACACCATGCCGGAGAAGACCCTCGAGGCGACCTTCGACCACGGCGTCATCACCGGTGACACCGTCACCGGCGGCTACGACGAGGCGCGCGAGGTCTTCGCCGGCCTCGCCGAGGTGGGCGTCGACTTCCACGACGTCACCAAGGTGCTCGAGGAGGAGGGCGTCGCCAAGTTCATCGACTCCTGGCACGGTCTGCTGGCTCAGGTCACCGAGGGGCTGGAAGCCACACGATGACCGTCTCGGTGCACGTGTCGCAGGCGGCTCGGGCCGCCGTCGACGAGCTCGTTCCCGGGCTCGTCGCAGGCCTCGTGGCGTCACGTGTCACCGCCGGCGATTCGACCCTCTGGGGTCCCGACGCCGAATCCGAGGCCGCCATCCGCCTCGGCTGGGTGGAGGCGGTCTCCGTGTCGCGGCCGCTCGTCGACGAGATCACGGCTCTGCGTCGTGCTCTCGCCGCGCGGGGAGTCGACCGGGTCGTGCTGGCCGGGATGGGCGGCTCCTCCCTCGCCCCCGAGGTCATCGCGAACACCGCGGGCGTGCCGCTCACCGTGCTCGACTCCACCTCCCCCGCCCAGGTGCTGTCCGCGCTCGACGGCGACCTCTCGCGCACCGTCCTCGTGGTGTCGTCGAAGTCCGGGTCGACCGTCGAGACCGACTCGCAGCGCCGCGTCTTCGAGACGTCCTTCCGGGACGTCGGTCTCGAACCCGCCGAGCACATCGTGGTCGTGACGGACCCGGGCTCGCCGCTGGACGCGTCGGCGCGCGAGGCCGGGTACCGCGTCTTCCACGCGGACCCTCAGGTGGGCGGGCGCTACTCCGCGCTGACCGCGTTCGGTCTCGTGCCCGCGGGCCTGGCCGGCGTCGACATCGCCGAGCTGCTCGACGAGGCGGAGGCCTCGATGCTGCAGTTCGCCGTCGACTCCGCAGAGAACCCGGCTCTGCGGCTGGCCGCCGCGATCACGGGGGTCGCGCCGCGGCGCGACAAGCTCGGCCTGGTCAGCGACGGCACCCACATCGTGGGCCTTCCCGACTGGATCGAGCAGCTGATCGCCGAGTCCACGGGCAAGAACGGCACCGGCCTCCTGCCCGTCGTCCTGCTTCCGGTGTCGCCGGAGCTCGAATCCCGCCCGCAGGACATGCAGGTCGTGCGGCTGGTCGACGACGCCGATGAGTTCCACATGACCGAGCACCACCCGGGCGAGATCCTGGTCAGCGGCACGCTCGGGGCGCAGTTCCTGCTCTGGGAGTACGCGACGGCGATCGCCGGGCATCTGCTCGGCATCAACCCCTTCGACCAGCCGGATGTGGAGTCCGCGAAGACCGCCGCACGCGGCCTGCTCGACGCGCAACCCGAAGCCACCGCACCCGCCTTCACGCAGGACGGCGTCGAGGTACGCGTCTCGGATGCGCAGCTCGCCGCCTCCGCAACGATCGAAGGCGTGCTCGATGCGCTCTGGTCCCGGCTCGCCGACGACGGCTACGTGGCGATCCAGGCGTACGTGAACCGTCTGGATCTGGAGCAGCTGCAGGGTCTTCGCGAGTTGGTCGCGGCGGACTCGGGGCGCCCCACGACCTTCGGCTGGGGTCCTCGATTCCTGCACTCCACCGGCCAGTACCACAAGGGCGGGCCCGCGCAGGGCGTGTTCCTGCAGATCCTGGAGCGCAGCGAGGTCGACCTCGAGATCCCCGGGCGCCCGTTCACCTTCGGCCGGCTGATCGAGGCGCAGGCCGCCGGCGACGCCGCTGTGCTCGCCGCGAACGGTCGTCCCGTCGTGACGCTCACCATCACGGATGCCGTCGACGACGTCCTCGCCCTCTTCGAGGCCGCTCAGTAATCCCTTCCGGAACCTGGAGATATCCCCCACCGATGACTGCCCCCGTCTCACGCGGAAACAACCCGCTCCGCGACCCCGATGACCGTCGCCTGAACAGGATCGCCGGCCCCAGCGCACTGGTGATCTTCGGGGTCACCGGCGATCTGTCCCGCAAGAAGCTGATGCCGGCCGTGTACGACCTCGCCAACCGCGGTCTGCTCCCCCCTGGCTTCGCGCTCGTCGGCTTCGCCCGCCGCGACTGGGAGGATCAGGACTTCGCCGAGGTGGTGTACGACGCGGTGAAGAAGCACGCGCGCACCGAGTTCCGCGAGGAGACCTGGCAGCAGCTGCTGCAGGGCATCCGGTTCGTGCAGGGCACCTTCGACGACCCGGAGGCCTTCGCGCGACTGCGCGAGACGGTCGAGCGGCTCGACGTCGAACGCGGCACCATGGGTAACCACGCGTACTACCTGTCGATCCCGCCGAAGGCCTTCGCCGAGGTGGCGAGACAGCTGCGCGAGTCGGGTCTGGTCGGCCCCGACAGCGACGACGCCTCGCACTGGCGACGCGTCGTGATCGAGAAGCCCTTCGGCCACGACCTCGAATCGGCCCGTGCCCTCAACGAGGTCATCGAGCAGACCTTCCCCGTCGACTCGATCTTCCGCATCGACCACTATCTCGGCAAGGAGACGGTGCAGAACATCCTCGCGCTGCGCTTCGCGAACGAGCTGTACGAGCCGCTGTGGAACCGCAACTACGTCGATCACGTGCAGATCACCATGGCCGAGGACATCGGCGTCGGAGGTCGCGCCGGGTATTACGACGGCGTCGGCGCCGCGCGTGACGTCTTCCAGAACCACCTGCTGCAGCTGCTCGCCCTGACCGCCATGGAAGAGCCGATCAGCATGTCGGCCGACCACCTGCGTGCCGAGAAGGAGAAGGTCCTCGAGGCCGTGCGCCTGCCAGACGACCTGTCCCTCGCCACCGCCCGCGGCCAGTATGCCGGCGGGTGGCAGGGCGGCGAGCGGGTCAACGGCTTCCTCGAGGAGGAGGGCATGGACCCGCAGTCGGCCACCGAGACGTACGCGGCGGTGAAGCTGGAGATCGATACGCGCCGCTGGGCGGGCGTGCCGTTCTACCTGCGCACCGGCAAGCGGCTGGGTCGCCGGGTCACCGAGATCGCCGTGGTGTTCAAGCGCGCGCCCGAGCACCTGTTCGGCCGCGCACAGACCGCGGAGCTCGGCCAGAACGCGCTGGTCATCCGGGTGCAGCCCGATGAGGGCGTCACCATCCGGTTCGGCTCGAAGGTGCCGGGAAGCGGCGCGAACGTGCGCGACGTGACGATGGACTTCGGCTACGGCCACGCGTTCACCGAGGCCAGCCCCGAGGCGTACGAGCGGCTCATCCTGGACGTGCTGCTCGGCGACCCGCCGCTGTTCCCGCGGCACCAGGAGGTCGAGCTGTCCTGGAAGATCCTCGACCCGGTCGAGGAGTACTGGGCATCGCTGCACGCGCCGCTCGAGCAGTACGCCCCCGGTTCCTGGGGGCCGGCATCCGCCGACGCACTTCTTGCCCGCGACGGACGAGTCTGGAGACGCCCGTGATCATCGACCTTCCCGACACCACGGTCAGCCAGGTCGCGAAGCAGCTCGTGCGGGTTCGCGAGGAGGGCGGTGCCGTCGCCCTCGGTCGCGTGCTGACCCTGATCATCATCGCCCGTCACGGCGTCGCCGAGGCCGCCATCGATGCGGCGAACGACGCGTCGCGCGAGCATCCGATGCGCGTGATCGTGCTGATCGCCGACGACGGCGACGCGCATCTCGACGCGCAGATCCGCGTCGGAGGCGACGCGGGCGCCAGCGAGGTCATCGTGCTTCGTGCCCACGGTGACGCGTCCAGCAACACCGAGAGCCTGGTCACGGGCCTGCTGCTTCCCGACGCGCCCGTCGTCGCGTGGTGGCCGGAGGAGGCGCCGACGGATGCCGCGGCGTCGCCGCTCGGGCGCATCGCCCAGCGCCGGATCACCGATGCGGCGACAGCACCCGATGTGCCCGAGCGTCTCGCGCTGCTCGGCAGGACGCACGCTCCCGGCGACACCGATCTGGCATGGACGCGCCTGACCCACTGGCGCGAGCAACTGGCGGCGGTGCTCGATCAGCCGCCCTACGAGCGGGTCACCGCCGTCGAGGTGCGCGGCGCCGCCGCATCGCCCTCGACGGCCCTGCTGGCCGCCTGGCTGCGCATGGCGCTGGATGTGCCGGTGAGCTGGTCGTACGAAGACCCTGAGCACTGGCAGGAGGGCATCAAGTCCGTGCGTCTGACGCGGGCGAGCGGTGACATCCTGCTCGAGCGGCCCGAGCCCGGCGTGGCGGTGCTGACGCAGCCGGGGCAGCCCGATCACGAACTGCATCTGCCGCGGCGCACGCTGCGCGAGTGCCTCGCCGAGGAACTGCGGCGCCTCGACGCGGATCTGCTGTACGGTCGGGTCATCACCGAGGGATGGAGTCGGCTCGGGCCGGCGGAGAAGTGAGCGGGTGAGCATGAAGGTGCAGGGATCGACCAAGACCGTCGTCGTCGAGCCGACGCCCGCAGCGCTGGCTGCGCGCGTCGCGGATCGGTTCCTCGCCCGAGTGGTCGCCCGCACGCGCAACGGACGCCTCGCACACATCTGCCTCACCGGCGGGTCGATGGGCGGCGCGGTCCTCGCGGCCGCCGCGGACGACGAGCGCATCCGCACGATCGACTGGTCGCTGGTGCACTTCTGGTGGGGTGACGAGCGCTTCGTCGAACTCGACGACGCCGATCGCAACTCCCGGTCGTCCCGCGAGGCGCTGCTCGACCGTCTCAGCATCCCGGCCGAGAACATCCATGAAATCGCCGTGCCCTCCTCCGGAGTCGGCCTCGACGAGGCCGCAGCCGCCTATGCCGACGACCTCGCCCGCTTCGGGCGGGGCGACGAGCCGTGGCCGTCGTTCGCGGTGTGCTTCCTCGGCGTGGGACCGGACGGGCACATCGCCTCGCTGTTCCCCGACCGCGCCGAGGTGACCGTGACGGATGCCGCGGCGCTGCCGGTGCGCAACTCGCCGAAGCCGCCCCCCGAGCGGGTCACCCTGACCCGCCCCGTGCTGAACGCCTCCAAGCGCGTGTGGCTGGTTCTCACGGGCGCCGACAAGGCGTCGGCGCTGGGGCTGGCCCTGGCCGGCGCCAGTTACCAGAGCGTTCCCGCAGCCGGGGCGAAGGGCCGCCGGCGCACCGTCTTCTTCGTCGACGAGGCCGCTGCGGCCGAGGTCTCCCCCGACCTCATCGACCGCGACTACTGATCGTCGCGGTCGTCCGCGCCTCCCGGTTCGGCGGGCGGATGCTGCGGCCCGGGCGGCCGCAGCGGGTTCGCGCTGTCGTTCCCGTCGCCAGGTGCCGCCGTTCCCCCGCTGCCGCGACGGATGGCGAGCTCCTGGCTCTCGCTGAGCACCTGCGGATGGTAGCGGGCCAGCCCGAACACACCCCACACCGCGATGGCACCGGCGACGACGAACACGATGACCACCCACAGCGGTGCGGCCTCCGCCTCGCCGAGCACGAGCGCGCCGATGAGCACGGCGACGATCGGGTCGATGACGGTGAGGCCGGCGATCACGAGGTCGGGCGGTCCGGAGCTGTACGCGGTCTGCACGAAGTAAGCGCCCACGACGCCGGCGGCGATCAGTGCGATGACGCACACCACGGTGAGCCACTCGAAGTCGCCCGCCTGGATGCGCTTGATGACGGCCTTGGCGAGGGTGGCGACGAAGCCGTAGAGGATGCCGGCGCCGGTGACGTAGAACAGCGCGCGCATGCGGTGTCGCAGGATCAGCCAGCAGGCGCCGAGCACGATGATCACCAGCAGCAGCACGGTGAGGATCGTGAACAGATCCTCGTTGCTGATCTCGCGCTCGGTGGCGTACAACGCGGCGAGGGCGACGAACAGGAAGATGCCGCCCAGACAGCACCCGATCGCGATCAGCGACTGCCGGGTGGGTGCGTGACCTGAGATGCGCGCGTTGAGCAGCGTCGTGATCACGAGGGCGACCGCGCCCAGCGGCTGCACGACGATCAGCGGTGCGATCGCGATCGCGCTGAGCTGGCACGCGATGGCGAAGCCCAGCATGACGGTTCCGAGGATCCACGACGGCCGTCGCAGCAGACCGCGCAGCTGCGCGCCGCTGAGCCCGCTCGTGCCCTCGACGCCGGTGATCCGCTCGACCTTCTCGACACCGCGGTGCTGGTACTGCGCGCCCAGCGACATGAAGACGGCGCCGGCGAGGGCGAGAGGGATGCCGAGCAGGAGCGCCGGGTTCTCGAACACGCCGACCAGCTGGTCGCGGACGCCCTCAGCGATCTCCACCCCATGATGCACAGTACGACCTTACCGGCCATCGGCCGCCCAGTAGTGTTGTGGCGTGGCTGTTCTTCCGATCCGCATCATGGGCGATCCCGTCCTGCACTCCCCCGCGAGCCCGGTGGGCGAGGTGACCGACGAGATCCGCACTCTCGTCGCCGACATGTACGAGACCATGGACGCCGCACCCGGCGTCGGCCTGGCCGCCCCGCAGGTGGGCGTCGCACTGCGCGTCTATGTGTACTCGTACGTCGACGACGACGAGCAGCCGTGGCGCGGCGAGATCCTGAACCCGGTGCTGTGGATGACGCCGCCCGAGCCCGGCTCGCCCGACCCCGACCTGGAGTCGGAGGGGTGCCTGTCGTTCCCCGGCGAGCGATTCCCGCTGAGACGCGCCGACCGGGTGATGGTGACCGGCACCGATCTCGAGGGCGCTCCCGTGCGCCTCGAGGTGGACGGATGGCGGGCCCGCATCATGCAGCACGAGTTCGACCACCTCGACGGCATCCTCTATGTCGACCGGCTGTCGGACGGCGATCGCAAGACCGTGCAGAAGATCGCCCGCAAGCGCGGGTGGGGCCGTCCCGGCGCCAGCTGGATGCCCGGCGTCGACGACCTCGAGGGGTGACCTGCCGCCATGCTCGACACCCGCATCCGTCGCGTCCTCACCGTCACCGCAGCGGCGATCCTCTTCTCCGCGATGCTCAGCGGTTGCGGCACGATCACCGGCATCATCAACGGCGGCGACGCTCAGCGCGACCGGGACGGCAGGGTCACCGAAGAGAAGCAGATCGACATCTTCTCCCTGAAGGTCGGCGACTGCCTGACCGCCGATGCCCTCACCGGCGGCGAGACGACCAGTGCGCCGGTGGTGCCCTGCGAGCAGGCGCATCCGTTCGAGGTCTACGCGGAGTTCGACCTGGAGGACGGCGAGTTCCCCGGCACCGAGGCGATCGAAGAGCCGGCGACCGAGTTCTGCGAGGCGGAGTTCGCGACGTTCGTCGGCGTCGGGTACCAGGAGTCGTCACTCGCCTACACCTGGTTCGAGCCCACCGCCGAGAGCTGGTCCGCCGATGACCGCCTGGTGCAGTGCATCATCGGCGACCCGGAGGGCGACGTGCAGGGCAGCCTGGCGGGCGTCAAGCGCTGACAGCGTCGGGGGGGGGAAGCGTCAGACGCCGAAGCCCCGCCACAGGGGCGGGGCTTCTGTTGGCTCCCCGGCTTGGACTCGAACCAAGAACCTGCCGGTTAACAGCCGGCTGCTCTGCCAATTGAGCTACCGAGGATCACGTTCCCCGCTCGGCGGGCAACTCCCCCAGCTTAGCAAACTCCGCGGGTGCTGCTGAACACCGGCCAGCGCCCGGGCGTGGCGCGGTCAGCCACGGAAATCGCCCTCCGCGTTCGGCGCCCAGATGAGGTTGCGGCCGACGCCGCGCGCGACGACGTGACCGGTGCGGAGCATCAGCGCCTCCGCACCCAGCTCGCGGATGAACGCCGCGTCGTTGGTCACCAGCAGCGCTGCCATCGACCGCTCGGTGCGCCGGCGCGTGATCGCGTCGAACACCACCGGGCGCACCTCGAGGTCGAGGTTCGAAAGGGGCTCGTCGGCGATGAGCACGCGAGGCTCCATCACGAGCGCACGGGCGATCGCGACGCGCTGACGCATGCCGGCGCTGAGCTCATAGGGGAACTTCGATGCGGCACCGAGCGGAAGGTGCAGCTCGTCGAGCAGCGACGCCACGCGGATCGCCAGCGCCTTGCTGTTCACCTTCTTCTCGCGCAGCGTGATCGGCTCGGAGATCACCTCACCCACCGTCAGCCGTGGCGGCAGAGCGGCGCCCGCGCCCTGTCCGACGTATCCGCTCAGCGCGGTGAGTACGCGCAGCTTGCGACCGGGCCGGCGGATGTTCACTCCGCAGACCTGCGCCTGACCGCCGGCGACGCGCAGCGAGGCATCGGCCCTGCCGGCGAGTGCAGCCACCAGCGTGGACTTCCCCGATCCGGTCGGACCGCCGATGCACAGCAGTCCGCCGGGCTCGACCTGAAAGCTGACCCCGTCGATCGCGCGCGTGACACCCCCGTGGCCGATGCGGTCGATCACCAGATCGGAGCACTCGATCGCATTCGCACCGGCGGCAGACATGACTCCATCCTGCCCGCTCGCGCGGTGTTCGCGCTCAGGACTCGGCGAATCTCGCCCGCTCTGCATCGAGATCGCGCAATCGCATCCGCAGTGCCCGTCCTCCGTCCGAGTCCGCCGGCACCCGCTGCACGGCACCGAGCAGTTCGTTCTTCTCACGGTCGATGCCGCGCACGATCAGGCGGCGGCAGAGATCGGCGGCCGAGGCCAGAGCGCCCTCCTCGTCCCGCGCGGGGAACGGCATCATGAGCAGCTCCCCGGCGAGGCCGCGATACGGCTCGCGCACGGCATCCGCGGCCGCCGTCGCCCAGCCGACCCTGGTGCGGTCCGCGACCGCGGCGACCGACTCGCGCACGGCCTCGAGCGCGGGGTGGCGGAACGGCTCGGCCAGCGCCCGCGAAAGCAGGTCGATGTCGATGCGGTGCCCGTACTGCAGTACGCCCATCAGCGCGTCGCGCTCGATCGCGACATCGGCGGTGCGCGGCAGATCCTGCAGGCGCATCCGTGCCGTCGCGGGCTCTGCCCCGGGCTGGGATCCCCCGGCCGGCGGCCGCTGGTCCTGCCTGCCCGGTGTCGCCGGCGCCCGAGACGCGCGCATCACCTGCTGGTGCACGGCCGTGGGATCCATGCCCAGCCGTCGTGCCAGCACGCGTTCGTACCCGGGTCGGAGCAGCTCGTCGCGGATCTCGGCGACGATCGGCGAGGCCGCGCGCAGCGCGCCCACCTGCCCCTCGACCGTGGCGAGATCGAAGCCTGCGAGCTTGCGATCGATCGCGAACTCGAACATCGGCACCTTGGCGTCCATCAGACCGCGCACGGCGGCGTCTCCACGCTGCAGACGCAGATCACACGGGTCGAGCCCGTCCGGCGCGACGGCGACGAACGTCTGCGCGGTGAAGCGGGAGTCCTCCGAGAAGGCACGCAGGGCCGCCTTCTGCCCCGCCTCGTCGCCGTCGAAGGTGAAGACCACCTCTCCCGCGGCGGAATCGTCGCCCATCACCCGCCGCAGCACCTTGATGTGCTCGGTGCCGAACGCGGTGCCGCAGGTCGCGATCGCCGTGGTCACACCCGCGAGATGGCAGGCCATCACATCGGTGTACCCCTCGACGACGACGACGCGTCGCGGGTCGCCGCGCGCGATGTCCCGCTTGGCCAGGTCGAGACCGTAGAGCACCTGCGCCTTCTTGTAGATCGGCGTCTCGGGCGTGTTCAGGTACTTCGGCCCCTGGTCGTCGTCGTACAGCTTGCGCGCACCGAACCCGATCGTCTGTCCGGTGACATCCCGGATCGGCCACACCACGCGGCCGCGGAAGCGGTCGTACACGCCGCGCTGGCCCGCGGAGACGAGGCCGGCAGCGGTCAGCTCGTCGCGGGTGAAGCCCTGCGCGATGAGCGCCTTCAGCATCCCATCCCAGCCCCGGGGCGCGTAGCCCACACCGAAGTGCGCGGCGGCTCCCGCATCGAAGCCGCGTTCGCCGAGGAACCGCCGCGCGCTCTCGGCCTCGGCGCTCAGCAGCTGCGAGCGGAAGAACTCTCCCGCGGCGGTGTTCGCCGCATACAGCCGGCTGCGTCCGCTGGTCTCCGGAGCGGCGCCGCCGTCCTCGTAGTGCAGCGAGTAGCCGATGCGTCCGGCCAGCCGTTCCACGGCCTCGGTGAAGCTGACGTGATCCATCTCGCGCAGGAACGAGTACACGTCGCCGGATGCTCCGCATCCGAAGCAGTGGTAGTAACCGACCTGCGGGCGCACGTGGAAGCTCGGGCTCTTCTCGTCGTGGAACGGGCACAGGCCCTTCATGGAACCCACACCGGCGGACTTCAGCGCGACCCTCTCGCCCACGATGTCGGCGATGTTCGTGCGGGTCTTGACCTCTTCGACGTCCGCCTGCCGGATGCGGGGCATCAGACCGCCCCTTCGACGGTCTGCGCCTCGGCACGCCGGCGCGCGCCGGGGCGCGCGTGACGCGGCGACCAGATGCCGACCTCGGCGGGGTCGATCTCGCCGACCAGCCTGTTGTGCCAGTCCACGGCCGTCTGGTCCGTGAGGCTCGCGATCTGGTCGACCACGACGCGGGCTCGGGCGGCGTCATCGGTGGCCGCCAGGAAGTCCGCGGCGAAGGCGGGCTCGAGCACGTCGGCGCCGGCCGACCAAAGGGCATCCGTCGACCACAGCGCGTCGGCGAGGCGCTTGAGCACGCGGCGCTGTTCCTTGTAGACGCCCTTGCGTGCGTCGATGGTCACGATCGCCTGGCCCATGATGCCCTTGAGCACGGCGATCTCGGCCTCGACGATGCGCGGCACCACCACGTGCGCGTTGTAGCGCGCGAGCGTCGCACCGCCGTACGCCTCCCTCGTGGCGGCGACGGCCGCCCGGGCGAAACGACCGATCAGGTCGCTGGTGAGATTCTTCAGGCGGGCGAGATCCTGCCGAGACCGGTCGAACGACTTCAGCCACATCGGCTGACGCGTGAGCCGGTACAGCGCATCGGCCAGCTCCTCGCGTGTGAAGTCGTAGCCGACCCACTGCTGGATCCGCCCGACCAGGGGGTGGTGCTCGACGGGGTCCGAGAGCTGGGCCACGTCGAGGTAGCCGTTCACGATGGCGTCCTCGAAGTCGTGCACCGAATAGCCGATGTCGTCGGAGAGATCCATGATCTCGGCCTCGATGCAGCGCAGGCGCCCCGGCGCGCCGTCGCGCATCCAGCGGAACACCGCCTCGTCCTCGGGGTACACCCCGAACTTCAGCCGTCCGCCCGGGTCGGGCAGCGGGCTGTCGACCGTCCAGGGGTACTTGCATGTGGCGTCGAGGCTGGCGCGAGTGAGATTGAGTCCGACGGAGTGGTCGTCGTCGTCGAGCACCTTGGCCTCGAGTCGGGTGAGGATGCGCAGCGACTGCGCGTTGCCCTCGAAGCCGCCGATGGGCTCGGCCCACTCGTTCAGAGCGCGTTCGCCGTTGTGCCCGAACGGCGGGTGCCCCAGATCGTGGCTCAGGCATGCGGTGTCGACGACGTCGCCCGAGACGCCGAGCGCGTGTGCGAGCTCGCGGCCGACCTGCGCCACCTCGAGGGAGTGGGTCAGCCGGTTGCGGGCGAAATCGGCCGTGCTCGCCGGACTCAGCACCTGGGTCTTCGCCGCCAGGCGCCGCAGCGCGGCGGAGTGCAGCACGCGGGCGCGATCGCGCGAGAAGTCGTCGCGTTCCGAACGGTGCGTCTCTGCGAAGAATCGCTCGGCGTCGTGCGCGGCGTAGCCGTCGACGAGTCGCGGTCCGCCGGCGCGCACCGCGGATGCCGCGGGCGCCTCAGCCACCACTGTTCTCGATCTCCGCCCCGCGCATCATGTCGCCGGTCTCGGCGGCGATGTCACGCGAGGTCAGCCACCCTTCCGGCAGCGCCGTGCGCTTCGGCGAGCCGGCGCGGCCGCGCTGGCCCTCCGCACCGGCACCGGGATACGGGGCGTCCTCGAGCGGGCCGAGCAGATCGTCGATCTCCTGCAGCGTCGAGACCCGGGCCAGCGCTGCGCGCAGCTCCCCTCCGACGGGATAGCCCTTGAAGTACCAGGCGACATGCTTGCGCACGTCCTTGCAGCCGCGATCCTCGTCCTCGAAGAACTCAACGAGCAGCTGAGCGTGCCGCCGGAACGCAGCCGCCACGAAATGCAGCGTCGCGTCGACGGCGGGCGGGGCGGCATCGGCCGGCCCGAGTGCGGCGGCCAGCTCACCGAAGAGCCAGGGCCGTCCGAGGCAGCCGCGCCCTACGACGACGCCGTCGCAGCCGGTCTCGGTCATCATCCGGACGGCGTCGTCGGCTGACCAGATGTCGCCGTTGCCGAGCACCGGGATGCTGGTGACAGCCTGCTTCAGCGCACCGATGGCGCCCCAATCCGCATGCCCGGAGTAGTACTCCGACGCGGTGCGCGCATGCAGCGCGACGGCGGCGGCGCCGGCGTCCTCCGCGGCACGTCCGGCGTCGAGGAACGTCAGGTGGTCGCGGTCGATGCCCTTGCGCATCTTCACCGTGAGCGGGACGTCGCCGGCCGCCCGCACCGCGCGCTGCACGATGTCGGCGAACAGCGTCGTCTTCCACGGCAGCGCCGCTCCGCCCCCCTTGCGGGTGACCTTGGGAACCGGACAACCGAAGTTGAGGTCGATGTGATCGGCCCGATCCTCGGCGACGATGATGCGCACGGCCTCGGCGATCGTCGCCGGGTCGACGCCGTACAGCTGGATCGACCGAGGGGTCTCGCTCTCGTGGTGCTGGATCAGGCGCATGGTGATCGCGTTGCGCTCCACGAGTGCGCGCGACGTGATCATCTCGCTGACGTACAGGCCGGCGCCGTACTCGCGGCAGAGGCGACGGAACGCGGTGTTCGTGATGCCGGCCATCGGAGCGAGCACCACGGGCACGTCGAGGTCGATCGGTCCGATGCGCAGCGCGGGCGCCGCCGCGGTGGCGAGAGGGGTGTGCGTGGCGAGAGTCATGTCCCTTCCATTCTCCCAGACGACGGCGCCCACCGGCGGCGCCGGAATTAGGCTGTGGATATGACCGACATCCCGCTCCGCCAGATCCCGTTCGTCGACGCCGCCGGCGACCGCAAGACCCTCGACGACTACGGCTCCGACGTCGTGCTCGTGGTGAACGTCGCCTCGAAGTGCGGTCTCACCCCGCAGTACGAGCAGCTCGAGCAGCTGCAGCGCGACTACGGCGACCGCGGATTCTCCGTGATCGGGTTCCCCTGCAACCAGTTCTTCGGACAGGAGCCGGGGTCGATGGAGCAGATCCTCGAGTTCTGCTCCACGACATACGGTGTGAGCTTCCCCGTGAACGACAAGGTCAAGGTCAACGGCAAGCACGCGCACGAGCTCTACAAGGCGCTCACGCAGACCGCGGATGCCGCCGGCAAGGCCGGCCGCGTGGAGTGGAACTTCGAGAAGTTCCTCGTCGGGCCGGACGGCTCGGTGCAGCGCTTCCGCCCGAAGCAGCGCCCTGACGCACCCGAGATCGTCGCGGCGATCGAAGACGCACTGGTCGCGGCTCGTCGCTGAGCGCGGCGTGCTCGGCATCCACCGCTCACAACCCTGAATTTCCGCCCTCGTCCGATCGGATCGGGCCGACAGCGTTCAGGCCTCGACGGGCGCTCCGCGCTGGGCCCACAGGTCGCGCAGCACGTTCTCGAACGCGGCGGGCGGCTGCGCGCCGGAGATGCCGTATCGGCCGTCGATGACGAAGAACGGCACGCCGTTGATGCCGTATGCCCGCGCCTGCGCCTGATCGGCGCGCGCGGCATCGAGATACTCCGCCGATTCCAGCGCCGTGCGTGCGTCATCGGCATCCAGTCCTGCCTCGACCGCCAGCTCGACGAGGTCGTCGATGCGGCCCACGTGCCTGCCCTCGGTGAAGTAGGCGGACATCAGCCGCTCCTCCATCTCGTGCTGCCGGCCCTTCGCCTTCGCGAAGTGCAGCAGCTCGTGGGCTTTGACCGTGTTGGTGTGCTGCAGCAGGTCGAAGCGGTACTGCAGGCCGGCGCCGGCGGCGACGTCCGTCACGTGCGACAGCATCTGCTCGACCTGCTCGCGCGGCATGCCCTTGTGACCGGCGAGGAAGTCGACCTCGTCGCCGTCGAAGTCGACGGGCGTGTCGGGTGACAGCTCGAAGGAGTGGAAGGTGATGTTCACCTGCGGCGCGTCCGCGTCATCCGCGACGGCGGCCAGCCCCTTCTCCAGGTTGCGCTTGCCGATGTAGCACCACGGGCAGGCGATGTCGGACCAGATGTCGATCGAGATGGGTTCGCTCACACTCCGGTGCAACGGCAGCCGCGCGGATCGTATTCCGCTGATAGCATCCACGGATGCCTTCGCCGCCTGTCGCGTCCTTCTCCCGCGTTCTCGTCGCCGGGGTGACGGGGTCGGGCAAGACCACGTTCGCGCGCCGGCTGGCCACGGCGTGGGATCTGCGTCATGTCGAGATCGATGCGCTCTTCCACGGCCCGGACTGGACTCCGCGGACAAGCTTCCTCGACGACGTGCGCGCCTTCGCCGCCGAAGAGCGCTGGGTCACCGAATGGCAGTACACCAGCAAGGGCACCAGCGAGATCCTCGCGCCCCGCGCGCAGCTGGCGATCTGGCTCGACTATCCGTACCGCGTCGTGCGCGCGAGGCTCATCCGGCGCACATTCGGCCGTGCGGTGCTCAGGACCGAGCTGTGGAACGGCAATCGCGAACGCGGGCTGGTGAACATGTTCCACCCCGACCCGCACCAGAACATCCTCGCGTGGCAGACGAAGACGCTGGGGCACTGGACCGAGCGCATGCCGGGCTTGCGGAAGCAGTACCCGCACCTGCGGGTGATGCGCTTCGGACATCCGCGCGAGGCGGAGCGCTGGCTGCGTCAGCTGTCGTCCTCGGCGGAGGGCGCGTCCACCGCGCCGCCGAAACGGCGATCGCGCGACAGATAGATGCCGATGGCGCGCCAGAGCTCCTCCCGCGAGAAGTCCGGCCACAGCGTGTCGAGGAACACCATCTCGGCGTAGGCCGACTGCCACAGCAGGAAGTTCGAGGTGCGCTGCTCCCCCGAGCTGCGCAGGAACAAATCGACGTCCGGCATGTCCGGCACGTACAGGTGGCCCCGGATCTGCTTCTCGGTGATGGCACCGGGTTTCAGCCGGCCCGCCTTCACGTCCTCGGCCATCGCGCGCATGGCATCGACGAGCTCGACGCGGCCGCCGTAGTTCACGCACATCGTCAGCGTGAGCACGTCGTTGTGGCGGGTGAGCTGTTCGGCGTACTGCAGCTCCTTGATCACCGATCCCCAGAGCCGCGGCTTGCGGCCGGCCCAGCGCACCCGCACGCCCCATTCGTTCAGCTGATCCCGGCGACGGTGCAGCACGTCGCGGTTGTAGCCCATGAGGAAGCGCACCTCGTCGGGCGAGCGGGCCCAGTTCTCCGTCGAGAAGGCGTACACCGACAGATGCTTCACCCCCGCCTGCACGGCACCGGCGACGACGTCGAGCAGCACCTCCTCACCGGCCTTGTGCCCCTCGATGCGGTTCAGGCCCCGGCGGTTCGCCCACCGCCCGTTGCCGTCCATGACGATCGCGACGTGGTTCGGCACCGCGGGGAAAGCCGGAGGACGGATGCCGGTCCAGTCCAGCGGACGGTACGGCACGGCGTCTTTGTGGGTGTACGGTTTCGGGGTCACCGGGGTCCTTCCGAGCGGCCGTCGGAGACGTGCGCGAGCGAGCGGATGCCGCGTTCGAGATGGTACTGGGCGTACGCGGCGATGGTGCCGGATGCCGCCGCGGTGTCAGCCGCAGGCGCGGCATCCACCGTCTGCCAGTCCCCCGCCATCAGTGCTCGCAGCAGCGCGAGCGCGGATGGCGCGATGCGCGGGCTGCCGGCCGGCGCGCATGCCGCGCAGACCAGCCCGCCCAGCGGCGCTCCGAACGCTGCGTGCGGCCCCGGCGCACCGCAGCGTGCGCAGTCGTCGAGAGCGGGAGCCCATCCCGACAGCGCCATGACGCGCAGCAGGTAGGAGTCGAGGATGCTGCGCGCGGCATGTTCGCCTCGCGACAGGGCTCGGAGCCCGCCGACGAGGAGCAGATACTGGTCGACGGTCGCCTCGGCCTCGTTCAGCCGATCCGCGGTCTCGACCATGGCGCTGGCCGCCGTGAACCTGTCATAGTCGGCGGCGATGTCGGCGCCGTAGGCGCCCAGCGACTCGGCCTGCTGCACGATGTCGAGCGAGCGCCCCTGGTACAGCTGCACGTCAGCCACCATGAACGGCTCGAGACGGGAGCCGAACTTCGAGGAGGTGCGCCGCACGCCCTTGGCGACGGCACGGATCTTGCCGTTGCTGCGCGACAGCATGGTGACGATGCGGTCGGCTTCACCCAGCTTGTGGGTGCGCAGGATCACCGCTTCGTCTCGATAGGTGGGCATCTGACGATTATCCTCCGCGCACGGAAGAATGGACGCGTGACGGAACCGCTCTTCACCATCCCGCTCTGGGCGGATCTGCTGGGCGTGGGCCTCGGCGGCATCCAGGGCGCAATGTTCGCCTCCGGGTTCCAGGGGCAGCGCCGGCTGGACTGGCTGGGTGTGGCGATCATCGGTGTGATGATCGGCATGGGAGGCGGTCTCATCCGCGACCTGATGATCGGTCAGCCGCCGGCGACCCTGCAGAGCAACTGGTACCTGCTGACCGCCGCCGGGGCCGCGCTGCTGGACATGCTGCTCGCCGGGGTCTTCCATCGCCTCAACACGTTCATCGTCGTGCTCGACGCCATGGTGATCGGCATGTTCGGCGCCTTCGGCGTGAGCAAGGCCGTCGCGTTCGGCATCCCGGAGGTGCCCGCGGTGTTCGTCGGCGTCTGCGCGGCGGTGGGCGGCAGCGTGCTGCGCGACATGCTGATGGGCCTGCCCGTCGCCATCATGCATGTCGGCTCGCTGTACGCGGTGGCCGCCGGGGCAGGGTGCGCGTTCATCGTCGTCGCCCATCGGTTCGGCATGAGCATCACCGTTGCAGCGGTCCTCGGGATCGTCGTCACGGCCGTGATCAGGGTGCTCGCCGTGCTCTACGACGTGTCGCTGCCCGAGCAGCGGCGCCTCTACCGCCGCAAGGTCGCGGCGGAGACCGGCGTCGTGCCGATCATCAAGCCCTAGTGGGGCCGGGAGTCATCGCACGAGGGCGCCCCGGATGCGGAATGTGCTTCCGGGGCGCCCTCGCGATCGCACGGACGGTTGGTCACGGGCGGACGCTCCGCGCACGGATGACGGCGCGGAGGCGGATCTGGGCGGCTGTCAGACCGCCGCCAGCTCGCTCTGGCGGGTGCGGATGGAGCGGTTCACGCAGGAAACGATCGCCTTGAGGCTCGCGGTGGAGATGTCGCCGTCGATGCCGACGCCCCACAGCCGCTGATCATCGACCTGCAGTTCGATGTACGCGGCCGCCTGGGCGTCGCCACCGGTGGACAGCGTGTGCTCGACGTAGTCGTACAGCGAGATCTCGAATCCCCGTTCGCGCAGCACCTCGATGAACGCCGCGATCGGGCCGTTGCCCCGGCCGGAGGTCTCGACCCGCTCGTCATCGTCGCGCAGCACGACGTCGAGCGAGACCTCGCCGGACATGTCGCTGCGCGTCTGCGTGGCCAACAGCTCGAAACGGCCCCACTTCGACGCACTGTCATCGGCCGGCAGGTACTCGTCGGTGAAGATCGACCAGATCTGGCCGCTGGTGACCTCGCCGCCCTCGGCATCCGTCTTGGCCTGCACGACGCCCGAGAACTCGATCTGCAGCTTGCGCGGCAGGTCGAGCGCGTGATCGGTCTTCAGCAGATAGGCGACGCCGCCCTTGCCGGACTGGGAGTTCACGCGGATGACCGCCTCGTACGATCGGCCCAGATCCTTGGGGTCGACCGGCAGGTAGGGAACGGCCCATTCGATCTCGTCGACCGTGACGCCCTCGGCTTCGGCTTTCGCAGCCATCGCCTCGAAGCCCTTCTTGATCGCGTCCTGGTGCGAACCGCTGAACGCGGTGAACACCAGGTCACCCGCCCACGGGCTGCGCTCGGGCACCGGCAGCTGGTTGCAGTACTCGACGGTGCGCTTGACCGGGTCGACGTCGCTGAAGTCGATCTGCGGATCGATGCCCTGCGTGAACAGGTTGATGCCCAGCGCGACGAGGTCGACGTTGCCGGTGCGCTCCCCGTTGCCGAACAGGCAGCCCTCGATGCGGTCGGCGCCCGCCAGGTAGCCGAGCTCCGCCGCCGCGATGGCCGTGCCGCGGTCGTTGTGCGGGTGGAGCGACAGGATGACGTTCTCGCGATGAGCCAGGTGACGGTTCATCCATTCGATGGAGTCGGCGTAGACGTTCGGCGACGCCATCTCCACCGTCGCCGGCAGGTTGATGATCACCTTGCGATCGGGCGTGGGCTCGAGCACCTCGATGACCGCGTTGCAGACGTCGACGGCGTACTCCAGCTCGGTGCCGGTGTAGCTCTCGGGCGAGTACTCGTAGTACACCTGCGTGTCGGGGATGCGCTTCTCGAACTCACGGCACAGGCGTGCGCCCTCCAGCGCGATGCGCTTGACGCCCTCGCGGTCGGAGCGGAACACCACCTCGCGCTGCAGCACGCTGGTGGAGTTGTAGAAGTGCACGATCGCCTGCTTCGCTCCGGCGATCGACTCGTAGGTGCGCTCGATGAGGTGCTCGCGGCACTGCGTCAGCACCTGGATGGTGACGTCGTCGGGGATCAGGTTCTGTTCGATGAGCTGGCGCACGAAGTCGAAGTCCGTCTGGCTCGCCGACGGGAAGCCGACCTCGATCTCCTTGTAGCCCATGCTGACGAGCAGCTCGAACATCACGCGCTTGCGCTCGGGTGACATCGGGTCGATGAGCGCCTGGTTGCCGTCGCGCAGGTCGACGGCGCACCAGCGCGGCGCCTCGGTGATGCGCTTCGTGGGCCAGGTGCGGTCGGGAAGGTCGACGCGGATCTGCTCGTGGAACGGCCGGTACTTGTGCACCGGCATCGCGGAGGGCTTCTGGTTGTTCTTCATGATGAGGCTGCTCTTCTTCGTCAGGAATTGTGCTCAGGCCAACACGAGCGCCGCGACGAGAGAGGCCCGAAGATCAGGACTCGTCGCGGCAGCTAAGAAGAAGCAGACCGCCCAGAGGCATGGGTCGATCGTAACAGCATCCGGTGCGCGATCGCACACGCGCCTGAGACGATCCGGACGCCGGTGACACTCTTCAGCATGAGCAGATCGCACACCATCCGTGTTCTGAGCATCCTGTCGCTTGTCGGAATGCTCGCTCTGACCTCGTGTTCCGCGACGCCGGGATCGGCGCCGCCGACGAGTTCGGCGGGGCCGGACGACGGAGGCGCCGCCTGGCCGACGCCGGATCCACCCTCGGGCGAGGTGATCGGCGCGGGCACGGTGATGGATGCCGATGGCAGGGTCGAGCTGTGCCTGGGGGCGGTCGCGGAGTCGTACCCGCCGCAGTGCTCCGGCGTTCCGCTCGCCGGCTGGTCGTGGGACGGCATCGAGGGCAGCGAGAGCAGCGGCGACGTGACGTGGGGCGCGTATGCGGTGACCGGCACCTTCGACGGCGAGACGTTCACCTCGACGCAGCCTCCGATGCTGCTCGCGCTGTACGACCCGATGATGCCTGAGGACCCGACCGGAGGGACGGAGGGCGAGACGCCGGAGGCCCGTCTGCTCGAGATCCAGGAGCAGCTTCCCGACCGGCTCGGCGACGACGGCTCACGCTACCTGAGCTCGTTCCCGGACCGCGGATACCTCTGGGTGGACGTGCTCTGGGACGACGGCACCGTGCAGGACGCCGCCGACGAGGAGTTCGGCGACAGCGTCGTGGTCGTCCGCTCGGCGCTGCGGCCCGTCGAGGGCTGAGCGGGGTCGGGGCCGGCTCGACGGCCCAGCCCACCGCCGCGTCAGAAGCCGAGACGACCCAGCTGCTTGGGGTCGCGCTGCCACTCCTTCGCGACGCGCACGTGCAGCTTGAGGAACACCCTGGTGCCGAGCAGCTGCTCGATGCCCTCGCGCGCGGTCGCGCCGACATCGCGCAGACGCGCGCCCTTGCGCCCGATGATGATCGCCTTCTGACTGTCGCGCTCGACCACGATCGAGGCATGCACGTCGGTGAGATCGCTGTCCTCGCGCGGCTCGACCTCGTCGACGACCACGGCGATCGAGTGCGGGAGCTCATCCCGCACCCCCTCGAGCGCCGCCTCCCGGATGATCTCGGCGATGCGGTCCTCGTCCGATTCGTCGGTGACGATGCCGTCCTCGTACAGCCGTGGTCCCTCCGGCATGAGCTGCAGCATCTCATCGGCGAGCACGTCGAGCTGCTCGCGGGTGAGTGCAGACAGCGGGATCACCGCCGCCCAGTCCTCACGCAGCGAATCCACCTCCATGAGCCGCTCGACGATCTCGTCCTTCTCGGCCGCATCCGTCTTGGTCACGATCGCGACCTTCTTCGCCCGCGGGTAGCCGTCGAGCGACGCGGCGATCCGGCGGTCACCCGGACCGACCTTCTCGGTCGCGGGAACGCAGAAGCCGATCACGTCCACGTCGCCCAGCACCTGCTCCACCAGGTCGTTGAGCCGCTCACCGAGCAGGGTGCGCGGCTTGTGGATGCCGGGGGTGTCGACGATCACCAGCTGTCCGTCCGGACGGTTCAGGATGCCGCGGATCGCCCGTCGCGTGGTCTGCGGCTTCTCGCTCGTGATGGCGATCTTTTCGCCGACGAGGGCGTTGGTGAGCGTGGACTTGCCGACGTTCGGCCGCCCCACGAACGTCACGAATCCGCTGCGTGTCTGCTCAGTCATCCCGCTGTCCCCCATCATCCATGTCCGTCTCTGATCTCTCGTGCGCGCGCTCGACGAAGACCGTCGCGATGCCGCGTCCACGCCCCCGGGACGCACCGCCGGTGAGCACGAGCCCCTCGACCGTCGCGGACGCTCCGGGCTGCGGGATCTGTCCGAGCGCCTTGCCGAGCAGCCCGCCGATCGAGTCGACGTCGTCATCCTCCAGCTCGAGCCCGAAGAGGTCACCGACGTCCTCGAGCGGCAACCGCGAGTTCACCCGGAAGCGGCCGTCACCGATCTCGACGATCTCGGCCGGGCCCCGATCGTACTCGTCGGCGATGTCCCCGACGAGCTCCTCGATGAGATCCTCGAGCGTGACCAACCCCGAGATGCCGCCGTGCTCGTCGACGACGATGCACACGTGCACCGCGTCGCGCTTCATCTGCTGCAGCAGCGTCTCGGCGCGCATCGACTCGGGCACGAAGGCCGCGGGGCGCGCGATCGGCCGCACCCGCGCGGTACGCCACGAGCTCTCGTCGCGATACGCGAACTGCACGAGATCCTTGAGATACAGCACCCCCACGACGTCGTCCGCGTCATCGTCGACGACGGGCATGCGTGAGACGCCGGTGCGCAGGAAGAGATCCATCGCCTCCGCGGTGGTCGCCGCGGCATCCACGGTCTTCATCTCGGTGCGCGGCACCATCACGGCCCGCACGAACTGATCGGTGAAGTCGAAGACCGAGTGGATCAGGTCGCGATCGTCCTCTTCGATGAGCGCATTCGAGGCGGCCTCATCCACCATGCTCAGCAGCTGCTCCTCCGAGGCGAAGCTGCTGCGTCCTCCCCCGGGGGTCACACGGCGTCCTGCGGCGACCAGCAGCTGTGCGAGCGGCCCCAGGAGCACTCGCACCGCACGCACGGTGGGACCCCAGCCGCGCAGGATGGCCGGGGCGTGCAGCCGTCCGAAGGAGCGCGGGCTCGCCCCGACCAGCACGAACGTGATGCCGGTCATCAGCACGGCGGCCGCGAGCATCGCCCACCAGATGCTGGGCAGGAGCGCGTCCAGCGCGACGGTGACGAGCACGGCGGCGGTCGTCTCGGACAGCACGCGCATGAACGCCACCGCGTTCACGTGCGGGTCGGGATCCTCGGCGATGCGCTGCAGAGCCGGCGCGTTGCGTCCGGAGGAGCCGAGCTCCTCGAGATCCGCGCGCGAACTGACCGAGAACGCGGCGTCCACCGCGGCCATGAGGCCGCCGAAGGCGACCAGCAGCACGGCGGCGGCGAGCAGTATCGCCGGGGTCATCGGCGGCGTTCGGCGTGGGCGAATCCTTCGATCAGCGACCGCTGCAGCCCGAACATCTCACGCTCCTCTTCCGGCTCGGCGTGGTCGAAGCCCAACAGGTGCAGCAGGCCGTGGGTGGTGAGCAGGATCAGCTCGTCCATCATCGAGTGGCCTGCCGCCTGCGCCTGCGTCTCGGCGACCTGCGGGCAGAGCACGATGTCGCCCAGCAGCCCGGGTGCGGTCGGCCTGTCCGGCGTGCCGGGACGCAGCTCGTCCATGGGGAAGCTCAGCACGTCGGTCGGTCCCGGCTCATCCATCCACTGCACGTGCAGCGACTCCATCGCGCCCTCGTCGACCATCACGATGGCGACCTCCGCGTCGGGGCTGACGTGCAGCTGGGCGAGGTTGAACTCGGTGAGCCGCTGCAGCACCGTCTCGTCGACCGCGATCGCCGACTCGTTGTTGATCTCGATCATTCCAGGCCTCGCTTCGGCTTGCGGTCTCGGAGGTTCGGTCGCATCCCGGAGCGCCGATCGGCGCGGTTCGCGAACTCGTGCGCCTGCTCGCGCTCGACGCGCGCGGCGGTGCGGCGCTCGTCGTATTCGCTGTAGGCATCGACGATGCGCCCGACGAGCGAGTGACGCACGACGTCGTCACTGGTCAGGCGTGCGAAGTGGATGTCGTCGATGTCGCTCAGCACGCGCGTGACCAGCCGCAGGCCGGAGGCGCCGGTCGGCAGGTCGATCTGGGTGATGTCGCCGGTGACCACCATCTTCGTGCCGAATCCGAGCCGGGTGAGGAACATCTTCATCTGTTCCGGCGTGGTGTTCTGCGCCTCGTCGAGCACCACGAAGGAGTCGTTGAGCGTGCGTCCGCGCATGTAGGCGAGAGGCGCGACCTCGATCGTGCCCGTGGCCATCAGGCGCGGCACGATCTCGGGGTCCATCATCTCGTTGAGCGCGTCGTACAGCGGCCGGAGGTAGGGGTCGATCTTGTCGTTCAGCGATCCGGGAAGGAAGCCCAGCCGCTCGCCCGCCTCCACGGCCGGCCGGGTGAGGATGATGCGCTGCACCTCTTTGCGCTGCAGCGCCTGCACCGCCTTCGCCATCGCCAGATACGTCTTGCCGGTTCCGGCGGGGCCGATGCCGAACACGACCGTGTTCTGCTCGATCGCGTCGACGTACTCCTTCTGACCGAGCGTCTTGGGGCGGATGACCTTGCCGCGGGTCGACAGGATCGCCTCACCGAGCACCTCGCTCGGGCGCGGTCCCTCGGAGCGCTGCAGCATCCGAGCCGAGTTCTCGACGTCGCTGGGGACGAGGTCGTACCCGGAGCGGGTCATCTCGAGCAGCTCCTCCACGAGCTTCCTGGCCGCGGCGACATCGGTCTGCGTGCCGCCGAGGGTGATCTCGTTGCCGCGCACGAGCACCTGCACCTGTGGATGCTGCTTCTCGAGCACGCGCAGCAGGCGGTCCTGCGGGCCGAGCAGCTGCACCATGGCGACGCCGTCGGCGAAGATGCGCTCGGTGTGCTCGGGCTGAGCGGGGAAACGGGGGGTGGATTCGTCAGAAGCCAACGAGTTTGCTCTCCTCGATGTCGCCGAGCACGTGCGCATGCACGTGGAACACGGACTGGCCGGCGCTGGCGCCGTTGTTGAAGATCAGACGATACTCGCCGTTCGCGTGCTCGGTGGCGAGCCGCTTCGCCATCGCGACCATCTCGGCGAGCAGTCCAGGGTCGCCCTCGGCGAGCTCGGTGACGTCGCGGTACTGCTCCGTCTTGGGGATGACGAGCGCGTGCAGCGGCGCCTGCGGGTCGATGTCGCGCACCGCGAACACCCGGTCGGTGTCGGCGAGGATCTCGCCGGGGATCTCCCCGTTCAGGATGCGGGTGAAGATCGAGGGTTCCGTCATGGCGTTCAGTCTACTGACCGGCCGGCGCCGCGGGTCGGGCGGTCACCAGCGGCCGAGCATGGTCGACAGCACGGCGATCGCGGCGGGTCCGGCCGTCGAGGTGCGCAGCACGGTGTCGCCGAGGCGCACGCGTTCGGCGCCGGCCGTCTCGAGGCGCTCCAGCTCCTCGGGGGCGATGCCGCCCTCGGGACCGACGACGAGCACGATGTCCCGGTGGTCGGGACGGATGCTCGACAGCCGCGTCTCGGTCCAGGGGTCGAGCACCAGCAGCCGTGCGTCGGGCGCGCGCTTCGCGAGCTGCGCCGTCGATTCGACGGCGGTGACGTCGGGAATCCACGCGCGGTGCGCCTGCTTGGCGGCCTCGCGCACGATCGCCGACCAGCGCTCACGCCCCTTCCCCGCCTTCGCCCCCTCCCAGCGGGAGACGCTGCGGGCCGCCTGCCACGGCACGATCTCGTCGACGCCCAGCTCGCAGGCCGCCTGCACGGCGAGCTCGTCGCGGTCACCTTTCGCGAGCGCCTGCGCCAGGGTGATGCGCGCCACGGGTGCGTCCTGCGTCGAGCGGCGGGAGATGCGCACCGTGACCTGCGACGCCGAGACGTCCTCGACGGCGCCCTCCAGCCAGACGCCCGCTCCGTCGCCGATCGTCACGCTCTCGCCGACCCGCACCCGCCGCACGACGGCGGCGTGCTTGGCCTCGGCTCCGGTGAGCGTGATCAGCTCGCCGGCATCCGCACCGGAGCAGGTCGGGACGATGAAGTGCAGGGCCATGGGGCTCCGATCCGCGTGCGCGTGGGTCAGTGGCTGCGGAAGCGGTCGCGCAGCTTCGAGAACAGTCCCTGCTGGAACTGGGCGAGCTTGGGCGCCGGCGCCTTGGTCTTCTTCGCGAAGTCCTCGATGAGTTTGCGCTGCGCCGAATCCAGCCGGGTGGGCGTCAGCACCTGCACGCCGACCCGCAGATCACCGCGTTGCGACCCGCGCAAGGGTGTGATGCCCCGGCCGCCGATGGTGAGCACGTCGCCCGATTGAACGCCGGCGCGCAGCTCCAGATCGACCGTGCCGTCCAGGCCGTCGATCGTGGTCGTGGTGCCGAGGATCGCGTCGGTCATCGACACCTCGAGCGTCGCCAGCAGGTCGTCGCCCTCGCGGCTGAAGACCGGGTGCGGGGCGACGGTGACCTCGACGTACAGGTCGCCGTTCGGGCCGCCGGCCCTGCCCACCTCACCCGAGCCGGGAAGCTGCAGGCGCAGACCGGTCTCGACGCCGGCGGGGATGTCGAGCGAGACGGCGCGACGCGAGCGCACCCGTCCCTGCCCGGCGCACGTGCCGCACGGGTACGGGATGGTCGTACCGTAGCCTTCGCAGGTGCCGCACGGCTGAGTGGTGACCACGTTGCCCAGCAGGCTGCGCACCTGTCGCTGCACGTGCCCGCTGCCGCCGCACACGTCGCAGGTGACCGGCGCGGTGCCCTCCTGACAGCAGCTGCCCTTGCAGGTCTCGCACAGCACTGCCGTGTCGACCTCGATGTCACGGTGCACGCCGAACACGACGTCGCCGAGGTCGAGGGTGATGCGCACCAGGGCGTCCTGCCCTCGTTCGCGCCGCGACCGGGGTCGCGCTCCCCTGCCGCCGCCGGAGGCGCCGAAGAACGTCTCGAAGATGTCGCCGAAACCGCCGAAACCGCCGAAGCCGCCGTCCTCGCCACCGCCCATGTCGTAGCGGCGTCGTGACTCGTCGTCGCTGAGCACGTCGTACGCGTGCGTGACCAGCTTGAAGCGCTCCGCGGCGTCGTCTCCCGGATTCACATCCGGGTGCAGCTGTCGTGCCAGTCTGCGGTAGGCCTTCTTGATCTCATCCTGCGTGGCGTCGCGAGACACCCCGAGAACCTCATAATGGTCCGCCACGATCACCTTTCTGCGTGTGCGTGCTGCTGTGTGCCGTCCGCGTCAGCGGCCGGCCTCGTCGTCCTCGAGCATCCGCGACAGGTAGCGGGCGACGGCCCGTGCCGCTGCGAGATTGCTCGGATAGTCCATGCGCGTGGGACCCATCACCCCGACGCGCGCGGTGCCGCCGGGGGCGGCGTAGTTGCTCGCGACGATCGACGCCTCGCCGAGCCCGAAGGGCGCGTTCTCGGTGCCGATGCTGGTCGCGAGGCCATGCTCGTCGGTGACCATCTCACCCATCAGCCGCAGCAGGGTCACCTGCTCCTCGATGGCCTCGAGCAGCGGGTGGATGCTGCCGCGGAAGTCCTGCTCGCGGCGCGCCAGGGTCGCCGCACCCGCCATGACCAGCCGCTCCTGACGGAACTCGGCCAGTTCCTCGGCGATCACCGCGGCGAGCGACACGAGCGCGGGATGCAGACGCGCGGCCGGCGATCCTGCCTCGGGCCGGCCGAGCGAGGTCATCCGGTCGGCGGCATCGCTCACCGCGCGACCGGTGATCAGGGCGGACAGGCGAGCGCGCAGCACGGCCACGTCCTCGTCATCGACCTCGATGGGCAGCGGCGAGATGCGCTGCGACACCCCGCCGGCGTCGGTGACCAGCACCACGAGCAGCCGATTCGGGGCCAGGGCGACCAGCTCCACATGCGTGATGCTCGCCCGTGCGAAGGACGGGTACTGCGCGAGCGCGACCTGCCCGGTGAGCTGGGTGAGCACGCGCACGGTGCGGGCCATCAGGTCGTCGAGGTCGCTGGGGTCGGCGAGGAATGTCTCGATGGCGCTGCGTTGCGCGGCCGAGAGCGGCCGCAGCTGCGCCAGGTGGTTCACGAAGAGCCGGTACCCCTTGTCGGTGGGCACGCGCCCCGACGAGGTGTGCGGAGCGGTGATGAGCTCCTCATCCTCGAGCAGCGCCATGTCGTTGCGGATGGTGGCCGCCGACACCCCGAAGGCGTGCCGCTCCACGATCGACTTGCTGCCGACCGGCTCGTGGGACTCGACGTAGTCCTGCACGATCGCGCGGAGGACCTGCAGTCCTCGTTCCGTGACCATGTTCCCCTCCCGCTGGCACTCCGACGTTCTGAGTGCCAATTCTACTCCGGACTGCCTGTACCGAGCCCAACACCCTTGCACGCGGGGCGTCGATGCGTCTCAGGCGAGATCAGAAACGCCTGTCGGGAGCCGGTCCGGGAAGCGTTTCTGATCCGCTTCGGCGAAGCGGCGGTGAAGGTTGTCCACAGCCGGGCCTGGATCGGCGCGCGCAGTCCGCCGAACCGGGAACATGTCAGGATGCGACACCGGGTACCACTGCCCGCCAGACTGGGCGAGAGCTTCCTCATGCGGGATGCCGCGCGCGCGGGCGTGCGGCGAGGGCGAGCGGATGCCGCCGACCTGCATCGTCCCTTCCACGGCGTGCGCAGTCTCGCCGCACCGGCCTGCTTCACCGAGCAGGTCGCCGCCTATCGACCACGAATGAGCCCCGACCAGTATCTCGTCGGCGTGTCGGCTGCGCGCGCCTGGGGTCTTCCGCTCGCTCGGTCCTGGTCCCCCGCCGAGCCGATCGAGATCGGCGTGCCCACTCAATTGAGTCCACCACGCACCGCAGGCGTGCGCGGACGGCGACTGCACCGCGACAGGGTCCGGATCCACCGCTCGCGCGGCGTCCGCATCGCCGATCCGGTCGCGACCTGCTTCAGCCTCGCGCCTACTCTCACACGCGATGAAGCGGTGACGATCCTCGATGCCCTGGTGACGTCGTCCTTCAACTACCCCGGTCTGGGACCGGGGCGCCCGCTGAGCTCACTCGACGAGATCCGGGAGCGGCTGGCCCAGTGGGGGCGGTTCCCGGGGTCCGGAGTCATCCGCGCTGCACTGCCGTCAGTGCGCGAAGGAGTCGAGTCTCCGAAGGAGACCGAGACCCGGCTTGCGCTGGTCTCCGCGCGGCTGCCCGAGCCGGTCGTGCAGCACGACGTCTTCGATGGCGGGCGGTTCGTCGCCCGCGCCGACCTCGCCTATCCGCAGCTGCGCATCGCCATCGAGTACGAAGGCGACGGGCACCGCACGGACAAAGACCAGTGGCGGACGGACATCCGTCGCCAGCGTGAACTGGAGGATCTCGGCTGGATCGTCATCCGGCTCACGGCTGACGATCTCACACACGGCCGTGACGCCTTCCTGAGCCGCGTGCGTCGGGCCATCTCCGCGCGCTCCTGATCGCACTCGGGCCGGCGGAGATCAGAAACGCCGCTCCGCGGGCGATCGCAGCAGCGTTTCTGATCCGGGCTGGGGCCGGCGGCGCTCAGGCCGGGCGCGGCGATCAGCCCGTGAGCGCCCGCACGACCGCGTCGGCGAGCAGCCGTCCGCGCAGGGTGAGCCGCACCCGGCGCTCACGCAGCGCGGCCGCGGCGTCGACGAGGCCGTCGGATATGAGACCCGCGACGCGGTCGCGACGCTCCTCGGCGATCTCGTCGATCGCCAGCCCTTCGACCAGGCGGCTCTGCAGCAGCACCCGCTCGAGCATGCGCGCCTCGGCATCGGGGCGTTCCCGTCCGGCCGCCGGGGAATCCCCCGCGTCGAGACGCTGAGCGTAGGCGGCCGGGTGCTTCACGTTCCACCAGCGCAGCCCGGCGACATGACTGTGGGCTCCTGGGCCGAAGCCCCACCAGTCCGAGCCTCGCCAGTAGGCGAGGTTGTGCAGCGAGCGGTTCCGGTCGCTGCGCGCCCAGTTGCTGACCTCGTACCATCCGAAGCCCGCGGCCGCCAGGCGCTCATCGGCGGTCTCGTACATGTCGGCCTGCAGATCGTCATCGGGCGCGGGCACCTCGCCCCGGCGGATCTGGCGCGCGAGCTTCGTGCCGTCCTCGATGATCAGCGCATAGGCGGAGACGTGGTCGGGTTCCAGGGCCAGCGCGGCGTCCAGCGAGCGCTCCCAGTCGGCGAGCGTCTCCCCCGGTGCGCCGTAGATGAGATCGACGCTGACATCGAGGCCCGCCTGGCGTGCCGCATGCACGGCCGTGCTGACGTTCTCCGGCCGGTGCGTGCGGTCGAGAGCCGCGAGCACGTGCGGCACCGCGGACTGCATCCCGATGGACATGCGGGTGACCCCCGCGTCGGCGAGCGTCCGCACCACCTCGGGCGTGACGGTGTCGGGGTTCGCCTCGACGGTCACCTCGGCGCCGGGACGGATGCCGAAGGCCGCGGCGACGCCGTCCAGCATCCGCCCGAGATCACCGGCCGGAAGCAGCGTCGGCGTGCCGCCGCCGAAGAAGACGGTGTCGAGGGGACGCAGCGCGTCCGCCTCGGACAGCACCTCTCGTGCGAGAGAGACTTCGCGCAGCAGCGTCGACGCGTAGTCCTCCTGCTTCGCGCCGCGCAGCTCTCCGGACGTGTAGGTGTTGAAGTCGCAGTATCCGCAGCGTACCCGGCAGAACGGCACGTGCAGGTAGGCGGAGAACGGCGTGGCGCCGTCCGGTCTCAGATCGGCGGGCAGGCGTCCGTCGGCGGGCGCCGGGTCGCCCAGCGGCAGAGGACCCGCCATCAGATCGGCGTCGCGTACAGCGGCGAGATGGCCCGCAGATACAGCGCGAAGAGCTCACGACGACGACGCTTCACCAGCCCCGGCAGACGGTACAGCAGCGACACCGGTGCGTCGAAGGCGCGCACGGTGAACCACACCTCATCGGTGTCCTCGCGCCAGTCGATGTCGAACGACTCCTCGCCGCTCACGACCGAACCGCCGATCGTGCCGAGCACGAAGCCCACACGGCGGCGCTCCTCGGTCACCGAGATGACGCGCAGCTCGGCATCCGCACGCATGCCCTTCGCCCTGCCGCGCAGCTTCAAAGTCATGCCCGGCGCGACGAAGGGCGTGCCCTCGGCGTCGAAACGCTGCTCGACCTGGGTGCGGTTGGGGGCGATCGGCGCACCCTCGGCGTCGAAGCTGACGCCTGTGTACGCCGTACCGGATGCCGGTCGCACATCCGTGAGCTCGAGACCGGCCGCCCGCTGAGCCGTCCACGACAGCAGCGCGTCACCGGCACTGCGGAACCGCTCCTCGCCGCTGCCGATGCGCCAGGACTCCTCGGCAGGGATGCTGCGCTCCGGCGGATACTGCATCAGATCGGGGGCGTGCGTCGCCCCGACCGCGGCATAGTCCACCGTGCCTTCTCGGAATGTCCCGCGACGCATGGGCTCCAGCCTACGTGAGGTGCCTGGACAGCGGCTCATCACCCGCAGCATCCGAGGATGCCGCGGTGATCACTTCTTGTCCTTGCCCTCGACATCGCCGGAGAGCGCGGCGATGAACGCCTCCTGCGGCACCTCGACGCGGCCGACCATCTTCATGCGCTTCTTGCCCTCCTTCTGCTTCTCGAGCAGCTTGCGCTTGCGGCTGATGTCACCGCCGTAGCACTTGGCGAGCACGTCCTTGCGGATCGCGCGGATCGTCTCCCTGGCGATGATGCGCGCGCCGATCGCAGCCTGGATGGGCACCTCGAACTGCTGCCGAGGGATGAGCTTGCGCAGCCGTTCGGCCATCATCGTGCCGTAGCTGTACGCCTTGTCGCGGTGCACGATCGAACTGAACGCGTCGACCTTCTCGCCCTGCAGCAGGATGTCCACCTTGACGAGATCGGCCTCCTGCTGACCGGAGGGCTCATAGTCCAGCGAGGCGTAGCCCTGCGTCTTGGACTTCAGCTGATCGAAGAAGTCGAACACGATCTCACCGAGCGGCATGTCGTAACGCAGCTCGACCCGCTCCTCGGAGAAGTACTCCATGCCGAGCAGCGAGCCGCGCCGCGACTGGCACAGCTCCATCACCGTGCCGACGTAGTCCTTCGGCAGCAGGATCGCCGCCTTCACCATCGGCTCCGACACCGACGCCACCCTGCCGTCGGGGTACTCGCTGGGATTCGTGACCGTCACGGTCTCCCCCGTGTCGGTCGCGACCTCGTAGATGACGCTCGGGGCGGTGGTGATGAGATCGAGGCCGAACTCGCGCGAGAGGCGCTCGGTGATGATCTCCAGATGCAGCAGGCCGAGGAAGCCGCAGCGGAAGCCGAACCCGAGCGCCACCGACGTCTCGGGTTCGTACTGCAGCGATGCGTCGGACAGCTTGAGCTTGTCGAGCGCCTCGCGAAGCTCGGCGTAGTCGCTGCCGTCGATCGGGTAGATGCCCGAGAACACCATCGGCTTCGGATCGGTGTAGCCGGCGAGGGCTTCGGATGCCGCACCGCGCGCGGTCGTGACCGTGTCGCCCACCTTCGACTGACGCACGTCCTTCACGCCGGTGATGAGGTAGCCGACCTCGCCGACGCCGAGGCCCTTGGTGGGGATCGGCTCGGGGCTCGAGACGCCGATCTCGAGCAGGTCGTGCGTCGCCTTGGTCGACATCATCTGGATGCGCTCGCGCGGCGCCAGCTTGCCGTCCACCATGCGCACATAGGTGACCACGCCCCGGTACGCGTCGTACACCGAGTCGAAGATCATGGCTCGCGCGGGCGCCTCGGGGTCGCCGACCGGCGCGGGGATCTCGCTGACGAGACGGTCGAGCAGGTCCTCGACGCCGACGCCGGTCTTGCCCGAGACGCGCAGCACGTCCTCCGGACGCCCGCCGATGAGGTCGGCGAGCTCCTTGGCGAACTTCTCGGGATCGGCGGCGGGCAGATCGATCTTGTTGAGCACCGGGATGATCGTGAGGTCGTTCTCGAGCGCCAGATACAGGTTGGCGAGCGTCTGCGCCTCGATGCCCTGCGCGGCGTCGACGAGCAGAATGGCACCCTCGCAGGCCGCCAGCGACCGCGAGACCTCATAGGTGAAGTCGACGTGACCCGGCGTGTCGATCATGTTCAGCGCGAACGTCTCGCCCTCGATCTGCCACGGCATCCGCACGGCCTGACTCTTGATGGTGATGCCGCGCTCGCGCTCGATGTCCATCCGGTCGAGGTACTGGGCGCGCATGTCGCGGTCGGAGACCACGCCGGTGATCTGCAGCATCCGGTCGGCGAGGGTCGACTTGCCGTGATCGATGTGAGCGATGATGCAGAAATTGCGGATCTGCGTGGCGGGTGTCGCGGCAGGCGACAGCGGAGTGAGAGCGCGGGGAGACATGTGGTCCTTGGATGTCCGAAAGGGTTCTGACGATTCTACGTTCAGGGTGCCCGGATCCCTCATTCGCACCGAGCGGTGATAGTCTCGCGAAGTTGCCCTGACGGATCCGGTGGAACCGGATGCCGCGAGCGACAGGACTCCGTCACAGCCCGAGTGCGGAGCGGATGTGCGTAACCCCGGGGATGATGCTTGAATTGCATCCCGACCCAGCGTTGCGTCGGCAGATCCCGCGCGCGGCTGTAGAAGAGAAAGAATCACCACCTTGATCAAGTATCTCGTGCGCCGGACACTCGGCTGGCTGCTCATGATCGTGGTCGCGACCAACATCACGTACTTCCTGGCCTGGTCCTTCCTCGATCCCCGCAGCAACTACGTGGCAAGAAGGCCCCCGCTCAGCCCGGAGCAGATCGAGAATCTGCTCGGCCCGCGCAATCTCAGCGACAGCACGCCGCTGATCGAGCGGTGGTGGAACTGGTTCACCGGCATCCTGCTGCGCTGGGACTGGGGCGTCAGCCCGACCGGCGGATCGGTCAACGAGCAGATCGGCTTCCGCATGTGGGTGAGCGCCGAGCTCGTCCTCGGCGCGACCGTCATCATGACGGTGCTCGGCATCGCGATCGGCGTGTACACGGCGTCGCGTCAGTACAAGGTGGGCGACCGCATCTGGCAGGGCATCTCGATCATCACGATGAACATCAACATCATCGTCGCGGGCCTGGCCGTCGTGATCCTCGCGATCAACTTCAACAACTGGGTCGGAGAGCGGGTCTTCTACGTCACCGGCTCCTCGAGCGAAGGCGTGACCGGGTTCTTCCCCGTCGTCATCGACACCCTGCAGCATCTGATCCTGCCCACGATCGCCCTGGTCCTCACCGGCTACGCGGCGACGCACTTCCTGCAGCGCTCGCTGCTGCTCGACAACATCAAGGCCGATTACGTGCGCACCGCGCGGGCCAAGGGCCTCACCAAGCAGCAGGCGATCCGCCGCCACGCGCTGCGCACCGCCCTCATCCCCGTGTCCACGCAGGTCGCCTTCGCCATCCCCGGCATCTTCACCGGCGCCATCCTGACCGAGACGATCTTCGCCTGGCAGGGCATGGGCCGGTACTTCCTGACCACCATCAACGGTAACGACGTGCACGGCGTCGTCGCCGTCGCGGCCTTCGGCGCCGTGCTGACCGCGATCGGCGCCCTGCTCGCCGACATCGCCGTCGTGGTCCTCGACCCGCGAGTGAGGGTGAGCTGACATGAGCACCGAGATGATCGATTCCCAGGTCCAGCCGCCGGTCGGCCCGGACACCACCGCCGAACGCATCCCCAGCAAGCAGCTCTCCAAGTGGACGCTGTACACCCGGCGCTTCATGCGCAACAAGCCCGCCGTCGTCGGCGTCGTCATCTTCGTCCTGATGGTGCTGTACTCCATCATCGTGCCGCTGATCTCGCCGTACACGATCGAGGACATGGACTTCCTGAACCTCAGCACCGGCCCCTCGGCCGAGCACTGGTTCGGCACGGACGCCTCCGGTCACGACACCTGGACCCAGACCGCCGTCGGTCTGCAGCGCTCGCTGATGATCGCCGTGACGGTGTCGGTAGGCGTCACCGTGCTGTCTGCGATCGTCGGCGCCGCCGCGGCGTACTTCCGCGGCCGGGTCGAGCGCTTCACGCTGCTGGTCATCCATTTCCTGATGGTCATCCCCACCTTCCTGATCCTCGCCCTGGTCTCGAACAACGCGGGCGGCGACTGGCGGGTGATCGCACTGGCGATGATCTTCATCGCCTGGTTCTTCCCCGCGCGTGTGATCTGGACGATGGCGCTTTCGCTGCGCGAACGCGAGTACGTCGACGCCGCCCGGTACATGGGCGTGAGCGGCATGCGCATCGTGATGCGCCACCTGGTGCCCAACATCGGCTCCCTGCTGGTCATCAACTTCACCCTCGGCGTCGTGAGCGCGGTGATGACCGAGACCGGTCTGTCGTTCATCGGCTTCGGCGTCAAGATCCCCGACGTCTCGCTGGGATCGCTGATCGGCATCGGCGCGGCGAGCGTGACCAGCGCTCCCTGGCTGTTCTACTTCCCCGCTCTCGCCCTCACGCTGCTGACCGTGTCGATGGCGCTCATCGCCGACGGCCTGCGCGACGCGCTCGATCCCACTTCGGCGGCGGGAGGCCGCGCATGACCCCCAACACTGTTCTCTCCGTCCGCGACCTCACCGTCAGCTTCCCGTCCGAGGCGGGCCGTGTCGACGCCGTCCGCGGCGTCTCCTTCGATCTCGAGGCGGGGAAGACCCTCGGCATCGTCGGCGAGTCGGGTTCGGGCAAGTCCGTCACGTCGCTGGCGATCATGGGCCTGCTCGACGACAGCGCCAAGGTCACCGGCTCCGTGCAGTTCAACGGCCAGGAGCTGCTCGGCAAGACCGACAAGCAGATGTCGATGATCCGCGGCAACGGCATGGCCATGGTGTTCCAGGATCCGCTCACCTCGCTGACGCCGGTCTTCACGATCGGCGATCAGCTGGTCGAGGCGCTGACCGTGCACCGCAGCATCTCCAAGCAGGAGGCGTGGGAACGCGCCGTCGAGCTGCTCACCCTCGTCGGCATCACCAGCCCCGAGAAGCGGATGAAGTCGTTCCCGCACGAGTTCTCGGGCGGCATGCGCCAGCGCGTGGTGATCGCGATCGCCATGGCGAACAACCCCAAGCTGATCATCTGCGACGAGCCCACCACCGCGCTCGATGTCACGATCCAGGCGCAGATCCTCGACCTCATCGAGAAGGCGCAGCACGAGACCGGCGCCGCGGTGATCATGATCACCCATGACATGGGTGTCGTCGCCCGCACGGCGGACGACGTGATGGTGATGTACGCGGGCAAGCCCGTCGAGCACGCACCGGCCCACGAGCTGTTCCACCGAACGCGGATGCCGTACTCGATCGGCCTGCTGGGAGCCATCCCGCGCGTGGACAAGGCCGAGAAGGAACCCCTGACGCCGATCAAGGGCAACCCGCCGCTGCTGATCGACCTGCCGGACGCCTGCCCGTTCGCCGCCCGCTGCCCCATCGCGATCGATGCGTGCGTGCGGCGCGAGCCCGACCTCGCCCCGGTCGCCACCGGCAGCGGCCAGCCGCACACGGCCGCGTGCATCCGTGCTGATGAGATCGACGACGCCGGGTTCATCGGCGGGCTGCCGGTGTACCCCGTGCTGCCTGTGCCCGAGAGCGAGCTGACCCGGATGCCTCGCGAGCAGCGGCCGGTCACCCTCGAGGTGCAGAACATGACCAAGACCTTCCCGCTGCTCAAGGGCGCGCTGTTCAAGCGCAAGGTCGGCGAGGTCCACGCGGTCAAGGGCATCAGCTTCGACGTGCGCGAAGGCGAGACGATGGCCATCGTCGGCGAGTCCGGCAGCGGCAAGACGACGACCCTGCTGCAGATCATGGACTTCGCGAAGCAGGAGCACGGCGACATCATCATCGCCGGCACCAGCGTCAACACGCTCGACGACCGGAAGCTCGAGCGCACGCTGCGCCGCGACATCCAGATCGTCTTCCAGGACCCGATGGGCGCCCTCGACCCGCGCATGACGGTGACCGACATCATCGCCGAGCCGCTGTTCGCGATCGGCACCCCGAAGGACGAGGCGTTCGCCCGCGTCGAGGAGCTGATGGACCTGGTGGGTCTGAATCCCGCGCACCGCGACCGGTTCCCCGGCGCGTTCTCGGGCGGGCAGCGTCAGCGCATCGGCATCGCCCGTGCCTTGTCGACGAACCCCAAGGTCGTCGTCCTCGACGAGCCGGTCTCGGCGCTCGACGTGTCGATCCAGGCGGGTGTGATCAACCTGCTCGACGAACTGAAGGTCAAGCTCGGGCTCTCGTACCTGTTCGTGGCCCACGACCTCTCCGTCGTGCGCCACATCGCCGACCGCGTGGCGGTGATGTACCTCGGCGAGTTCGTCGAGCACGGGCCCGTCGACGAGGTCTTCGACGATCCGAAGCATCCGTACACGCAGGCGCTGCTCTCGGCGATCCCGGTTCCCGACCCCGACATCGAGCGCACGCGTCAGCGCGTGGTGTTCGATGCCGAGACCATGAGCACGCGGCCCGCCACCGTCTGATCGCCAGGGGAGGCCGTGCGCGCGGCCTCGGAGCGATCACCGTCGATCACCGTCCGATAACAGTTAGTCACGATTCACTCACGTGCGCCGCTCACGTGGTCACGCGAGAACTATCCTCCCCTTATGACACGCCGAAAGGCGAAAGGAGCACCATGAAGCAGTACAAGCTGATGGGAGCGCTGGCACTCACCGGCGCTTTCGCACTCGCTCTGAGCGGGTGCGCAGCCAACACCGGCGGCGACAACGGTGACGGCGGCGACAACGGCGACGGCGCCAAGGAAGTCGAGCAGGCGGACTACAACCCCCAGCCCCGCGAGAACCTCAAGGAAGGCGGCACCGCCAACTTCCCGATCAACGAGATCCCCGAGCAGCTGAACGCGTTCCACGGTGACGGCAGCGCCGACACCTCGCGCGTGGCCGCGTGGTACATGCCGCAGATCCTGCTGCAGGAGCCGGACGGCACGCCCTACAAGCACGACGCGTACCTCGACGAGTGGAAGATCGACACGGTCGACGGCAACACCCAGATCACCTTCACCTTCACGGAGGAGGCGACCTGGAACGACGGCACCCCGATGGACTGGACCGCCATCGACGCCACCTGGAAGGCCAACCGCTCGAACGACGAGGGCTTCGTGCCGAACGCCATCGACGGCTACAAGGAGATCGCGTCGGTCGAGCAGGGCGACACCCCCAAGACCGCCATCGTCACCTTCGACGGCGAGTTCGCCTGGCCGCAGATGCCGTTCCTCACCGGCGTCATCCACCCGAAGCTCGCCGAGAGCCCCGAGGTGTTCAACACCGCGATGATCGACAACCCGCACCCCGAGTGGGGTGCCGGCCCGTACACGATCGACGAGTTCGACGCGAACACCGACTTCGTGTCGTTCAAGCCGAACGACAAGTGGTGGGGCGACAAGCCGCTGCTCGAGAAGGTCACCTTCAAGGGCATGGACGCGCAGGCTTCGATCAACGCGTTCAAGAACGGCGAGATCGACACCGTCGGCGTCGGCACCAAGGACCGCCTCGCGCAGGTCGCCGACATGAAGGACATCGAGATCTACCGGGCGATGCAGACCGCCAACACCCTGCTCGAGGTCGACGCCGAGAAGCCGCAGTTCGCCGACGTCAAGGTTCGTGAGGCGTTCTTCAAGGCCGTCAACATCGACCAGCAGAAGAAGATCGCCTGGAACGGCCTGGACTACGACGAGGAGCCGGCCGGTTCCTTCACGCTGTTCAACTTCCAGCCGGGCTACACCAACGCGCTCGCCGAGGCGGGCTGGGAGTACGACCCCGAGGCCGCCAACGCGCTGCTCGACGAGGCCGGCTGGGAGGCCGGCGCTGACGGCGTCCGCGAGAAGGACGGCGTGAAGCTCTCGGCCACGTACCCGATCTTCAGCGACGACCCGACCCAGGCCGCGCTCGCGCAGTCGCTGCAGGCGTCGCTCAAGGAGGTCGGCATCGAGGTCAAGGTCGATGTGCGTCCGTCGAACAAGTTCGCCGAGGACTACAACAACAAGAACTGGGACATCATGAGCCTGCGGTTCACCTCGTCCGACCCGTTCGGCGCGGCGTGGTTCTTCCAGCTCTACGGTCAGGACCAGGGTCTGAACCTCTCGGGTGTTCAGAACGAGGAGACCGACCAGCGCATCCACGATGAGGTCGAGTCGATCAAGGACCCGGTCAAGCAGACCGAGGCCGCGATGAAGCTCGAGGCAGAGATCTTCCAGGAGTGGGGCCTGATCCCGCTCTACAACGGTCCGTCGATCTCCGCTGCCAAGGCGGGTCTGGCCAACCTGACCCCCGAGCCCTACGTGGGTCTCGACCTGTTCGGTGTCCAGCCCGTCGAGAACGTGGGCTGGGAGAAGTAATCCCTGACGGGTCGCTGCGCTTCGGCACAGCATCCTGAGTGCGGGGCCGGTGGTTCGTCCACCGGCCCCGCTTTCGTATGCTGAAGGGGTGACGCCTCAGGTCGTACTCGTGCACGGCATCCGCACCTCCGCGACGATGTGGCGCGCGCAGCTCGCGTGGTTGAAACAGCACGGCATCCCGGCGCACGCCGTGGACCTCCCGGGGCACGGCACCCGCATGGCCGAGCCGTTCACCATCGAGGCGGCGTTCCGCACGATCGACGAGGCGGTCCGCGATGCCGCCGAGCGCGGTCCCGTTCTCCTCGTCGGTCACTCGATGGGCGGGCTGCTCTCGCTGGAGTACACCGGCGCCGAGGAGCCGCCGCCGGTGGCCGCTCTGGTCGCCGCATCCTGCACCGCACTCCCCCGTGGTGCGGCGCTGTCGACCTATCGCGCCTTCGCCGGTGCGTTCGACCGACTGCCCGATCGTGGGCTGTGGCTCACCGAGCGCGTGCTGGCCGCGACCATCCCCCTCGAGACGCGAGGAGACTTCGCCGCCGGCGGGTACGCCCTCGACGCGCAGTCGGTGGTGCTGCGCAGCCTGTCCTCACTCGACCTGGCGGCGGCCGTGCGCCGCATCCGCGTGCCGCTGTGGTTCGTGAACGGCCAGTTCGACCAGCTGCGCGCCCACGAGTCGCTGTTCCGGCGGCTCGCACCGCATGCCGAGCTGATCGTGGTGCCGCGCACATCGCACCTCGTCACCGCGATGCGCCCGAAGGTGTTCAACGCGGTGCTGCGCCTGGCGCTGGCTGTCGTGCGACAGCGGTCATGAGCCCGCCGACGAGCGACAGCACGGCGGCCGCCGCGAAGACCAGCCAGAATCCACCCACCAGGGCGACGAGCCCCGCACCGAGCACCGGGCCGATGACCTGACCGAGCGCGGCCGTCGCGTTGACGATGCCGAGATCGCGGGCGTGATCCTGCCCGTCGGGCAGCAGGTCGGTGGCGAAGGCGAGGCCGACCGTCGAGAACGCGCCGTAGCCGACGCCCATCAGGGCGGCGGCGACCAGGGTCATCTCGAACGTCGGCACCGCGACGATCGCGACGCCGGATGCGGCCTGCACGACCGTGGCCGCCACCGTGAGGCCTCGACGGTTCCCCGTGCGATCGGAGATGATGCCGAGCACGACCGAGGCGCACACGACGAACACGGTGTAGACGACGATGAGGAGCAGCAGGTTGTCCTGCGCCGCGGCGCGGGGCTGTCCGAGCCCGTGCAGCAGGAAGAACAGGAAGAGCGCGGTGCCCAGTGCGTTGCCGATGTTCGCGACGAGGCGTCCGGAGAGCATCCAGGCGAAATCGCGATCACGCAGCGAGGCGAGGCGCGCGCGCCCCCTCGGCGGCTGATCGGATGCCGCGGCGGGCGGATCCGGCAGGAGCAGCGCCGCCGCGGTGCCGACGGCGGCGATGAGGGCGGCGAGCAGCAGGTAGCCGGCCAGCACCCCCAGTCCGAGCAGGACGACCAGCCCGACGCCGAGCACGATGCCGACGGCCTGGCTGGATCCCACGGCCGACGACGCGGTCCCGCGCTGCGACACCGGCAGCTGGTCGGCGATGAGCGCGGTGAACGCCGCGGACGCGATCGACACGCCGATCGAGACACCGACCCAGCACGCGCCGACGAGCCAGGCGCCCTCAGCGATTCCGGTCAGCACGAGGAACCCCGCGGCCGTCCACACGCCGACGAGCGCCCACGGACGCCGCCGCGATCGCCCCTCCCGCGCGCGGTCCGAGAGCGCACCCGCCAGCGGACCGGCGACGATGCCCGCCAGTCCCCCGACGCCGAGCACCAGGCCGGATGACACCACACCACGGATCCAGTCGGCTTCGGAGGTGTCGAGCTGCAGCGGCAGCAGCAGTTGCACGGGCGTCAGCTGCGCTGTCCAGATGACGAGCCAGGCGAGCGTGAACAGCGTCATCCACCCCGCGCCCACTCTCGCGGCGGCGGTCATCGCGTTCTCCCCGCCCGAGCGGCACCCGCCGGACCGTGCGTGGCCTCACGCTCGCGTGCGGTCGCGATCACTGCGCGATACCAGTCGTACGATGCCTTCGGCGTGCGGATCCCGGTGGCGAAGTCCACGTGCACGAGGCCGAACCGCTGGGTGTACCCGTCGGACCATTCGAAGTTGTCCATCAGCGACCACACCGTGAACTCCTGCACGGGCACTCCCCGCGCGACGGCCTCGGCCACCGCCTCGATGTGCCTCGCCAGATAGTCGATGCGTTCGTCGTCGCTCACCCGCCCGGCGTTCGCGGGTTCGGGGAAGGATGCGCCGTTCTCGCCGATGACGATCGGCACCATCCCCGGGTGGCGCTCGACGAGATCGATGAGGAAGTCGCGCAGCGCGGAGGGCATGATGGGCCATTCCGGTCCGAAGCCCGTGTGCGGGACCCCTGGTGTGGCCACGAGCGAGAAGGGCAGCGGGCTGCCGGGCTCGGCGGCGGCGACGGTCGTCGGGTTGTAGAAGTTCACGCCGTAGAAGTCGAGGGATGCCGCGATCTCGCCGAGATCCCCCGCCCGCACGGGCATCTCCGGCAGACCCAGCGCCTTCAGATCCGGATACTCGCCGGCGAGCAGCGGCTCGGAGAAGAGCCTGTTGTGAACGATGTCGTAGAGCGCCGCCGCCGACCGGTCGCCCTCCTCGTCGCTGCGGGGAAGCACGTGCGTGTGGTTGTTGGTGAGCCCGACCCTCGTCGCACCGGCGGAGCGCAGGGCGGCCGCCGCATGCGCGTGAGCGAGCAGCTGGTGATGCACGGTCGGCAGCGCCTCGAACATCAGCTGCCGGCCGGGAGCGAGCGTGCCGGCCCCGTAGCCCTGCAGGGTGGTCATCGCCGCCTCGTTAATCGTGTACCAGTCCGTCACCCGGTCGCACAGCCGGTCGGCGACCAGTGCGGCATAGTCCGCGAAGCGGTCGGCGGTGTCGCGGTTCAGCCAGCCGCCGTCCTGTTCGACCTCGCTCGGCAGCTCCCAGTGGTACAGCGTCGGAAAAGGGGTCACGCCGCGCTCGAGCAGGCCGTCCACCAACCGCGAGTAGTGGTCGAGCGCCGCGCTGTTCGCCGCTCCCCTGCCGCCGGGCTGGATGCGCACCCACGGAATGGAGAACCGGTAGCTGTCGACGCCGAGTCCTGCCACGAGGGCGATATCGTCGGCGGGGCGTCGGTAGCTGTCGCAGGCCGGGTCGGCCGTGCCCCCGTCCACGACGGCCCCGGGCGCGTCGACGAAATCGTCCCAGATGGAGCGTCCGCGCCCCTCGGCGGTGCGCGAACCCTCGATCTGGAACGCCGAGGTGGCGGTGGACCAGCGGATGCCGCGGGGCAGCATCCGTGCGGGGCTGCGCGAGCTCATGCCTCTCCTCTGACGTCGTCGTCGTCGGTGAACATCGGGTTCACGTCGATTCTGCACCCGGTTCCACGTTTCGCGCGACCGAGTCCCGCTCGGCGCGTCGCACCGCGGCCGTTTCGCACTGTGCGGCTCAGTGCTGGTAACATTGACTCTTGGCTTGCGTGTGGGTTCGTCCCTCACGACCGTCGCATGGCGCCCCTCTCGCGCTCGCGGCATCCGAATCCATCCAGACAGAAAGCGTCCACACGTGGCAAACATCAAGTCGCAGATCAAGCGCAACAAGACCAACCTGAAGGCGCAGGAGCGCAACAAGGCCGTCAAGAGCGAGCTGAAGACCCTCGTCCGCAAGACCCGCGAGGCCGTCGTCGCCGGCGACAAGGAGACCGCTGAGGCAGCGCTCAAGGTCGCGTCCGTCAAGCTCGACAAGGCCGTCAGCAAGGGCGTCGTGCACAAGAACCAGGCGAAGAACCGCAAGTCGGCCATCGCCAAGCAGGTCGCCGCTCTCTGAGGTCGATCTTCGAGAAGGCCCGTCCCGTTCGCAGGGCGGGCCTTCTGCGTTTCGTCCGGGGTCAGCGTGCGGGATCGGCGCCGAAGGGCTCGCGCGTCGCGATCACGGTGACCATCCGCTCCAGCGCGAAGATCGGGTCGCGGGCCGCGCCCTTCACCTCGGCATCCGCACGCGCGGTCGCCTGGATCGCCATGCCGAGCGAGCGCTCATTCCAACCGGCCAGGTCGCGGCGGGCCCGGTCGACCTGCCAGTCCTTCATCCCGAGCCGTTGAGCGAGCTGCCGGCTCGGTTCGCGGTTGCCCGCGACCCGCGCCATCGTCCGCAGCTTCATCGCGAACGCGGCGACCATGGGCACCGGATCGGCGCCCGATGCGAGTGCGTGCCGCAGAGCGACCAGCGCTTCGCCGTACCGGCCGGCGATGGCGGTATCGGCGACCACGAACGCCGACACCTCGACGCGTCCGCCGTAGTACTTGGTGATGATCTCGTCGGTGATGTCGCCCTCGACGTCGCCGATCAGCTGCTGGCACGCGGCGGCGAGCTCGGTCAGATCATCGGCGAAGGCCGAGACCAGTGCGCGCAGTGCGCTCGGTGCGATGCGCTTCTTCGCGGCCTTGAACTCACCTGCGGCGAAGTCGACCCGGTCGGAGTCGCGCTTGATCGCCGCGCAGGGGATCTCGATGCCGCCACCGGTGCCCGCGCGGATCGCGTCGAGCAGCTTCTTGCCCCGCACGCTGGCGCCGGTGTGGCGCAGGACGACGGTGGCACCCTCCTGCGGGTTCTCGATGTACTTCAGCGCCTCCTGCAGGAACGCGTCGGTGCACTTCTCCACTCCGGCAACCCGCACCAGCCGCGGCTCGCCGAACAGCGACGGGGAGGTCACCGCGAGCAGCGTGCCTGCACCATAGTCATCGGCGCGGATGTCACTGACCTCGAGGGCGGGATCCTCCGCGCGCAGATACTCGCGCACGCCCGCGATCGCGCGCTCCGCGAGGATCTCCTCCGGACCCGACACCAGCACGAGGGGTGCCGGCCGGGGCTCGCGCCACGGCACCTGTGGAATCTGCGGGCCCTTGGCGCCGCCGCGCGCACTCGATCCGCGGGCGGAGGAGCGAGGGGCGGCCATGTCCCCAGCCTACCCGCGGCCGCGGACGCTCCACGCGGACCGCGGGGCGGCACGCCGTCGTCCTTCCCCGGGAGTTCTGGGCGGCGCAGCGTGGTCAAGAAGTGAGGACCTCTCCGACGCCCCCGGTGCGGGCGAGGAGAAGAACAACAGCTAGCGCGACGTGCTTCCCTGCTGACCCTCCTCCAGTTCCTTCAGCCGCTTGAGCTTCGTCCAGGGGTAGCAGGCGATCCACCCGACCGACGCGATCGAGGCACCCATGATCATCGAGGCGGTATCCATGTCGACGACTCTACGAGCGGCGTCGCCCCGGCGGATCCCCCTCACGACGGACTTCCACCTCGCCTCGACGTGACGGCTCAGAGGCTCGCATGGTCACAGCCCCAGGTAGACGACGAAGGGCGCATCGAGCGCCCACAGGCAGGCGTCGCGCTCATCGACCCGAACCACCGCGTCCAGGTTGACGCGCCGGGCGAACTCCTGTTCGTCGTGGACCGTGTCCGTGAACGACGCGGTGAAGAACTCGGCGTCCGGGTCGGGATCCGTGTAGCTCGACCCCTGCAGCGAAAGCGGCTCGATCGAGCGCAGCTCGACCGAAAGCGGCGCAGGCGGACGAGGATCCGCTTGCACCTCGATCACGCGCCAGGGATGCTCGCAGGTGAGCCGTTCGATGGCCTCGGGGTCGAGGTTCGACAGGGCGTCGCGGATCTGCTCGGCCTCCTGCTCCACCGCCTGTGCGCGCATCTCCTGCGAAGACAGCAGCGGCGCGCATCCACTCAGCGCCGCCACCATCGCGGGGACGACAACCAGCATTTGCTTTCTTTTCATGTTCAGTCCTCCTGGATCGGTCTTTCACTCGTCGTTCTGCTCGGTATCCGGCGGCGCGCGCTGCGACCACACCTCGAGACCGTGGTCTCCCTCGCCGAGCAGGATCAGTCCCCTCCGGTCGGTGCGCAGCACGCGCGCGCCGACCGCTTCGAGCAGCGCGAGGGTCTCGGCGCGCGGATGGCCGTAGTCGTTGCCGTCGCCCACCCCGATCAGAGCGACGTGCGGCCGCACGGCCTCATAGAGGTCGTGCTCCTGGTCTCTGCTGCCGTGATGGGCGACCTTGACGACGGTGTACGCGCCCCGCAGTCGTCCGCTCGACAGCAGCATCCGCTGCGGGGCTTCCGACAGGTCACCGAGCAGCAGCGTGCGCGGCACGCCGCCGCCTTCGATCTCGATGACGACGCTGGCGTCGTTGCCCGCCGGGAACGCCATCGAGTCCGCCGTGGGCCAGAGCACCCGCCAACGAGCCGCGCCCAGTCGCCCCTGTACGCCCGACGTCCCCTCGACCAGGGTCGCTCCCCCGGCCCGCAGCGACGCCAGTGCACGGGCATCCTGCTCCTCCACGGCCGGACCGTGCAGCACCGTGCCCACCCGCCCTTGCACCGCGGCCACGCCGCCGGAGTGATCGAGATCGAAATGCGTGAGCACGAGCAGATCGATGCGATCCGTCGCCGTCTGCGCCAGACAGTCGCGCAGCGCGTCGGGCTCCGAACCCGTGTCGATCAGCGCGACGCGGCCTGCCGAGCGGATCAGGAACGCGTCGCCCTGGCCGACGTCGCAGGCGGCGATCGCCCACTGCGCGGGTGTCGTCAGTGCCGCGAGCGGCCCGGTGAGCAGCATCCGCGCTCCGCCCAGGCCGAGCGCGAGGGTGATCACCAGCACGGATGCCGCGCGCAGGCGTCGTGAGCGCGGGCGCACCAGCGCCACGGTCACCGCGGCGCTCAGTACACCGACGAGCAGGGCGGCCAGCGGTCCCGCGACGACGGTGACCGTCGCTCCCGGAAGGCCGGCGCTCACGCTCGCCGTCGTCGCGATCCACGTCGAGGGCAGCCACGCGGCGGCGGCCAGGAGATCCGCCAGCCAGGGCAGCGGCGCCGCAAGGCAGGCCAGCAGCCCGATCACCGTCGCGATCGGGGCGACCGGGGCCGCCAGCAGGTTCGCCACCACGCCGACGAGTGACTGCTGCGCCGAGAACAGCGCGATGATCGGACCGCACACCACCTGAGCGGCCAGCGGCACCGCCAGCGCGAGCGCAAGCGGCTGCGGCATCCACCGGCCCAGTCCGGTCAGCAGCGGGCGCGACAGCACCAGCAGGGCCGCCGTCGCCGTGGCCGACAGGGCGAACCCGGGAGACGCGGCCAGCCAGGGATCGGCGAGCAGGATGCCGCACACCGCGACCGACAGCATCGCCAGCCCCGCGCTGGGCCGGCCGAGCAGCACCGTGACCATGGCCAGCGCCGCCATCACCGCGGCTCGCACGACGCTGGGCTCCGGCGTCACCAGCACGACGAAGGCAGCGAGAGCGGTCAGGGCGAGCACGACGCGGAGGGTCCTGCCCCCGCCGAGCAGCGACACGATCCAGAACACCGCGGCGACCACGATCGCGCAGTTCGCACCGGAGACCGCGGTGAGATGTGACAGTCCCGACGCGAGCATCGCGTCATCGAGCTCGGCGGAGACGGCGCGGGTGTCGCCCACCGCGAGCCCGGGGAGCAGACCGGCGCCGGGTTCCGGCAGGGTCGCGACCCTCGCCACGAATCCTGCCCTGGTGCTTGCGGCGACGGCGAAGACGCCCGACGCCGGCCGGACCAGCTCTGCACTCGACCCGAAGACGACCAGTCCGGCCCGTTCGAACGGGTCCGTCGCCTTCCCCTGCCCCATGACCCGCACCGTCGCGCCGAGATCAGCGCCGTCGATCGGCGCGATTCCCACGCGTACGGGCGCTGCGACCGCGACGAGACGCCCGGGCGCACCGAGCTCGACCGTGACAGCGTCGAACCAGAGCCGGCCGTCGTCACCGATCGATGCCGACGACGCCACCTGCACGACCGCCTCGACCGCGCGCCCGTCGGACTCGGCCAGCAGCGCACGCTGCGGCTGCGCCGCCGCGACGACGACGCCCACCCCGGCGCCGCAGAGCACGGCGAGCACGACCAGTCCTGCGCTCGTCGCTCCGGCGTGGGAACGGACCGCCGGCACGGAACCCCGCCGCCGGCGTGCCACGACGACCAGCACACCGGCGACGGCCACGCAGCACAGCGCGCCAGGAAGCGCGATCGCGGGGAAGCAGATGGTGAGCAGCGCCGCAACCCACACCACCACTGCGAGGACGGCGCTGCGCAGGTCCTTCACACCCGCACCTTCTCCTGGATGCCGGCGAGCAGCTTCTCACCGATCCCCGGTACGGCGAGCAGGTCCTCCACCGCCCGAAAGCGGCCGTTCTCCTCACGCCATTCCAGGATGCGCTGGGCGAGCGCGGGTCCGATCCGCGGCAGCGTCTCCAGCGCCGCCTGGTCCGCGGTGTTGAGGTCGATCCTGTCGTCGGCCGGCGGCGCCGGTGCGCCGCCGCCGTCGGAGGTTGCTCCCCTGACCGGCACGACGATCTGCTCGCCGTCGCTGAGCGGACGCGCGAGGTTCACCGCCTGCAGATCCGCGGTCTCGAGGGTGCCGCCCGCCGCGGCGAGGGCGTCCACCAGCCGCGCCTGCGGATCGAGGATGTACAGCCCGGGCTTCGCCACCTCCCCCAGCACATGCACGTACAGCGCCGCGCTCTCGGCGACGGCCGCGCCGCTGTCGGACGCGCCGACCGGGATGCTCTCGGTCGGCGATGCCTGACCGCGCAGGATCCCCCAGCCGACGGCGGCGGAGAGCACCACGAGTCCCAGCGTCACCGCCGCGCCGACGCCGAGCTTCAGACGTGGGCGCGGCGGCGGCTCCGGAACGGTCGACTCAGCGGATGCCACTCCGCCACGCTAGACACGCGCGCCACTGCACCATGCCGCTACCGCGGCAGATGTGGAGAACTCCCGCACATCGCGATGATGTGCAGGAGCTCTCGGATGCCTCGATCAGCCCTTGACGGCGAAGTTCACGATCTTCGGAGCGCGCACGATCACCCGCACGATCTCCTTGCCGTCCAGCGCCCGCTGCACGCGCTCATCCGCCCGGGCGAGAGCCTCCAGTTCCGCCTCGCCGATCTTCGCCGGCACCTCAAGCGTCGCCCGCACCTTGCCGCCCACCTGCACCGCGACGGTGGCGGTGTCCTCGACGAGCAGGGCGGGGTCGGCGTGCGCCCAGGGGACGAGGCCGACGGACGGCTCATGGCCGAGCAGCTCCCACATCTCCTCGGCCGTGTGCGGGGCGATGAGGTCGAGCATGACCGCGACGGTCTCGGCGGCCTCGCGCACGGCGGGATCGGCCGCGCCGGCGCCGGTGTCGATCGTCTTGCGAATGGCGTTCACCAACTCCATCAGGCGCGCGACGAGCACGTTGAACTTCGTGTGCTCGACCAGCCCCGGCGCTTCGGCGAGCAGGTGGTGCGTGATCCGCCGCAGCGCGGCGTCGCCGTCGTCGGCGTTCACCCCGGTCTCGCTCGACACCTCACCGGCGATGCGCAGCGCACGCGACAGGAACTTCTGCGCCCCCGTGGTCGACACGTCGGCCCAGTCCTTGTCGTCCTCCACGGGTCCGGCGAAGGCCAGACCGACCCGCAGCGCGTCGGCCCCGTGCGCGTCGAGCTCTTCCTGGAACAGCACCAGGTTGCCCTTCGACTTCGACATCTTCGCGCCGTTCAGGATCACCATGCCCTGGTTGATCAGGCTCGAGAACGGCTCGGTGAAGTCCACCAGCCCCATGTCGAACAGCACCTTCGTGATGAAGCGCGCGTAGAGCAGGTGCAGGATCGCGTGCTCGACGCCCCCGATGTACGAGTCGATCGGCGCCCAGCGCTTCGCCTCGTCGGTGTCGAACGCCACCTCGGGGCTGTTCGGCGACAGGAAGCGCAGGTAGTACCACGAGCTGTCGACGAAGGTGTCCATCGTGTCGGGGTCACGCAGAGCGGGTTCGCCGGTGCCGGGTACCACGGTCCGCACCCACGACTCCGCCGCACCCAGGGGCGAGCTGCCCTTGGGGCGCAGGTCGAGGCCCGCCGCATCCGGAAGGCGCACCGGCAGCTGGTCCTCGGCCACCGGCACGATCCCGCCGTCTTCCGTGTGCAGCATCGGGATCGGCGTGCCCCAGAAACGCTGACGGGAGATCAGCCAGTCGCGCAGCCGATAGTTCTTCGCCGCGCGGCCCACGCCGTCCTTCTCGAGGCGCTCGATCTGACGGGCGATCGCGTTGCGCTTGGACAAGCCGTTCAACTCGCCCGAGTTGATCATCCGGCCCTCGCCGGTCAGGGCGACGCCGGTCTTCGCCGGATGCTGGTCGTCGAGCGACTCGACGTCGGCGTCCGCGTCGATGACGGGGATCGCGCCGGTGACCGGCGCCGTGGTGTCGACCACGACCTTCACCGGCAGATCGAAGGCACGCGCGAAGTCGAGGTCGCGCTGATCGTGCGCGGGCACGGCCATCACCGCACCGTGGCCATAGTCCGCCAGCACGTAGTCCGCCGCCCAGATCGGCATCCGCTCCCCGTTCACCGGGTTGATCGCGTAGCGCTCCAGGAACACCCCGGTCTTGGGTCGATCGGTCGACTGGCGGTCGATCTCGCTGGTCCTCTGCACCTGTTCCAGGTACTCCTCGAACCGCGCGCGCACCTCCGCGGGTGCCGCGGCTGCCAGCTCGGCGGCGAGTTCGGAGTCGGGGGCGATCACGAAGAACGTCGCGCCGTGCAGCGTGTCCGCGCGGGTGGTGAACACGGTCACCGGCGCGTCGCGCCCCTCGATGCGGAAGTCGACGTCGGCTCCGACCGACCGGCCGATCCAGTTGCGCTGCATCTGCAGCACCTTGTGCGGCCAGCGGCCCTCGAGCTGGTTCAGGTCGTCGAGCAGGCGGTCGGCGTAGTCGGTGATCTTGAAGTACCACTGCGTGAGCTTCTTCTTCACGACCTCTGCGCCGCAGCGCTCGCAGCGTCCGTCCACGACCTGCTCGTTCGCCAGCACCGTCTGGTCGTTGGGGCACCAGTTCACCGGGCTCTTCTTGCGGTACGCCAGGCCCCGCTCGTACATCTTCAGGAAGAGCCACTGGTTCCAGCGGTAGTACTCCGGGTCCGAGGTGTGCAGCACGCGCGACCAGTCGAACGAGACACCGTACGCGCGGAAGCCGGCCTTCTGCTGGTCGATGTTCTGATAGGTCCACTCCCGCGGGTCGGCACCCCGGCGGATCGCGGCGTTCTCGGCCGGCAGGCCGAACGAGTCCCACCCGATCGGGTTGAGCACGTTGTGCCCGCGGTGCCGCCAGAAGCGCGCCACGATGTCGCTGTACAGGTAGTTCTCCGCGTGGCCCATGTGCAGGTCGCCGGAGGGGTACGGGAACATCGCCAGCACGTACTTGCGCGGCCTGGTGTCGTCCGCGCCACCGGCGAGGAACGTCTGGTTCTCGGCCCAGTACTTCTGCCACTTCTCCTGGAGGGCGTGCGCAGACGGCGTGTCGTGGATCTCGGCGGTGGGTGCGGACGAATGCTCGGACAAGGATCGGCCAATCTACGGATGCGGAACATCCCGGAAAATCGGGAGATTCCAGGTTATCGCGTGTTGCCCGCTCCCCTGCCCTCGGGACGCTCGGCGGCGAGCGCGGCCCACTCCGCAGGCAGCTCCGCGGCGAGCGCCGCCAGCGGGGCGCGCGCCTTGGTGGCGACCTCGGCCGCCTCGGCGTCCGGCCGGGAGAGCCAGGTGATGCCGCCGCCGGTTCCGACGTAGGCGCCGTCGCGCTCGACCACGATCGAGCGGATCACCATGGCCAGATCCACCCGGCCGTCCAGACCGACATGCCCGAAGCAACCCGCATACACCCCGCGAGGGGCGTCCTCGAGCCGGTGGAGGATGGTCATGGCCGAGAGCTTCGGGGCTCCCGTCATGCTGCCGGCGGGAAACGCGGCGTCGCACAGGTCGCCGAACCGGATGCCGTCGCGCAGCCGTACGCTCACCGTGCTGACCAGCTGATGCACGGCCGGGTAGCTCTCGACCTGCCACAGCCGTTCCACGCGCAGGCTTCCCGGCACGCCGACGTGCGAGAGGTCGTTGCGCATGAGGTCGACGATCATGACGTTCTCCGCGCGCTCCTTCACGTCGGTGCGCAGCTCCTCCGCGAGCCGCGCATCCTCGGCCGGGTCGTCCGATCGGGGTCGCGTCCCCTTGATGGGGCTCGTCGACACCACGCCACGGGACACGGCGAGGAACTGCTCGGGGCTCGCGCTGAGCAGGCAGCGGTCGCCCGCCCGCAGGTAGCCGCCGTGGTGCGCGGGAGTGGCGGCGCGCAGCCGGCGGTACACCGACAGCGGGTCCGCGGGCCGCGGCGCACAGAATCGGGTGGTGAGGCAGAGCTGATAGGCGTCGCCGCGCCGGATCGCCTCCCGGCAGTCCGCGATCAGGGCGGTGTACTCGCGCACACCGTGCCGGGCGACGGCCGTCGACGCCGCCGGCACGGCCGGAGGCGCGGCGGGAACGGCATCCGACATCACCGCCTGCACCTGCGCATGCCACGTCTCAGCGCTCGCCGTGTCGGCGAGTGTCCACAGCCGGCGTCGCGCGTGGTCGAGGGCGACGGCCCGCTCCGCCGCGACCCATGTGCCTCGCGGCTCCCCCTCCGTCGTCGCCACGGGTGCTCCGGCGGCGCGCGCTCCGGTCTCGTAGTCCAGCCAGCCCACCCAGCCGCCGCGGAACGGCACGGCCGCATCCTCCCCGTCGTCCGCGGCGAGCGGCAGCTCGCGCACGGCATCCGGATCGTGCTCCACCACTCCCGCGCCGAGGATGCTCCAGCCGTCGACCGCCTGCGGCCCGGCGTCGAGCCAGAACGCCGCATCACTGTCGGCGAAGAGGTGCAGGAAGAGGCTTTCCGCGTCCAGCCATCCGTCCAGCGGACGGGCGATCAGCGGCGAAGGAAGGGGCACGATTCTCAGCGTACGACCCGCGTCGGACTCGTAAGCTCATGGGGTGAACGACTTCGTGCTCTGGGCCATCGAACTGGTGCAGTCGGTCGATCCCGTCCTGCGCACGGTGCTCGCCGGAATCGCCATCATCCTCGAGACGAGCATCCTGATCGGGCTGGTCGTTCCCGGGGACACCGTGGTGCTCGTCGCCTCGATCGGCGTCTCCGGATGGGTCGAGGGCGTCGTGCTCGGAGCCGTCGTCATCGTCGGCGCTCTCATCGGGGAGTCGATCGGCTTCTGGCTCGGCCGATGGATAGGACCGCACATCCGCACCTCCTGGCTGGGCCGGCGCATCGGCGAGACGCACTGGGTACGCTCGGAGCGCTATCTGCGCCGGCGCGGCGGGATCGCGATCTTCCTCTCCCGTTTCCTCCCGGTGCTGCACTCGCTCGTGCCGCTGACAGTGGGCATGAGCGGCTTCGCCTACCGGCGCTTCCTGGCCTGGACCTTCCCCGCGTGCGTGCTGTGGACCTCCATCTACGTCGGCGTCGCCTCCGTGATGGCGGGCAACTTCAAGGAGCTGTCGCAGACGGTGCACTACGCCGGCTACGTGTTCGTGGGCGTGATCGTGCTGCTGCTGATCGCCGTGCTGGTGGCGAAGAAGGTCATCGCCAAGCGCGAGGAGCGGCATATGACCGAAGAGGGCCCGCACGACGCGTGAGCCTCGGCGGCGAACCGTGAAAGACTGAAGGAGATGTCCCCAGCCTCCGCGGCCAAGATCCACTGGTTCGCTCGACTCGAGCACCGTTTCCACGTCTGGCGCGAACGCCGCGCCCGCAGGCGAGGCCGTTCGGCGACCGCCGTGCCGTTTCCCGGCTACGGGGGCTCCGCGTGGGTGCGCGTCGTCGGCCGGGTGCTGATCGTGCCGCCGGCGCCGAAACGCGCCCGCGGCGACCGCGCCGGTGTGCGCGGATGGCGCTCCTTCGTCGGCATCCCGGTGAGCTTCGCCGAGGCGCGCGTCGAGATCGGCGGCCGCGTGCACGAGGTCGTCGCCGATCGGGGCGGGGTGATCGACACCGTCGTCGAGGCGCACCTCGAACCCGGCTGGCAGACCTTCACCATGTCGGTGGAGGGTCAGGAGCCGGTCGAGGCGAGCGTCTTCATCGTCGGCGACGAGGTGCGCTTCGGTGTGGTCTGCGACGTGGACGACACCGTGATGGTCACGGCACTGCCGCGTCCGTTCATCGCCGCGTGGAACTCCTTCGTCCTCGATGAGCACGCGCGCACCCCCGTGCCCGGGATGGCGGTGCTGCTCGAACAGCTGCGCCGCGACCACCCCGGGGCGCCGATGATCTACCTGTCCACCGGGGCGTGGAACATCGCGCCGACCCTGCGACGCTTCCTCAGCCGGCACCTGTTCCCGGCCGGAGCCATGCTGCTCACCGACTGGGGGCCGACGCACGACCGCTGGTTCCGCAGCGGACGTGAGCACAAGACCAGCAACCTGCGCCGGCTGGCTCAGGAGTTCCCCGACGTGCGCTGGCTGCTCATCGGCGACGACGGTCAGCACGACGAGGCGATCTACTCGCAGTTCCTCGAGGAGCATCCGTCGTCGGTCGCGGGCATCGCGATCCGGCGCCTGCTGCCCGCCGAGGCGATGCTCGCCGGCGGTCGCGCCACCGCTCCGCACGACGAGAACGCCGTGCCGTGGGTGAGCGCCGAGGACGGCGCGGGACTGCGCGATCAGCTCGGCGACGTCGGCATCATCGACGCGGGTTCATGACCGCCGAGCCCGTCTCCTCTCTTCCCCGCGCGGAGTGGCTCGAGCGGGCCGAGCGCCATGCGCAGCGTGCCGACGAACTGACGGCCGCGCACCGCGAGCGTGCCGCCCGTGGCGAGAAGCATCCGGTCTGGGACTTCCTCTTCACCTACTACTCCTACAAGCCCGCGCAGCTGCGCCGCTGGCATCCCGGCGCCGGGGTGCCCCTCGAGGACGCCGCCGAGCGGTCCGACTGGCGCTGGTACTCCCCCGGCACCCGGTCCGGCGAGTACTTCCCCGACGCCCGAGCGTTCTCCGCCGACAAACCCGAACTCGCGCGGCTCGTGGAGCGGATGCTGCGCCGCACGGCGTCCCGCCCTGGCCAGTTCGGCTGCTTCGGCCTGCACGAGTGGGCCATGGTGTACCGCGCCGGCGAGCACCGGCATCCGGTGCCACTGCGGCTGGGACAGGAGGGCACGGACGCGGTCGTCGAGACGCACGACCTGCGGTGCACGCACTTCGATGCCTTCCGGTTCTTCACCCCCGAGGCCGCGCCCCGCAACCGCCTCTCCCCCACGCGCGACACCCAGCCCGCTCTCGAGCAGCCCGGCTGCCTGCACGCCGGGATGGATCTGTACAAGTGGGCGATGAAGCTCGGCCCGCTCATCCCCGGCGAGGTGCTGTTGGACGCCTTCGAGCTGGCGCGCGACATCCGCCTGCTCGATATGGAGGCGGCGCCGTACGACCTGTCGGCATGGGGCGTGCGGCCCGTGCCGATCGAGACTGCCGAGGGCAAGGCGGAGTATGTGCGGCGACAGCGCGGTTTCGCGGAGCGCGGCGCGGCGATGCGCGAGCGGATGCTGAGCCTGTGGCTCGGCACCTCCGTCGCGGCGTGAGCCCCCGCTAGGGTTGCCTGGGAGGGGAAGGACCAGTGAGCTTGAGGGCAGAGCCGTCTTCGCGCGCGCGTGCGCGGATCCGTGCGTTCAGCGTCGGCTACACGCTGGTGGCTCTGCTGCTGATCGCGCTCATCGCCTGGCCGATGCTGAGCTCGGCGGCCGACGGCACCGGTCCCGGGACCGGCGGCGTCGTCACCTCGGATGACTACTACGACCCCTGGGAAAACCCGGAGCCGACTGCCGCTTCCCTGACGGACGGCACCTGGACGGGCCACGGCCAGCAGTACATCCCGCTCACCGGTCTGACCCCGGGTGAGCCGCTGCTGTTCACGTATCTCGATGAGGACACTCCGATCTCCGCGGTGTTCCTCGCCGAGAGCGGTGCGGCCGGCGACGATCTCGACCCCGCGGAGTTCAGCGATTACTCCTCCGACCCGTTCCACGTGATCCCCACGGCATCCGAGATGACGGTGTGGATCCGCGCCAGGACCGCCGACGAGTGGCGGCTGCGGATCGCGCCGGTGCGCCTCGACGCGCGGGCGGGGATCGTGTCCGGCAACGGATCGGAGACCTTCGTCTACACGGGCGCCGCGACCGCGGCCCGGATGACCGCGCGCGGCGACTACTCGGTGCGGCTGACGGTCACGACGGTCGAGGGTCGCGATCCGGAGTACCGCTCGTTCAAGGACTCCTCCTCGACGATCGCCTGGCCCGACAGCACCGCCGTGGTGTTCTCCGTCGACAGCTACGACGACTCCACCAGCTGGTCGATCGAGTTCTTCGAGCCGGCGCCGGCCGCCACGCCCACGCCGGCGCCGACCGCCACGCCGACGTCGAGCACCGCCGCCACGCACCCCGAGGGGGAAGCGGATGAGTGACCCGGCGCTGCGTCGCATCGGCGTGTTCTCGCGAGCGACCTGGGGTGTGGGTGCGCTCGGCGTCATGATCGCCGCCTTCCTCGTCGTCCCCCAGGTCGCACTCGTCGACGGTGCGCTCCACGTCGACCCGGGCAACGGTCTGGGCATCGATCGGGTCTACCCGTACTACGAGGACGACCCCGTCGAGCTGGAGCTCGTCGACGGGCGCGTCAGCGGCGACGAGCGCGGCGGCTGGCTGCCCTTTCCCGCAGGGTCTGAGCCGTTGGCCTTCCGCATGACGCACGAACACGACGATTACGTCAACGTGTTCCAGACCGCCGACGCGGCGTCGTTCGCGCTCGGTGACGACCGCCCCGAGAACCTCGACGCCCTGTGGGATCCGGAGGACGTGGTCTACGCGGCCCCCGCGCTCACCGACGGCAGGCTCTGGTTCTCGGCCGGCACCCCCGCCTGGGACCTCGCGGTCGAGCCGGTCGAGAGCACCCCGCTCGTCGAGGGCGCCGCAACAGGCACCGGTGACGCCCTGCTCTCGTACCGCGGTGACGCGCTGAGCGCGCGCTTCGCTCACACCGGGCCCGGGTTCCTGCGCGTGACGCTGTACGCGCCGGAACTCGAGGACGCCGGCGATCCGGCCGTGAACGACGTCGATGACTTCACCACCCGCGCCTCCTGGCGCGTGCCCGGTACCGTGCTGTTCAGAATCGAATCGACCGGCGGCGAGTGGGCCGTCGACGTGGACGAATGAAAGGGATGCGATGACGTTCGCCCAGACGCTCGACGAGGCTCTCAAGGCGCGCCTGCCGCTGCTGTACCTGGAGACCGGCGAGGAGGTGCGCGCCATCGAAGCGGTGACGCAGGCCGCGGCCGCCCAGCGGCATCCGCGCCCCGTGTGGACCTGGACCAGCGCGCTGGGGCTGATCGACCCCGACGGCAAGAGCGTCGCCAACACCACCAACCCCGCGCGGGCCCTCTCGCACATCGCGGGGGTGCCGGACGCCGGCGTCTTCGTGTTCTGCGACCTGCACGCCTACTTCGGCTCGGAGCATCGCCAGGGCGAGCCGCTGGTCGTGCGCACGGCGCGCGAGACGGCGCTGGACTTCCGCCACGGCGACGCCTCGCGGGTGCTCGTGCTCATCTCGCCGGTGCGTACCATCCCACCCGAGCTGAGCGAGCTCACCCACCTGCTGGAGTTCCCGCTGCCCGACCCGGCCGAGATCCGCGCGCTGCTCGACACGATGATCGAACGCAACTCATCGGGGCCGAGGCGCATCCGCATCGATGCCGACGACGAGGTCCGCGATCAGCTGGTGCACGCGGCGCTGGGGCTGTCGATGGCCGAGGCCGAGAACGCGTTCGCCCGCGCCATGGTGAACGACGGCTCCCTCGGCGCCGCAGATGTGCACGTCATCCTCGACGAGAAGGGGCAGATCGTCCGCAAGTCGGGTCTGCTCGAGTTCATGGACGCCGGCATCGATCTCGACGACGTCGGCGGGCTGAACAACCTCAAGCGCTGGCTCTCGCGCCGCAGCGGCTCCTGGCTCAGCGGGGCCAAGGACTACGGCCTGCCCGATCCCAAGGGGGTCCTGATCACCGGCGTGCCCGGCTGCGGCAAGTCGCTGACGGCGAAGGCGACCGCCGCGTCGTGGGGGCTGCCGCTGCTGCGCCTCGACATCGGCCGCATCTTCTCGGGCCTGGTCGGCTCGAGCGAGCAGAACCTGCGCACGGCGATCGCGACCGCCGAGGCTGTCGCACCGTGCATCCTGTGGGTGGACGAGATCGAGAAGGGCTTCTCGAACACCACCGGCAACGGCGACTCGGGCACCTCCGCCCGCGTGTTCGGCACCTTCCTCACCTGGATGCAGGAGAAGAAGCGGTCGGTCTTCGTCGTGGCGACCGCCAACAACATCGATGCGCTGCCGCCGGAGTTCCTGCGCAAGGGACGCTTCGACGAGATCTTCTTCGTCGACCTGCCGACCGCCGCCGAGCGTGAGGTGATCTGGCGCCTGCAGCTGCAGGCCAACGCCTCCGCCGCGAACGGGCTGGGCGATGTCGCGCGGGATCCGGATGCGATCGCCGAGCTCGTGCGGCGCACCGAGAACCACTCCGGCGCCGAGATCGAGCAGGCCGTCGTCGCGGCGCTGTTCGAGGGGTACAGCCTGGGGCGTCCGGTGGACCGCGACGTGCTGCGGCAGGTCGTCGAATCCACGATCCCCCTGGCCGTGACGCAGGCCGAGGAAGTGCGCCGCATCCGCGACTGGGCGTCGGAGCGTGCCGTCCGCGCCACCGGGTCGGAGGACCTCGACCCGATCGACGCCGGCGGCGTTGAGGTGGCCGGCGCGCTGTCCTCGCGCCGCGGCGGCCGTACCGTCGACTACTGAGAGCCCGAGGGATCGGAGGAGAACCGTGCAGAAGCAGCTGATCGTCAACCTGCGCCCCGACGGCTCGGTCGCCGCCGAGACGCTGGGGATGGCCGGCGACGAATGCCTGGCCTACATCTCGGCACTCGAGGACCTGCTCGACGCCACCACGACGTCCTCGGCGTACACCGCGGAGTACGCGGGGATCGCGACCGATGCGCAGGCCCCGCTACATGACGAGGAGCGCCGCACATGAGGGTGCACGCCGAGGCACCGGGCCTCCGCGTACCGAGCCCGCTGGGGTCGTGCCCTCCGCCGCACGCCGACGGTCCGCTGCGATGGTCGCGCTTCCTGCCCGCGACCGACGCGGAGGGCCCGGGTCGTCGCGCCGCGGTCTGGGTGCAGGGCTGTCGCCTGCGATGCCCCGGATGCTTCAATCCGCAGATGTGGGCCGAACGCGGCGGTGAACGCTCGGATGCCGCCGAGATCGGTGCCCGCTGGGCGGCCGAGGCGGCCGCTGCCGGGTCGAGCGGGCTGACCCTGCTCGGCGGAGAGCCCTTCGATCAGGCAGCGCCGCTCGCGGAGGTCGCCGGGGCGTTCCGCGCCGCCGGCATGACGGTGATGGCGTTCAGCGGGTACACCCTCGCGTCGCTCACCTCATGGGCGCGCAAGCGGGCGGATCTCGCCGCGCTGCTCGAGCTCACCGACCTGCTCTGCGACGGACCCTACCTGCGGGAGCATCCCGAGACACGTCGTCCCTGGATCGGCTCCGCGAATCAGAGCATCCGCGCCCTGAGCCCCGCTTACGCCGACGAGGTGCGCCGCATCGCCGCATCCGGCCGCACCGACACCGTGGAGGTGCGCATCGCCGCCGACGGAACGGTGAGCGTCAACGGGTGGGCATCCGACGCCGCGCTGGCGGCATTGTTCGACGACCTCGGCGTGCGCGCCGACCGACCCCGGGAGCGTGCCGCATGAGCGTGTCGCTGATCCTGATCCCCGCCGCCCTCGCGGTCGCCGGCATCGCCGGCGGCGCCGGCGCCTTCGGCATCGCCTCGCAGACGGATCGGTCTGAGCAGTCTTCCGCCGGTCGCGGCGACGCCGCGCCGGTCGCGGTGCAGACCCGCATGAAGGATGCCGCGCTGCTGGGCGCCGCGCTGCGCGATCTCGGCGCGTCGACCGTCGATCTGCAGGACGACGAGCTGTCGGCGGTGATCGGCGACCTCGCCCTGACGATGACGCGCGACCCGGACGGCATCTGGGCGGCTCGCATCACCGGCGCCGACGGGCGCCAGGCCGTCCGCGCGGAGGCGGAGGAGCTGATCGGCCGTGTGGACGCGGCGTACGCCGGGCAGGTGCAGCGTGCGGTGGCCGCGCGGATCCGCGATCGCGCCGACGACGCCGGATTCGAGCTGCTGTCGGAGTCGCGGGAGGACGACGACAGCGTGACCATGGTGCTCTCGGTGAGGGAGCAGCGATGACGGATCCGCGGCGCGCCGTGCCGGGCGTCGGGTGGATGCTGCTGATGAGCACCTGGATGATCTCGACGGTCATCCCTGGGTCGTTGTTCGCCTGGCTGGGGTTCCTCAGCATCGGGATCATCGGACGGATGCGGCGCTGGGTGCTGGTCGGCGTCGCGCTCGGCGTCGCCGCGATCCTCGCGGTTCTCCCGGTGTGGCAGCACTGGCAGCCGATGGTCGCTGCGATCGTCTACCTCGGCGGTATGCTGCTCGCGCTGGCGGCCAATCCGTCGTGGCTGCGCGCCATGTGGGCGCGGTCGCAGGCCGCGGTCTCGGCCGCGCCGGTGAAGGCGCCCGCGCAGGCGCCCGCGACGGCGCCGGCCGAGAGCAGCGAGGACCGCACCGTCACGGAGCGACGTTCTCGCGCCGGCAGGCGGCGCGCGAAGGCGACGGCGTCGCGGGGAACCCGTTCCTCGGCGGCCACCGCCGACACCGAAGCCGCACGTCTCGCCGATCGCGCGGGAGCGTCGACAGCATCGTATTTCGCGGCGACGGACACGCCGCCGGAGCGCGTGGATGTGAACGCGGCGGATGCCGCTGCGCTCGCCGGTCTGCCCGGCATCACCCGCGGTCGCGCACGCAGCCTCGTCAAGCAGCGCGAGCGGCAGGGCGGCTTCGTGTCGCTGGACGCCTTCGCGACCGCCGCAGGACTGCAGCCGCACGAACTGGTCCGGCTGCGGCAGACGGCGGTGTGCTCCCCTCCTGCGCGCGGTCAGCGCCGGTTCGGCCGCCGCGTCGACTACTGAGCCGGTGGTCCGTCCGCGGCGTCGGCGCCGAGCTGCATCCGCAGGCGCAGGACGCGTTCGGCGGCATCCGCAAGCCGCGCGGCCGGCAGCCGGCCGTCATCGACGGCCTGGGCGATCGCCATGGCCATCGCCTGCGCGGTGTCCGGCGTCGAACCGGCGATCATCAGCACCATGTCGTTGCCCGCCGCGATCGCCGCGACGGCGTTCGCCGCGGGGTCGCGGTAGGCGGCGACACCCGAGGAGCTCAGCATGCCGAGGTCGTCGGTGATCAGCACCCCCTCGAAGCCCAGCTCTTCGCGGGCGATCTCATGCCAGCGTGGTGAGAGCGACGCGGGGGCGGCATCCACGGCGGTGTACGCGAGGTGCCCGAACATCAGCAGTTCCGCGCCGGCCTCGATGCCGGCGATGAAGGGTCGCGCGTCAGCCGCGCGCCACTGCTCCAGACTCATCGGCGTCGAAGGGATGGCATGGTGCGAGTCGCCCGGTGCCGCGCCGTGCCCGGGGAAGTGCTTCAGGGTCGACAGGACCACGCCCTTCTCCCCCTGTACCGCGGCGCGTACGCGATCCGCGGCCGCTTCGGGGTCGGCGCCCAGAGCACGGGACGCGATGAAGGAGGAGGCGTCGGCGGGTACGTCGGCGACGATCCCGAAGTTCACGGTGGCGCCGGTGCCGGCCACCAGGGCCGCGCGCTCCGTGAACGCCGCACGGGTCTCCGGGGCAGCGGAGGACTGCAGAGCGCGGCCGGCGGGAAGGTCGTCCCACCCCAGCCGCGAGACGACGCCGCCCTCCTGGTCGATGGCGATCAGCGGCGGCAATTCGGCATCCCGCGTCAGTGCTGCCGTGACCGACCGCACCTGAGCGGCGTCGCCGGTGATGTTCGCGCCCATCAGGATGAATCCGCCGAGCGGTGCTCCGCCCGGGCCCGACGCCATGTAGTCGCGCAGCGCTGCGGGTTCGGTGGTGGGCACATGGCCCATGATCACGCTGGCCGCCTGCTCGGCGGTCGTCATGCTCTCGACCGCCGCCTCGGCGGGGTCGGGCTGCGGCGTGGGCGTCGGCGTGCGCGACGGCGTCGACACCGCGGGTGTCGGTGCCGGCGCGCGGGTGTCCGACGGCGTGCATCCGGTCAGCGCGGCGACGACGAGCATCGCCACGATGGCTCCCCGGACGGCTGCGCGCATGATCCGACCCTACGCGCATCCGTCCGCGCGGTGGCCCGTCAGCCGATGGGTGCCGCACTCCTCGCGGGCACCGCGGCACGGGAGAGCCGGCGCAGGACGCCTTTGGCTGCGGTGCGCCCGGCGCGGTTGGCGCCGATGGTGCTCGCCGAGGGGCCGTACCCGACCATCTGGACGCGGGGATCGGCGACCGCTGTCGTGCCCCTGCCGTGACGGTCGAGTCGGATGCCGCCCTCGGCGCTGCGCAGATGGAGCGGCGCCAGGTGCGCGATCGCCGGGCGGAACCCCGTGGCCCAGAGGATCACGTCCACCCGCTCGAACGAGCCGTCCGCCCAGCGGACGCCGTCGGGTTCGATCCGCGCGAACATCGGACGGCGGGCCGCATAGGCGCCGAGCCTCTCGGCCTCGCGCTCCTGCGGGCGCAGCATCAGGCCGGTCACGCTCACGACGCTCTCCGGCGGCAGCCCCTGCGCGACCCGCTGCTCGACGAGTGCGACGGCGGCCGCGCCGGCTTCGGGGGTGAAGTCGTCGGTGCGCCACACCGGCGGGCGGCGGGTGACCCAGAGGGTGTCGGTGATCGGCGCCAGCGCCCCGAGGAACTGCACCGCCGAGGCGCCGCCGCCGACGACGAGCACCCGCTTGCCCCGGAAGTGCGCGGGGCTCGGATACTCCGCCGTGTGCAGCTGCTCGCCGAGGAACGTCTCCATACCCGGATAGTGCGGCAGGAACGGACGGGTCCAGGTGCCGGTGGCGTTCACCAGCGTTCGCGTGCGCCACCGACCCGCATCCGTGTGGACGACGAGGATGCCGTCGTCATCGGTGACCCGGTGCACCACCACCGGTCTGATCACCGGCAGGTCGTGTGCCCGCTCGTAGCGGTCGAAGTATCCCGGTACGACGAGGTTGGCGCGCTGCGCCGTGCGCGCCGGCGGCACGTCGCCCGGCAGCTCGGCCACCCCGTGCACATCGCGCATCGTCAGCGCATCCCAGCGGTGTTGCCACGCCCCACCCGGTCGATCGTTCGCATCGAGCACCACGTGCTCGACACCCACGCGCTTCAGGTGGTACGACGACGACAGGCCCGCTTGTCCGGCGCCGATCACCACGCTGTCGAGGATGCTCACATGGCTCTCAACGTCACGGGGTGCACAGATGTTCCGGTCCGGATACCCTGGACGGACCAGCAGCCCCACGGGACGACCCGTCGGTGAGATCGTGCGCGGGGACGACCCCGCAGATTCGGACACCGCCCGTGCGCACCTCCTCCTCGCTTCTCCCTCGCGTCCTCACCCGCACCGCGCTGCTGCGGCTCGGGCTCGGCTGGGGATCGTTCCTCGCGGTGCTGCTCGCGGCCCCGCTGCTCGCGGCCCCGCTGCCGGCCTGGGCACTGTGGATGGTGCTCACCGGCATCGTCGTGGTGATCGTGGTGTGCGCCTTCGGCGTCGTCACCGAGGCCGAGCATCTCGCGCAGCGCCTGGGCGACCCGTACGGCACGCTCGTGCTGACGCTGTCGATCGTGCTGATCGAGGTGATCCTCATCGCGGCCGTCATGCTCGGTCCCGGCGAGCACGCCACGATCGCCCGCGACTCGGTGATGGCCGTCGCGATGATCATCCTGAACCTGGTGATCGGCGCCGCGCTGCTCATCGCCGGCCTGCGGCATCCGAGGGCTCGCGCGAATCGCACCGGAGTCTCGACGTACATCGCCGTGCTCGTCGTGCTGCTGGCGGTCGCCTTCGCGCTGCCCGGTCTGATCGGAGCCGGAGGCGGATACACGCCGGCTCAGTCGATCCCCCTCGTCGTGCTGACCCTGGTGTTCTACGCGTTCTTCCTGTGGCGCCAGACCGGCGCGCAGCGCGGCGACTTCGTCGAGGAGAAGCCCCCGGCCTGGGAACAGGGCCTCACCTGCGCGCAGGCCGGAACCGCGCCGGAATCCGGCGGGGGCGCGACCCACGCGCCGTTCGGCGAGACGTGGGCGCGGCACCGCCCCGAGCTGCTGCTCAGAACCGCACTCCTGATCGCCACCGTGCTGCCGATCGTGCTGCTCTCGCACGACATGGCGACCCTGCTCGACGACGGGCTCGGGCGGGCGGGTGCGCCCGTCGCGCTCTCGGGCGTCCTGATCGCGATGATCGTCTTCCTGCCCGAGACGATCACCACGATCCGCGCGGCGCACGGCGGTGAGATCCAGCGCGTGAGCAACCTCTGCCACGGCGCGCTCGTCTCGACCGTGGGACTCACCATCCCGGCCGTGCTGGCCATCGGACTGCTGACGGGCCAGCCGGTCGTGCTGGCGGAGCGTCCGGTCAACCTGGTGCTGCTCGGCGTGACGCTGCTGCTGACGATCGCCACGTTCTCCGGCCGCCGGGTGAACGCCGTCCACGGCGCCGCCCATCTGCTCGTGTTCGTGCTCTACGGCATGACCGTGTTCGCCTGAAAGGCGACCGCGTGAGACGACGAAACCCCCGCGATGCGTCGCGGGGGTTCCGCTCAGCCTCACCGGGCTGGCTGATCAGCGAGTGGCGTTGTCGTATGCGGCGTGGAGCTGTTCGCTCGCGCGCGCGATTCCGGCAGGCAGCGGGATGCCGAGGTGTGCCTCACGGAGTTCGTCCATCATCGCCTCGACGAGTTCCGGTCCACCGTCGCGCAGGAGTTCGGCACGAACGCGCAGCCGCCGGACACCGCCGCGATTGGCGAGGCCCCAGTTGCCCAGGGCGACCATGACCGGCAGCGTCTGGATGCCCGCCTCGGTGAGGGAGTACATCGCCCGCTGCCCGCGGCGGGCATCCTCCCTGGTGAGCAGTCCGGCGGCGGTCAGCTGCTTGAGCCGGCTGCTGAGGATGTTGCTGGCTATGCCCTCCTCCGACCCCGTGAGCAATTCCCGGAAGTATCGGCGATCGCCGAACATGATGTCGCGCAGCACCAGCATGGCCCACGGATCGCCCAGCACCTCGACCGCGGCGTTGATCGGACATCCTGACCGTGCGCTCACCATGACGCCTCTCCCCGAGTACTGGTTGCAATCCACTATCACTTCTTCTAGAGTCCCATCAACTGATTGTAGATCGCAATCACTAGGGTCCTCGTCTCCGACGCAGATCCATGCGGTGTGGGTTCTGCCACGGTTGTGCCATGAACTACGGGGGGCCTGCGGGGTCCGGAACGGAGGGTTTCCAGTGAGTGGTCTGGAGTCGTTGCTGAAGCAGTACGTGTCTGACGGGACGTTGCCGGGTGCGGTGGCGTTGGTGGGCTCGAGTGATCGGGTCGAGGTTGCTGTTGCCGGTTCGCGGGATATCGAGGGAACGAGTCCGATGACCCGGGATTCGATCTTCCGGGTTGCTTCGATCACCAAGACGGCCGTGGCGACCGTCGTGATGATGCTGGTGGACGACGGCAGGATCGGGTTGAACGATCCGATCGCGCAGTGGTTGCCCGAGATGGCCGCGCCCATGGTCGCCCGTACGCCGCAGAGTGCGCTCGACGATGTGGTTTCGGCGGTTCGGCCGATCACCGTGTCCGATCTGCTCACGTCGCGTGCCGGTTGGGGCTGGCCGTCCGATTTCAGCTATCCGGCGGTGCAAGCGCTGTTCTCCGTGCAGCGTGACGGCCGGCGGCTCAGCCTGTATCCCGCCACCCAGGAGGAATGGCTGAGCGAGCTGGCTGCGGTGCCGCTGCTCTACCAGCCCGGCGAAGCCTGGTTGTACGACACCTGCTCGGTGCTGCAGGGCATTCTGATCTCGCGGGTCACCGGCCAGTCGCTGGCCGATGTCATGACCGAGCGCCTGTTCGAGCCCTTGGGCATGGTCGACACCGGATTCCACGTGCCGGCGGCGAAGCGGGACCGGATGACGACCTTCTATCTCTACGATGCAGACGGCCGGATCGAGCATGTCGACGGCCCGGACGGCGACTGGAGCAGGCCGCCGACCTTCCCCCTCGGCCATGGCGGGCTGGTGTCCACGATCGACGACTGGTACGCCTTCGCGCGGTTCCTTCTCGCCGAAGGACACGTCGCCGAGAAACAGCTGCTTTCCGCCGAAGCCGTGCGCCAGATGACCACGAACCATCTCACGCCCGCACAGCGCGAGATCGGGCAGCTGTTCCTGGACGGTCAGGGCTGGGGCTTCGGCGGCACGGTCGATGTCGAACCGAGCCAGCCTTGGCATGTCCCCGGCCGTTACGGCTGGGTCGGCGGCACCGGGACCTCGGCTCACATCGTTCCATCGGCCCGATCGATCGCCGTGTTTTTCACGCAACGCGGCGGTGGTCCGGGCACACCGAGCTGGCTGAGCGACTTCTGGACCTACGCGACCCACGCCTGACCGACCGACGCCACGCCGAGTTCTGGCAACGCGCCGGCCAGCTTCACCCGACATCACGACCAGGGCAGGGTTGATCGCGGGCGCTGCTTCCAGGACTCAGTGGGCCTGGGTGACGCGGTGAGTTCCCGACGTCAGTTCCTGGCCTTGGACGACAGCCACACAGCCCTCAGGGATGTCGAGTTCGAGCAGATCGCCGACTTTTCGGATGCCGATCGGGCCGTGATCGCTCGGCACGACGGCAGCCGCCCACTCGAGCGCCACCTCACCGAGAGACACCTCGAAGCGCCGCCACCCCGGGACCGAGGGCCGGAGGCCGAACACGGCCTCCGGCAGGAGCGCCGCAGGCCCGGCACCCCAGGCGTGACACAGGCTACGCGCGAACCGGCGGCCATACATGGCGTAGGAGGATTCCCCCGGAGTGGGAAACTCCTCCCAGAAGGTGGTGCTCTCGGGCGTCAGCATCTCGCCCCAGTCCCGTCGGATCCGATCGAGGACGGCGCTCTGCTGACCGCCGGCGAGCATCGCGCGCAGCAGGACCGTCTGCATATACGGGGTGCGTCCGCGCTGTCGCTCGAACGCCGCGAGCACTCCGGGCTCTTCGGCGAGGTCTGTGATCCCCGCTGCCACAGCGAGGAAGTTGGCATAGGAGTCGGGCGCGGAAACGCCGTCGACGCATGCCCGCCACGCTCCTGCTTCCACGTCCCATGCGCGTGCGTGAAGCGACGACATCGCCTGAGCCCGAGTACGGGCGAGGCGATCCGCCGACTCCCCCGTCGCGGTCCGCCCTGCGCATGAGAGCGCCCAGACCCATAACATCTGCAGCGCTGTCGACACTTCACCGGGAGGCGTCTCGTATCCCCAGTCGATGAGGACCGACCCGTCGTTCGTGGCGGTGAAACCGTCGTGCGTCATGCTCGGGGCGAAGAGTCCATCGGCATCCGCCTGTGCGAGGAGCCGGGCGACGAAGTCTTCCGTCAGGTCGGGGAGCGGGTCGTCGGGCCGAGGGAAGTACTCCTTGAGGATGTCGGCCGTGATGACCCACCAGAGGGAGTAATCGGAGATCCCGTTGACGTATCCGTGCGTCGGACGGCCGAGGGCGAGATGGCTGTCGCGGGCGATCTCACCGTCGCCGAAGGCGAATGCGTTCGCGAGCGCCGAGATCGCCTGGTCGCCGACCCACGGCATCCGGTCGCGCTTGAGCCCATCGACCACCAGAGTCTGCATGCACAGACGCAGCGTGTAGGCGCTCACGGCCCAGATGCGCGAGAGACGCTCGTCCGAGCACACGAATGCTCCGCGGTGCCGGATCGGGCGGATGTGCGCCAGGGCGGACGCCTCGTCTACCGGGCGGTCGACGTGCAGGTAGCGCATCGCGACCGGGTGGCGCGTCGTCCAGCGCCCGGGCCCCTCCCCCACGACCTCATGATCATCCTCCTGATCTGAGCCGCGAGCGACCAGCGCCTCCTCACGGCTCTCCCCGGTCGCGAGCATGGGCGCGGACGCGACCGTGACGACCGGTCGCGCGAGAATCTCGGCCGGTGCCTCCAAGAGCCCGTCCGCGTCGAGCAGCCGGAGCTTCACGACTGGTTCGGGCGCGAGGTGCGGCGGGACTGCATTCCCGCGCCGCGACTGCAGCAGGACACTCCGGCCCTCGGCCGATCGGGCCAGCATCGGACCCCTCAGCGGCGCTCCGTCAGGCACGGCCAACGCGGCCGGCGCACCGGGCAGCGGCGAGATGCGGAGGGTGACCGTTCCGCCGTCCGGAGCCGTGACGATGAGCGATTCACCGTCGATCAGAGTGTCGGCGACCGTCGCGGATACGAGTTCCAGCCGGCCGTGCACAGCCAGGCGCACCGGCTCGTCCGACGGACGCAGTCCGAGTTCGAGTCGGAGCTCCTCGCCCGGCTGTCGATAGTTCGTGGCGTACTCGGAGTAGCGGGCGACAGCATCCGACTCCCGCACGATCCGGTGCAGAGCCCCGGCTTCATACTCGCCCGGGAGGTAGTACCACGTCCGATCCGTCGCCGCCGCGACATCGTCCGGGAAGGGATCAGGAGAGTGACGGCGCGCCGCGTCGAGCGTCTCCTCGATGGATCGCGGCGCGATCGACTGCTGAACACCGTCGTCCATGAGGTCCAACTTTCTCTTGTTAGGAAAAGCTCGACAGCAGGTTACACGTGCCAGTAGCATCGGACCAAGCACCTGCTCAAATGAAACGAAAGGATTCGGATGCTGCAAACCACGCGCAGCTCGATCACCCCTGGCCAGGTCTGGCTTGACACCAAGGGCGAGCGCATCCACACCCACGGCGGGTCGATCATCATGGTCGAAGGCGTCTTCTACTGGTACGGCGAGAACAAGGAGAAGTCGACTCCTGGGAGCGGCATCTGGCACTACGGAGTGCGCTGCTACTCGTCGACGGACCTTTACAACTGGGAAGACCGGGGTCTCATCATCCCGCCGGACCTCGACGACGAGTCCTCCCCGCTGCACCCGGCCCAGTACCTCGATCGCCCGCACATCATCTACAACGAGCGCACCCGCAAGTTCGTGTGTTGGATCAAAGTGATGACGCCGGGCGAGCCGACGCAGCGCTCCACGGTGCTCGAAGCGGACAGCATCCTGGGCCCGTACCGGATTGTGCGTTCGTGGCTGCGGCCGCTCGGCATGAACGCCGGCGATTTTGATCTCGTCGTCGACCCGACGGACGGCAAGGGCTACTACTACTTCGGGCGCGTACACAGCGAGCTGATCTGCGCGGATCTCACGGACGACTACACCGACGTGACCGGGTACTACTCGACGCACTTCCCGCGCCGCCAACCCCCGTTCGTGCGAGAGGCTCCGTCGTACTTCACGCGCGACGGTCTGCACTACCTGATCACATCAGGTACGACGGGGTATTACCCGAACCCCTCCGAGATCGCCGTCGCACCCAGCTACCACGGGCCCTTTACGGTGCTCGGCGACCCGCACGTCGACGACCCCAGCCACACGTCGTTCCGCACGCAGATCTCCTCCGTGTTCAAGCATCCGTTCAAGAAGGATCTGTACATCGCCATCGGCGACCGCTGGCTGCCGCACTACACCGAGGACTCGAGCGCAGCGCTGAAGGCATTCGAGGTGCACTTCGGTCAGGAGCAAGGCGGCGACGTGGAGCCGATGGATGAGCTCACCACGATCGACACGTCGACGGCAGACTATGTATGGCTGCCGCTGCGCTTCGACGGCTCGATGGCGTACATCGACTGGAAAGAGGAGTGGCGCATCGAAGACTACGACTGACGTCCTCCGAGCACGAATTAGGGGTGGACCGATCCGGCCCGCCCCTTCTTCGTGCTCTGACTCAGCCCTTCACGGCTCCGTCCGTCAGACCCCGCATCACGCGCTGGTTGAGGATCACGTAGATCAGCAGGGTCGGGATGATCGAGATGCAGATCGACGCGAAAGTCGGACCCCACTCGGTCTGGCCGAACTGTCCGATGAAGGCCAGCAGACCCGCTTGGATCGTGCGCGAATCGTTCGTCGTCATGAACGTCAGGGCGAAGAGCAGATCGTTCCAGAAGAAGAAGAACTGCACGATCGCGATCGTCATGATGGCGTTGCGCAGCAGCGGCAGCGTGATCGAGAAGAACACACGGTAGATGCTGGCACCGTCGACGACGGCGGACTCGATGATCTCCCTCGGCACCGAGCGGTAGTAGCCAGCCATCATGAAGACGGTGAGCGGCAGCCCAGTGGCGGTGTAGGTGAGGATCAGAGCGAGGGGGTTGTTGAGCAGGCCGGCGCGGAAGTACATGGAGAACAGCGGCAACAGGATCATCTGCAGCGGCACCATGAGGCCGATGATGAAGGTGAGCAGCACCGCGTTGCGGCCACGCCACTTGAGCACCTCCAGCGCGAAGCCGGCCATCACTCCGGTGACGAGTAGCAGCGCGATGGCGGGGAAGGTCGCCAGCATGCTGTTGCGGATATAGACGTCCATGTTTCCGCGCGTCCACGCGTCGACGTAGTTCTGCCAGTACGGTACCTCGGGAAGAGCCCACATCGGCTGACTGCTGAACTCGGCCGGCGATTTGAGCGACGACGACAAAAGCCACAGGAGGGGCACGACCTCGATGAGGATGAGGGCGGTGATTCCGAGGGCGGCGAGAACCGTTCCGACGGTGATGCGCCGGCGACGCGGGCTGACCAGCGCTTCGGGCACGGCGACGCCGGCCTCTGGTTCCATGACGGCGGTCATACGGTGACGTCCTTTCGGGCTCCGCGGAAGATGGCGACGGTCACGACGAGGCTCAAGAGAGTCAGTGCCATCGCTATGGTCGACCCGTAGCCGTACTCCATGTACGAGAAGGAGGTGCGGAACATCGCGAGCGTCAGCGGCGTCGTGGCGCCGTTCGGACCGCCGTCCGTGAGGGCGAAGACCGAATCGAACACCTTCAGGCTTCCGTTGATGCTGAAGATCAGAGCCGACACGAGAACCGGGAGCAGGAACGGAAGCACGATGTGCCGCACGAGGGTCCACCGGTGCGCGCCGTCGAGCCGCGCCGCTTCGATGACGTCCTCGGGGATGGTGACGAGCCCGGCGTAGAGCAGCACGGCGTAGAACCCCATCGAGCGCCACACGTCCATGACGACCAGGATGACGAAAGCGGTGTCGGGCTGCCCGAGCCAGTTCACCGCGTCGAAGCCCATCCACTCCACGAACGTGTTGACCGGGCCGCGCTGGGGCACGAGCTCGAAGAGCTTCACGAACAACTGGGCGACGGCGGCGGTCGGGAGGACGATCGGGAAGAACACCAGCGTACGCACGATCGCCGATGACTTGCGCAGAAAGAACACGTAGAGCAGTGCGAGCCCGAGGCCGGCGGCTACCTGGGCGATCGTCACGACGACGGCGTACTTGACGCTGAATCCGGTGGCCTGCCAGAAGGCCGGGTCGCCGATGAGGGCGACGTAGTTGTCGAAGCCGACGGGCTCGTACCCGGAGATCGGATTGCCTTCGACGAAGGTGTAGCCGGTGGACCAGACGATGGGCACCAGCATGATGACGGTGTACAGCAGCAGCGCTGGACCGATGAAGAGAAAGATCGCACGACGATCGCCGAGAACCTTGTCCATGGGAATCTCCTTACAGGCGGGAGGGACCCCGAGCGTGAAGGCGCTCCGGGTCCCTCGAAGCGGTACGGCCTATTCCTGCGCCGCTTGCACCTGCTTCATGAACTGCTCTGGCGTCAAGGTGCCTCCGACCAGCGCGGTCGCGCCCTCCTGTGATGCGGTCGTGCCCTTCGAGGATTGGATCGACTCGAACCACCCGATCGAATCGCTGGTCGAGTTCACCCGCTCGAGCGTCTCGGAGACGAGCGCCGACTCCGGCTCCACGTCCGTGGCGAAGCCGGTGATCAGGTCGAGATTCTCCATCGCGACATCGCCGTAGTTCTCGACGAGGAACGTGAGGAACTCCTTGACCTGCGGCGTCAGCGTCTTCGCGGTCACTGCCATAGGCAGACCGACGTTCGCCGGGGTCTGGGCCGAATCACCGGCGCCGTCGTCGACGTTCGGGACGGGGAACCAGCCCACGTTGTCGGCGCCGATGAGGCTGCGCTCCTCGTCCTCGAAGCTCGAGATCGCCCACGAGCCCATGTAGTACATCGCGGCCTCGCCCTGGAGGAAGAGATCCTCGGCGGGGCCGTAGTCGAGCGCGTCTGGCGCCTCACCGAAGTACCCGGCCTCGGCGAAGCCCGAAATGACCTCGGCACCCTCGACGTACTCCGGATCGGTGAAAGCGGCGTTGCCGTCTGCGATCGCCGGAAGCGCGTCGGGTCCGAGGTCACGGGAGATGTAGCCGCTGATCAGACGGGTGACGGGCCAGCCTGCCTTGCCCGCGGTCGCGAACGGCTGGATGCCGGCGGACTCGAGCTGCTCGGCCGCGTCGGCGAGGTCGTCCCACGTCTCGGGGATCTCGATGCCGTTGTCGGCGAAGATCTGCTCGTTGTACCAGAAGCCCTCGATCGCGACCTCGAGCGGCAGACCCACGAGGTGCCCGCCGTACAGGTTCTTGATGATGTCGACCGACAGCGGATTGAGCTTGTCGAGCACGCCGAGCTCCTCGAGCACGGGCTCGAGGTCGACGATCTTGCCTGTCTCGTAGAGCTCGACGATCTGCGACGGTGTACCCACCTGGAAGAAGGTGGGAAGGGCGTCCTGGGATGCCATCAGCTGGATCTTCTGGTCCATGTCGGCACCGAGGTAGTCCATGGAGAGCGTGGTGTCGTTCCCGTATTCGGTGACGAGAGCGTCCATGGTGAACGCGCTGCCGGTGCCCTCGGCCGAGCCAGTGAGGAACGAGATCTCGAGGGGACCGTTGTCGTCCCCGGAGGGGGTGTTGCTGCTGCTGGTGCCGGAGCATCCACCGAGCGCGAGTGCGAGGGCGGCGCCGGCGGCGATGACGGCGATCTTGGATCGCATGGGACCTCCAGGTGTCGGGTCCGGGACGTTCTTTGGCCCGGTGTTGGGATGCTAAACCGACCTACTTGCACGTGTCAACGACTTTTTTGACACGTGCAACTGAATCTTGTCAGTAGAGTGACCGAGACGAATCGATCGCACCGAGGAGGGTGGCGATGCAGAAGCGGGTGACGAGCGCCGATGTGGCACGCGAGGCGGGCCTGTCGCGAGCGACGGTGAGCTACGTTCTCAACGGCGATCCGCGTCAGCAGATCCCCGAGCCCACGCGCCAGCGCGTGCACGAGGCAGCGGAGCGTCTCGGCTACCGGCCGTATGGGCCCGCGCGGCTCCTGCGCGGCGCGAAGAGCCGGCTGGTGCTGATGTTCACGCCAGGCCTCGAACACGCCTCGGACTTCGTGGCCGCCGACATCATCACGAGTCTCGGCGACGCACTGTCCGCGTCGGGCCTTCATCTGGTGTGGCAGCTGGGGGACTCCGAGGCGCAGGGGGCGTCGATCGATCTTGCGCCGGCCGTCGTGCTCTCGTCGGCGCGCGAGAGTGACGAGGCGTTCCTGCAATTGCGACAGCAGTTCTCGGTGCCTGTTCTGCCGGCGTTCCCGGGTCTCGACGGTTTCATCGCGGGCGCCGCCGAAGCGCAGGTCGAGCACCTCACCGCCCAAGGCAGAACGACGCTCGCATTCGCCGCGCCGGAGCAGCCGGACCTCAAGCCGACCGCCGACCTGCGCTGGGTCGGAGTGACGCGGACAGCGACACGCCTCGGTCTCCCCGACCCGGTGCGGTTTGCCGTGCCTGCGGACAGGGATGGCGCCGTTCGCGCGCTCTCGACCCTTCTCGACACCCATCCCGACATCTCGGGCATGTGCGCCTACAACGACGTCGTGGCGTTCGGCGTCCTTGCCGCCGCAGCAGATCTGGGCGTGGCGGTCCCCGAGCGCCTGGCTGTGGTCGGTGTCGACAACCATAGTCTCGGGCCGCTCGCCGTGCCCGCGCTGTCGACCGTCCGTGCGGACGTCGGTGACTTCGTGCGGGCGCTGGCCCGCGAAGTCGCCCGGGCAGCCGCTGGCGACGATCCGGAAACGGTCCTGCTGCCGACCCGCTCGGAGGTCGTCCGGAGGAAGTCCAGCTGAACTCGCCCTTGTGCGGCCAGAGCGCCCGACGACCGCGAATGAAGGCCTTCGAGAACGCGAGTTCTCCCGGGCGATCGACCTGACACCGCGCGACGTCGCCGTCCACATGGCGTCGAACGCGCTACGGCGACCAGGTGAAGTGTCCAGTAAACGACCAAACACTCCAACTCCGTGATCAGGGAGTGAAGGATCGGTGTTTTACCGAGAGTTTTGGTGGACCTGAGGGGACTCGAACCCCTGACCCCCTGCATGCCATGCAGGTGCGCTACCAGCTGCGCCACAGGCCCAGATGCTGTCCGCGGCGTCCGCGACAACTCCCTCAGCTTACTACACGGCTCGAGACGGATGCGAATCGACGGTCCGCTGTTGTGCGGCCGGGCGTGTCAGCGATCACGACCATCGAGGCGCAGCGCTAGCGACAGCGCGGGCTGCCGTCAACCCGCTCGGATTCCACCCCCGCGCCGGGATAGCGTCTTCTGCACTTCCAGCGAGAGGAACCGAGATGTCGAACCCCACCCCCAATTACCTGCCCGAAGATCCGGATGCCGCGACCGACGAGGATCTGGCGACCCGCGAGGTCGACGGCGAGACCGTGCTCGATCCCGACGCCGACCCCGACATGGTGGACAGCGTCGAGGCGGACCGCATCGCCGCCGGAGCCGACGGCGACGCCGATGTCGGCCAGGTGCCGGCCGGGGGGGCGGGAGCCGATTCCGGCGCCGCCGATGCGGTGCAGGTCGACCCGGACGACGAGGCCGAGATCCCGGACATCTCCGAGACGAACGACGAGCCCGGCGTCGGCACGCGACGTCAGGAGTGACCGCGGCGGGGGGTCACTCCCCCGCTGTGTCGACGGGAAGGTCGATCGGAACGATCGGGCAGTCCTTCCAGAGCCGCTCCAGCCCGTAGTACACGCGCTCTTCGGAGTGGAACACGTGCACGATGAGGTCGCCGAAGTCGAGCAGCACCCAGCGCGCCTCGGCGCGACCCTCCCGGCGTACGCGCTTGTGGCCGGCCTCGATGAGCTTGTCCTCGATCTCGTCGGCGATCGCGGCGACGTTGCGCTCGCTGGTGCCGGTGACGAGCAGGAAGATGTCGACGAGCGGGAGCGGCTCTGAGACGTTCAGCGCGACGAGATCCTCGCCGCCCTTCGCGTCGGCCGCACGCGCGGCGATCTGGAGCATGTCGACTGCGGTGTCACGTGATTGCATCATCCAAAGAGGTTCGTGGTGAAGGCGATGATGAGCACGGTGGCCAGCGCGAGCGCGAGACCACCGGCGACGACCGCCAGGGTGAGCATGAGCTTGTTGCCCTTCTCCGGCGCAGGCGGGCGGATGACCTCGCCTGCGGGCTTCGAAGTGCTGACCGCGGAACTCGCGGCGATGGGGGTGGGTGACGAGGCCGGTGCCAGCTCGCCGTCGATGAGCACGGCGTCGATGTCCTTGCCGTCGGCGACACCGAGGGCATGTCCACGCGAGCCGAGGCCCTCCGGCAGTTCGTACGTGCCGGTGATGAGCAGCTCGCCGGTGGACGCGACCGGGCCGGAGAGCGAGCCCACACCAGGAGCATGGGTGAAGATCAGGGCGCTCGGGGCGGTGTGGTGCGAGCCGGTCGAGTCGCCTTCCAGGATGGCGTCGAAGAGCGGCGGGAAGCTCTGTGCGGAATCCGCCGTCTTGACGCCGAGCCCGAAGGCCGCGCCGACCATGGGACGCTCCGGCGCCGTCTCCGTGGCAGCAGCGGCGCCACGGGGCGCCACGTCGTCAACGGCGGGCTCGGCGACGTCGGCGTCTTCGACGATGACCTCGTCCGTTCCCGAGAGGACCTCGTCAGCGGTGTCCGCGTCAGCAGCATCCTGCTCAGCAGCATCCTGCTCGTTGATGGGAACCTCGACGACGGGTGCTGCCTCGTCGGTGACCGGCTCGAACTCCGCGTCCTCGGCCGGCGCCGCATCGAGATCGGGCGAGGCCGCCACGGCGGCGTCGTCGGCGGGCGCCGGGTCGAACCGGGGAACCTCCGAGACGATCGCCGCCTCCTCCTCGGGCGCGAACTCGTGCTCTTCCGCATCGGATGCGGCGGCTTCCGGAGTCTCCGCGACCGGCGGGTCCTCCTGCGGGCCCGACTGAGCCGCGTCGTCGTCATCCCCCTCAGCCGGCTGCTCCGGCGACGGTGCCGATGCGGTACGGGTGCGCTCCTGGGCACGGGCCTGGCGGCGCGTCAGCGGAACGCCGGCTGCGTCGACCGGCACCTGCTCGGGGGCGGGCTCGGCGACGGCAGGCTCGGCGACGGCGGGCTCGGCGACGGCGGGTTCAGCGGCGCGGGGAGGCACGGGTGCCGCCTGTGCCGCAGTCGTCGCCTCCTCGTCGCTGATGACCGGCGTCGAACCGGTCAGCCGGAGTTCACGCAGCTGCTTGCGCGTCAGCTGCCCGTTTCCGTCCTGATCCGATGTGCTCATGCCTTGCTCCGATACAGATGATGCTTCGCGATGTACTGGACGACCCCGTCGGGAACCAGATACCACACGGGCTCCCCCTCGGAGACCCGTTCCCGGCAGTCGGTCGATGAGATCGTCAGCGCCGGCACCTCGAGCTGGCTCACGTTCTCGGTGGGCAGACCATCGGTGCTGAGCACATGTCCGGGGCGCGAGACGGCGACGAAGTGGGCGAGATCCCACAGTTCATCATGGTCCCTCCAACTGAGAATCTGCGCCACGGCGTCCGCGCCGGTGATGAAGAACAGCTCAGCACCCGGACGCTCACGGTGAAGATCGCGCAGCGTGTCGATCGTGTAGGTCGTGCCCTCACGGTCGATGTCGACGCGGCTGACGGTGAAGCGCGGGTTGGACGCCGTGGCGATCACCGTCATGAGGTATCGGTGCTCGCTGGGCGACACGCGCTGCTTGTGCCACGGCTCTCCCGTCGGCACGAAGACGACCTCATCGAGGTCGAACGAGTGCGCCACCTCGCTCGCGGCGACCAGGTGGCCGTGGTGGATGGGGTCGAACGTGCCACCCATCACGCCGATGCGTGGTGCCCTCGCGGTGGAATCGTGCATGCGCGCCTTAGTGGCTGTGCCCGTCCCTGCCGTGCTTCTCGGCCCAGGCCTCGGCCTTCGCCGAGTGACGGTTGGCGACGTTGCGGTAGGACAGGGTCACGAGACCCAGCGCCGCGAAGACAGCCGCCGCGATGAGGCCGTAGATCACCGTGTCGGCAGCCACGTTCCCATGGTGCTCCGCCTCGGCTGCGGCCATCGCGAGTTGTGCGACGAGGTTCATCGTGACTCCATTTCTGAGCGTGCAAGCAAACGCCTGTCCATTCTAGTCCTCAGCCGCGGATCTGACCGGCGCCCCGCGCCAGCCATTTCGTGCTGGTCAGCTCGGCGAGCCCCATCGGTCCGCGCGTGTGCAGCTTCTGGGTGGAGATGCCCACCTCGGCGCCGAAGCCGAACTCCGCGCCGTCGGTGAACCGCGTCGACGCGTTCGCCATCACCACGGCGGAGTCGACCTCGGCGAGGAAGCGCTCCGCGTTGCGGGAGTCCGTGGTGATGATGGATTCGGTGTGTCCGGTGCTGTAGCGGCGGATGTGATCGAGGGCATCATCGAGCGTGTCGACGACCTTGATGGCGATGTCCATGCTGAGGTACTCGGTCGACCAGTCCTCCTCGGTCGCCGGGATGACGTTCGGCACGAGACCGGCCACCATGTCGTCGCCATGGATCGCGACACCCTCGCTCTGCAGGGCGCTGACCACGACGGGGATCAACTGGGGCGCGGCCTGGCGCAGGACGAGCACGGTCTCCACGGCGTTGCACACGCTCGGACGCTGCACCTTGGCGTTCACGACGATGTCGCGCGCCCAGTCCTGCGGCGCTGACTCGTCGAGCACGATGTGCACCACCCCGGCACCGGTCTCGATCACGGGCACCGTCGACTCGGTCACCACGGTCTCGATCAGCGCGGCGCTGCCCCGCGGCACGAGCACGTCGACGAAGCCGCGGCCGTGCATGAGCGCCCTGGCGCCGTCGCGCCCGAAGTCGTCGACGGTCTGGATCGCCTCAGGGGTGACGCCGGCGCTCTGCAGGGCGGTCCGCATCACGTCCACGAGCACCGTGTTCGACTCGCGAGCCGCGCTGCCGCCGCGCAGCACCACGGCGTTCCCCGCGCGAAGGGCGAGAGAGGCGATGTCGACGGTGACGTTCGGCCGCGCCTCGTAGATCGCCCCGACGACGCCGAAGGGCACGCGCACCTGTTCGAGGGCGACGCCGTTCGGCATCCGGTGCCCGCCCACCACCTGACCGATCGGGTCGGGCAGCAGCGCCACGTCACGCACGGCGGATGCCAGGGAGGCGACCCGCTTCTCATCCAGCCGGAGGCGGTCGATGAGCGCATCGCCGATGTCGTCCCGACGCCCGCGCTCGATGTCCGCGGTGTTCGCCGCGATGATCCGCGCGGCGTCGCGCTCGATCCCGGCGGCGATCGCCTCGAGAGCGTCGGCCTTGCGTCCGCTGGTGAGCTGCGCGACGGCGCGGGAGGCATCCTTCGCGCGGGCCAGACGTTCCTGGGCGGTGTCGACGGGTGCCTCGGTCGGGGTGCTCATCCGGTCAGTGTATCGGCGCGGCGTGCCGCAGCCGGGCGCCGTGACGCCGGGCAGGACGGGTGATGCTCAGCCGTGCACGACCGGCTCGAACCACGTGCCGATCTCAGCGCCGTCGAGCGCCTTCGCGACGAGGTCGGCGCTCGTCACCAGCACGCCGATCCCGGACGCGGCCGCCATGCGGGCCGCCGACACCTTGGTCGCGGCGCCTCCGGTGCCGACGCTGTTGACGACGGTCGCCCCGAACTCCAGGCCTGCCAGGTCGGCATCGGCGGGGATGACGTCGATCGGCTCGGCGGCCGGATCGGTTGGCGGTCTGGTGTACAGCGACTCGATGTCGCTGAGCAGCACCAGCGCGTCGGCGTTCAGCAGCTGAGCCACCAGCGCCGCGAGACGGTCGTTGTCGCCGAAGCGGATCTCCTGGGTCGCGACGGTGTCGTTCTCGTTCACGATCGGCAGGATGCGCAGCGACAGCAGCCGCTCCATGGCCCGGCGGGCGTTGCTGCGGGAGGTGGCGTTCTCGAGGTCGCCGGTGGTCAGCAGCACCTGGCCGGCCACGATGCCGAACGGCCGCAGCGCCTCCTGGTAGCGGAACACGAGCACGTTCTGGCCGACGGCCGCCGCTGCCTGCTGAGTCGCGAGGTCCGTCGGGCGCGCGTCGAGGTCCAGGTACGGGATGCCGGTGGCGATCGCTCCGGAGGACACGAGGATGATCTCGGCGCCGCGGCGGTGCGCGGTCGACAGCGCCTGAACGATCATGGGGATCCGCCAGGAGGACTCGCCGCTGATCGACGACGAACCGACTTTCACGACGATCCGCTCGGCCCTGGCGAGCTCGCCTCTGGTCCGCGCGGTCATTCCTCGCCCTCGCGGGATGCCCTGCGCTGCGCCTCCAGTTCCTCGCGGGCGGCCGCCTTCGCGTCCATCCGCTCGTGGTACTGCTCGCGGCGCTGGCTGGTGGTGCGGCGCGTGCTGCGGTCGAAGCGCGCATCGGTGCCGCGCGGCGCCGTGACCAGCTCGGCCGCCGACGAGATCGAGGGCTCCCAGTCGAACACGATGCCGTCGCCGGGCCCGATCATCACGGTGGACCCGGCGGTCGCACCGGCGCGGAACAGCGCGTCCTCGACGCCGATGCGCTCCAGACGCTCGGCGAGATAGCCGATGGCCTCCTCGTTCTGGAAGTCGGTCTGCTGCACCCAGCGCTCGGGCTTCTCTCCCAGGATGCGGTAGAAGTTGCCGTAGCTGCCGCCCTCGAGGCGCACGGTGAACTGCGCCTGTGCGCCCTTCGGGCGGATCACAACGCGTTCGTGGGGCGCCTCGGCGGCGGCCTCGGCACGGTGCTCGTCCACGATCTCCGCCAGGGCGAAGCTCAGCGCCCGCAGGCCCTCGTGCGACACGGTGGAGATCTCGAACACGCGGAAGCCGCGGGCTTCGATGTCGGTGCGCACCAGTTCTGCCAGATCGCGCGCCTCGGGGACGTCCACCTTGTTCAGGGCGACCAGCTGCGGGCGCTCCAGCAGCGGCAGCTGGCCCTCCGGCACCTGATAGGCCGCGAGCTCGGCGAGGATCACGTCCAGGTCGCTCAGCGGGTCACGGCCCGGTTCGAGAGTCGCGCAGTCCAGCACATGCAGCAGCGCGGTGCACCGCTCGACGTGACGGAGGAACTCCAGACCGAGCCCCTTGCCCTCACTGGCGCCCTCGATCAGACCCGGCACGTCGGCGACGGTGTACCTGCTGTCGCCGGCCTGGACGACGCCGAGGTTCGGATGCAGGGTGGTGAACGGGTAGTCGGCGATCTTCGGCCGTGCGGCGGACATCGCCGCGATGAGGCTCGACTTGCCCGCGGACGGATAGCCGACCAGCGCGACGTCGGCGACGGTCTTGAGCTCGAGGACCACGTCGCCCTCGAATCCGGGCGTGCCGAGCAGCGCGAAGCCCGGTGCCTTGCGTTTCGGCGATGCCAGCGCCGCGTTGCCGAGCCCGCCGCGGCCACCCGGGGCGACGACGAAACGCTCGCCGGGCACGACCATGTCGCGCAGCACCGCACCTTCGGGGGTCTTCACCACGGTGCCGACCGGAACGGGAAGCTCGAGGGTCTCCCCAGCGGCACCGGCGCGCAGGTCTCCCATGCCGAAGCCGCCGTTGCCCCCGTGACGGTGCGGTGAGTGGTGGTACGACAGCAGAGTCGTCACCTGCGGATCGGCGACGAGCACGACGTCGCCGCCGTCGCCGCCGTTGCCCCCGTCGGGTCCGCCGAGCGGCTTGAACTTCTCACGGCGCACCGAGACGCAGCCGTTGCCGCCCTTGCCTGCACGCAGGTGCAGGGTGACGGTGTCGACGAAGGTGACCATGACCGGTTCTCCTCAAGGTTCGTGCCGGCGGAAAATGCACGGACGGGGCGGGCCTAAGCCCGCCCCGTCCGAGGAAGTACGCTGCGCTTACTGCGCGGCTGCGACGATGTTGACGACCTTGCGGCCGCCCTTCGCGCCGAACTCCACCGCGCCCGCGGCGAGGGCGAACAGCGTGTCGTCGCCGCCACGGCCGACGTTCACGCCGGGGTGGAAGTGCGTGCCGCGCTGACGGACGAGGATCTCGCCGGCGTTGACGGTCTGGCCGCCGAAGCGCTTCACGCCGAGTCGCTGTGCGTTGGAGTCACGACCGTTGCGGGTCGAGCTCGCACCCTTCTTGTGTGCCATTGTTCAGCCTCTTCCGTGCTTACTTGATGCCGGTGATCTTGACGCGCGTGAGCTCCTGGCGGTGGCCCTGACGCTTCTTGTAACCGGTCTTGTTCTTGTACTTCTGGATGATGATCTTCGGGCCGCGGAGGTCGCCGATCACCTCGGCGGTGACGGTGACCTTCGCCAGCGTGTCAGCGTCGGTGGTCACCGTGGCACCGTCGACGAGAAGCACGGCGGGCAGCTCGATCTTCTCGCCCTGGGCAGCCTGAACACGGTCGAGCTGAACGATCGTGCCGACCTCGACCTTCTCCTGCCGGCCACCGGCGCGCACTACTGCGTAAACCACTTCATACCTGTTTCGTTGGGGAGCGCTTCGGCTCCGGGAATCTCACGGGAAGACTGTTGCTTGCGTACGACGCCTGCGCGACGGGTGCGGACGCAAGACTTGTCCTGAACGACTGGGAGAGCCGACAGGGGTCGCGCACCAAAGGACAACTTTACCGGATGCCGGGCCATGCCGCAAAGTGAGCCCGGATGCGGGTCGCGGGCCTAAGCTCGGCGACATGACCGTTCTCGTCGACGATCCGATCTGGCCGGCGCACGGGCGGCTGTGGTCGCATCTGATCAGCGACGAGAGCCTCGACGAGTTGCATGCCTTCGCCGCGGCGCAGGGCGTCCCCGCCCGCGCCTTCGACCTCGACCATTACGATGTGCCCGCCGACATGCTGACCAGGCTCCTCGCCGCCGGTGCCGTGCACGTCGGCGGCAAGGAGCTCGTCAGGCGGCTGATCGCGTCAGGACTGCGCGTCCCCGCCCGCGACCGGCGCTGAGGACTCCGGTCGCACGGTCGGAGTGACCGTGAGGGCGGCCGTCGTGACGCGGCGACGGTTGCGGCCCTGCCCGGGCGCCTTGGGCTCCGGCAGCGCGTCCAGCACCGAGTCGAGCAGCTGCTCCGCCTCGGTCTTCGGCGCCTTGCGATCGGAGTTGCGCTTCTTGCGCGCCTTCTTGGGACGCTCGGCCGGCTCTGCGACAGGACGATCGACCTCGGGGCGCTCGGCGATCTCGAGCTGCGTGTCGACGTTGGAGACGATCGTCGATGCGGCGATCTGAGCGAGCGCGGACTTGGCGCCCTCGGTGATGCTGTGCGTGCCGCCGTTCGTGCCGGCAGCCGCCTGCTGCTGCGGAGCAGGCGCCGACTGGCCTCCCCGTGAGCGCCGGCCCTGACCGCCGTTCGACGGCCCGCCGCGGTGCTTGACGACCGGGTCGTGATGCACGATGACCCCGCGGCCCGCGCACACCTCGCACGCTTCGCTGAAGGTCTCGAGCAGGCCGAGACCGAGCTTCTTCCGGGTCATCTGCACGAGACCGAGCGAGGTGACCTCAGCGACCTGATGCTTCGTGCGGTCGCGGCTGAGGCACTCGATGAGGCGACGCAGCACCAGGTCACGGTTGGACTCGAGCACCATGTCGATGAAGTCGACGACGATGATGCCGCCGATGTCGCGCAGGCGCAGCTGGCGGACGATCTCCTCGGCCGCCTCGAGGTTGTTCTTGGTGACGGTCTCCTCGAGGTTGCCGCCCGAGCCGACGAACTTGCCGGTGTTCACGTCGACGACGGTCATCGCCTCCGTGCGGTCGATCACGAGGGATCCGCCGGAGGGCAGCCACACCTTGCGGTCGAGGGCCTTCTCGATCTGCTCGGTGATGCGGAACGCGTCGAACGGATCGACCTCGTCGGTGTACGACTCGACCCGCTCGAGCAGATCGGGCGCGACGCCCTCGAGATAGCCGCGGATCGTGTGCTGTGCGTCGTCGCCCTGGATCAGCATCCTCGTGAAGTCCTCGTTGAAGACGTCACGCACGATCTTGACCAGCAGATCGGGCTCGGCGTGCAGCAGCGTGGGCGCCTGCTGCGACTGGACCTGCTTCTGGATGTGCTCCCACTGCGCGGTGAGACGCTGCACATCGCGGGTCAGCTGCTCCTCGGTGGCGCCTTCGGCGGCCGTGCGCACGATCACTCCCGAGGACTCGGGCAGCACCTCTTTGAGGATGCGCTTCAGGCGGGCGCGCTCATTGTCGGGGAGCTTGCGGGAGATGCCGTTCATCGAGCCGCCGGGAACGTACACCAGGTACCGGCCCGGCAATGAGATCTGGCTGGTCAGGCGAGCGCCCTTGTGCCCGACCGGGTCCTTGGTGACCTGCACCAGCACGCGGTCGCCGGGCTTGAGCGCGAGCTCGATGCGGCGCGGCTGGTTGCCGGTCTCGACCGAGTCCCAGTCGACCTCTCCGGAGTACAGCACGGCGTTGCGGCCGCGACCGATGTCGACGAAGGCCGCCTCCATGCTGGGCAGCACGTTCTGCACGCGGCCGAGGTAGACGTTGCCGATCAGCGAGGCGTCCTGGTTGCGGGCGACGTAGTGCTCGACGAGCACGTTGTCCTCGAGCACCCCGATCTGGGTGCGGCCGTTCTTGGCGCGCACGACCATCATGCGGTCGACGGATTCGCGACGGGCGAGGAACTCCGCCTCCGTCACCACCGGACGGCGCCGGCCGGCATCGCGGCCGTCGCGGCGGCGCTGCTTCTTTGCCTCGAGGCGGGTGGATCCCTTGATCGCCTTCGGCTCGGTGATGTACTCGACCTGGCGCTGCCGCTGGCGCGGCTCGTCGCGGCCGTCGTCGTCCGATCCGCCGCGGCGGCGACGGCCGCGGCGCGAGCCGCGGTCGTCGTCCTCGTCCTGGTCGTCATCGGCGCGCGCGGGAAGCGGCGTGACCTCCGGCGCGTAGAAGTGCAGCTGCGTCGAGACCTTCGACACGAAGACCTCGGGCAGCAGCCCCAGCGTCACCGCCGTGACCCGCTGCGGCTCGGAGGGCGTCTCCGGCCCGGAGGGCGTCTCCGGCTCGGAAGGCGTCTCCGGCCCGGATGCGGACTGCGCCGGCTCGTCCGTCGGTGCGTCGGAAGCGGGTGCGTCGGAAGCGGGTGCTTCGGAAGCGGGTGCTTCGGAAGCGGGTGCGTCACCCTCCGAGTCCGATGTCTCCGGTGCGATCACGGCGGAGCCCGGCTCGGCGGAATCGGCAGATGCGGCGTCCGTGGTGGCCGTCTCGGCCGGCCCGTTCTCCGCGGACGTGTCACCGTCCGTCGCATCGTCGCCGGGCGCGTCCGCGGCGGTCGTGTCCTCGACTACCGGCTGCGCCGGAGTCTCGTCGAAGTCGGGGGTGTTGTTGTCATTGGTCTCATCGGCCATCTCTGGCTTACTCCCTGCGCGGGCACTGCGTGCGCCGCGAAAACTCGTGCGGCGAAACTGCGGCCGCGAACTCAATCGGCATGCGGTCTGCACTGTGGCCGTGACCGCCTGGGGCGCTTGCCCCGAAGTCTTGTCGATGCGGTCGCGACTGCTCGCGACGCCATCTGAAGCCATTATCGCACCTCTCGGCCCGCGGCGTGGCATTGTCGTTCCTCGCGGCACCGCCGCGTTCACGTCCGTCCCATAGCCGGCGCTGAGATAATCGCGCCATGACCGCGCAGCGCACACGGCACATCGGGTACGGAATCTGGCTCATCATCGCGAGTCTGGTCGGCTGGTGGGCCGCGTTCCAGCTGACCGTCGAGAAGTTCTTCCTCCTCGAGAACCCGGGCGAGCAGACCAACTGCTACGTGAGCGTCCTGCTGCAGTGCGACCGCAATCTCGGCTCATGGCAGGGCGAGGTGTTCGGGTTCCCGAATCCGCTGATCGGCGTCGCCGGCTGGATGGCGGTGCTGGTGATGGGCGTCGCCGTGGTCGCCGGGGTGCGGTTCCCGCGGTGGTTCTGGGCCCTCTTCGGCGTGGGGATCGCCGGCGCGTTCGCCTTCATCTGCTGGCTGATCGGGCAGAGCGTCTTCGTCCTGAACACTCTGTGCCCGTGGTGCATGGTGACATGGGCGGTCACGATCCCGACGTTCATCTCGACGGCCGTGCATCTGGTGCGCAACGGAACGCTCACCACGTCGCCGCGCGCGAAGGAGCGCGCCGGCCGTCTGGTGGTGTGGATTCCGCTGATGACGATCGTCGCCTACGCGATCGTCATCGCGATCATCCAGTTCGCCGGTCTCGACCTGCTCGGCGAGCTGGTGGGAATGCTCTTCTGACTCTCGCCCCGATGCGACAGCGGGCTCCTCGACCGGAATCGAGGAGCCCGCTGTCGTCTCTGCGGATCAGTCGAACCAGATGCCGAGCTCGCGCGCGGCCGACTCCGGGCTGTCGGAGCCGTGCACGAGGTTCTGCTGCACGGCGAGACCCCAGTCGCGGCCGAAGTCGCCGCGGATGGTGCCGGGGGCGGCCGACGTCGGATCGGTGGTGCCCGCCAGCGAGCGGAATCCCTCGATGACGCGGTTGCCGGCCAGGCGGATCGCGACCGACGGGCCCGACATCATGAACTCGAGGAGCGGCTCGTAGAACGGCTTGCCCTCGTGCTCGGCGTAGTGCGCGGCCAGCAGGTCGCGATCCGGCTCGACGAGTCGGATGTCGACGAGTGCGTAGCCCTTCGCCTCGATGCGGGCGAGGATCGCGCCGGTCAGACCGCGGGCGACGCCGTCGGGCTTGACCAGGACGAGGGTTTCTTCAGTGGCCATGTCAATCGCTCTCTGTGTGAGGGTGAGCCGGAGGGCCCGCGGGACGCTGTCGGTCGATCCGGGCCCCCACGATCGTCGCATACGCCCACATGCCGCCGAAAATCAGCGCGACGAGGGCGATGGCCGGCACGAGCACGCTCGCCGCCAGCACCAGTCCCTGCAGTACCCAGCCCGTCACGATGGCGCCGGGGCGTGTGATCGCGCCGGCGACGCCGGTCATCACGACCGCGAGCGCCGCGCCGCCGACGATGGCCCACCACGAGGGGATGCTCTCGGGCAGCACCCGCAGACCGTAGACGGTGAGCCCGGCCAGGAATACGACGATCGACTCGAAGCCGAGCACGATCGCCCCCAGCTTCTGCGTGAGGGTGCGGACCGGTCTGGGCGCGGGCCGCGCGCGCCGCGCGTTCACGAGCGCCATCCGCTCTTCCAGTCCTCGTCCTCGGCGAGAAGCAGCGCCTCGCCCGCGAGCACGATGGATCCGGCGATGACGACAGCGCGGCGATCGGATGCGGATGCCCATTCCCGGGCGGCGTCCGCCGCCTCGGCGAGGCTCGCATGCACGCTGGCGCGGCGTCCGCCGGCCTCTACCAGATCGGCGAGGGTGTCGGCATCCGCGGCGCGCGAGGACTCCGGTGCCGTGGCGAACACCTCGGTGACAGCCGGCAGCAGGCTTCCCAGGATGCCGGCGGCATCCTTGTCGGCGAGCACTCCCAGCACCAGCCCCCACTCGTCGAAGTCGAAGCTGTCATCGAGCGACCGGGCCAGCGCGGCTGCGCCGTGCGGGTTGTGCGCGGCGTCGACGACCACGGTCGGTGCGATGCCGACCAGCTGCAGCCGGCCGGGCGAGGTGGCGTTCTGGAACCCATCCGCGAGGATGTCGCCGGCGATCCGCTGAGTCGCGCCGCCGATGAGCGATTCGACCGCCGCGACGGCGAGCGCCGCGTTGTGGCCCTGATGAGCGCCGTACAGCGGCAGATACTCGTCGGCGTACTCGCCGGCGAGCCCGCGCACGGTGATCAGCTGGCCGCCGACCGCGAGCTTCTGCGCCGACAGGCCGAACTGCTCGCCCTCGAACGCGATCGACGCGTCGTGCTCGGCGGCGGCACGGCGCAGGACCGCTGCGGCTTCCGCCGGCTGCTGCGCCGAGACGACGGCGGCGCCCTGCTTGATGATGCCGGCCTTGACCTCGGCGATCGCGGCGATCGTGTCGCCCAGGCGGTCGGCATGATCCAGGTCGATGGGGGTGAAGACCGCGACGTCGCCGTCGGCGGTGTTCGTCGAATCCCATGACCCGCCCATCCCGACCTCGAGCACCAGCACGTCGACCGGAGCATCCGCCACCGCGACGAAGGCGAGCACGGTGAGCAGCTCGAAGAACGTCAGCGGCTCATCACCCGTGGCCGCGAGCTCGGCGTCGACGATGCCGACGAAGGGCTCGATCTCGTCCCAGGCGTCGGCCACCGCGGCATCCGCTATGGGCTCGCCGTCGATCATGATCCGCTCGGTGAACCGCTTGAGGTGCGGGCTCGTGAAAAGCCCCGTGCGCAGGCCGTGCGCCCGCAGCAGGCTCTCGATCATCCGCGCGGTCGACGTCTTGCCGTTCGTGCCGGTGATGTGCACCACGCGGTACGTCCGCTGAGGGTCGTCGAGCAGCGTCAGGACGCGCGCGACGCGCTCCTTGCGCGGCTGCACCCAGCGCTCCCCTGCACGAGCGAGCAGCTTCTCGTAGACCAGATCAGCGCGTTCGCGATCAGACATCCGCCGCTCCCTCGATGTTCGCGTCGATCGTGACGATGATCGGCGCCTTGTCCGAGCCGATGGCGGTCGCACCTGTCCGGAACACTCCGTCGCCCGGGCTGACGACACTCGTCACGAGTTCGTCCATCTCCTCGGTGGGCTGCACGGCGAACGCGACCGCCAGCGTCTCCCCCGCGATCAGCTCGGCATGCGCACGGAGCGCATCGACATGCTCCGGCGACACGTTGAGCGCGAGCACGATGCGATCGCTCACGTCGAGTCCGGCGTTCTTGCGCGCCTCCTGGATGACGCGGATGGCGTCGCGGGCCATGCCCTCGGCCTCGAGTTCCGGTGTGGTCTGCGTGTCGAGCAGCATGAAACCGCCCGTCGGCACCAGCGCGAGCGCCTCACCCTCGGGGCGCCCCGACGTCTCGAGCACCAGCTCGTACTCGCTGGGCTCCAGCACGATGCCGTCGGCGGTCACGACGCCGTTCTCCTCGGTCCAGAAGCCCTCCTTTGCGGCCCGGATGACCTTCTGCACCTCCTTGCCGAGGCGGGGTCCGGCCGCGCGGGCGTTGACGCTCAGGCGGTGGCTGATGCCGTAGTCGACCGCGGTGCTCTCGTCGAGCGGCACGAGCTCGACGTCCTTGACGTTGAGCTCCTCGCGCAGGATGGCCTCGAACTGCGCCAGCTCGATCGCGAGCGGCGAGACGACGGTGAGCCGCTGCAGCGGCAGCCGCACCCGGAGCTTCTCCTTCTTGCGCAGGGCGTTGCCGACGCTGGAGAGCTCGCGCACGGCATCCATCGCATCGCGCACGTCGTCGGCGGCGGGGAAGGCGGCGTCATCCGGCCAGTCCTGCAGGTGCACGCTGCGTCCGCCGGTGAGCCCCTGCCAGATGCGTTCGCTGACGAGCGGCACCAGGGGAGCGGACACTCGAGTGAGCGTCTCGAGCACGGTGTAGAGCGTATCGAAGGCCTCGCGGCTCTTCGGATCCTCGGTGACGCCCGCCCAGAACCGATCCCGGGAGCGTCGGATGTACCAGTTGGTGAGCACCTCGGCGAAGTCACGTAGGCGCGCGGACGCCGTGGTGGAGTCGAGTCCCTCGAGATCCGCGCGCACCTCACGGACGAGGTCGCCGAGCCGGGCCAGGATGTAGCGGTCCAGCACGTCGGTGGAGTCCGTGCGCCACCGGGCTTCGTATCCGCCTTCGGACGCGTTCGCATAGGTCGCGAAGAAGTACCACGAGTTCCACAGCGGCAGCAGGAACTCCCGCACCCCGGAACGGATGCCCTCCTCGGTGACGGCGAGGTTGCCGCCGCGCAGCACCGAGCTCGACATGAGGAACCAGCGCATCGCGTCGGAGCCGTCGCGATCCAGCACCTCCGAGACGTCCGGGTAGTTGCGCAGCGACTTCGACATCTTGTACCCGTCGCTGCCGAGCACGATGCCGTGGCAACTGACACCGGTGAACGCCGGGCGGTCGAAGAGCGCGGTCGACAGCACGTGCATCAGGTAGAACCAGCCGCGGGTCTGCCCGATGTACTCCACGATGAAGTCCGCCGGCGCGTGCGTGTCGAACCACTCCTGATTCTCGAACGGGTAGTGCACCTGCGCGTACGGCATCGAACCCGAGTCGAACCACACGTCGAAGACGTCCTCGATGCGGCGCATCGTGCTCTTGCCTGTCGGGTCGTCGGGGTTGGGGCGGGTCAGGTCGTCGATGTACGGGCGATGCAGATCGACCTCTCCCGCGGAGTTGCGCGGCAGTCTGCCGAAGTCGCGCTCCAGGTCCTCGAGGGATCCGTACGCGTCGACGCGCGGATACTCCGGGTCGTCGCTCTTCCAGATCGGGATCGGCGAACCCCAGTAGCGGTTGCGACTGATCGACCAGTCACGCGCGCCCTCGAGCCACTTGCCGAACTGGCCGTGCTTGACGTTCTCGGGTACCCAGGTGATCTGCTCGTTGTTCGCGAGCATCCGATCCTTGATGTCGGTCACGCGGATGAACCAGCTCGACACGGCCTTGTAGATCAGAGGGTTCCGGCAGCGCCAGCAGTGCGGATACGAGTGCACGTAGCTCTGCTCGCGCAGCATCCGCCCCGCCGACCGCAGGAGGCGGATGAGCGGCGTGTTCGCGTCCATCCACAGCTCGCCGGCGACATCGGTGACGTGCGAGAGGAAGCGTCCGCCGTCGTCGAGCGAGATGATCGTGGGGATGCCGGCGGCATTGGTGACACGCTGGTCGTCCTCACCGTATGCCGGTGCCTGATGCACGATGCCCGTGCCGTCGGTGGTGGTGACGTAGTCGTCGACGAGGATGCGCCAGGCCTTCTCTGTGTTCCACGTCTCCGCGTCGGCGTAGTAGTCGAACAGACGGTCGTAGGTGACGTCCTCGAGCTCCGTGCCGAGGACGGTCTGCTCGACCGCGGCGAGCGCGTCATCGGCCGACTCGTAGCCGAGGTCCTTCGCGTAGCCGCCGAGCAGGTCACGGGCGAGAAGATACCGGTGCGCGTCGCTCTCGGCGGGGTCGTCGCCGGGCCGGATGTCCGCAGCGCCGTTCGGGCCTGCGGGCACCACGACGTATTCGATCTCCGGTCCCACGACGAGCGCCAGGTTGGTGGGCAGCGTCCACGGAGTGGTCGTCCAGGCGAGGGCGCGCACCGCCGTCAGCCCGAGCGACTCGGCCCTGGCGCCGGTCAGCGGGAAGGTGACGGTGACCGACGGATCCTGCCGGTCCTGATAGACGTCGTCGTCCATGCGCAGCTCGTGCGCCGACAGCGGCGTCTCATCGCGCCAGCAGTACGGCAGCACGCGGTAGCCCTCGTACGCGAGACCCTTGTCGTAGAGGGTCTTGAACGCCCACAGCACGCTCTCCATGTAGCCGAGGTCGAGGGTCTTGTAGCCGCGCTCGAAGTCGACCCAGCGCGCCTGGCGGGTGACGTAGTCCTGCCATTCACGGGTGTAGGCGAGCACCGAGTCGCGGGCTTTGGCGTTGAAGACGTCGATGCCCATGGCCTCGATCTCGCTCTTCTCGGTGATGCCGAGCTGCTTCATCGCCTCGAGCTCGGCCGGCAGGCCGTGCGTGTCCCAGCCGAACACCCGGTCGACCTTCTTGCCCAGCATCGTCTGGAAGCGCGGGAAGACGTCCTTGGCATACCCGGTGAGCAGGTGGCCGTAGTGCGGCAGTCCGTTGGCGAACGGAGGACCGTCGTAGAAGACCCACTCGTCCGCGCCCTCGCGCTGCGCGATGGATGCCCGGAAGGTGTCGTCCGCCTTCCAGAAGTCGAGCACGTCACGCTCGATGTCGGGGAAGCGCGGGCTCGGAACGACGGAGTCGGCGGCGGGGCCGAAGGAGGAGCGCGGGTAGGTCATCGTCTCTCGCAGTGATCGTGGTGGCGGATGCTGCTCGCGAGGACGATCGTGCGACCGCGGTACCACCCCGCTTGCGACACCTCACGGCGACGCCACTCTCCCTGCGGCGATGACGGGCCTGCCCCGCTCGGTTCTACTGAGCCCGCACCCTGTGGTGGAGGGCGAGCGGTTCTTCCGAGAGCTCCCCGGTGATGGCCGGATCAAAGCTGTTGGGGTCATTCTACCCCCCGACGATCAGGAGGCGGAGCGCAGCAGCCCGGCGAGATCGGCCAGCGCCCGCGGGCCGGTGAGCTCCCCCGCCATCAACGGGATCTCGGCGATCGCCGCATCCGGGATCCGTTCGCGAAGGGCGGCGAGCTGACGGTCCTCGACCGTCCGTCGTGCGCGCAGCAGCGCTCCGGCGTCGTCCGGTGAGCGGCGGTTCGCGATCAGCGCCGCCACCTCGACCCGCATCGCGCCGAGGGACTCGATCACCTCGATCGTCTCGGCCACCGGCAGCGCCTCGGCGGTGAACACGACCACGAACCCTGTGCGCTCGGGGTCGGTGATGTCTCGCTGCAGCGCCTCGAAGCGCTCGCGGCGACGATGCAGCGCCTGTCGCAGTTCGCTCTCGGCCGACGGCTGCGGGGCAGAACGCCCCGCGAGGCCGCGCATGGCGGCGGCGAAGCGCTCGGATCGGTCGCGATTGCGCAGCAGGGTGTCCGTCCAGCCCGCCAGCTGCCCGGGAAGCGCGAGCAGGCGCAGCGTGTGACCGGACGGCGCGGTGTCGAACACCACGAGGTCGTACTCCCGCTGCCCGCGCTCTGCGGCGTCGGCGATGCGCTCGAGCACCGCCGATTCGTGGCTGCCCGGCGCGTGTCTGGCCCGTTCGAGATGTGCGCGCACTTGAGGATGCTGCTGCTCGGGCAGCATCCGCATCATCGTCCGCTCGACGGCCGCGAGATGCCGGTCGATCGTCGCGTGCGGGTCGATCTCGACACCGTCCACGATCCCGCCTTCCGCGGTCTCCGCGAGTCGCACCGGCTCGTCGCCGACGCTGCGCTGCCAGAGGTGGCCGAGGTTGTGCGCCGGGTCTGTGGAGACCACCAGCACGCGCCCGCCCTGCTCCGCACGCGTCAGCGCGAGCGCGGAGGACAGGGAGGTCTTGCCCACTCCCCCCTTGCCGCCGACGAAGAGGATGCGGCGACGCAGCACGTTCAGCAGCACGCGACGTGATCCAGGGGCGACCGCGGCATGCCCATCCGGCGATGCCACGCATGGAAGTCCTGCGCCAGCATCGGCAGCAGCTCCGCGCTGTAGTACGCGGCGGGATCGGGCACGCCGAGCGCCTCACCGAGCACGACGAGCGTGAACAGGTCGTCCTCGTCCCGCCGCTCGCGCGCGAGAGTCTGCCGGTACGGGCCGGCGTAGTACTCCGCCAGTCCGCGCCGGAAGGCGGCCCAGCCCTCGACGAGGCGCCGGGCCGCCCTCTGATGCGTCACCGATCAGACCTCCTCGCGCACCGCTTGCAGGCTGGCGTCCTCGTCCTCGGCCTCCGGCGGCTCCACCGCCGCCCTGCGCATGGCGATGATCGCCTCGACGGCCACCCACACGCTGGACACGATGATGATCACGTCGAGCACCAGCAGCAGCCAGTCCGGCTGCGCCGGGTCGGCGAACGACGACAGCTGCTCGATCGCGGCCCAGAACGACATCACGAAGACGAACACGAGCGGGATGAGCGCCGGCAGCGGATTGCGGCGCTTGCGGATGAGCATCACGGCGACGATCGAGAGCGTGAGCGAGGCCATCAGCTGGTTGGTCGTGCCGAACAGCGGCCAGATCCGCAGGCCTCCATCGCCACCCAGACCCTGCGAGAAGGTCAGCCCGAGCCCCACCACGACGACGATCAGCGTCGCCGGGAGCTTCGTGATGCGAATACGCATCGACTCGCCGATCTCCTGCACGACGAAGCGCAGCAGGCGCATGCCGGTGTCCATCGTGGTGGCCGCGAACAGCACGGCCATGGTGGCGAGCACGGTGGCGCTGAGCGAGGCGGGAAGGCCGATGCCGTTCTGCATGAGCGCTCCGCCGCCCTCGACGAAGGCCGCCACGCCGCCGGCGCCGAACGCGCTGTACACCTCGTCCCACTCCGCCGCGGTGCGGAAGCCGCCGATGACGGCGAGGATCGTGCCGAGCGAGAGCAGGCCCTCGCCGACCGCACCGAAGTAGCCGACGAAACGGGCGTCGGTCTCCTTGTCGAGCTGCTTCGAACTGGTGCCCGACGACACCATGCCGTGGAAGCCGGAAATCGCACCGCAGGCGATGGTGACGAACAGCAGTGGCAGCAGGCTCGGCGTGCCCTCCGGTACCGCGGTGTTGATCATCGGCGCGACGATCTCGGGCTTCTGTCCGGCGAAGATCGCGCCGATGAGCACTGCCCCGTACAGCAGTCCGAGCCCGACGAACAGCTGAACGCCGTTGATGTAGTCGCGCGGCTGCAGCAGCACCCACACCGGCAGCAGCGAGGCGATCGCCCCGTAGACGAACAGCGCGACGATCCAGAAGGTCGCCGGGGTCATCCCGAGGAAGCTCTCGGGCAGCACGACCGGCATCTGATCGCCGAGGACGATCAGGGCGTACAGCGTCACGACGCCGACGATGGTGACAGGAAGCAGCGGCCAGCGCAGCCGGTACACCGCGACTCCGACCAGCAGGGCCACGACGATGGCGCCCCACGTCGGAATGACAGCGGTCGGAGTGCTGATCAGCAGGTTCTTGATGACCACCGCGAAGGCGGCGATCACCATCAGCAGCAGAAGGAAGATCACGACGAGGAACAGATTCGCGCCGCGCTTGCCGATGTAGCGCGCCGAGAGCGCGCCGATGGAGCGCCCCTTGTTGCGCGCCGAGGCCCACAGGGCCCCGAAGTCGTGCATGCCGGCGAAGAAGACGGTGCCGAGCGTGACCCACAGGAAGGCGGGCAGCCAGCCCCAGATCACCGCGATCGCCGGACCGACGATCGGGGCGGCACCGGCCACCGAGGTGAAATGGTGGCCCCACAGGATGAACTTGTTGGTCGGCACGTAGTCGACGCCGTCGTTGAGCTCGTGCGCGGGGGTCTTGAAGGCCGCGTCGAGCCGGAAGGTCCGGCGTGCGAGGAACTTGGAGTAGACGAGATAGCCGAACGCGAAGAGCGCGAGGCCTATGAGCATCAGGAGTACGGAACTCATGGTCGGAATCCTCTCTCGTGGCGACCACGTCGTCGCCACACATCGCTCACCCTAGCAAGGCTGAGAGAATGCTGTGGGTTTCGCCTCGCGGTGATAGCCGTACAGGTCGTCCTGCATCCCGTTGATCCACGCAACCGGATCGGCGACCCGGATGGTGCGCGCGTAGGCCTCGTCCACCACGGAAGCCGCGAATCCCGCGTCGACCAGCCGCGCGGCGAGCGCATCGAGGTCGCCCTGGGTGAGGAAGCCGAGCCCGATCGACGGTTCCGAGGCGGCGTGCACGCCGACCGAGCCGCCCCCGTCCGCGTGCATCTCGACCCATCCGCCGCGGTCGGCGACGATGTCCGCGCGCAGACCGAGCGCCTCGAGGATGCCGCGGGCCTCCGCCACGTCCTCCTGGAACCAGATCGGCTGCATGAGGAGGTCTCCCGAGGCGGCCTTGGCACCGGCGGACACGGTGACCTGCACACCGGAGGCGGCGCGCACGGTGAGCATCTCCCCCACCCCCTTCATCACGGAACGGGTGACGTCGCGCCCCGCGACAGCCCGCTCGGCGGTGTCCAGATCGTCCACCAGCAGGTGCAGATCCGCCGTGCCATCCGCGTGATCGTCGATCTCGCGGTGCACGGCGAGCACACCGCCGCCGTCGAACTCGGCCCAGTCCGCTGCCGGCGGGAACGGCGCGACCAGTCCCAGTGCGGCGGCCAGCGCATGCCAGCGCTCGGGGTGCCGTGCGTACACGATCTGCTGCACGGTGATCATGATCCGTCCTCCTCCAGGTACTCGCGCAGCGCCCGCTCCACGAGGGCGGAGAGGCTGGAGCCCTCGTCGATGGCACGGTGCTTCACTGCGCGTACGACTTCGGGCGGCAGATAGACGTTGAACTGCACCTTCTGCTCGCCGTGCGGCCGCTCAACCGATCGCATGCTAGCAACATAGCAAGGGTCGTGCCCGTCGGCAACACACAAGTCAGGCTCCGGATGTCAGGCTCCGGATGTCAGGCTCCGGCGGCGAGCAGCTCCCGGGTGAACGGATGCCGCGGATCGGCGAAGACGCCGCGCACCGGCCCCTGCTCGACGATCACACCGTCCTTCATCACGAGCACCTCGTCGCTCACCGCCGCGATCACGGCGAGGTCGTGCGAGACGAAGACCATGGTCAGCTCGCGTTCGCGCTGCAGACGGGAGAGCAGCTGCAGCACGCGGGCACGCACCGTCGGGTCCAGCGCCGACACCGGCTCATCCAGCACCAGCACCTGCGGATCGGCGGCGAGGGCCCGGGCGATCGCCGCGCGCTGCCGCTGCCCGCCGGAGAGCTGCCCGGGGCGACGAGCGGCGATCTCGGGGGCCAGCCCGACCTCGGTCAGCAGCTGCGCGGTACGGCGCATCCGATCTTTGCGCGGTGCCCCTGCCGCCTGCAGAGCCTCCGCCAGCGAGCGTCCGATGGTCCACCGCGGGTCGAAGGCGCCCAGCGGATTCTGATGCACGAGCTGCACCCGCTGCGGCGAGGACCATTCCAGCCTCCCTGCGTCCGGATGCTGGACGCCGACGAGCATGCGGGCGAGAGTCGTCTTGCCCGAGCCGGACTCGCCGACGATCCCCATGGTGCGGCCCGCGCTGAGCGTGAAAGACGCACCGACCACGGCGGGACGATCGAAGGACTTCGAGACCTCGTGCGCGACGAGCAGCGCGCCCCCCGGGGTGCGGACGTCCGCACGGGGTGCCGGGACGCTGGCGGCCACCAGCTCCCTGGTGTGCTCGGAACGCGGGGCGCGCATCACCTCGGTGGTCGTCCCCTCCTCGATCATCACGCCGTCGCGCATCACCAGCACCCGATCGGCGACCCGTCGCACCGCCGCGAAGTCGTGACTGATGAACACCACGGCCGTGCCGGTGTCGGCGATGTCGCGCAGCAGCCCGAGCACGCGCGCCTGCACGGTGGCGTCCAGGGCCGTGGTCGCCTCATCGGCGACCAGCACCGCCGGGTCGCCGGCGAGGGCGGAGGCGATCAGGGCCCGCTGTCGCAGGCCGCCGGACAGCTCATGCGGGTGACTGCGCGCACGCCGCTCCGGGTCGGGCATCGCCACCGACGTGAGCAGGTCGATGACCCGGCGCTCGCGATCCTGCGGATGCAGCCCGTGGATCTCCATCGGCTCGGAGACCTCGCGTCCGACCCTGCGCAGCGGATCGAGCGCGGCGAGCGCATCCTGCGACACGAGCGCGATGGCGCGGCCCCGCAGCCGGCGCCACCCGCTGTCGTTCAGGCCGCCCGCATCCGTCCCATCGATCTCGAGGCGCTCGCTGGTCGCACGCAGCCCCTCCGGGAGCAGCCCCAGCAGGGCACGTGCGGTGAGCGACTTGCCCGCTCCCGATTCGCCCACGATGGCCACGCACTCGCCCGACGCCACGGTGAACGAGACGTCATCGACGAGCGTGCGCGAGCCCGCGGTGATGCGCAGGTCCTGCACGTCGACCGCGGTCACGACGCGCGCCCCTCGGCTCGGGCGCGCAGCCGGCGGCCGACGACGGTGGCGCTGATCACCGTGAGGGTGATCGCGATGCCGGGGAAGACCGAGATCCACCAGGCGCCGCCGAGCACGTTGCGGCCGCCGGACAGCATGAGACCCCATTCCGGCGAGGGCTCCGTGGGGCCGAGGCCGAGGAAGCTGAGTCCCGCGGCAGCGAGGATGCTGGAGCCGATGCCGATCGTCGCCAGGACGCTGAGCGAGCCGACGACACCGGGCATGACATGGCGCAGGAACGCCCGCAGCGGCGGCACGCCGAGGATGCGCGCGGCCTCGACATGCTCCGCGATCCGCAACGTCCTGGTGCGGGTGCGCGCCAGGCGCACGTACACGGGCATCGCGGCGATCGTGACGGCGATCGCGACGTTGGCGTGCCCTGGGCCGAGCAGCGCCACGACCACGAGGGCGACGAGGAACTCCGGGAACGCCAGCAGGATGTCGGTGAGGCGCATCAGCACCGTGTCCAGCGCACGCGGCGCCGCACCCGAAGCGGATCCGAGGACGAGGCCGACGACGAGCGCGAGCGACGTGGCGAGCACGCCGATGCCGACCGAGGCACCGGCCCCGTGGACGACGCGGGAGAACACGTCGCGCCCGCTCTGATCGGTGCCGAACGGATGCTGCCCGCTCGGCGGCAGCAGCGCCGAGGCGACGTCGGTCTGCACGGGGTCGTGCGGGGCGAGCAGGCCCGGCGCCACGGCCGCGAGACCGACCAGCACGAGGAACGCGGCCGCCGCCAAGACGCCGCCGGTGCGCGCCGTCATCGGCGCTCCTCCGCCGCGGGGGCCGCGATCCACACCGGCGCCGACCGCAGACGCGGGTCGATGAGCGGATGCAGCAGCTCGACCAGTATGTTCACCACGACGAACGCGACGGCGCTCAGCATGATCACGCCGGTGACGACGGGCAGGTCGCGGTCGGTGATCGCCGCCAGGGTGACGCTGCCGATGCCGGGCCGGGCGAAGACGGTCTCGACGAGCACCGCTCCGCCGAGCAGTGAGCCGACGAGATAGGCGGTCAGCGTGAGGGCGCCGGCGGCGCCGTGCCGCAGCGTGTGATGCAGGGTGAGCCGGGCGTGGTCCGCACCGCGTGATCGCACCGTCTCGGCGAACGGCTGGCGCTCGGCCTCGTCGATGCCGTCGCGCAGCACCTGTCCGATCAGCGCCGAGACGGGAAGCGCGAGGGTGAGCGCCGGCAGCACGATGGTCGCGGGGTTTCGCGATCCCGCCACGGGGAACCACCCCAGCCCGAAGGCGAACACACTCAGCAGCACCAGCCCTATCCAGAACACCGGAGACGACAGCACGATGAGCTCGAGGCCGGCCACGACGGTCCTCGCCGCTCCCCGGCGGGCGAGCAGGACTGCGGCGAGCGCCAGCACCACCGCGATCAGCAGCGCCACCAGCGCGAGCTGCACGGTCGCACCGAGCTGTCGTCCGATGACTTCGGTCACCGGCATCCGCAGCTGGTACGACTCGCCGAGATCGCCTCGCAGCAGCCGTCCGAGGAAGTCGGCGTACTGCTCGGGAACCGGTCGGTCCAGTCCGAGCTGCGCGCGGATGCCGTCCTTGACCTCCTCGCTCACCTGAGCCTGCGGCCCGAGCATCACCGAGACGGGGTCACCGGGGATGAGCCGGAACGAGATGAAGGCGAGGGTCGCCGCGCCCCACAGCACCACCACGACCGACGCCGCCAGGGCGCCGACGCGTCTCAGGATGCGGAGCGGGGCGTCTCGTCGCCCCCGTGAAGACCTCACGGCGGCGGGTGGTCAGCGCGTGACCGACACGTCGTAGAACAGCGGGCGCCCGTAGAGGTCGTAGGAGAGTCCGTCGACACCGTCGTTCACCGCGGTGATCAGCGAGGGGACATACAGCGGCACGATCGCGACGTGCTTCGCATTCCACTGCTGCAGCTCGGTGTACACCTTCTCGCGAGCGGCCGGGTCGGTGGTGCTCAACCCCTGCTCGAGCAGGGCGTCGACCTCGGGATCCTTCACCTGCGACGCGTTCTGGAAGCCCTCGCTGCCGAGGTGGCTGCGCAGCAGGTCGGCGTCCACCCCCGAGAACCCCCAGTCGGTGATGTCGAAGGTCTTCGGTCCGTACTGCTCGTTGTACGCACCGGGCTCGAGCACCTCGCGCGTGATCTCGAAGCCGACCTTCTTCAGGTCGGACTGGATGGCGTTGGCCAGCGCGGCCCGGTCGTCGGGAACGGGTGTCCACGCGATCCAGCGCGCCGAGAGCCGCGCGCCGTCCTTCATGCGGATCCCGTCGGCGTCGCGCTCGGTCCAGCCCGCGTCGTCGAGCAGCTCGTTCGCACGGTCCGCGTCGAAGGGCCAGCTGCCCTCGAGCGTCTCGTCATAGCCGGGAGTCGTGGAGCCCAGCACGCTCCACGCCCGAGGGAACTGACCGAAGAAGATCTTCTCGATGGCGGTGTCGACGTCGATGGCACGCTCGAACGCCTCACGCACCTTCTGATCGGCGAACACGCCGTACGCCTCGTTCAGGAACAGCGAATAGGGCATCCCCGGGTACTCGATCGACTCGACGGTGAGCTGCTCGCCGAGTTCGGCGGCGATGTTCGGCGGCAGCTGGCTGGCGAGGTCCGCCTCGCCGGACTCGACCACGCCGGCGCGGACGGACGCCTCGGGGAGGATCTGCACGCGCAGCGTCTCGAACCGGGGAGCCTTCTCACCGTGCGGACCCCAGGCGTAGTCGTCGTTGCGGGTGTACACGATCTCCTGGTTGGGGGTGTACTCCGTCATCTCGAACGGACCGGTCCCCACATTGACGTCGGGTCCGCCCGCCTTGAGCTGGTCGCCGGAGTTCGCGAGCACGGTCGGCGACCAGAATCCCAGCTGCGCCGTGCTCGCGGCCTGCAGGAACGGCGCATAGGGGCCGGTGAAGTGCACGGCGACCGTGTGCCCGCCGACGACCTCGGTGCTCTCGTACAACTCGCCGCCCAGCATGCTGGCGGCCTGCGCCGAGGCCGTCGCCGGATCCATGATGCGATCGAAGTTCGCCTTCACCGCGGCGGCGTCGAACGGTGTGCCGTCGGTGAAGGTGACGTCGTCGCGGAGTTCGAACGTGTAGGTCATGCCGTCGTCGGAGACCGTCCAGCTCTTCGCGAGCCACGGCGAGAACGTGCCGTCCGCCTCCTGGAACACCAGCGAGTCGAGAACCTGACGCTGCACCATCGCCGAGACGTCGAGCTGGCTGATCTGCGGGTCCATGTGTCCGGCGGACAGATTCGCGCCCTCGATGGCCCAGATCAGCTCGGCATCCGGATCGGCGGTGGTCGAGCCGCCGTCGGAGGCGGGCCCGGCGCAGGCGCTCAGGATCAGAGCGGATGCGGCGGCGATCGCGGCGAGCGGAAGCAGACGGCGCACGGCGGATGAAGGCATCGGGAACCTCGGAGATGTGCGGAAAAAGGGGGACATCCCATGCTACCGAGGATTTGTTGGACGCGGTCGATCTACTACCTATCGCGTGGCCACCGGGTAGACTTCCTGCACAACCCACACTCAGGCACGCTCACACGGTGCCGCACACATCGCTCAAGGAGACCCTCATGTCCGCGATCCCCGACAAGCCCGCCCTCGAAGGTCTCGAAGCGAAGTGGGGTGAGCGCTGGTCCGAGCAGGGAACGTTCCTCTTCGACCGCGCCGGCGCCGCGGCATCCGGGCGCGACGGCGTGTACTCGATCGACACGCCCCCGCCGACCGCCTCCGGCAGCCTGCACATCGGGCACGTGTTCTCGTACACGCACACCGACATCAAGGCGCGCTTCGAGCGCATGCGCGGCAAGAAGGTCTTCTACCCGATGGGCTGGGACGACAACGGCCTGCCCACCGAGCGCCGCGTGCAGAACTACTACGGGGTGCGCTGTGATCCTTCGCTGCCCTACGACCCCGATTTCGCCCCGCCGTTCGAGGGCGGCGACAACAAGTCGGGCCGTGCCGCCGACCAGGCTCCGATCAGCCGCCGCAACTTCATCGAGCTGTGCGAGAAGCTCACGGTCGAGGACGAGAAGCACTTCGAGGCGCTCTTCCGCCAGCTCGGGCTGAGTGTGGACTGGACGCAGACGTACCGCACGATCTCCGACGACACCATCCGGCAGAGCCAGCTCGCCTTCCTGCGCGGGCTCGAGCGGGGCGAGGCGTACCAGTCGCTGGCGCCGACCCTGTGGGACGTCGACTTCCGCTCCGCCATCGCGCAGGCCGAGCTCGAGGACCGCGAGCAGCAGGCCGCGTTCCACCGCATCGCCTTCCCCAAGAGCGACGGCTCGGGTGACATCCACATCGAGACCACCCGGCCGGAGCTGCTGCCCGCCTGTGTGGCCCTGGTCGCGCACCCCGACGACGAGCGGTACCAGCCGTACTTCGGTTCCACCGTGCGCACGCCCCTGTTCGACGTCGAGGTGCCCGTGCTCGCGCATCATCTCGCGCAGCCCGACAAGGGCTCCGGCATCGCCATGATCTGCACCTTCGGCGACGTCACCGACATCGTGTGGTGGCGCGAGCTGGATCTGCCCAACCGCACGATCCTCGGCAAGGACGGCCGCGTGCTCTCCGACGCGCCGGAGGCGATCGGATCGGATGCGGGCAGGGCCGCGTACGCGGAGCTCGCCGGCAAGACGGTGTTCAGCGCCCGCAAGCGCATCGTCGAGCTGCTCGGCGAGAGCGGCGAGCTGCTCGAGGTGTCGAAGCCGTTCAGCCACGCGGTGAAGTTCTTCGAGAAGGGCGACCGTCCTCTCGAGATCGTGTCGACGCGCCAGTGGTACATCCGCAATGGCGCGCGCGACGAGCAGCTGCGCGACGAACTGCTCGCCAACGGCCGTGAACTGGCCTGGCACCCCGATTTCATGCGGGTGCGCTACGAAAACTGGGTCGGCGGCCTGACCGGTGACTGGCTGATCTCGCGTCAGCGCTTCTTCGGCGTGCCGATTCCGGTGTGGTACGCACTCGACGAGAACGGCGAGCGCGACTACGAGCGGGTCATCGTGCCCGACCACGACCGGCTGCCGATCGATCCCACCAGCGAGGTGCCTGCCGGCTACACCGAACAGCAGCGCGGCGTGCCGGGCGGGTTCGACGCCGAGAAGGACATCTTCGACACGTGGGCCACCTCCTCGCTCACCCCGCAGCTCGCCGGCGGATGGCAGCGGGATGAAGACCTCTGGAACCTGGTCGCGCCGTTCGATCTGCGTCCCCAGGGCCAGGACATCATCCGCACCTGGCTGTTCTCGACCATGCTGCGCTCGACACTCGAGGATCACCGCTCGCCGTGGCGCAACGCCGCGATCTCGGGCTTCATCGTCGACCCCGACCGCAAGAAGATGTCGAAGTCGAAGGGCAACGTCGTCACGCCGGCCGACATCCTCGACAAGCACGGCTCGGATGCGGTGCGCTACTGGTCGGCCTCCAGTCGTCTGGGCATGGACGCCGCCTTCGACCCGCAGAACCCCACCCAGGTGAAGATCGGGCGACGCCTGGCCATCAAGATCCTCAATGCGGCCAAGTTCGTGCTCTCCTTCCCCGTGCCGGAGGGAGCGCAGATCACGCATGCGCTGGACGCGTCGATGCTGGCGACCCTCGACGGCGTCATCCGCGAGGCCACCGCGGCGTACGAGCACTACGACCAGGCGAAGGCGCTCGAGGTGACCGAGGCGTTCTTCTGGACCTTCTGCGACGACTACCTCGAGCTCGTCAAGGAGCGCGCCTACGACCAGACCGATGTGGGCCAGGCCTCCGCGGCCCTGGCGCTGCGCCTGGCGCTGTCGACGCTGCTGCGCCTGCTCGCGCCGATCGTGTCGTTCGCGACGGAGGAGGCGTGGTCGTGGTTCGAGGAGGGTTCGATCCACACCGCCGCATGGCCCGAACCGCTCGGAAGCGAAGGAGATCCCGCGGTGCTCGCCACCGCGAGCGCAGCGCTGATCGGCATCCGCCGTGCGAAGACGGAGGCCAAGGCGTCGCAGAAGACCCCCGTGTCGAGCGCGACGATCGCGGCGCCCGCCGAGCGGATCGAGGCTCTGCGCGCCGCTGCCGGAGATCTGAAGGCGGTGGGGCGAATCGCCGAGCTGAGCTTCGCAGACGCCGCCGAGCTGGCCGTCACCGCGATCGAGCTGGCCCCGGTGGAGGCATGATGCAGCTCGGGACGCGCTGGGCGATCGGCACGCGGCCTCCGGGCTCGGTGCCGGAGGCGCTGCTGCCCGCCATCGCCGAGGTGGAGACCCACATCGCGGACACGGCGCGTCCGGCCTACTGGACGCTCACCTGGCTCGAGGGCCGGCCGATCGCCGAGCTCGACGCCGGGTGGGAGGTCCTCCTGACCGCCCAGAACGAGGTCGTCGCCCGCCCGTTCCAGGACTGATCTCCGCACGTCACAGCGCCGGCGCGCTACCCCGGGCCGTCGGGGCGCGTGGCGCACCGCGAGGAGGCCCGTCGTTCAGCGCGGGCGCGAGCCGATCGAGAGCAGGGCCGCATCGAGCGCCCGCGGGTCCGGTATACGCGCGTGCTGCTCGCGGAGCAGGTCGAGCGCGATCGCACGACGCTCGGCCCTGGCGGCGATGCGGCGTTCGACGTAACGCGACAGGGCGCCCGCGAGATGCTGCAGCCCGCGCTCGAGCGGTGTCGGGGAGGCGAGAGGAAGGGTTGCACTGGTCATGATCAGTCCTGGTTCATCGTGCCGCGGCTGTTCGCCGTGGCCAGATCGAAGATCTCGGAGCGCAGTGAGACGCGCCGCGTGCCCGGTGCGCCTTCCTGCCCCTGGTAGCGCTCGATGATCGCGTCGACCGTCGCGCTCATCTCGGTGGTGACCTCGGCCATCTGCTCCGGAGTGAGGTCCAGCATGGTCGTCATGAACAACCCGGCATCCTTCCACTCCTCCGGCTGCTCCGACACGGGGCGGTTGAGGTAGTCCATCAGCGTCTGGTGCCGCAGCCGGAAGAACTCCGCGGTGACGATCTGCGCGGCCGCCCGGTTGGATGGACTCATGCTCTCGTCGGGGCCGGGAAGATTGATCCGGCCCTTCGGCCGTTCCCACCAGCGCTCTCTCGCGGTTCCGCGGCCGGGCACCTCACGGATGAGGTCGTGCGCGGCGAGCGCCCTCAGGTGGTAGCTCGTCGCGCCGGAGGTCTCGCCGATGAGCACGGCGAGGCTGCTGGCCGTCTGCGGCCCCCGCTCGCTGAGGAGATCGTAGATCTTCACTCGCAGCGGGTGCGCGAGCGCCTTCAGCGCCCCCGCGTCGAGTGTGCGACCCTGCGTGTTCTTCGTCATGCATGCAAAGCTACCTTTGCAAACACATCTTTGCAAGCATTTCTTTGCAAAGATCCGCGGGGAACCGATCGTCGAGTCGTCGTCAGCTCACCGCGGCGCGCGCGGCGACGAACGCGTCGACGCAACGCTCGACCTGTCTGGCGGTGTGCGCCGCCGAGAGCTGCACGCGGATGCGCGCCAGCCCGCGAGGCACCACGGGAAAGCTGAACGCCGTGACATACACACCCTGTGCCTGCATCTCCTTCGCGATGCGCGCCGTCAGCGCCGCATCCCCGAACATGACGGGCACGATCGGGTGCTCCCCCGGCAGCAGCTCGAAGCCCTCCGCCGTCATGCGCTCACGAAAGAGCGCCGCGTTATCGCGCAGTCGCGCACGCAGGTCCGCGGAACCCTCGACGAGGTCGAGGGCGGTCAGCGTCCCCGCGACGATCGCGGGCGCCAGGGTGTTCGAGAAGAGGTACGGGCGGGAACGCTGGCGCAGCAGCGCGACGACCTCGCGGTGGGAGGCCACATACCCGCCGGATGCCCCGCCGAGCGCCTTGCCGAACGTGCCGGTGTAGATGTCGACGCGATCGGCGACACCGCACAGCTCGGGGGTGCCGCGGCCGTTGTCGCCGACGAATCCGACCGCGTGCGAGTCGTCGACGAAGACGAGGGCGTCGTAGCGCTCAGCGAGGTCGCAGATCGCCTCGAGCGGCGCGATGTAACCGTCCATCGAGAACACGCCGTCGGTCACGATGACACGGAAGCGCGCGTCGGATGCCGCCTGCAGCTGCTCTTCGAGATCGGCCATGTCGCGGTTTCGGTAGCGCAGCCGGCGGGCCTTGGACAGCCGGATGCCATCGATGATCGAGGCGTGGTTCAGCTCGTCGGAGATGATCGCGTCCTCGGCGGAGAAGAGCGTCTCGAACACGCCGCCGTTCGCGTCGAAGCACGAGGAGTACAGGATCGCGTCGTCGGTGCCGAGGAATTCGGACAGCCGGCGCTCGAGCTCGAGGTGCTGCTCCTGGGTGCCGCAGATGAAGCGCACGCTCGCGAGGCCGTAGCCCCACTCATCCAGAGCGCTGCGGGCGGCATTGAGGATCCGTGGGTCATCGGCGAGACCGAGGTAGTTGTTGGCACAGAAGTTCAGCACCTCCGCGCCGTCGGCGGTGATCTCGGCGCTCTGCGGTCCGCGGATGCCCCGCTCGTGCTTCGTCAGGCCGGACGCCTCGATCTCGGCGAGTTCCGCGGCCACGTGGGTCTTGAAGTCTTTGTACATCGCCACTCCGTCTTCTTACAGCTGTGTCCAGTCGAGGATGATCTTGCCCGTGCCCGCCGACTCGGCGGCGGCGAAACCCTGCTCCCACTCGCGGGCGGGGATGCAGTCGGCGATGACGCGGCTGATCGACTCCCGCAGGGTCGCGCTCGTCTGCAGCATGGCGCCCATCGCGTTCCAGGTCTCGAACATCTCACGGCCGTAGATGCCCTTGATCGTCAGCATGTGCGTGACCAGCTTGCCCCAGTCGATGTCGAAGCCGCTGCTAGGCAGTCCGAGCATCGCGATGCGACCGCCGTGGTTCATGTTGTCGATCATCGACGGAAGAGCCGACGGCGCCCCGCTCATCTCGAAGCCGATGTCGAATCCCTCACGCATGCCGAGCGCAACCTGCGCGTCGTGGATGTCCTGCTGCGACACGTCGACCACGCGGTCGGCCCCCATGGCCTTCGCCATCTCGAGGCGGGGCGCACTGATGTCGGTGGCCGTGATGAAGCGGGCGCCGGCGTGGCGGGCCACGGCGATCGCCATCAGTCCGATCGGCCCGCATCCCGTGACGAGCACATCCTCGCCGACGAGCCGATACGTGAGCGCGGTGTGCACGGCGTTGCCGAGCGGATCGAAGATCGCGCCGAGTTCGGGGGTGACGTCATCGTGGTGCACCCATACGTTGGTCGCGGGCAGCGAGAGGTACTCGGCGAAGGCGCCGTCACGCTGCACGCCGAGTCCGATCGTCCGAATGCACATCTGGCGACGGCCGGCGCGGCAATTACGGCATGTGCCGCAGACGATGTGTCCCTCGCCTGAGACCCGGTCGCCCACGGCGATATCATGCACCAGCGAGCCGATCTCGACGACCTCGCCGTAGAACTCGTGGCCGGGGATGAGCGGGGCGGCGACGGCCGACGCCGCCCAGTCGTCCCAGCGACGGATGTGCAGGTCGGTGCCGCAGATGCCGGTGCGCAGCACGCGGATGATCACCTCGTCCGGGCCGGCGACGGGATCGGGCCTGTCGACGAGCTCGAGTCCCGCGGCGGGCGCGGGCTTGAATAACGCCTTCATGCTTCGATCAGACCGCATCCGAACATGTAGAGCAACCACATCTTCCTGCAATAACCATTCAGGAGTACTGAATCTAGAATGGAGGTGTGGAACTTCATCAGCTGCAGATCCTGCGCGAGCTCGGTGCGCTCGGGAGCGTCACAGCGGTCGCCGCCGCACTGCGGGTGACGCCGTCAGCGGTGTCGCAGCAGCTGGCGGCGCTGCAGCGCGGGTTCCGCACCCCGCTGACGCGCAGGCAGGGGCGCAGCCTCACTCTCACCGCCGCCGGCGAGGTGCTCGCGGCGGCCGGGGCCGAGGCGATCGACGCGATGGCCGCGGCCAGGAGCGCTCTCGACGCGTTCGAGCACGACGTCACCGGAGTGGTCACGCTGAGCGGGTTCCACAGTGCGGGTCAGGCACTGTTCGGCCCGGTGCTGCGCGAGATGCGAGCGCCGGCTCCGAGCGTGCAGCTCACCGACGAGGACGTCGCACAGACCGAGTTCCCCGCGCTCACCGCGCGCTACGACCTGGTGCTCGCTCATCGGATGGAGCACTCCGCGCCGTGGCCGACGCAGGGCATGCGCAGCCTCACGCTCGTGCGGGAACCCCTCGATGTCGCGGTCGCCCTGTCGCATCCGCTCGCGAAGCGCCGATCGCTCACACCCGCCGACGTGGCGGGTGAGCGCTGGGTGACGAGCCGCATCGGCTATTCCCCCGACGACGTGCTCACGACCGTCGCAGCCATCGCGAACCACCCGGTGCAGGTGCAGCACCGCATCAATGACTACGGCGCCGTGGCGGCCGTCGTCGCCACCGGCGATGCGATCGGGATGCTGCCGCGGTACACGTCTCGCAGCGTCGACGACCGCGACATCGTGCGGCTGCCTCTGGAGGGCGTCAACACGCTGCGGTCGATCGACCTGCTCAGCCGGCCCGAGAACCTGCGCCGCAGTTCGGTCCGCGCCGTGGTCGAGGCGCTGCAGCGGGTGATGGCGCGCCTGAGCGGGTGAGCGCGGCGGCGGGCCATAGGCTCGAAGGATGACCGTGGCTACGAATCCGCTGCTCCAGCCGTCCGCGCTCACTTACGGGCTGCCCGACTTCGCCGCGATCCGGCCCGAGCACTACCTTCCGGCGTTCCGCCAGGCGTTCTCCGAGCAGCTGAGCGAGATCCGCGCGATCACCGCGGTGCGATCGATGCCGACGTTCGAGAACACCATCGAGGCGCTGGAGCGCAGCGGTGAGCTGCTCGACCGCGTCGCGCATGCCTTCTACACCGTGAGCTCTGCCGATGCGACTGCCGACATCCAGGCGATCGACGAGGAGCTGGCGCCGCTGATGGCTGCGCACGAGGACGCGATCCGCCTCGACGCCCCGCTGTACTGGAGGGTCTCGCAGGTGCACGCGCAGCTCGACGACCTCGATCTCGATGCCGAGCAGCGCTATCTCGTCGAGCGCCACTTCCGCGAGATGACCCACGCCGGCGCGGCGCTCGAGGATGATGCCAAGGCACGACTCACCGGCCTCAACCAGCGGCTCTCGACGCTGAGCACCACGTTCGAGAAGAACCTGCTGAACGACACCAACGAGCTGGCGGTGCTCTTCGACGACGCCGCAGAGCTGGACGGACTGACGCCGGGCGAGCTGAGCGCGACGGCGCGTGCCGCTGCCGATCGGGGCCAGGAGGGCAAGCACCTGGTGACCCTGCCGTTGTTCAGCGGCCACCCCTACCTGGCGTCGCTGCGCGTGCGCGAGAGCCGCCGTCGTATCATGGCGGCCTCTTTGGCCCGCGGCTCGCGTGACAACGCCAACGACAATCGCGGGGTGCTCGCCGAGATCGTGCGGCTGCGCGCCGAGCGGGCTGCCCTGCTCGGCTACGCGTCGCACGCCGCGTACGTCACGGCCGATGAGACGGCGGGCTCGCCTGAGGCCGTGGAACGGATGCTCCGGCGGTTGGCTGCGCCTGCCGCGCGCAACGCCGATCGCGAGCGCTCCGCGCTGCAGGAGATCATCGATGCGAACGAGCCCGAGCCGTTCGCGCTGGAGGCGCACGACTGGGCGTTCTACACGGAGAAGGTGCGTCAGGCGCGCTACGACATCGACAGTGCGGCGCTGCGGCCCTGGTTCGAAGCGGAGCGCGTGCTGCGGGACGGCGTGTTCTTCGCAGCGACACGGCTGTACGGCGTGACGTTCACCGAACGCGATGACCTCGTCGCGTATCACCCGGGTGCACGGGTCTTCGAGGTGCACGACGCCGATGGCGCCGAGGTCGGCCTCTACGTGCTCGACCTGTACACGCGGGATTCGAAGCGCGGCGGCGCGTGGATGAATCCGATCGTCAGTCAGTCCGCCCTGCGCGGCACCCTCCCGGTCGTGGTGAACAACCTCAACGTCTCGCGCCCCGGCGACGGGCAGCCCACGCTGCTCACACTCGACGAGGTGACCACCCTGTTCCACGAGTTCGGTCATGCGCTGCACGGCCTGTTCGCCCGCGTGACCTATCCGCACTTCGCCGGCACGAACGTGTTCCGCGACTTCGTCGAGTTCCCCAGCCAGGTGAACGAGATGTGGATCCTGTGGAGCGAGGTGCTCGACAACTATGCCCGCCACCACGAGACGGGTGAGCCGCTGGATGCTGCGATCGTCGATCGGCTGCGGGCGACGGAGACGTTCGACCAGGGCCACGCCACGAGCGAGTACCTCGCCGCCGCGTGGCTCGACCAGGCGTGGCACCGGGTGCCGGAGGGGGTGGAGGTCGGCGATGTCGCGGCGTTCGAGGTGGCCGCCCTCGACGACATCGGGCTGCACGATCCGGTGGTGCCGACCCGCTACTCGTCCACGTACTTCGCGCACGTGTTCTCGGGCGGCTACAGCGCCGGGTACTACTCCTACATCTGGAGCGAAGTGCTCGACGCGGACACCGTCGAGTGGTTCCGCGAGAACGGCGGACTGACGCGGGAGAACGGCGACCGCTTCCGCGGCCGACTGCTCGGGGTCGGTGGGTCGAAGGATCCGCTGGAGGCGTACCGCGACTTCCGCGGCCGGGACGCCGACATCGCTCCGCTGCTGACGCGGCGCGGGCTGGCGAACTGAGCCGCCTGATCATGCCGGTGCGCGGCTGAGCCACTCCCGCGCCTTGTACCAGGTCAGCTGATGGTAGCTCTGCTCAAGCTCTGAGCCGAGGGTGTCGAACGGCCGCTTCCGGACGGCGATCGTCTCTCCCTCATCGAGTTCCTGCTCGGCAAGGTGAACGCAGTGCAGCGCGAGGAAATGGTGCACCCGGTTGGTGTGGTTACCGAAGTTCGCCCAGGTCGCACCGAGGTCGACGATCTCCGCAGCTGTGTGGCCGGTCTCCTCCAGGAGCTCACGACGAGCGGCGTCCAGAGGCTGCTCGCTCGCCTCCACCGCACCGCCGACGGTACCCAGGGCTACGATGCCGGCGCCGTGCCGGTACTCCTCGACCACGACGGCCTCGCCGTCGGGGGTGAGCGCGAGCAACGAGATCCACTCCCCTGGTTCGAGCACGTAGTACGGCGCGATCACGCGCCCTGCGGCATCCTCGCACTCGTCGGCGCGCAGACGGATCCAGCGGTCGGCGACGATCGTCTCACTGCTCCGCACCCGCCACGGCAGGGGTACGGCGGTCATGACTCGGGACTCCTGGCCGGAGTCAGGTGCTCTTGCGCTTCCCGGTGAGCACGCCAGTGAATGGTGCTCCCGCGTCGACGGCGGCCTTCGTGACGGTGATTTTGGTGACGCACCGACCTCACCCTTCCTGTCAGCCGAGCACCCGTACCGGGAGCTCCGTCTCCACGCCGGCACCGCCGTTGCGAGACACGGCGGCAACAGGTCGGTCTCCGCGCTCGCTGACCGCTTCGACGATCTCGCCGTCGCGCCAGACGATCGCGGTGTAGTCGTCGGCTGCGTGGCCCTCGGGGAGCGACCCGGAGCCGATCCAGTCCAGGTACAGTTCCCGGCGGCCGGGTTCGCCGAGGTAGTGGGGGCACGCGCTCCCCGGCAGGAACCCGAGCCCGTCAGACAGCGGGGCGAGCGGGCCGAAGGAGTCCGTGGACGAGGCCTCGAACCAGCAGTTCATCCCCGCGCTGAGACCCGCCAGGATCGTTCCCGCGGCAGCGGCCTCCCGCAACACCTCGGGAACGCCGTGCAAGCGCCAGATCGCGAGCAGGTTCGCCGTGGAACCACCGCCGACGTAGATCAGGTCCTGCTCCAGCAGCACTCCTGGGTCGCTGTAGTCGTATGCCGAGTTGCCGAAGAGCGACAGCACCGAGGCATCCGTCCGCCCCGCGAACGCGGCTTCGAATCGTCTGCCGTAGTCGACGGAATCGCCGCTCGCCGTCGGCACGAAGCACACTCTCGGCCGCTCACGCCCGGTGAGCTCGAGCAACAGGTCATCGATCGCCGAACCGCCGTCGTCCGACATCGAGAAGCCGCCGCCACCGAGCGTGACGATCGTGCCAGGAACCGCCACCGCTCAGGCGCTCTTGCGCTTGCGTGCCAGCACGACCGTGGGCGGCGCGCCCTCGTCGACCGCCTCCCGGGTGACGACCACCTTCGTGACGTCCTCGGTCGAGGGGATCTCGAACATGATTGGGCCCAGCACGTCCTCGAGGATCGCCCGCAGCCCACGGGCACCCGTCTTTCGCTCGACGGCCAGGTCGGCGATGGAGCGCAGCGCGTCCTCTTCGAACTCGAGTTGCACGCCGTCGAGTTCGAACATCCGCTGATACTGCTTGACCAGCGCGTTGCGCGGGCCGGTGAGGATGTCGATCAGCGCCTCCTGGTCGAGCGGCGACACCGAGGTCACCACGGGGAGTCGGCCGATGAACTCGGGGATCAGGCCGAACTTGTGCAGGTCCTCCGGCAGCACCTCGCTGAACAGGTCGAGATCCTTGCCCTTGTCGTGCAGAGGCGCTCCGAACCCGACGCCGTGCTTGCCGACCCGGGCGGAGATGATGTCCTCCAGGCCGGCGAAGGCACCGGCGACGATGAACAGCACGTTCGTCGTGTCGATCTGCAGGAACTCCTGATGCGGGTGCTTGCGCCCTCCCTGCGGCGGCACCGAGGCGACCGTGCCCTCGAGGATCTTCAGCAGCGCCTGCTGCACACCCTCGCCCGACACGTCCCGCGTGATCGAGGGATTCTCCGCCTTGCGTGCGATCTTGTCGATCTCGTCGATGTAGATGATGCCGGTCTCGGCGCGCTTGGTGTCGTAATCGGCGGCCTGCAGCAGCTTCAGCAGAATGTTCTCGACGTCTTCGCCGACATACCCCGCCTCGGTCAGGGCGGTGGCGTCGGCGACGGCGAACGGCACGTTCAGGCGCTTCGCCAGAGTCTGCGCGAGATAGGTCTTTCCGCAACCGGTCGGGCCGAGCATCAGGATGTTACTCTTGGCGACCTCGACCTCGTCGGCCTTCTGCTCCGCGGGCTGCAGGGTGCTGCGCGCGCGGACCCGCTTGTAGTGGTTGTACACGGCGACCGCCAGCGAGCGCTTGGCGTCGTCCTGGCCGACGACGTACTCCTCGAGGAAGGAGAAGATCTCGCGAGGCTTCGGCAGCTCGAAGTCGGCGACGGGGCCGCTGCCGGCCTCGGCCATCCGCTCCTCGATGATCTCGTTGCACAGTTCGACGCATTCGTCGCAGATGTACACGCCGGGACCGGCGATGAGCTGCTGCACCTGCTTCTGACTCTTTCCGCAGAAAGAGCATTTGAACAGGTCAGCGCTTTCGCCTATGCGAGCCATGCGCGTCCTCCTCGAAGCGAGCGGTCAGGCGGGATCCTGACTCCGTCAATCGAGCCTAACCGCTGGGTAGGACACCGGGGCGTATTGGCGCGGGCCCGGTCTGCTGTCAGCAGAACCGGGCCCGTCGCCCGGCCCCTGGCGCGGACCATCCTGTCTCATGGCACGCGGGTGAATTCCACAGCCGGGTCGACCAGCAGTGTCAGCACGTCGCCCGGTTGCACTGTCGTTTCGATGTTGTTGAACTGAAGCACGGTGATGTAGTCGATGCAGAAGCGCTCGCCGATGGCGGCCGGGGCATCACCCGACTGGACCGTGTAACTCTGGACACGCCCGTCGTCCGTGAGGCTCGCCGGACCGCCGGCGAGGCTCGCCGCGCCGGTGTCGACGGCCCCCGGCCCCTGCATCCACACGTTCGTGGTCAGGTCGTCCTCGCCGGCGTACGCGCCGAAATGGATCTTCGACCAGCTGGTGCACTTGCCGGGCGGGAACCCGTCCTGCGCTTTCGGCGCTTTCGCGGGAGACGGCGTCGGCGACGGCTCCGGACCGCCGACGGCGTCCCCGCCTCCGCTGCCGGCGTTCCGCCCGCGTTGACGGGGGCGGATGCAGTGCAGCCGCTGAGCACAGCGAGAGACACGGTGGTGAGAATCGTCACGGTGATGACAGCTGTGCGGTTCGGCATGAGTGAACGGTAGCGCGGGACGTGGCGAACCGGCGAGAGATATATGCCGTCTTTCGCTTCGGCCCCGCGCACCTGCTCGGACGAGCCCGTCGCCTCGTTGTCACACCATGCTCTTGGTGTGCCACACCGTCTTCGTCTCGGTGAACGCGGTGATCCGGTCGAGGCTCTGCTCGACCACACCGGGCCGCAGCACGCGCTTGAGCGTGTCGGCGGCGGCGATCTCCAGGTCGACCCAGTCGAGATCGCCCGCGCCCGCGAGGTCGATCGCGTTGACGTCGGCATGCGCGGCGAGCCAGGGTGCGATCTCTGCCGGCGAGCCGGTGAGGATGTTCACCACTCCCCCGGGCACGTCGCTGGTGGCGAGCACCTCGGCCAGGCTGATCGCCGAGAGCGGGAAGCGCTCGCTCGCGATCGCGACGACGGTGTTGCCCGTCACGAGCGCCGGCGCGACGACCGATACCAGCCCGAACAGCGCGGAGTCCTGCGGCGCGACGATCGCGACCACACCGGTGGGCTCGGGGACCGAGATGTTGAAGTAGGGCCCCGCCACCGGGTTGGCGTTGCCGCCCACCTGCGCGTACTTGTCGCACCAGCCGGCGTACCAGACCCACAGGTCGATCGCGGCATCCACCTGGGCGCCGGCAGCGGCGGTGCTCACGCCCTCCTGGTCGACGATCTCGTCGATGAACTGGGCGCGTCGACCCTCGAGGATCTCGGCGACGCGGTACAGCACCTGCCCGCGGTTGTAGGCCGTGGCGCCCGACCAGCCCTTCACGGCGGAGCGGGCGGCGACCACGGCATCCCTGGCATCCTTGCGCGACGCCTTCGCGGCGTTGGCGAGGAAGGCTCCCTTGACGGAGAGGACTTCGTAGGTGCGCCCGGACTCGCTGCGCGGGAAGGCGCCGCCGATCGCGAGCTTATACGTCTTCGGAACGGTCAGCCTCTTGCTCACGCGGATGCTCCCTTCAGGTACGCGGTCAGGCCGTGCCTGCCGCCCTCTCGGCCATAGCCCGACTCCTTGTAGCCGCCGAACGGGCTCGACGGGTCGAAACGGTTGAAGGTGTTCGCCCACACGACGCCGGCGCGCAGCCGGTCTGCGACGGCCAGGATGCGCGAGCCCTTGTCGCTCCAGATGCCGGCGGACAGGCCGTACGGCGTGTTGTTCGCCTTCGCGATCGCCTCGGCCGGGGTGCGGAAGGTGAGCACCGACAGCACAGGGCCGAACACCTCGTCGCGGGCGATGCGGTGCGACGCCTCGACGCCGGTGAAGATCGTCGGGGCGAACCAGAAGCCCTTCTCGGGGATGACGCAGTCGGCGGTCCACCGTTCGGCTCCCTCGGCTTCGCCGATGTCGCTGAGCTCGCGGATGCGCGCCAGCTGCGCGGCGGAGTTGATCGCCCCGATGTCGGTGTTCTTGTCCAGCGGGTCGCCGAGCCGAAGAGTCGAGAGGCGGTTCTTGAGCCGGTCGATGACCTCGTCGTGCACCGACTCCTGCACGAGCAGACGGCTGCCCGCGCAGCACACGTGCCCTTGATTGAAGAAGATGCCGTTCACGATGCCCTCGACGGCCTGGTCGATCGGTGCGTCGTCGAAGACGATGTTCGCCGCCTTGCCGCCGAGCTCCAGCGTGACGCGCTTGTCGGTTCCGGCGATCGCCCTCGCGATGTCACGCCCGACGCCGGTCGATCCGGTGAAGGCCACCTTGTCGACGTCGGCGTGGCGCACGAGCGTCGCACCGGTCGACCCGGCTCCTGTGACGATGTTGACCACCCCGGCGGGCAGGTCGGCCTGCTGCAGAATCTCGGCGAAGATCAGCGCCGTCAGCGGCGTCGTCTCGGCGGGCTTCAGCACGACCGTGTTGCCGGCGGCGAGAGCGGGCGCGATCTTCCACGCCAGCATCAGCAGCGGGAAGTTCCACGGGATGATCTGACCGGCCACACCGAGCGAGCGGGGGTTCGCGCCGAGGCCCGCGTGGTCGAGCTTGTCGGCCCAGCCCGCGTAGTAGAAGAACCAGGCGGCGACGAGCGGCACATCGACGTCGCGGCTCTCCTTGATCGGCTTGCCGTTGTCGAGGCTCTCGGCGACCGCGAGCTCACGCGCCCGCTCCTGCACGAGTCGGGCGATGCGGAACAGGTACTTCCCGCGGTCGCGGCCGCTCATCTTCGACCACACCTTGTCATAGGCGCGACGCGCCGCCTTCACGGCCCGGTCGATGTCGTCGTCCGACGCGGAGGCGACCTCGGCGATGCGGCTCTCGTCGGCCGGCGAGATCGTGTGGAAGCTCGATCCGCCGCCGTCGACGAACTCGCCGTCGATGAACAGCCCGTAGCTGTCCTTCAGGTTCAGGATCGCCGTGGACTCCGGGGCGGGAGCGTATTCCAGGAATGACATGCGAAGCTCCTCAGTCGATGGTCACGTAGTCGGGGCCGGAGTAGTGGCCGGTCGAGATCTTCTGGCGCTGCAGCAACACGTCGTTGAGCAGGCTGGATGCGCCGAAGCGGAACAGGTGCGGCTGCAGCCAGTCCTCGCCCGCGGTCTCGGCGACCGTGACGAGGTACTTGATGGCGTCCTTCGACGAGCGGATGCCGCCGGCCGGCTTCACGCCGATCTTCTCGCCGGTCGCGCGATGCCAGTCGCGTACCGTCTCGAGCATGAGCAGCGTGGTCGGCAGGGTCGCGGCCGGCTGCACCTTGCCGGTGGACGTCTTGATGAAGTCGCCGCCGGCGAGGATCGACAGCCACGACGCGCGCTTGATGTTGTCGTACGTGTTCAGCTCTCCGGTCTCCATGATGACCTTCAGCGATGCGTATGTACCGTCCTCGCGATGACAGGCCTCCTTGACGCGGGCGATCTGGTCGAAGACCAGGCCGTAGCGCCCCTCCAGGAACGCGCCGCGGTCGATCACCATGTCGATCTCGTCGGCGCCCGCCGCCACCGCGTCCGCGGTGTCGGCCAGCTTGACGTCGAGCGAGGCGCGGCCGGACGGGAAGGCGGTCGCCACGGCGGCGACCGCGATGCGACCGTCGTCGGGGTCGCCGTGCAGCGACCCGAGTGCCTCCACGGCGTGCCCGACCATGTCGCCGTACACGCAGACGGCCGCCACGAGGGGCGTGCTCGGGTCGGCGGCGTCGGGGTTCTTCGCCTTGGCGACGAGGGAGCGCACCTTGCCGGCCGTGTCGGCGCCCTCGAGCGTCGTGAGATCGATCAGCGAGATGATCCTGTCGAGCGCCCACGCTTTCGAGGTGGTCTTGATCGAGCGGGTGCCGAGACCGGCAGCCCGCTGCTCGAGGCCGACCGCATCCACGCCGGGCAGTCCGTGCAGGAACCGGCGCAGGGTGGCATCGTCGGGCTCACCGCCCAGTACGTCGACGGCGTTGCGCCGGACGATTTCCGTGGTCGTCACATGTCCTCCAAGAGTGCTTGTGCTGTGGATTCGTCGGTCACCAGAACGCTGCACAGCCCGTTGCTCACGACTGTACGCGCGATGTCGTGCTTCGGGGCGCCCGCGGTGACGAAGAGCGATCGTGACGCGGAGCGCACCTGGTCGAGCGCGACGCCGACCGTGCGCGCATCGAGCTCGGGGTCCACGATGTTGCCATCGGCGTCGATGTACCGGCCGAGCACATCGCCGACCGCGCCGCGTCGCGCCAGTTCGGCGATGTCCGCTGGGGTGAGGTAGCCGTTCTCGACGTGGGCGGACGCCGGATCGCACGGTCCCGCGGTGAAGAGAAACGTCCCGGCGTGGGCGGCCTGGTCGAGGATCGCTGCGACAGTGCGGTCCGCTTCGATCGCCTGCTTCGTCTCGACGCGCTCGAGGATGGCGGGGCTCGGCAGCAGCACGGCCTGGCCGGATCCACGCTGCGCGATCGTCACGGCCACGGATGCCGCGCCCCCGGAGCGGCGGTTCAGACTGACGCCCCCGTTGGCCTGCACGACGGTCACGCCGCGCGCCCAGCCCTCGGGCAGCGCCTCGGCGATCGCGGTGAGCGTGCGCCCCCAGCTGACGGCGAGAACGCGAGGCACGGGCCGCAGTGCGGTGAGCAGATCGGCGGCGGCGCGTGCGACCCTGTCCAGCACGGGACCGGGATCGTCGGGCGCGGGGACCACCACGGCATCCTCGAGGCCGAACCGCTCGACGAGAGCACGCTCCAGGCCGAGCCGCCGGGCCCGTGGATGCACGATCTCGATCCGCACGATGCCGCGCTCGCGGGCCTGCACCAGCAGTCGGCCGACCTTCCAGCGCGAGATGCCGAGGAGCGCGCCGATCTCGTCCTGGGTCTTGTTCTCGTCGTACGAGAGTTCAGCGACCCGCACCATCAGCAGCTCGTCGTCCACGGCATCCTCCTTCCGGATCCAGCCTACGTTTCGGCCGACGCACGCGCACGCCACTGCTCATATGAGCACTGCGGTCCCCCGGGCGTGCGCATCCGTTGCGTAGCATCCGCATCGGCCGGACGTAGAAGAGCGGCCCGGGTGTTCCCGGACCGCTCTTCGTGGACGCGAGCGCGTCAGGCGCGCTTGCGAGAGGTGAGCACCTGGTCGACGATGCCGTAGTCCTTGGCTTCGTCGGCCGAGAGGATCTTGTCGCGGTCGATGTCCTTGTTGATCTGATCGACCGGCTTGCCGGTGTGGCGAGCCATCGTCTCCTCGAGCCAGGTGCGCATGCGCAGGATCTCGGCCGCCTGGATCTCGATGTCGGACGCCTGGCCGTGACCGGCCTCGCCCATCGCCGGCTGGTGCATCAGCACACGGGCGTTCGGCAGTGCGAGGCGCTTGCCGGGGGCACCGGCGGCGAGCAGCACGGATGCAGCGGAGGCTGCCTGGCCGAGCACGACGGTCTGGATCTGCGGCGCCACGTACTGCATGGTGTCGTAGATCGCGGTCATCGCGGTGAACGAGCCGCCGGGCGAGTTGATGTACATGGTGATGTCGCGCTCGGAGTCCTGGCTCTCGAGCACGAGCAGCTGGGCCATGACGTCGTCTGCCGAGGCGTCGTCGACCTGCACGCCGAGGAAGATCACGCGGTCTTCGAACAGCTTGTTGTACGGATCCTGACGCTTGAAGCCGTAAGCCGTGCGCTCTTCGAACTGCGGGAGGATGTAGCGGCTCGAGGGCAGATCGCCCGCGGAGCGGAACGTGGGTGTGTACATGTGTTCGTGTCCTGCCTTACTTGTCCGCACCGGTGCCGCCACCGCCGTGCACGTCGCTGGCGTGCTCGCGGATGTGGTCGACGAATCCGTACTCGAGGGCCTCGTCCGCGGTGAACCAGCGGTCGCGGTCACCGTCGGCGTTGATCTGCTCGACGCTCTTGCCGGTCTGCGCCGCGGTGATCTCGGCGAGGCGCTTCTTCATCGACAGGATCAGCTGCGCCTGCGTCTGGATGTCGCTCGCCGTGCCGCCGAACCCACCGTGCGGCTGGTGCAGCAGCACCCGCGCGTTCGGGGTGATGTACCGCTTGCCCTTGGTGCCGCTGGTCAGCAGCAGCTGGCCCATGGATGCGGCCATGCCGATACCGACGGTGACGATGTCGTTCGGGACGAACTGCATGGTGTCGTAGATGGCCATGCCCGCGGTGATCGAACCGCCGGGCGAGTTGATGTAGAGGTAGATGTCCTTCTCGGGATCCTCGGCGGCGAGAAGGAGGATCTTCGCGCAGATCTCATTCGCGTTCTCATCGCGCACCTCAGAGCCCAGCCAGATGATGCGATCCTTGAGCAGCCTGTCGAAGACGCTCGTCGCGACCAGGGGTTCAGCCATGTCAGCTCCTGTTTCCGTGTTTCGGTGATTCGAATCTACCGGCGGGCGGATGCGCCATCTCCCGTGTTCGCCGTCGGCATATCAGCGGGCGGGGCGCAGCTCTCTGGCGTAGGCGCCCACGGCACGACCGTATCGGGGCAGATGCGGGGCGAGCGCGTCCAGAGCCACGGATGCCGCGCTGAGAGGGTCGCCGGCCGAGGCCAGCGACAGCGCGTAGAAGGCGGAAGCCGATTCGTGCAGCGGCCCGCCTCGCTCCCGTTCGGCGCGCAGCAGGTCGAGGCTCTCTGCGACGCGTCCGAGATTGCGCAGCGTGCTGGCGAGCTGGATGACGGCCTGCGCGCGCAGGTCGTCGGGAAGGCCCAGCTCGAGCGCGCGCCGGTACAGCGGCTCGGCCTCCGCTTCGAGGCCCGCCGAGTCGCGGGCGCCTGCTCGCTCGAACGCCGAGCGGGCCTCGTCGCCGCAGTCGACGGCGACAGCGTCGATGCGCACGAGGCGCTCCTCGTCGCTCAGGGACGGATCGTCCCACACCGCCGCGAAGCGGCTGTCCACGTCAGTCATGCTTCTCCTCTGCAGATGAAGGGGGGCGGATGCTGCGCAGCATCCGCCCCCCTTCATCTCCGATCGCGGATCACTCGGCGGCGTCGGCGTCGTCCTTCTTCGCGGCCTTCTCGGCAGAGGCCTTCTTCGCGGCCGGCTTCGCCGCCTCGGCACCGTCCTCGGCGGCGGCCTTCTTCGCCGGAGCCTTCTTCGCGGCCGGCTTCTTGGCCGCGGGCTTCTTGGCAGGCTTCTCGTCGGCCGCAGCCTCGTCGCCGGAAGCCTCTTCGGTCTCCTCGGCTTCGTCGACGTCGCCGATGAACTCCGACAGGTCGACGGTCTTGCCGTTGCTGTCGACGACGTTCACCTTGCCCAGCACCGAGGCGAGCGCCTTGTTGCGGGCGACCTCGCCGACGAGCGCCTGCAGCTGTCCAGCGCCCTGCAGCGCCTCGACGAACTCCTGCGGAGCCATGCCGTACTGCGCCGCCGACTGGATGAGGTACTGGCTAAGCTCCTCCTGGGAGACCTGCACGTTCGCGCCCTCGGCGATGGTGTCGAGCAGCACCTGCGTGCGGAACTGCTTCTCGCTGGCCTCGGCGACCTCGGCACGGTGCTCGTCGTCCTCGAGGCGGTTCTCGGACTCGAGGTGGTTGTGCACCTCGTCCTCGATGAGCTGAGCCGGCACCGGAATCTCGACCTTCTCGAGCAGCGCCTCGATGAGCTTGTCGCGAGCGGATGCGCCCTGAGTGAACACGCCCTGCTGGCCGACGCGCTCGGCGAGGCTGGCACGCAGCTCGGCGACCGTGTCGAACTCCGAGGCCATCTGAGCGAAGTCGTCGTCCGCCTCGGGCAGCTCGCGCTCCTTGACCGCCTTGACGGTGACGGAGACCTCCGCCTCCTCACCGGCGTGGTCGCCGCCGACGAGCGTGGAGCGGAAGGTGGTCTGCTCACCGGCGGTGAGCGAGTCGATCGCCTCGTCGATGCCCTCGAGAAGCTCGCCGGAGCCGACCTCGTACGACACGCCGTCCGCACGGTCGATCTCATTGCCGTCGATCGTCGCGATCAGGTCGAGGTCGACGAAGTCACCCTTGGTGGCAGGACGGTCGACGGGGATCAGCGTGCCGAAGCGGGCGCGCAGGCTGTCGAGTTCGCTGTCGATCGCGGCGTCGTCGGTCTCTACGGCGTCGACGGTGATCGTGATGTCGTCGAACGAGGGCAGCTCGATCTCCGGGCGCACGTCGACCTCGATGTCGACGAGCAGGTCGCCCGAGAAGTCCTTCTCGTTCGGCCACTGCGTGATGTCAGCCGAGGGACGGCCGACCATGCGGATGCCGTGCTCCGAGGCCGCCTGGCGGAAGAAGCCGTCGAGACCCTCGTTCACCGCGTGCTCGATGACCGCGCCGCGACCGATGCGCTGATCGATGATCGGCGCCGGAACCTTGCCCTTGCGGAAGCCGGGGATCTGCACGTCCTGAGCGATGTGCTCGTAGGCGTGCTTGATGCTGGGCTTGAGGTCCTCAGGGGTGACCGTGATGCTGAGCTTCACCCGGGTCGGGGACAGCTTCTCGACGGTGCTGTTGGCCATACTGGTGTGTTCTCCTTGTGGTTTCCGCGTGTACGACGCGGTCGTGAAGTCTTCGGGCCGTGGTCGGGGCGACAGGATTTGAACCTGCGACCTCCCGCTCCCAAAGCGGGCGCTCTACCAAGCTGAGCTACGCCCCGGCTTGAACCCGCGCGCACGGGATCGGCCTCCACGAGTCTAACGGACGGGAGCAGCTCCACCGTCCGCTATGCTGGACAGGTCGGCCGGGTCACCCCTGCGCCGGACACGGGGATGTAGCTCAATGGTAGAGCCTCAGTCTTCCAAACTGATTACGCGGGTTCGATTCCCGTCATCCCCTCCGACAAACGAGGCCCTCACCGCCAGGTGGGGGCCTCGTTTGGTTAAGCGGACATCGCGTAATACAGGAGTCTTCTCCTGAACAGCGGCGATGGCGCGTGCCGATGCGGATACTGTGAGCTAACGGCGCCCTACCCACGCGCCATCGAGAGGGGATTCTCATGGAGACCACAGCATCAGCGCGCGCCGCGCGTCCCGCGCCGAAGGCCCGAACCAAGGCGATCGTCGCCATCGCGGCCGGCGCCGCACTGCTCCTCGGAGGCGGCACGACGCTGGCCTATTGGAGCACCAGCGAAACGCTCGGCGCCGTCACCGTCGGCAGCGGTGATCTCGCCATCAGCACGCCTGGCGCTCAGACCTGGACGCTCAACGGAAACCCCGTGGCAGACATCACTGACGTATCGATCGTTCCGGGCGACGTCGTCACCGCGACACAGACCGCAACGCTCACTCTCGTCGGGGACAACCTCGAGGCGACTCTCGCTGCCACGCTCACCGGAGCGGAACTTCCTGCGGACGTCATCGCTCCGACTCCCACCGTCTCCGTTCCCGAGGTCACCGACATCACGGCTCTCACTCCTGAGAACGCCAATGGAAAGACGGTCACGGTCACGGTCAGCTACACGTTCCCCGCGGAAACTGAGAACCGAGACTTGACCAACGCGAAGTTCGAGTTCGGAAGCGTTGCGCTGACGCTGACGCAGAACACGTAACGCTTGAAGCCGATGAGGTCGAGCAGGCGCCGCTCGTTGATCGGAGCCGCTGTCGGGTGCGTCATAGCCCTGACAGCGGCGTCGAGCGTGTCCGCCTACTGGGCTGCGCAGCAGCGGATGGATCTGCAGTCCGCCTCGTCAGGAGATCTTCGCATCGATGCAACGTGGCTAGGGGGACCTCCGGACTGGGAGCCGCTGTTTCCGGGCGACTCTACTTCCGACTCTGTGATACGCGTGACGTCTCACAGCAGCGGAACCTCGTTGCGGTGGAAGCTGACCGTGACGAGCACTGTGTCGGGGGTGGTGCGCGACTATGTTTCCTTCACTGCCTGGCGAGACGAATGCGACGTGGGAGCACCGATCGCTTCGACGACGAGTGCTGAGGTCGCGGAAGTCACCGACCTTCCACCGAACGCGGTTGTCGACGTATGCGTGCGGTTCATGCTGGAGGACGACGCGCCAAGCTCTCTGCAAGGTGACCAGATATCGCGCGAGATCACGATAGATGCCGAGCAGGTGGCGTCATGACGCAGGAACGCAAGGTCGGATGGCGGGTCTCCGCGATGATGGGACTGATCGCTCTGCTCACCTTCGGAGGTCCCGCCTCATCATGGGGGTATTGGAGAACAGAAGCGTCGGTCGAGAATGTGGCGGTCGACGCCGCCACAGTCGCTCCGGTGAGTGACGTCCGGTGCTTTTCCAAGACGGAAGGTCTACTGAATCTCGTCAATTACGTCCGGATTGAGTGGAGAGGATCTGGGGACGCCTCTTCCTACTCGATTTACGTGAGTGATCCGAAGGCCCCTGACAAGCGGTACCTGCTCAAGGACAAGATCACTCAAACTTCGGTCGAGGTGCGAGAAGGCGACATCGTCGGCGAACTCTTGGGCAACGTCTTGGCGATCTTGTTCGGATCCAGCTCTGCGAAGATCGAGATCGTCGCAGTGCACTCCAGCGGCTGGGACTCGAAGCCCGCATTCTCCGACAAGAACATCAGGCCCACAGGCTTGACGTCCTTGCTTCTCGGCGGCCTGAAATGCGCGTGACGGCCCGTATGGTCAGCTGCGCGGCACTGACCGTCGTATGCGTCCTTGCGTTCTTCACCGTGGTCATGCCGCTCCTGCTCGGCGCGCACTCCTACACCGTGCTGACCGGGAGCATGCGCCCCGGACTCGAGCCCGGCACCCTCATCGCCGCGCGGCCGACCGACCCCTCCGAGATCCGTATTGGCGACATCATCACCTTCCAGCTCCGTTCGGGGCAGCCGGAGGTCGCCACGCACCGAGTGGTCGGTGTCGGCGTTTCCGGTGAGGGTGAGCGCATCTTCACGACCCGCGGCGACGCCAACAACGTCAATGACGCCGCCCCGGTGCTCGGTGTGCAGGTGCGCGGCGTGCTCGTCTATGCCATGCCGTGGCTCGGCTACATCAACATCTGGGCGACGCCCCTGACGAAGTCGATCGTGATCACGGTGCTCGGTGTCGGCGCGATCGGTTGGGGCGTGGTCGCACTGCTTCGAGACGCATCCCTCCGGCGACGGGTCCAGCGGGCGGCACCCGCGCTCGCCATCGTGGCAGCCGTCGCCATCGCGCTGTCAGTCCCCCCGTCAGCGCAGGCGGAGGAACCCGAGACGCTGCTGCTCAGCACAGATGGCGACGTCTGGGTCGCCGGTCCGAACCTCACCTTGACTGATGTCTCAGCGCTGTTCGTGCCCGGGGACGAGCGGACTCTTGAACTCTGGATACGCAACGCGTCCGATAATCCGGCCCTCCTCTCCGTGGAACCCCGCTGGCGTGCCACCGACCTGCAGAGCGCGGCGGACGTCGCACTTGCAGCACAGCTGACTGCCCGCGTCGACGCGCCACAGCGCCTCTCCCCCGATGGCGCCGTGCGCAGCACAATCGACATCGGACTTCCTGCGACCGCAGCGAATCCGACACGAGACGGATCGGCGCAACTCGTCGTGACCGTGACGCTCGAACAGGCGACTACCGCGTCGAATGGCGGTCAGGACACGAGGCTTCCCGCCACCGGCACGACCTTTCCGACGGTCGCCACTGTCGCGGCCGTCATGCTGATCGCGCTCGGTGCACTGCTGGTGTTCCTGCGCGCGCGGCGGCGACGTCGCTGACAGCGACACGTCTGTCCGACTGCGACCACTCCGGCCGCCTCGGGTTTCCGCTGAAGAAGTGCGGCGTGCGCACGCCGCGTGAAGGGGGGCACCCCTCACGCGCATAAAGAGACCGCCGTGTCATCCGACACGGCGGTCTCTTGATCTGCCTGCGCTCAGACCAGACCGCGACGCTCGCGCAGTTGGGTGAGAGCGTCTTCGAGGAGCTGCTCGGCCTCTTCGTCGGTCCGGCGCTCCTTCACGTACGCGAGGTGCGTCTTGTACGGCTCGGCCTTGGCGAGCTCCGGCGGGTTCTGCCGGTCGCGCCCTGCGGGCAGTCCCGAATGCGGGTGGTCGATGATGTCCGGGATCTCCTCCTCGGGGAGCCCGGCCGCGAAGTATCGGACCGTCTCGTTGCCGAGGCCGTCCCAGTACGAAACCGCGATGCGGTCGGCGTGGTAGCCGTGGTCCTGCTCGCCCATCGGGCCCGAACCGACCCGCGTGCCGCGGATCGCGTTTCCACCGGTCGCCATCAGATCACCTGCACCTTCGTGATGAGCCCGAGTGCCACGATCGACACGAACCACACCAGGGCGAGCACCACCGTGAACCGGTTGAGGTTCCGCTCAGCGAGGCCCGAGGAGCCCACGGCCGCGGACATGCCGCCGCCGAACATGTCGGACAGACCGCCACCGCGGCCCTTGTGAAGAAGGATGAGGAGGGTCAGCAGCACGCTGCTGATACCCAGCAGCACCTGCAGAACGAACTCGAGAACCTGCACGAGGAGAAGCCTTTCGCCAGGGCCGCGAACGACCCGCCTAGCTGTCGATTATAGGCCGAGGCGCCTGCGCGCCCCGACCGACTCACACACCGACGTGCTTCTCGAAGCGCACGATCGCCGCGAACTCGTCGACCACGAGGCTCGCGCCGCCCACGAGAGCGCCGTCGACGTCCGGCTCGCGCATGAAGCTCGCGATGTTGCCCGACTTGACCGAACCGCCGTACAGCACACGGGTGCGCGCCGCGGCATCCTCGTCGAGAGCGGATGCGATGACTTTGCGCAGCGCGGCGCAGACGTCCTGCGCCTGTGCCGGCGTGGCCGCCTGTCCGGAGCCGATCGCCCAGACCGGCTCGTACGCCACGACGATGTCGGCGGATGCCGGAACACCATCGAGCGCCTTCTCGAGCTGCCCCGCCGGAACGGCGCTGGCGCCGAAGCGCTCGAGGTCTTCTGCCGTCTCGCCCACGCAGATCACCGGCACGAGACCGTTCTTCAGCGCCGCCTTCACCTTGGCGTTGACGAGTTCATCGTCCTCGCGGTGGTACTCACGACGCTCCGAGTGCCCGATGATCACGTAGCCGACGCCGAGCTTCGACAGGAACGCGCCCGCGACCTCGCCCGTGTACGCGCCGGAGTCGTGCGGCGACACGTCCTGCGCGCCGAGGGCGAACGGGATCTTGTCGGCGTCGATCAGCGTCTGCACCGAACGGATGTCGGTGAACGGCGGGAAGACCGCCACCTCGACCGAGTCGCCCTCGTGGCCGGCGTCCTTCAGCGTCCAGTGCAGCTTCTGCACGGTCGCGACCGCCTGCAGGTGATCGAGGTTCATCTTCCAGTTGCCCGCGATCAGCGGGGTGCGCCGGTTCGTGGTCGCAGAGTTCACTGCCATCCGAGGACCTCCAGTCCAGGTAGCTTCTTGCCCTCGAGGAACTCGAGGCTCGCGCCCCCGCCCGTCGAGATGTGTCCGAACTGCTCGTCGGCGAAGCCGAGCTGACGCACGGCGGCCGCCGAGTCACCGCCGCCGACGACGCCGAGCCCGTCGACCTCGGTCAGCGCGCCGGCCACGGTCTTGGTGCCCGCCGCGAAGGCGGGGAACTCGAACACGCCCATCGGGCCGTTCCAGAAGACGGTCTTCGAACCGCGGATCGCATCGGCGAAGCGCGCGGCCGTCTGCGGCCCGATGTCGAGCCCGATGCCGGACGCGCCGAACGAGCTCTGCTCGATGGCGTCGGCCGCGACCACCTCGTGCTCGGCATCCGCGGCGAAGGCGGACGCGACGACGACATCGGTCGGGAGCACGAGCTCCACGCCGCGCTCCTTCGCCTCTGCGATGTAGCCGCGGACGGTGTCGAGCTGATCCTTCTCGAGCAGGCTCGACGCCACCGCGTGACCCTCGGCGGCGAGGAACGTGAACAGCATCCCGCCGCCCACCAGCAGCCGATCCACGCGCGGCAGCAGATGGGAGATCACGCCGAGCTTGTCGCTCACCTTCGATCCCCCGAGCACCACCGTGTACGGACGCTCCGGCTTCTCGGTGAGGCGATCGAGCACGTCGAGCTCGGCGGCGATCAGCAGGCCGGCCGCCGACGGCAGGATCTCGGCCAGGTCGTAGACGCTGGCCTGCTTGCGATGCACGACGCCGAATCCGTCGGAGACGAAGGCGTCGCCCTGCGCCGCCAGCTCGGTGGCGAAGGCACGGCGCGTCTCGTCATCCTTCGCGGTCTCCCCCGCGTTGAAGCGCAGGTTCTCCAGCACGACCACGTCGCCGTCTTCCAGCGCCGCCACCGCCTCGCGCGCCGACTCGCCGACGGTGTCGCGCGCGAAGGCGACCGGCTTGCCGAGCAGCTCGGACAGGCGCTGGGCCACCGGCTCCAGGCTGTACTGCGGGTCGGGTGCCCCGTCGGGGCGGCCCAGGTGCGAGCAGACGACTACCCGTGCGCCGGCGTTGATGAGGGCGTTGAGGGTCGGAAGCGAGGCGCGAACACGACCATCGTCCGTGATGACCCCGTCCCGCAGGGGGACGTTCAGGTCACAACGGACGATGACGCGCTTGCCCTCGAGGGGACCCAGAGAGTCCAGGGTGCGCAGAGTCATGTATCAGAGCTCAGAGACGCTCGGCGACGTATTCGGTCAGGTCGACGAGACGGTTGGAGTAGCCCCACTCGTTGTCGTACCAGCTGGACACCTTGACGAGGTTGCCGCTGACATTGGTCAGTCCGGCGTCGAAGATCGACGAGTAGGGGTTCTGCTGGATGTCGCTCGACACGATCGGGTCCTCGTTGTACTGCAGGATGCCCTGCAGACGACCGTCCGCGGCGGCGGCGCGGTACGCGGCGTTGATGTCGTCGACCGTGAGGTCTTCGCGACCGGTCACCAGGGTGAGGTCGACGATCGATCCGGTGGGCACGGGCACGCGGTACGACGAGCCGCTGAGCTTGCCGTTCAGCTCGGGCAGCACCAGGCCGATGGCCTTGGCGGCACCGGTCGAGGCCGGAACGATGTTGATCGCCGCGGCGCGGGCGCGGTGCAGATCGCTGTGCGGGCCGTCCTGCAGGTTCTGGTCGGCGGTGTAGGCGTGCGCGGTCATCATGAAGCCGCGCTCGATGCCGAACTCGTCGTTGAACACCTTGGCCAGCGGCGCGAGGCAGTTGGTGGTGCACGAGGCGTTCGAGATGACGTTCATGGTGGCCGAGTCGTAGCTGTCCTCGTTCACGCCCATGACGAAGGTGCCGTCGACATCGGTGCCCGGTGCCGAGATGATGACCTTCTTGGCGCCGCCGGCGATGTGCTTGGAGGCATCCGCGGCCTTGGTGAAGCGGCCGGTCGACTCGATGACGATGTCGACGCCCAGCTCGCCCCACGGCAGGGCTGCCGGGTCGCGCTCCTCGAACACCTTGATGGCGCGGCCGCCGACGTTGATGACGTCACCCTCGTAGGAGACCTCGTCGGCGAGGCGTCCGCCGACCGAGTCGTACTTCAGAAGGTGCGCGAGCGCCTTGTTGTCGGTGAGGTCGTTGACTGCGACGATCTCGAGGTCCGCGTTCTGCGCGAGCGCCGCGCGGAGGAAATTTCGTCCAATACGACCGAAGCCGTTGATACCGATCTTGACAGACACGAAAGTCTCCTGGTTCTTAAGGGGTTTTCCGGCGGGTTTCGCGGACAACGGCGTCCTGATGGGCATTTCGCCCATCAGGACGCCCATCTTTTACGACAGTACCAGCAGTCCCGACGTCTTCTCCCGCGCGATGTCGAAACGCTGCGCGACGTTCTGCCAGTCAGCGATGTTCCACGCCGCCTTGACGTAGTCGGTCTTCACATTGAGGTAGTCGAGGTAGAACGCGTGCTCCCACATGTCGAGCTGGAACAACGGCACCGTGCCCTGGGCGGTGTTCGAGTGCTGATCGAACAGCTGCTGGATGATCAGGCGGGCGCCGATCGGGTCCCAGCTCAGCACGGCCCAGCCGGAGCCCTGGATGCCGGTCGCGGCGGCGGTGAAGTGCGCCTGGAACTTCTCGAACGAGCCGAAGTACTCGTCGATGGCGGCCTTGAGCTCGCCCTCGGGCTGTCCGCCGCCGTTCGGCGAGAGGTTGGTCCAGAAGATGGAGTGGTTGACGTGACCGCCCAGGTTGAACGCGAGGTCCTTCTCGAGCTTGTTCACATTCGCGAGATTGCCGCTGTCGCGGGCCTCGGCGAGCTGCTCGAGGGCGGTGTTCGCACCGGCGACGTAGGCGGCATGGTGCTTGTCATGGTGCAGCTCCATGATCTTCGCGCTGATGTGAGGCTCCAGCGCCGCGTAGTCGTAAGGGAGGTCAGGAAGCGTGTAGGTCGCCATGTCTCTTTCATCCAATCCGCGCCGCGCCGCGGCGCTTGCCGGTCCCCCGCGCCGCCGAAGTGCGCCGCGAGGCAGACGTTTCACATCCTACTGACGGCAACGTGACACGTCAGGGGATCCTTCCCCGGATGACGAGATCGAGCGTCGCTAGTCCTCCAGGCCGGCCGGGACGGCCGCCTCGGTGCCGGGGATGCCCTCCTGCTGAGCGCGCTTGTCGGCCATCGCGAGAAGACGGCGGATGCGGCCGGCCACGGCATCCTTCGTGAGCGGCGGGTCCGCGTGGTGTCCGAGCTCGTCGAGGCTGGCGTCGCGGTGCGCGAGGCGCAGATCGCCTGCGGTGCGCAGATGATCGGGCACGTCGTCGCCGAGGATCTCGAGAGCGCGCTCCACGCGGGCGCAGGCCGCGACAGCGGCCTGCGCGGAGCGGCGCAGGTTCGCGTCATCGAAGTTCACCAGACGGTTCACGCCGGCGCGCACCTCACGGCGCTGGCGCATCTCCTCCCAGGCGGCGGCGGTGCGCCCGGCGCCCATGATGCTGAGGATCGCACGGATCGCCTCGCCTTCGCGCACGACGACGCGCGGCAGGCCGCGCACCTCGCGGGCCTTCGCCGTGACGCCCAGACGGTGGGCGGCGCCGACGAGCGCCATCGCGGCCTCACCGGACGGGCATGCCACCTCGAGCATCGCCGAACGACCCGGTTCGCTGAGTGATCCCGCGGCGAGGAAGGCGCCACGCCAGAGACCGGCGAGCTCCTCGGGCGACCCGGTGGTCAGCCGGTTCGGCAGGCCGCGCACGGGTCGTCGCCGCGCGTCAAGCAGACCAGTCTGGCGGGCGAGGGTCTCGCCCGCGGCGATGACCCGCACCGCCCAGCGCGCGCCGTCGCCGGCAGCGCCGGACTGCGCGCTGCTCGACTTCACCTGGGCGATCTCTGGGCGCACGCCGTAGATCTCCGCCAGATCGCGCGCGACCCGGCGGGCGAGCAGCTCGGCATCCACCTCGGCCTCGACGGCGACGCGACCGGCGATGGAGTGCAGCCCACCGGCGAAACGGAGGATGGTCGTCACCTCCGCGACACGCACCGTCGGGGGCGCATTGCGAATGCTGACCAGCTCTGCCTTGACGTCGGTGGTTAGTGCCACGAGACTCCTTCACGATCCGCGCGTCGGATCGCGACGCAAGGGAACAGCCTACAAGGCCCGGGCGGAATCCACCGCCTCGAGGGCCCGCCAGGGCGTCGGCTCACTCCCGTCCGAGATCCCGGTGGCGCACGTTCACCGAGACTCCGGGAACGTCGGCGAGACGGCGTGCCAGCTCCTCCGCCGTGGCGACCGAGCGGTGCTTGCCGCCGGTGCATCCGATGGCGACGGTCGAGTGACTCTTGTTCTCGCGTTGATACCCCTCGAGCACCGGTCGCAGCGCCGCGGCATATGCGTCGAGGAACTCCGTGGCTCCGGCGCGGGAGAGCACGTAGTCGCGCACGTCGGCATCCTGCCCGGTGTGCTCCCGCAGTTCCTCTTTCCAGAACGGGTTCGGCAGGAAGCGCATGTCGGCGACGAGGTCGACGTCGGTGGGCAGTCCGTATTTGAACCCGAAGCTGAGGATCGTGAGGCGGTGACGCGCGGCGCCCTCCTCGGAGAACAGCTCGGACACCTGCGTCGCCAGCTGATGGATGTTCAGCATCGAGGTGTCGACGAGCAGGTCGGCCGCTTCACGGATCGGAGCCAGCCGCTGACGTTCCATCCGGATGCCGTCGAGGAGCGTCCCGTCGCCCTGCAGCGGGTGCGGCCGCCGCACCGACTCGTAGCGGCGCACCAGCACATCGTCCGAGGCGTCCAGGAACAGCACCTTGACCCCGCCGCGCGCACGGAGAGAACGCGCCACGCCGGGGAAGTCGTCGAACAGGCTGCGCCCGCGCACATCGACGACGGCGGCGATCTTGGGAAGGTTCCCCGCGCCCATGTCGGTCAGCTCGAGCAGCGGACGCAGCATCTGCGGCGGCAGGTTGTCCACGACGTACCACCCGAGATCCTCGAGGGCGTTGGCCGCGGTGGTGCGTCCTGCGCCCGACATCCCGGTGACGATCAGGAATTCGCCCTTATCAGCGGCGGCCATCGACGACTCCTCTCCCGCGGTCAAGCCTATCCAGTCAGCGAGGCCGCTTCGTCATCGGGCGCGGAAGTCGGCGTGAGCGTCGCCGGCTCTCGCAGCTCGGAGGGTGCGCCGCGCGCCGCTCCGGCGCCGGTGAGGTGCGCGCAGATCGAGGCGGCAAGGGCGGGGCCGATGCCGTTCACCTCGCAGATCTGCTCCGCCGTGGCCGAGCGCAGCGCGGCCACGGAGCCGAAGTGCTTCAGCAGCGCCCTGATGCGCGCCTCCCCCAGCCCGGGGATCTCGCTGAGCACGGTGGAGATGTCGCGGCGCCGCCGGCGGCGCTGATGCGTGATGGCGAAACGGTGCGCCTCGTCACGCAGCCGCTGCACGAGGTACAGCGCCTCGCTGGTGCGCGGAAGGATCACCGGGAAGTCGTCGTCCGGGAGCCAGATCTCCTCCAGGCGCTTGGCGATCCCGCAGAGCGCGATCTCGGTGTGGCCGCTGTCCTGCAGAGCACGGGCCGCCGCCTGCACCTGAGGCCGTCCGCCGTCGACGATGAGCAGCTGCGGGCGGTAGGCGAACCTCGGTCTGCGACGGCCGCCCTGCTCCTCGGCTTCGGCGTCCTCCGGTGTGGCGTCCACCCTGGCCAGGCGACGCATCAGCACCTGGTACATCGAGTCCGTGTCATCCGTGGTCTCGGCGATGTTGAACGACCGGTACTGATCCTTGCGCGGCAGTCCGTCCTCGAACACGACCATCGACGCGACGACGTTCGTGCCACCGAGATGCGAGATGTCGAAGCACTCGATGCGCAGTGGCGCCTCGTCCATGCCCAGCGCCTCCTGCAGGTCGGTGAGCGCCTGCGTCCGGGCGACGTAATCACTGGTACGGCGGGTCTTGTGGCGCAGCAGCGCCTGCTGCGCATTGAGCGTCGCCGTGCGCATGAGCTCGGCGCGCTGACCGCGCTGTGCGACGGCGATCTCGACCTTGCGCCCGCGCCGCTCGCGCAGCCACTGCTCGAGCTCGGGCGCGTCGGGCGGCATCGCGGGGACGAGCACGCGCCGCGGCACGTCGGATGCTTCGCCGTAGGCGCGCTGCAGGACCTGCTCGACCAGCTCGCCGCCGGAGATGTCGAGCTCCTTGTCGAGGGTCACCGCACGTACGGCGCGCACCCGGCCGCCGCGGATGACGAAGTGCTGCACGGCCGCGGCCAGCTCGTCCTCGGCGATGCCGAACAGGTCGGCGTCCTCGTCGGACGGCAGCACCAGCGCGCTTCTGCCGAGAACCGCCTCGATGGCGAGCAGCTTGTCGCGATGCTTCGCCGCGGACTCGTAGTCCATCGCAGCGGATGCGGCCTGCATCCGCTTCGTCAGTTCCCGGGTGAACCGCTCGTCACCTCCGGCCATGAACGCGACGAAGTCGTCCACCATGGCCCGGTGCTCCTCGATGGTCACCTTCATGGAGCAGGGCCCGCCGCACTTGCCGATCTGACCGGGGAAGCACGGCCGGCCGGTCTGCATCGCCCGCTTGTAGCTGGCATCGCTGCAGGTGCGGATCGGGAACGCCCTGACCATCAGGTCGATGGTCTCGTGCACCGCCCACACCTTGGGATAGGGGCCGAAGTACCGCGCGCCGGGGATCTTGCGGTTGCGGGTGACCATCACCCGAGGCGCCTCGTCGCCGAGCGTGATCGCCATGAACGGGTACGACTTGTCGTCGCGGTAGCGCACGTTGAACGGCGGATCGAACTCCTTGATCCACATGTATTCGAGCTGCAGCGAGTCGACGTCGGTGGCGACGACGGTCCACTCCACGGATGCGGCGGTCGTCACCATCCGCCGCGTGCGCTCGTGCAGCGTCCGCAGCGGCGCGAAGTAGTTCGAGAGACGCTGGCGCAGGTTCTTCGCCTTGCCGACGTAGAGCACCCGGCCGTCCGTGTCGCGGAAGCGGTAGACCCCCGGGTCGGTCGGAATCTCCCCCACCCGCGGCTTGTAGGGCAGGACGTCCGCCATCAGCCCGCCTTGCGCCTCTGCCCCGGTTCCTGCGCCTCGCGGACGACACCCAGGATCTCCGCCAGGAACTGACCCGTGTGGCTCTCCTCGACGCGGGCGACCTGCTCCGGCGTACCGGTCGCGATGATCTCGCCGCCGCCGGACCCGCCTTCCGGACCGAGGTCGATCACCCAGTCGGCGGACTTGATCACGTCGAGGTTGTGCTCGATCACGATCACCGTGTTGCCCTTGTCGACCAGCCCGTTCAGCACCTCGAGCAGCTTGCGCACATCCTCGAAGTGCAGCCCGGTGGTGGGCTCGTCGAGCACGTAGATGCTGCGACCGTTGCTGCGGCGCTGCAGCTCGGTGGCGAGCTTGACGCGCTGCGCCTCGCCGCCCGAGAGCGTCGTGGCCGCCTGACCGAGGCGCACGTAGCCGAGACCGACGTCGACGAGGGTCTTCATGTACCGGTGGATGGCCTGAATCGGCTCGAAGAAGTCCGCGGCCTCCTCGATCGGCATCTCGAGCACCTCGGCGATGTTCTTGCCCTTGTAGTGCACGGCCAGGGTGTCACGGTTGTACCGCTTGCCGTGGCATACCTCGCAGTCGACGTACACGTCGGGCAGGAAGTTCATCTCGATCTTGATCGTGCCGTCACCGGAGCACGCCTCGCAGCGGCCGCCCTTGACGTTGAAGCTGAACCGCCCCGGCTGGTAGCCGCGCACCTTCGCCTCGGGGGTCTCCGAGAAGAGCGCCCTGATGCGGTCGAAGACGCCGGTGTAGGTCGCCGGGTTCGAGCGGGGGGTGCGGCCGATCGGCGCCTGGTCGACGTGCACGACCTTGTCGAGGTTGTCGAGACCGGTGACGCGGGTGTGCTTGCCCGGCACCGTTCGGGCGCCGTTGAGTCGTGAGGCGAGCACCTGGTACAGGATGTCGTTCACCAGCGACGATTTGCCGGAGCCGCTCACGCCGGTGACCGCGGTCAGCACGCCGAGCGGGAAGTCGGCGGTGACGTTCTTCAGGTTGTTCTCGCGCGCGCCGACGACGCTCAGCATCCGCTTGCGGTCGATCTTGCGGCGCTTGACGGGCGTGGGGATCTCGCGGCGGCCGGACAGGTAGTCGCCGGTCATCGACTCGGTGTCGGCCAGCAGAGCGCTGTACGGCCCGGAGTGCACGACCTCTCCCCCGCCGACGCCGGCACCAGGGCCGATGTCGACCACCCAGTCGGCGGCCTCGATCGTCTCCTCGTCATGCTCGACGACGATGAGCGTGTTGCCGAGATCACGCAGCTTCTCGAGCGTCTGGATCAGACGGCGGTTGTCGCGCTGGTGCAGGCCGATCGACGGCTCGTCGAGCACGTACAGCACTCCGGTGAGGCCGGAGCCGATCTGCGTGGCGAGACGGATGCGCTGCGCCTCGCCACCGGAGAGCGAGCCGGCCGAGCGGCTTAGATTGAGGTAAGCGAGACCCACCTGGAGCAGGAAGTCGAGCCGGAGGCGGATCTCTCGCAGCACCTGCGCGGCGATCTTCGCCTCGCGGTCGGTGAGCACGAGCTTCTCCATGAACGCGCGCGCCCCGGCCAGGCTGAGGTGGGAGACCTCGGCGATGGAGTGGCCGTGCACGAGCACCGACAGCACCTCGGGCTTGAGCCGGTCGCCGTCGCAGACCGGGCAGGGAACCTCGCGCAGGTACTCACCCCAGCGGCTGCGCTGCGTGTCGCTCTCGGCCTGCAGGTACTGCCGCTCGATGTACGGCACCACCCCCTCAAAGCCCGACGTGTAGCGCATTTCACGGCCGTAGCGGTTCTTCCACTTCACCGTGACCTTGTAGTTGTCGCCGCGCAGCACCGCCTCGCGCACGTCGGAGTGCAGCTTGCGCCACGGCGTGTCGAGTGAGAAGTCGAGGTCGCGGGCGAGGCCCTCGAGAAGCCGCTCGTAGTACTGGAACAGGCCCTTGCCCTGCGTGGTCCACGGCAGGATCACGCCCTCGCGGATGGAGAGCTCCTCGTCGCCCAGCATGAGATCCACATCGACCGACATGCGCGTGCCGAGTCCCGAGCAGGCCGGGCAGGCTCCGAACGGGGCGTTGAACGAGAAGGTGCGCGGCTCGATCTCGGTGAGGGTGATGGCGTGCCCGTTCGGACAGGCGAGCTTCTCGGAGAACGACTGCCAAGCGGCATCCCCCTCCTCGTCGACGAAGTTCACCTGCACCACGCCGCCGGCCAGGCTCAGTGCCGTCTCGACCGAGTCCGTCACGCGGCCGAGGATGTCGGGCGACGCGACCAGGCGGTCGACGACCACGGCGATGTCGTGCTTGTAACTCTTCTTCAGTGTGGGCGGCTCGGCCAGCTGGATGAGGTCGCCGTCGACGATCGCTCGCGAGTAGCCCTTCGCACCCAGCTCGCGGAAGAGGTCGACGAACTCGCCCTTCTTCTGCGAGACCACCGGCGCAACGATCTGATAGCGCGTCCGCTCCGGCAGCTCCATCAGCTGGTCGGCGATCTGCTGCACGGTCTGACGCTGGATCCGCTCGCCGCACTCCGGGCAGTGCGGCACTCCGATGCGCGCCCACAGCAGGCGCATGTAGTCGTAGATCTCGGTGATCGTTCCCACCGTCGACCGCGGGTTGCGGTTGGTGGACTTCTGATCGATCGACACCGCGGGGCTCAGCCCCTCGATGAAGTCGACGTCGGGCCGATCCACCTGACCGAGGAACTGGCGCGCGTAGGCGCTCAGCGACTCGACGTAGCGACGCTGCCCCTCGGCGAAGATCGTGTCGAACGCCAGGCTCGACTTGCCGGACCCCGACAGGCCCGTGAACACGACGAGGGAGTCGCGTGGGATGTCGATGTCGACGTTCTTGAGATTGTGCACGCGGGCACCGCGGACACTGAGTTTTCCGGAGGAGGCGACGGGAACGATGGGCACCCGTCAAGTCTAAGAGCGGCCACCGACACTGGCTTCGCCACCGCCGCCGTCTCAGCGCTCTGCCAGGTGTGCGGAGTGCGAATCGGGGGGCGAGAACGCATGGGAGCGCTGCGCGCGCAGCATCCGCCCGGCGAGCACGCCGACCGTCAGCGAGGCACCCGCGCCGGCCAGGACGGCGAAGGGCACGGCCGGACCGCGCGGCAGCAGGTGCACGACGAGGGATGCCGCCTGGCCGATGCCCTGCATCCATGCGAAGCGGATGCCGGTCGGCGCCAGTGCCCGCAACGACACCGCGGCGCGCATCGGGATCACCGACGTCAGCGAGGCGAGGACGTGCAGCAGGTGCACGGCGGCGATGGCCACCGCGGCTCTTGCCGGGTGCGGCTCGTTCAGCAGCAGCATCAGCCCGGCGCCCGCGGCGGCGAGCCAGACCCCGGCGGTCTGCGGCCAGACCGCCCCGACCGCGCAGACCAGTCCGATGACGACGACCCATCCCACGGGCGCGGACAGCAGGATCGCGGCGCCCACCGCCACGCCGATCGCGACGGCGCGCAGGGTATGACCCGGTATCGCCGGGCCCAGCGAGAAGGTGTCGTTGCGTCTCATCGCGCCGCCCCCGCCGCCTGACGCCGCACCGATCCGACATTCGCGGGAGGTGTGCGAGACAGGGCTGCCAGCTCGGCCGCGGGGTCGCGCGCCCACCGGAGCGTCTCGACACCCGACGTGCGCAGACCGTGCAGCATGTCGTCTCGCTCGGCGAGCAGCACCCGGAGCGCGAACTCGCGTTCGCGGGACAGCTTGCCGACGTCCAGCGCCGGAAGCGTGTCCACCGCGACGACACGGTGCCCGGCAGCGCGCCACTTCAGTGCGATCTCCGCCGCCGCACCGTCGAAGAAGGTCGACAGCACGTAGATCATCGATCCCTGTGGCACGGGTGGCGTGCGCCGGAAACGGGCATCGTCGCCTTCACGTCCGCTCGCCGAGATGTCGGCGATCACGCGTGCCAGATGGCGGGAACCGCCGCCGCTGCGCACGGAGCGCCCGCCGTGCGCGAGAGTGTGGAACGCGACCCGGTCACTGTGGGCGACCGCGGCGGCGGCGATCGACCTCGCCGCACTGCGGGCGTGATCCAGCGAGGTCACACCGCTGCGTTCCAGATCGCCCGTTCCCCACGTGGCGACAACCGCGCCCAGCTCGTCCGCGGTGTCCATCGCGATGACCACCGAGGCGTCGCTGAGCGTGTTCGTGCGGCGTACCAGCAGGTCACCAGGACGACGAGCCGCACGAGCGGTCGCCTTCCAGTCCACCCGTCGGAGCTCGTCGCCGGGCGCGAACGGATGGATGTCGCGGAAGTCGCCGCCCTGCCCGGGCCGCGCACCCTCGTGCGCTCCGTGCAGCCCCGTCAGCCTCGGCGCCAGCGGCAGACGGGCGAGGGCACGCCTGGGAGGCTGCACGGTGCGGACTGTCGACACCGCCTCGATCGGCGGCGCCAGCATCCCCCCGTCTGAGTCGACCGCGCGAGCGGCCACCTCCACGGTGCGCAGCGGCCCGGAGTGCAGCACACGGCTGCGCGTGCGGATGCGTCCGGTCCCGGGAACGAACGCTTTCGCACGTGTCCGCTCGCCCTGGATCAGGGACACTTCGACCATGTCGGCCGCCGAGCGGGCCCGCACGTCGTCGAGCAGCCATCCCTGCTCCCAACCGTCCGCTGCCCGCACCTCGGCCACGACGTCGGCCGGGGTCCTCCTGCCGACGGCCGCCACCGCCCACAACGCCAACGGCATGGACACGGCGATGGCATCCGGCCGCGAAAGCGCCACGCCGGCGACCAGCAGAGCGAACGCGCCCAACGAGGCGAACACGACAGAAGGCGCGACCCTCCAACCGGTTCCCGGCACACGGTTGCGCAGGCGGGTCATCGCCGAGCGGTCGCGATGCTCGGCGGCACGGGAACCGCCGCCACGAGTGTGCCGACGAGGTGCTCCGGGTCGACGCCCTGCGCCCACGCCTGCGGAGTCAGGGTAAGACGGTGGGCGAGCACGGGCACGGCGACTCGTTTGATGTCGTCGGGTCGGACGTAGTCGCGTCCGTCCAGCGCCGCCAGTGCCCGGCCGAGCAGCAGAAGCGCCTGGGAGCCTCTCGGCGACGCACCCACCGCGATGTGCTGGGCGCTGCGCGTGGCAGCGGTCAGGTCGACGCAGTAGCGCGCCACGTCCGGATCGACGTGGATCCGCTCCACGGCCCGCTGCAGCTCGATGAGATCACGGGCGGTGAGCACCGCGTCGACGTGCGTGGTCTCCTGCTGCCGTCGCACGCGCCCGAGCAGGATGTCGGTCTCGCCCTCCGCCTCGGGATAGCCCACCGAGAGCCGCACCATGAAACGGTCGAGCTGCGCCTCGGGCAGCGAGTACGTTCCCTCGTACTCGATCGGGTTCGCGGTGGCGATCACGTGGAACGGGGCCTCCAGCGGAAAGCTGTTGCCCTCGACCGTCACCTGCCGCTCGGCCATCGCCTCGAGCATCGCGGACTGCGTTTTGGGGGTCGTGCGATTGATCTCGTCGGCCAGCAGCAGCCCGGTGAAGATCGGCCCGGGACGGAACACGAACTCGCCCGTATCGGGGGCGTAGACATACGATCCGGTGACATCGCCGGGAAGCATGTCCGGCGTGCACTGCAACCGCCGGAACGACAGGCCGAGCGCCGCCGCGAGACTCCGCGCCGCCAGGGTCTTCCCGAGGCCGGGGACATCCTCGAACAGCACGTGGCCCCCGGCGAGGATCGTCGCCAACGCGATCTCGAGCGGATCCTCCATGCCCACGACCACGGTGGCGACCGCCGCGCGGATCTTCCTTCCCGCTTCGGCGATGTCCTCGAAATCCATCCGGCCGTCCTCCCTCTGCGAACCGTCATCCGTCCGCGTCGCCGTATCGGTCATGGTGCCTCCTTCGGTGCGAGTCGCTCGGCGGCGGCAAGGGCGTCGCCGATGTCCTGGATGCTCGTGCGCGGCCCGTTCAGCCGCGCCCAGAGACCGGCACCCAGCCGCCTCTCCACCTCTTCGGCGTCTGCGGGGGCCTCGGGGTCGAGGTCGGCCAGCGCGAGGCGGCGGCGCAGCGTGGCGCGGACGCGCCTGGTCACGGCCGCGCCCACCTCACCGGTGCGCGGATTGATCGCCCACGCGAGTCTCGACACCTCCGACCCGCGGAAGCCGTCGCCGATGTCGCGTCCCGGGGCGTCCGCCCTGGGGTCGTCCGGCAGGGCGACGCCGAGCACGGCGATCACCGCGGCGATCAGCCCGCCCCATGCCCAGGCGAACGTCGCCTGCACGCCCAGGCCCGAGAAGCCGACCGCGGCGAGCACCCCGGCGCCGGCCGCGAGCGGAATCCGTACTCGTGCTCTCATCGCCATCCGCCTTCGATCTCGGTGAGGGCGGCGAGGGCGGCGTTCCTGTCCTGTTCGGATGCGGAGCGCCCGGCGAAGCGCACGCCCTCGTACAGGCGCAGCAACAGCCTCGTCGGGACGTCGATGCCTTCGCGACGCAGCAGGATCCGCAGGGTGAACTCCGCAGGGGTCTCGCTCCTGCCGCGCGCGCTTCCCGAATCGGCGGCGGTCTCCTCGAGGCCCACCCACGCGGCGATGATCGCGTCGCCCGGATCGGGGTGAGCGGAGATGTCAGCCCGCGCGGCCGCGATGCCGCGTCGGATCACCGCGGCATCGGGCGCGGACTCGTCGGTGGCGGCGCCGTGCGTCTCCGCGTCCGTCGGTGCCGCGTCCTGCAGCGGCGGGCGCGCCGACCACGCCCGCACCCGATCGATCAACGCGCGCACGACGACGTACACGACGAAGAGGATCACGCCCACCACGAGCAGCAGCAGCACCAGCTTCAGGATCGCGTCGGCGATCCCTGGGTCCTCCTCGGGCTGCACGGGGAGCAACGGCATCGGCGTCGCCTGCTCCGTGGGCGTGATGGGCGGATCCGGACGCCCCGGCTCCCGCAGAGAGATCTTCGGCGCACCGGCCAGGGCGGACGCGAGCATCGCGATCAGGAAGAGCACGAGCGTCGCCACGAGGGGCGTGGCGCCGGAAGGCGGCCGTCGATCATCGCTCGGCGACGAGGTGTCCCTGTCAGCCGCGCTGGTGCTCATGGGACCACCCTAGGCGAGCGGGCCGAGCGAGCCGCACCGCCTGTGGATAACGCCGCGTCACCGAGCGCGGGAGCCGCTCCCGGCGAAGGGGCGCAGCGCTTCCCGCAGGGCGGCGACGGAATCGAAGTCGATCCCCGCCCGCGCCATGACCTGGCCCGGCACGTCCACCGCTCGTTCCCGCAACGCCCGGCCGGCGTCGGTCACCCCGATCTCCAGGCGTCGTTCGTCGCGCGCACTGCGCACGCGCTCGACGATGCCGCCCTTCTCGAGCCGCTTGACCAGCGGCGACACGCTGGCCGGCTCCAGCGCCAGTTCGTCGGCGAGTTCCCCCAGCGATCGCGGCGAACGCTCCCACAGCGCGAGCATGACCAGATACTGCGGATGCGTGAGGCCGAGCGGCTCGAGGATCGGCCGGTACACCGCGACGACGTTGCGGGCGGCGGTCACCATCGCGAAACACAGTTGATTCTCCAGGCGGAGCAGCTCATCGTCGTTCGTCACGGACAAATTCTATCCACGCTAATCGTTAGTACACTAACCATCATGGACGAGCACACACGACGGATGCCGCTGCGTGTCCGCATCCGCGAGGCCGGCGGCCTGTACGCCTGGCTCAACTCCCGGCTGATCCGGTACGCGGGCCCGGCATCCGTCGGGCCTTACGAGACCACGCCTCCGCCGACCGCCGCGGAGCGCGCCGAACGTGCCTGCCCACTGTGCGGCGCGGCGATGAACCGGCATGAGATCGATCGCAGCGGCCCGAAACCGCTCATGCACTGCCCCTGAGCCCGCCCATCGGGATGGTCAGCCGACGTTCAGCCGCGCAGATCGTGATCGCGCGCGGCGTCGAGCCAGAAGATCAGCTCGTCGTCATCGAGCACCGCCGGATCGATATCGAGCCACCCCTGCCCCATGGTGCGCTCGCCCATCGACGCGATCCGCGCGCCCGGCCGTTGCTGCAGCGACGCACTCCGCTCCTCCGGCACGCGCACGAGCAGTGTGCCGCCGCCGCGCGCCGCGACGAGGATCCTGCCGTTCACCATGAACGCGCGCGAGCCGAACATGCGCTTCTCGTCCAGCGTCGGCTCGCCCGCCAGAAGCGCCCGCAGCCTGTCCGCGAGCTCGGTCCCTGCCGCATCCATCCCGGTGCCCTCCCCTGCCGTTACGCGTGCCCTGCCCGCTCCATCGCGCGCAGCTCCTTCTTGAGGTCCTGCACCTCGTCGCGCAGCCGGGCGGCGAGTTCGAACTTCAGCTCAGCGGCAGCCGCCAGCATCTGATCCGACAGGTCGGCGATGGTCTCCTCCAGCTGCGTCGCACCCTCGGCGGCGATGCCCTCGCGGCGCAGATTCGGTGTCGGCGACTTCCCTCGGCCGGGCTTGCCACCCTTGTTCCGCCCCGCACGCATGTCGGCGGTGTCGGCGGCCTCGCGGGCGAGCACCTCGGTGATGTCGGCGATCCGCTTGCGCAGCGGCTGGGGGTCGATGCCGTTCGCCGTGTTGTACGCGATCTGCTTCTCGCGCCGGCGATCGGTCTCTTCGATCGCGTTCCGCATCGAATCGGTCATGTTGTCGGCGTACATGTGCACCTGCCCCGACACGTTGCGGGCCGCGCGGCCGATCGTCTGGATGAGCGACGTGCCCGAACGCAGGAAGCCCTCCTTGTCGGCATCGAGGATCGCCACCAGCGACACCTCAGGAAGGTCGAGGCCCTCGCGCAGCAGGTTGATGCCCACGAGCACGTCGTACACGCCGGCCCGCAGCTCGGTGAGCAGTTCGACACGCCGCAGCGTGTCGACGTCGGAGTGCAGGTAGCGCACCCGCACGCCGTGCTCGCCGAGGAAGTCGGTGAGCTCCTCGGCCATCTTCTTGGTCAGGGTCGTGACGAGCACGCGCTCGTCCCGACCGACGCGCAGCCGGATCTCCTCGAGCAGGTCGTCGATCTGTCCCTTCGACGGCTTCACGATGATCTCGGGATCGATCAATCCGGTGGGCCGGATGATCTGCTCGACCACTCCGTCGGCGATCCCCATCTCGTACTTGCCCGGCGTCGCCGACAGGTACACCGTCTGTCCGATCCGGTTCTTGAACTCGTCCCACCGCAGCGGCCGGTTGTCCATCGCGCTCGGCAGACGGAAGCCGTGCTCCACGAGCGTGCGCTTGCGCGACGCGTCTCCCTCGTACATGGCGCCGATCTGCGGCACGGTGACGTGCGACTCGTCGATGACGAGCAGGAAGTCGTCGGGGAAGAAGTCCAGCAGCGTGTGCGGCGGCTCACCGGCCTGGCGGCCGTCCATGTGCCGGGAGTAGTTCTCGATGCCGGAGCAGAAGCCGAGCTGCTGCAGCATCTCGAGGTCGAACGTCGTGCGCATGCGCAGGCGCTGCGCCTCGAGCAGCTTGCCCTGCCGTTCCAGCTCGGCCAGGCGATCGGCGAGCTCCGCCTCGATCGTGCCGATCGCGCGCTGCACGACATCCGTGCCCGCCACGTAGTGCGAGGCGGGGAAGATCGGCACCGAATCGAGCTTCGCGATCACCTCGCCGGTGAGCGGATGCAGCGAGTAGAGCGCCTCGATCTCGTCGCCGAACAGCTCGATGCGGATCGCGTGCTCCTCGTACACGGGGATGATCTCGATGGTGTCGCCGCGCACGCGGAAGTTGCCGCGAGAGAAGTCGACGTCGTTCCGGTTGTACTGCATGGCGATGAACTGCCGGATCAGCGCGTCTCGGTCGTACCGCTCGCCCACCTGCAGCGCCACCATGGCTCGCAGGTACTCCTCGGGGGCACCCAGGCCGTAGATGCAGGAGACCGTGGAGACCACGACGACGTCGCGCCTGCTCAGCAGGGAGTTCGTCGTGGAATGCCGCAGCCGCTCGACCTCGGCGTTGATCGACGAGTCCTTCTCGATGAAGGTGTCGGTCTGCGGCACGTACGCCTCGGGCTGGTAGTAGTCGTAGTAGGAGACGAAGTACTCCACGGCGTTGTGGGGCATCAGCTCGCGGAACTCGTTGGCCAGCTGCGCCGCCAGCGTCTTGTTGTGCGCCAGCACCAGAGTGGGGCGCTGCACCTGCTCGACCAGCCAGGCCGTCGTGGCCGACTTGCCCGTTCCGGTGGCGCCGAGGAGCACGACGTCCGTCTCGCCGGCGTTGATGCGCGCCGCGAGCTCGGCGATCGCCTGCGGCTGGTCACCGGCCGGCGCGTACTCGCTGACGACCTCGAAGGGGCGGACGCTGCGCGTGGGTTGCATGCCTTCCAGCGTAGAGCCGGCCACTGACATCGGCTCCGAGCGCCCTGACTCGGCGCCGCCGGCGGCCGACACGCTCCGTGCGCCGATTCGCCGGTGGTGCGCTCAGGCGGCTACGAGCCGTCGCCAGAGGTCATCGGTGCACTCGAGAGTTCGGGTGAGGCTGCCGGACGTGTCGATCACGACGTCAGCGATCTCGAGGCGCTTCTCGTCGGGCACTTGGGCATCGATGCGCGACTGCGCCGCCGCCCGGTCCATACCGCGCAGCTCGATGAGCCGGTTCAACCGCACCTCGGCGGGGGCATGAGCGACGACGATCATGTCCCACGGATCGTCCACTCTCGCTTCGACGAGCAGCGGCACGTCGTAGACCACCACCGCGTCGGCATCCGCGGCGAAGGCCTGCTCGAATCGCCGGGCCGACTGCTCCCGAACGGCGGGATGCACGATGGCGTTCAACCGTGCGAGCGCCTCCTGATCGCCGAACACCCGGGCGCCGAGTGCCGCTCGATCGAGCGTTCCGGTCGCCTCGATGACGTCCTCTCCGAATGCGGCGCGGATCTCCCCCAGCAGGGGTGATCCCGGCGCTTGCACTTCGCGCACGATCTCGTCGGCGTCAACGACGATCGCGCCGTGCTCCTGAAGGCGCCGGGCGATCGTGGACTTCCCGGAGGCGATGCCGCCGGTCAGGGCGATGAGAGGCATGCGTCCATCCTGGCACGCGTCACCGGCGCACCGAGCAGCGCTCGGGGGCGAGCGGCTGCCGCGTCGCCGTGTTCACGCGGGTCCGGGTGGATGCCCCGACTGCCCGCCGTCAGCGCGGTCCGCCCGTCCGGAGGCAGGGAAACCATCGGGAAAGCCTGCGGCGGACTTGAGGAAGACCTGAGGCTGGCTTGAGGCGCTGTCCCTACCGTTGCACACATGACGAACATGAACTCCTCCGCCGCTCCTTCTTCCCAGACCCGAACCACTCGGCGCAAGCGCCGCCCGGTTCTCGCCTTCGGCCTCGCCGTGCTCGCTGTCGGCGGCATCGGCGCCGCCGCCACGAGCGCCGCGTGGACCGACAACACCTTCTTCTCCGCGCCCGCTGCCGCCGCGACCTTCGACATCCAGGGTTCGATCGACGGGACCACCTGGCTCGACTCCGGCACGAAGGACAGCGTCCAGCTCACCATCCCGGCTGAGACCCTCGCGAATCTCCTTCCCGGACAGTCCCGCACCGTGAAGCTCTGGGTGCGCAACCAGAGCTCGGTGAGCGCCGCGCTCACGTCCGAGGTCGCTTTCGCGACCGGATCCACTTTCGTCGTGAATCCCGGCGCCGCCGTCTCCGGACTCGCTGCGACGCTCACCCCTTCCGGCAGCGGCGCCACAGACCAGTTCGACCTCACCGTCACGGCACCCGCGGACTGGGCACCTGCCAACCAGGGCAAGACCGGAACGATCGTCGTCACGGTCGCCGCGACCGCCACCGCCTGACCACCACGCCGCGGCATCGGAACCAGAAAGGACATCCGGCGATGCACATCCTGCGCAGCTTCTCCCTCGTCGTCCTCTGGATCCTCGGCGCCGCGGGTCTCGCCTGCGGCGTCCTCTGGGGAGCCACCGCCGCCGGCGTGATCCAACCGCTGGTCGTGATCTCCGGGTCCATGGAACCCGGGATCATGACCGGTGACCTTCTGATCGCGATGAGGGCGCCTGCGGACGACCTCGAGGTGGGTGACGTCGTGAGCCTGCCCAGCGAGCTGACCGATGATCTTGTCACCCACCGGATCGAGGCCATCGAATCCGCAGACGACTCGTTCGTCATCACTATGAAGGGCGACAACAACGACTTCTCCGATGCACTGGACTACACCGTTTCGGGCGACGTCTGGAAGCCCGTCCTGCAGCTTTCCGGGTGGGGCACGGCGATGATGCGCCTGACGACCCCCGCCGTCGCCGTGCCGCTGCTCGCCGGCCTGATCGGTCTGCTCGGTCTGAGCATGCTGACGCCGCCGGAGATCGCGCCCAGCCGAAAGGCGACCGCATGAGCGGACGACTGCGTCGGCGCGCAGTGGCCTTCGGCGTGGCGCTCCTACTGGTGGGAGCGCTCGGCACCCTTCCGGCCGAGGCGCAGAACACCACCGCTGCCTGGACCGATCGCCATGTCACCTCGGGGACGGTCACGGCCGGCATCTGGCAGATCGGCACGAACTCCTGCACCGCATACTCACTGCTCGGCATCCGACTGAGCTGCTCGGTGACCGGTGTCCAGTTCACGGCCTCCAGCGCGGCCGGCGTGCGCTCGAGGACGTATTCCGTCAACCTGCGCACGTCCTCTGTGCTGTTGGCGCCTCGGACGGTCATGCTCGACGTCGATCTGCGATCGGCCGGCGGAGCCGAAGGCCCCGAGTGGTCCTGGACGAACGCGGGAATCGCCACGGGTTCGACCATCACGACGGGTGATGGCTGGACGTGCCGGCAGCTCCCGCGGGTCGTGGCGGAGGGCAAGTGGGCGCAGACCATCCAGTTCACGGTCATCGAGCAACGCACCGCGCAGTCGACGATATGCCCCTGAGACCGCCGGAGTGCCGCCACCATGCCGAGTGAAGCCTTCACGCGCATCTTCTGCGATATCATCGCCGAAGTCCCGCGCGCCCCTGCTGCGAGCGAGGGCTCGGAGGGGATGAGGATGCCGGAGGGTCGTGTCGCGGTCGTCATCGAGGACGAGCCGGACATCCGCGCGCTGCTCGCCGAGGTGCTCGAGGAGGCCGGCTTCGATGTCCACACAGCGGGCACGGGCCTCGACGGGATCGAACTCGTCCGCCGGGTCGATCCCGTGGTCACGACGCTCGACGTGAGCATGCCGGGGATGGACGGCTTCGAGACGGCCAAGCGCATCCGAGCCTTCAGCTCGACCTACCTCCTCATGCTGACCGCGCGATCCGAGGAGATCGACGCTCTTCTGGGCTTGCAGTCGGGTGCCGACGACTATGTGATCAAGCCCTTCCGCCCCCGCGAGCTGCGCGCTCGGGTGGAGGCGATGATGCGCCGGCCGCGGAGCGTCCGAGCGGAGACCTCGGCCGCCGGCGTCTCGCGCTCTGCGGATGGAAGCGGGTGGCTGGACCACCGCGGGCTCCGCGCCCATCCTGAGATGCGCATGGCCACCGCTGATGATGCGCCGGTCGAGCTGACTCGAAGCGAGTTCGAGATCCTCATCGAGCTACTGGACGCCGGCCAGCGGGTGATCAGCAAAGCAGATCTGGCCCTGGTGCTGCGCGGCGAACGAGGCATGCCGTCGGATTTCGTCAGCGACCATGACGCGCGGGCCATCGAGGTCCACGTCGCGAACCTGAGGCGCAAACTGGGCGACTCCAGTGCGCGACCGCGCTGGATCGAAACCGTACGCGGCGTGGGCTACCGGCTGACGACCTGATCTCCGTCGCCGACGTCCCCCAGCGCCCCTTCCGCGTCGACGAGGGCTGCGCGTGCCGTCGCGATCAACGCGGCGGCATCCACCTCGCCGTCGTCGACCGCCGTTCCGACCTCGATCCCCGGCACGACACTCGCACCGATCGCGGCGAGTTCGCTGTATACCTGCACGCCGATGTCGGACGCGGCTCTGCGTGCGTCTCCATCGCCGATGAGGCCGATCAGCAGACCACCCTCTCCGTCCTCACCGACCCACGACTGCGTGGCAGCCGCTCGGCGCACCGAACGCCGCCAGGCCTTCGCGAGAGCATCCGCCTCGGCGACGCCGAAGGCGGTCGCCACATGCCGCATGTCGGTGAGACGGATCGCGACGACCGCGAGCGACTCCGATCTGTCCCGAGCGCGCGGGAGCGCGTCGTCGATCAGCTGTGTGAAAGACCCGGCGTTCAGAACCCCCGCTTCGACCGCCGACGGGTTCTCCCGCCGGCGCCCGCGAAGCTGAGCGCGCTCGGCACGCAGAACCGAGGCGATCACCACCGCGACGATCGTCAGGACGATGGTGAGCAGGCTCGTCGGCACTGTTCCCCACCAGATGAGGAACAGCTCGCTCGTCTCCCCCGCAACGACGATGACCACCGTGCGGCTCAGGAAGAACAGCGCCTCCACACAGAAGATGACGGTGAGCACGATGGCCGTCCGGACGCCTCGCAGGTCGCCGCGGCGGCACTCGGAGGCGCCGCACGCCGCGAGCACCGCGAGCGAGACGTACATGATCGGCGCGCCGGCCCACGCACCGCCGGCTTCGCCCTGAACGGCGACCGCCAGCAGGCTGGCGGAGACGAGAACAGCGAGCAGGATGCCGGTCCACCGGATGTCGCGTCCGTTGAACAACCGGCACCCGAGGTACAGGAATCCGGTGCTGGCGACGAAGGCGGCGTTGCCGACGGCGGTCGCCCACCAACCCTCCGCGGGATCGATGTTCCAGACGACGTAGGCCACGGCCGCGAGGATGCCGGCGAGAAAGCCGACCGACCACGCGCGTCCGACCCGATCGTCCTCGCGCAACATGGTCTCCAGGATGAACATCACGCCGGCGACGATCACCACCAGTGCAGTCATCGCGGACACGGTCGTCAGATCGAGCTCCATCACGCCCGCCCTTCTCTGTGGTGAAGCGGCAGCCGGACGAGGAACGTGGCGCCGTGTCCTGGCTCGGATTGAACGGTGATCTCTCCCCCGTGCGCGTGGACGATGTCCCGCGTGATCGCGAGACCGAGCCCGTTGCCGTGCACGGAAGTTCGACGCACCGCATCTCCGCGGAAGAATCGCTCGAACAGCCGCTGCTGCTCCTCTGCCGAGATGCCGGGACCGTGGTCGCGCACGGCGATCCAGGCGTGGTCGCCGTCACTGGTGACGCCGACTTCGATCCGCCCGCCGTCATGGGCGTACTTGATCGCGTTGCCGATCAGGTTGTCTGCGACCTGCCCGATCCGGAGCGGGTCGACGTACGCCGTGGTCTCCTCCATGGCCGAGGTGTCGATCACCATACGCCGTTCGGCGGCGCTCTCCGCCAGACCGTCCACGCAGGCCCGCACGACCTCATCGAGTCGCGTCGGTTCGCGGCTGATGGACAGCTGCACCCCGATCCGGCCCGCCGCAGAAGCGCTGAGGAGGTCAGCGACGATCGCCAGCAGCCGGGTCGCGTTGCGCTCCACGATCGCAAGGCCCCGGCGCGCACGGGCCGGCACGTCGTCCATGTCGAGCGCGAGTTCCACGTACCCGAGGATCGAGGTCAACGGCGTGCGCAGCTCGTGTGAGACGGAGGCGACCAGATCCTCCCGCGCTCGGAGCGCCATCATCTCCTCCGTCACGTCCCTCGAGACCATGATCGTGCCCATCGGCCGGTCGTCGTTGGAGCGCAGAGCTCTGGCGGTCACGCTGAGCGCACGGCGGCCGGAGCCCGGGCTGCCATGCCAGACGAGCTCGCCCTCGAAGGTGTCGCCGCGAGCGGCTCGCTCAAGCGGGAAGTCGCCCTCGGACAGCACCGTGAGGCCGTCAGGAGCGTAAAGCGTGCGGTCCTCCGAACGGGACGGTCGATGCATGCGTGCGTGCGCCTCGTTGCGCACGGCGATCTTGCCGTCGGCGTGGAAGCGCACGACGCCGAAGTCCACCGCGTCGAGCACCTCGGCGAGGATGAGCTCCTGCCTCTGGGCATGCTCGACGGAGCGCGCCAAGCGGCGGGCCTGCTTGTCCAGCAGGTCACGCTGATACGCGGAGCGGCGCGCGGCGCTGTAGGAGGTGACCGTGATCGCGACGATCATCATGGGGATCAGCGCCACCACCGGAGTCTTCTCCTCGACGTCGTCGAGCGCCACGGTGAGCCAGTACAGGCCGTTGATGAGCACGTTCGCACCGACCGCGCCCGGCAGGCCGAAGCCGCCCGCGAGGCACATCGCGGGGAAGATCCACAGCAGGCTGTAGCCCGCAGCCGGATCGGAATTGCGCATCAGCGCGATCGCGAGGCAGTCGCCGATGGGCAGGAGGATGCTCCACCTCGGATCGACGCGACCCCATGGAAAGGCGATCGCGAGGGCCGTCAGCAGGAACAGCGCCACAAGCCCGGTCAGCAGCAGCGAGAGATCCCCGTCCGATCCCATCGCGATGGCGACCATGCTCGCGAAAACCCCCATCAGACCGACGGTCAGCTGGTACAGCACGGCCACGCGGACGCGCGAGTCGCCGTGGGGTGCGCCGATGCGATGCATGGCGTCTGCGATGGGCATGATCACGACGCTACCGGTTGCGCGCCCGGCACACGAGAAGCGGGCCGCCACACCCACCCGAGGGTGAGGTGACGGCCCGCTTCTGAGGAGTGCTTACGCGTTGCCGCCCGAGAGCTTCTCGCGCAGAGCCGCGAGAGCCTCGTCGTCGGCGAGGGTGCCCGCACCCGACGCGTCGCTGGCGAACGACGGGGCGACGAAGTCGTCGCCCGCGGCGGCCTCGGCCTCTGCGGCCTTGAGGACCTGAGCCTTGTGCGCCTCCCAGCGCGTCTGCGCCGCGGCGTACTCCTGCTCCCAGGCCTCGCGCTGAGCGTCGAAGCCTTCCTTCCAGGCGCCGGTCTCCGGGTCGAAGCCCTCCGGGTACTTGTACTCGCCGTTCTCGTCGTACTCGGCGAGCATGCCGTACAGGGCCGGGTCGAACTCGGTGCCGTACGGGTCGACCGACTCGTTGGCCTGCTTCAGCGACAGCGAGATGCGACGACGCTCGAGGTCGATGTCGATGACCTTGACGAAGACCTCTTCGCCCACCGACACGACCTGCTCGGCCAGCTCGACGTGCTTGCTGGAGAGCTCCGAGATGTGCACGAGACCCTCGATGCCGTCAGCGACACGCACGAACGCGCCGAACGGCACGAGCTTGGTGACCTTGCCCGGGGTGACCTGGCCGATGGCGTGGGTGCGGGCGAAGACCTGCCACGGGTCCTCCTGCGTCGCCTTCAGCGACAGCGAGACGCGCTCGCGGTCCAGGTCGACCTCGAGGATCTCGACGGTGACCTCCTGGCCCACCTCGACGACCTCGGAGGCGTGCTCGATGTGCTTCCAGGACAGCTCGGAGACGTGCACGAGACCGTCCACGCCGCCCAGGTCGACGAACGCACCGAAGTTGACGATCGACGAGACGACACCCTTGCGGACCTGACCCTTGTGCAGGTTGTTCAGGAACGTGGTGCGCGACTCCGACTGCGTCTGCTCGAGCAGCGCACGGCGGCTCAGCACGACGTTGTTGCGGTTCTTGTCGAGCTCGAGGATCTTCGCCTCGAGCTCCTGACCCAGGTACGGGGTGAGGTCGCGGACGCGGCGCAGCTCGATGAGCGACGCGGGAAGGAAGCCGCGGAGACCGATGTCGACGATGAGCCCGCCCTTGACGACCTCGATGACAGTGCCGGTGACGACGCCGTCGTTCTCCTTGATCTTCTCGACGTCACCCCAGGCGCGCTCGTACTGCGCACGCTTCTTGGAGAGGATCAGACGGCCTTCCTTGTCCTCCTTCTGGAGAACGAGGGCCTCGACCTGGTCGCCGACGGCGACGACCTCGTTGGGGTCGACGTCGTGCTTGATGGAGAGCTCGCGCGAGGGGATGACACCCTCGGTCTTGTAGCCCACGTCGAGCAGAACCTCATCGCGGTCGATCTTGACGATCGTGCCCTCGATGATGTCGCCGTCGTTGAAGAACTTCAGGGTCTTCTCGACCGCGGCCAGGAAGTCCTCAGCAGAGCCGATGTCGTTGATCGCGACCTGCTTGGTGGCCGGGGCGGTCGTTGCGCTAGTCATGTAGTGGGTAGTCCTTGTGAATGGAGGATCGGGCCTCGGTTCTGGCATGCCAGGATGATGCCGAGGCGGGTGGATTCAGGATTGCTTGTCACGAGGGCACGCGGATGCTCGCCACGAGTGACACTCCAGATTAGCAGACAGAGCAGGCGGCCCGCTCCCCCGGGTTTCCTGCGTCGCCCTCGTATGCTGATCCCGTGACCGGACGCCTGATGCTGCTCGACACCGCCAGCCTCTACTTCCGCGCCTTCTACGGCGTGCCCGACAAGGTGAAGGCGCCGGACGGGTCGTCCGTCAACGCCGTGCGCGGCCTGCTCGACATCATCGCGAAGCTCGTCACCACCTACCGGCCGGCCGAGCTCATCGCCTGCTGGGACGACGACTGGCGGCCGCAGTGGCGCGTCGATCTGATCCCGAGCTACAAGGCGCACCGCGTGGTGGAGGTGGTGCCGGCCGGACCGGACGTGGAGGAGGTGCCCGACCCGCTGGAGCAGCAGATCCCGCTGATCCGCGAGGCCCTGGCCCTGCTCGGCATCCCGATCATCGGCGCTGCGGAGCATGAGGCCGACGATGTGATCGGCACTCTCGCGACGCAGGCGACCTCTCCCGTCGACATCGTCACCGGCGACCGCGACCTGTTCCAACTCGTCGACGACGTGCGCGACGTGCGCGTCATCTACACCGCACGCGGGATGAGCAACCTCGAGATCGTCACCGATCAGAGCGTCGTCGCCAAGTACGGCGTGCTGCCCTCCCAGTATGCGGACTTCGCCACGCTGCGCGGCGACGCCTCGGACGGCCTGCCCGGGGTGAAGGGCATCGGCGAGAAGAGCGCCGCGACCCTGCTGCTCGCGCACGGCGACCTGGACGGCATCAGAGCGGCCGCGTCCGCCGGAGCGCTGAGCGCCTCGGCGGCGGCGCGCATCCTCGACGCCGCCGCGTACCTCGACGTGGCCCCGATGGTCGTGCGGGTCGCGACCGATCTCGACGTCGCCGCCCCGGGGACGACGCTGGGTGCGCTCACGGACGAGGTCCGCTCCGATGCCGAGGCACTCGCGGAACGCTGGAACCTCGGGGGCTCGATGACCCGGGCCCTCGCCGCGCTCCAGCTCTGATCTCAGTCGGAGCGAGCCCAGGCACGCAGCCGGTCGACGCCCCAGGTGGTGACGATCCGCTCGGCGGGAACGCCCGCCGCCTCGGCGCGCTGGGCCCCGTGATCGAGCAGCGACAGCTGGCCGGGTGCATGCGCGTCCGAGTCGATCGAGAACAGACATCCCTCGGCCAGCGCCACCGCGATCAGGTCGTCTGGCGGGTCCTGGCGCTCGGGCCGCGAGTTGATCTCGACCGCGACGCCGTTCTCGGCGCACGCGGCGAACACGGCCTGCGCGTCGAACAGCGACGGTGGCCGCGTGCCGCGGGAGCCCTCGACGAGCCGCCCTGTGCAGTGACCGAGCACGTTCACGTGCGGGTTCGCCACGGCGGCGAGCATCCGGCGGGTCATGGGTGCGGCATCCATCCGCAGCTTCGAATGCACGGACGCGACGACGACGTCGAGCTCGGCGAGCAGTTCCGGATGCTGATCCAGCTGGCCGTCCTCGAGGATGTCCACCTCGATCCCGGCGAGCACGGTGAGGCTGCCGCCCGATTGTGCGCGCACGAGCGGAATCTGCTCCTTCAGGCGCTCCGCCGACAGTCCCCGGGCGACCCGCAGCCGTGGCGAGTGATCAGTGATCGCCAGATACTCGTGGCCGAGGGACCGCGCCGCCTCGACCATGGCCTCGATCGGCGTCGTCCCGTCCGACCACTCCGTGTGGGCGTGCAGGTCGCCCCGCAGCCGCCCGCGCAGCGCGGAGCGGATCTCGGGCTCGACCTCACCGCGCAGTTCGACGAGGTAATCAGGGACCTGCCCCTGCTGCGCCTGACGGATCACCTCGAACGTCGACGACCCGATGCCCTTGACCGCGCGCAGCCGTTCCGGATCGGAGAGCACATCGTCCGGAAGGCCGGCGATGACGGATGCCGCCGCACGGAACGCCTTCGCACGGTAGCGAGACGCTCGCTCGCGCTCCAGCAGCGAGGCGATCTCCTGCAGTGCGGCGACGGCGTCCATGCGGCTCCCGGGTCGTTCCGCTCAGGCGGGTTCGTTCGTCGCGCGGACCCACTCGTCGAGCTTGGCCGCGGCGCGGCCGTCGTCGATCGCGGCCTGCGCGACGCCGTACGCCTCGCGGAGGCGATCGAGGATGGGCACCTGGGTGAGGGAGGCATCGCGGGAGAGTTCGAAGGCGACGATGCCCGCGGCGGCGTTCAGGAGCACGATGTCCCGCACGGCACCGGTCTGCCCGTTCAGCGTGCGGCGCAGCACTTCGGCGTTGTGCTCGGGTGAGCCGCCCAGCAGGTCGGAGAGATCCGCGAGCGGGATGCCGAGGTCGCGAGGGTCGAGATCATGCTCGTGGATGTCGCCGCGCGCGACCTCCCAGATGCGGCTGTGACCGGTGGTCGTGAGCTCGTCGAGTCCGTCGTCGCCCCGGAACACGAGTGCGGTGGCGCCGCGCGTGCGGAACACGCCCGTGATCAGCGGCACGCGGTCGAGCTGTGCGACGCCGACCGCGTTCGCCTCCGCCCGTGCCGGGTTGCACAGCGGACCGAGCATGTTGAACACGGTCGGGACGCCGAGCTCGGAGCGCACCGCGCCGGCGTGCCGGAAACCGGGGTGGAACGCCGCGGCCCACGCGAAGGTGATGCCGGTGCGGTCGAGCACGGTCGCCACCCGCGCCGGATCCAGCGAGATGTCCAGACCCAGCGCGGTGAGCACGTCGGACGATCCCGACGACGAGCTCGCCGCCCGATTGCCGTGCTTGACCACGGGCACGCCGGTGGCGCCGATGATGATCGCCGCGGTCGTCGACACGTTCACGGTACCGACGCGGTCGCCGCCGGTACCCACGATGTCGAGCACATCAGACGAGACCGGAAGCGGGACCGCCGCCTCCAGGATCGCGTCGCGGAAGCCGACGATCTCGTCGATGGTCTCGCCCTTGGCGCGCAGCGCCACGAGGAATGCAGCCAGCTGCGCTTCCGTGACCTTGCCCTGCATCACCTGACGCATCGCCCATGTCGACTCCCAGACGCTCAGATCCTGCCGCTGCAGCAGGGACGTGAGGACATCGGGCCAGGTCAGGTGATCCGCCATGAGGCGATCCTAGTGGCGCGAAAATCGACGAAGAGACGAGATTGCGCTGCGCGCGGGGCGCGTTCCGATCATGAGGAGACGGGATCACCCCGCGGAACCGGCGGATTCGCAGGATTCTCTTAGGTTCCCCTAAGTCGGAAACCAGCGGAGCACGCCATGCCGGTGCGAGAATCACGGCCGCGAATCGGCCATAATGGAACCGTGACCACTTCAGCGACGTATGCCCCGGCCGCGAGAACGATCAAGCGGCCCAACCCGGTAGCTGTCGGCACCATCGTGTGGCTCGGCAGCGAGGTGATGTTCTTCGCGGGACTGTTCGCGATCTACTTCACGCTCCGCAGCACCTCCCCGGAGCTGTGGGGTGACCGTACGGACCTGCTGAACGTGACCTTCGCGGCGGTGAACACCGCGATCCTGGTCGCGTCGTCGTTCACCTGCCAGATGGGCGTGTTCGCGGCCGAGGACCTGCAGCCGTACCGGATCGCCCGCGGGCAGCTCAACGCCATGGGGCGTCGCCGTCTGTTCGGCTGGGGCATGGTCGAGTGGTTCTGGCTGACCTTCATGCTCGGTGCGATCTTCGTGTGCGGTCAGGTGTGGGAGTACGCGCAGCTGGTCATGGAGGGCATGCCGATCCAGGCGGACTCCTACGCGTCCGCGTTCTACATCACCACCGGCTTCCACGCCCTGCACGTGACCGGCGGCCTCATCGCGTTCCTGCTGGTCATCGGCAGGGCGTACGCGGTCAAGAACTTCGGCCACAAGGAGGCCACGACCTCGATCGTCGTGTCCTACTACTGGCACTTCGTCGATGTCGTCTGGCTCGTCCTGTTCGGCGTCATCTACTTCCTGAAATAAGAGCGGAGCGATTTCCCGAAATGGCACGAGAGAAGAAGCGCCGCGCTCGCGGTCGTCGCAGTCCGTTCGCCGCCGCCGCGCTGATCGGAGCCGGCCTGCTGCTCACGGGCGGCGTGTACGCCGGAGCATCCGCCGCGATGGCCTCGACCGACACACAGACCGCCGCGAAGGCCGAGCTGACGGTCGAGGACGGCGAGAAGCTGTTCACGGCGAACTGCGCGACCTGCCACGGCGCCGACCTGCAGGGCACGACCGAAGGTCCGAGCCTGGTCGGCGTGGGTGAGCTCGCGGTCGAATTCCAGGTCGCGACCGGGCGGATGCCGCTGCAGATGCAGGGACCGCAGGCTCCCCAGAAGCCGCCGCAGTTCACGCAGGACCAGATCGAGGCAATGGCCTCGTACGTGCAGTCGGTCGCACCCGGCCCGAGCTACCCCGAGGACTGGGTGGTCTCCGGCGAGGCGAATCCCGAGGACAGCGCCGACGAGCCTGACGTCTCGCACGGCGCCGAGCTCTTCCGCATCAACTGCGCGATGTGCCACAACGTCGCGGCAGCCGGTGGAGCGCTCACCGAAGGCAAATACGCCCCCGCGCTGACGTCGACCAGCGCACTGCACATCTATGCGGCCATGGTCACCGGCCCGCAGAACATGCCGGTGTTCGGCGACATGAATCTCAGCACCGAGGACAAGCGCGACATCATCGCGGCGCTCGTCTACCAGCAGGACGCCGTTCAGGTCGGAGGGTTCACGCTCGGCTCGCTCGGTCCGGTGTCCGAGGGCCTGTTCGCCTGGATCTTCGGCATCGGCGCACTCGTCGCCCTCACCGTGTGGATCACGGCGAAGTCCAACTGACGCACTTTCATCGACGAGTTAGGTACGAGGAGAACCATGGCACACGACGACGACACGATGGCTCTGGACAGGGCCTACCAGCCCTCCACGGGGCTGGGCGTCGCAGTCAGCGATCCCGCGCAGAACCCGGGACTGCCGCCTCACCGCGAGCGGATGACCGATAAGGACCCGAAGGTCGAGAAGGCTGCGGCCCGCACGGTCTACACCCTCTTCTACCTGTCGCTCGCCGGCAGCATCTGGGCGGTCGCCGCCTACATGCTGTTCCCGATCGAGTCGGGTGCGCTCATCGACGTGCGGAACAACAACCTGTTCATCGGCCTCGGCATCGGCCTCGCCCTGCTGGCGCTGGGCCTCGGCGCGATCCACTGGTCGAAGGCGCTGATGTCGGACAGGGAGTTCATCGAGCACCGGCACCCGACCCGCGGCCGTGACAGCGTGCGTGAGGCGTCCATCCAGGCGTTCGCCGACGCGAACGAGGAGTCCGGCTTCGGCCGTCGTGCGATGATCCGCAACTCGCTGATCGCAGCCGTGGTCGCCTCGATCGTGCCGGGTGTCGCACTGTTCCGCGGACTCGCGCCGCACGCCACCGCGGAAGAGCCGACCGCCGGCGACCCGGTGGCGCTGCTCAAGCACACCATGTGGGACAAGGGCACCCGCCTGGTCCGCGACCCCGACGGCACGCCGATTCGCGCCGCCGACGTCACGCTCGGCTCCGCCGTACACGTGATCCCCGAGGGGCTCAACGAACTCGGACACGAGGGCGGCCTGCTCGAGGAGAAGGCGAAGGCCATCGTGTTGCTCATGCGTCTGCGTCCCGAGCAGCTCATCGAGGCCGAGGACCGCAAGGACTGGTCGTACGACGGCATCGTCGCCTACTCCAAGGTCTGCACCCACGTGGGATGCCCCGTCGCGCTGTACGAGCAGCAGACCCACCACCTGCTCTGCCCCTGCCACCAGTCGCAGTTCGATGTCACCGAGCACGCCAAGGTCATCTTCGGACCGGCTGCACGACCGCTGCCGCAGCTGCCCATCGAGGTCGATGACGAGGGCTACCTCGTCGCGCAGAGCGACTTCAAGGAACCCGTCGGCCCGAGCTTCTGGGAGCGTCATTGAGCACCTCAACTCTTCACGAGACCAAGCCCGCCGAGACGCGGGACAAGCCGCTCGGCGGCCGGTTCATCGGCGCGACCGCGAACTACATCGATGAGCGCACCAGCCTCTCCGGCTTCGTCAAGGAGCTCGGCCGCAAGATCTTCCCCGATCACTGGTCGTTCATGCTCGGCGAGATCGCGCTGTGGAGCTTCGTCGTCGTGTTCCTCTCGGGCACGTTCCTGACGTTCTTCTTCGAGGCGTCGATGGTCCCCACGCACTACACGGGCGCCTACGAGCCGATGCGCGGCATCGAGATGTCGGCGGCTCTCGAGTCGACCCTGCACATCTCCTTCGACCTGCGCGGCGGCCTGCTCGTGCGCCAGATCCACCACTGGGCGGCTCTGGTGTTCATCGCCGGCATCGGCGTTCACATGCTGCGCATCTTCTTCACGGGCGCTTTCCGCAAGCCGCGTGAGCTGAACTGGGTGATCGGCTTCGTGCTGTTCATCCTGGCGATGGCAGAGGGCTTCACCGGATACTCGCTCCCCGACGACCTGCTCTCGGGCAACGGCCTGCGCATCATCGACGGCATGATCAAGGGCCTCCCGCTGATCGGCACCTGGACGTCGTTCCTGCTCTTCGGCGGCGAGTTCCCCGGCAGCGACATCGTCGGCCGGCTGTACACGCTGCACATCCTGCTGCTGCCGCTGCTGGTGATCGGTCTGATCGTCGTGCACCTGATGCTGATGGTCATCAACAAGCACACGCAGTTCGCCGGCCCTGGCCGCTCGAACGACAACGTCGTCGGTTACCCGATGATGCCGGTCTACATGTCGAAGATGGGCGGCTTCCTGTTCATCGTGTTCGGCACGATCGTGCTCATCGCGACGTTCTTCCAGATCAACCCGATCTGGAACTACGGACCGTACGACCCGTCGCCCGTCTCGGCCGGTACCCAGCCGGACTGGTACATCGGCTTCGCCGACGGCGCGCTGCGTCTCGCTCCGTCGAACCTCGACATCGTGTTCCTCGACCGCACCTGGTCGTTCGGCATCCTGCTCCCGGTGGCGGTGCTCGGCCTGTTCATCGTCGTCGTCGCGATCTACCCCTTCCTCGAGGCGTGGATCACCGGCGACAAGCGCGAGCACCACATCGCCGAGCGTCCGCGGAACGCGGCCACCCGCACCGCCATCGGCGCCGCCGGGGTCATCTTCTACGCGGTGCTGTGGGCGTCCGCCTCGTCCGACCTCATCGCGACCCACTTCATGCTGACGATGGAGGGCGTGATCCACACGCTCCAGGTGCTCCTGTTCCTGGGACCGGTGCTGGGCTACTTCGTCACCAAGCGGATCTGCATCGCGCTGCAGAAGAAGGACCGCGAGATCGTGCTGCACGGTTTTGAATCCGGTCGCATCGTGCGCCTCCCCGGCGGCGAGTTCATCGAGGTGCACCAGCCGGTCGACGTGTACGACCGCTGGAAGCTCGTCGACTACTCGACCTACGAGCCGCTGGTCGTGCGCCCCAATGCGAAGGGCCGCATCCCGTGGCACGAGAACCTTCGCTCCGCGGTCTCCCGCTGGTTCTTCGAGGATCGCCTGCAGCCGCTCACCCAGGCCGAGATCGAGGCGGCCGACGCACACCAGCGCCACGCGCTCGCTCATGACGCCGAGATCGAGGCCGAGGAGATCGCCGGTGCACACCACCGCGCCGGTGTCGACTCCGAGGCTCAGATCGCTCCCGCCGACCCGCACGTCAGCGAGACGCCGAACACCCCGAGTTCGGTGATCGCCACGGAGCCGGCCAGGAAGCCGCGCATGAAGAAGCCCGAGGAGGACGGCGAGTAAAGGCAGCCGCACTCCCCCGCGCTGAGGGCCCCGTCCACCACGGACGGGGCCCTCAGCGCATCCCCTGCAACATCCGCTCACCGGGGGTTCCGGGACACGTAGTCTGAGTGCATGATCGACCGCCGTGAGTTCTTCGCCGCCAAGCTCGCGTACGAGACCGACGCCAGCGACCTGCATGCGGCCAGGCAGGCCGGCGAGCAGATCATCGTCGTCGACGTCCGATCCGACGAGGCCTGGGCACAGGGGCGCATCCCCGGAGCGGTTCGCATCCACTACCGGGAGATCGCCCAGCGCGCGCCGAGGGAGATCCCGGCGGACGCGGACGTGGTGGTGTACTGCTGGAGCCCGGGCTGCAACGCCGCAGCGAAGGGCGCCCTGGAGTTCGCGAAGCTCGGTCACCGTGTGCGGGAGCTCATCGGCGGGTTCGAGTACTGGGTGCGGGAGGGGTACCCGATCGAGAACGCCGACGGCGTGCACCGTCGCCCCGTCGATCCCCTCACCGGGGTGCCACGAGTGCGCACCCGCGCCTGAGTCCACACCGGATGCCGCGCACACCGGGGCGGCCGACGCAGAAGGCCTCCCGGAACGGATCCGGGAGGCCTTCTCTCAGGGCGTCAGCGGCCCGTCAGCGGGCGAAGTGCCCGCGGTAGTACTCGTAGACCCACCCGACGATCGCCACGGCGAACAACGCCAGACCGATCGGCAGCAGGAAGTGACCGACGGCCAGGCCGATCATGAACACGGCTGCCGAACCGGCGAGCACGATGGGCCACCACGACCAGGGGCTGAACTCACCCATCTCGGGGTCACCGTCATCGATGTCGCTGGTCAGCACGTCTTCGGGCAGCTCCCCGCCCTGGGCGCGATAGGTCTTGTGCAGGTAGAAGGCGACCATCGCGCCCATGAACGCGGTGAAGAGCAGTGCCACCGAGCCGACCCACTCGACGTAGCCGTGCGAGATCACGTTCCACACCGTGTAGATCGCCGAGACGATCACGAAGAAGACGGCGACGATCCACCAGAGGACGATATTGGAGCGCATGACTTTACTTGGCCTCTCCTGCTGCGGCGCCGACCGGGTGCTCCGCGGCCTCGGGGTGGTTCAGGTCGAATGCGGGACGCTCGCTGCGGATCCGCGGGATCGAGACGAAGTTGTGCCGCGGCGGAGGGCAGGACGTCGCCCATTCGAGCGATGCGCCGTAGCCCCACGGGTCGTTCACCGTGACCTTCGGTGCGGTGCGCGCGGTGATCCAGACGTTCAGGAAGAACGGAAGCATGGACGCACCGAGGATGATCGCCCCGATGGTGGAAACCTGGTTGCCCCACTCCCAGTTGTCGTACGAGGAGTAGTCGGCGTAACGACGCGGCATGCCGTCGACCCCCAGCCAGTGCTGGATGAGGAACGTCATGTGGAAGCCGATGAACAGCATCCAGAAGTGGATGTAGCCGAGACGCTCGTTCAGCATCCGCCCTGTCCACTTCGGCCACCAGAAGTAGAAGCCGGAGAACATCGCGAACACGACCGTGCCGAACACCACGTAGTGGAAGTGCGCGACGACGAAGTAGGAGTCGCTGAGCTGGAAGTCCAGCGGCGGCGAGGCGAGGATGACGCCGGTCAGACCGCCGAAGACGAACGACACCAGGAAGCCCAGGGCGAAGACCATCGGCGTCTCGAAGGTGAGCGAGCCTCGCCAGAGGGTGCCGATCCAGTTGAAGATCTTCACACCGGTGGGCACGGCGATGAGCATGGTCATCAGCGCGAAGAACGGCAGCAGCACACCGCCCGTGACGTACATGTGGTGCGCCCACACCGCCACCGACAGGGCCGCGATCGCGATGGTCGCGTAGACGAGGGTCTTGTAGCCGAAGATCGGCTTGCGGCTGAACACCGGGAACACCTCGGAGACGATGCCGAAGAACGGCAGCGCGATGATGTACACCTCCGGGTGGCCGAAGAACCAGAACAGGTGCTGCCACAGCAGCACGCCGCCGTTGGCGACGTCGTAGACGTGCGAGCCGAGCACGCGGTCGGACGCCGCCGCCAGGATCGCCGCGGCGAGCACCGGGAACGCCATCAGGATCAGCAGGCTGGTGATGAGGGTGTTCCACGAGAAGATCGGCATGCGCCACATCGTCATACCGGGCGCGCGCATGGTGATGATCGTGGTGACGAAGTTCACCGCACCGAGGATGGTGCCGAAGCCCGAGAGGCCGAGGCCGAGCATCCACAGGTTTCCGCCGGCGCCCGGCGAGAACGAGGCGTTCGCGAGCGGCTGATACGCGAACCAGCCGAACGAGGCGGCGCCCTGCGGGGTGAGGAAGCCGGCGACGGCGATGGTCGAGCCGAACAGGAACAGCCAGAAGGCGAAGGCGTTCAGACGCGGGAACGCCACGTCGGGCGCACCGAGCTGCAGCGGCAGGATCGCGTTGGCGAAGCCCGCGAAGAGGGGCGTCGCGAACATGAGCAGCATGATCGTGCCGTGCATGGTGAAGAGCTGGTTGTACTGCTCCTTCGTCGGCACGATCTGCATGCCGGGAGCGAACAGCTCGGCACGGATCACCAGTGCCATCACACCGCCGAGCAGGAAGAACAGCACGGACGCGATCAGGTACATGTAGCCGATCGTCTTGTGGTCCGTCGAGGTGATCCACTTGACGACGAGGTTGCCCTTCTGCTCCACGCGCGTGGAGGAGAGCAGCGCAGCCTGACGCGGCGGGATCGTGGACGGACGAGCGCCCGGCACCGTGGTGGGTTCGGCTGTGGTGGTCATGGCTTACTCCTCTTCCTCGGGATGCGTGCTCGCGCCGTTCCCGGGGAGGTTGCTGAGTCGGTCGTAGGCGTCGGAGATGTCGCCCGTGTTTCCCTGCTCGCGCAGGGAGTCGAGGTACGCGTCGTACTCGGCCTGCTCGACGACCTTCACGTTGAACAGCATCATCGAGTGGTATTCGCCGCAGAGCTCGGCGCACTTGCCGTCGTACTCTCCGACGCGGGTCGGGATGAACGACCAGCTGTTGTCCTTCCCGATGTACATGTCCTTCTTGTACAGGAAGTCGATGATCCAGAACGAGTGGATCACGTCCCGCGACTGCAGGTCGATGGTGACCTTCTGGTCGACCGGCAGCACGAGCGTGGGCAGCTTGCTGCGGTCGATGTCGCCGGCCTCGTCGGGGTCTGCCTGCACGCCCATCGTCCAGACGGCGTCGGAGTTGTCCTCCTCGGTACCGTCGTACTGGAAGTCCCACGCCCACTGCTTCGCGATCGCGGTGATCTCGACGTCGGGGTCGTCCCACTTCGTCTCGATCGCGGTCTGATCCTTCGCGGTGAAGAAGAACAGGCCGAGCACCAGGATCAGCGGGATCACCGTGTAGAGGATCTCGATCGGCATGTTGTAGCGCAGCTGCACGGGCAGACCGGTCTGCCCCCTGCGGCGGCGGTAGGCGACCAATGCCCAGCCCATCAGACCCCAGGTGATCAGGCCGACGGCCAGCAGGACCACCCAGGAGGTGACCCACAGACCGGAGACGCGCTCCGTCTGGTTGGTGGCCGCGGGTCCGCCCTCGACGAAGCCCGGCAGGAAGCCGTTGAGCTCGGTGGCAGAACAACCTGCGAGGACCAAGGCTGCCACGACTCCCATGGGGAGTGCGGCCCAACGAAGGCGGCGTCTCGAGGGCACGATGCACCTTTCAGATACACGGACAGGGGCGACTCAAGTCTAGGGCAACCTCACACCCGATTCATGCCAACCACGCAGGTTGGCCGGGCGTCAGTGGAAGCTGTCGCCGCAGGCGCAGCTGCCCGCCGCGTTGGGGTTGTCGATGGTGAAACCCTGCTCGGAGATGGTGTCCTTGAAGTCGATGGACGCACCGTCGAGATAGGGGACGCTCATGTTGTCGACGATGACCTCCACGCCGTCGAAGTCGACGGTCTCGTCGCCTTCAAGGTAGCGCTCGTCGAAGTACAGCTGGTAGATCAGACCCGAGCATCCGCCGGGCTGGACGGCGACGCGCAGACGCAGATCGTCACGTCCCTCCTGCTCGAGCAGGCTCTTCACCTTGCCCGCGGCGGCTTCGGTCAGCGAGACCCCGTGGGCTCGGGTGGTCTCTGCGGTCAGTGCGGTGTCGCTCATGTCACTCCTCAGAACGTGCAGCATCCGCTGCGACTCTCTGTCGATTCTACCGCCGGGGGCGTGCGCGGGACCGGAACGCCCGTCGGATGCCGGCCGCGAGCGACCCTCAGGATGCGGAGCCGCGCGCGTTCATGCGCGTCAGCAGCAGCGCCTCGGTGCGCACCGCGTTGCGGAACGTCTCCAGATGCAGGGACTCGTTCGGGCTGTGGGCCCGCGCGTGCGGGTCCTCGACGCCGGTCACGAGGATCTGTGCCTCGGGGAACTCGCGCACCAGGTCGGCGATGAACGGGATCGACCCGCCGACACCCAGATCCACCGGTGCGACGCCGTAGCCGTCCGCCATCGCCTCTCTGGTCATCTCGACGGCCCAGCCGGAGGTGTCGACGAGAAACCCGTCACCGAGATCGATGTCCGAGAAGGTGAGCTCGGCGCCGAAGGGGGCGTTGGCGCGCAGGTGCGCCTCGATCGCCCGGTACGCGTCCTCCGCGTTCTGCCCCGGAGCGACACGGGCGCTGATGACGACGGAGACCTCGGGAAGCAGCGTGTTCGAGGCGGCCGCGACGCTCGTCGCGTCGATGCCGGTGACGGTGATGGACGGCTTGTGCCAGATGCGGGACAGGATGCTGTCGCGCCCGATCGGCGTGGTGCCGGGCAGCAGGCCCGCCTCGTCGCGCAGCGTCTCCTCGTCGTACGGCGGGGTGTCGGCGTCACGGGCCGTCATGCCGTCGACGGCGACCGCGCCGTCGGCATCCCACAGCGTGGCGAGCAGCCTCACGGCCGCCATCATGGCGTCGGGCACCGCGCCGCCGAACATCCCGGAATGCGAGGCGTGGTCCAGGGTGCGGATCCTCAGGGTGAAGCGCGCATTGCCGCGGAGCGAGACCGTCAGACCGGGCGTGCGCGCGTCGAGATTGCCGGAGTCCGCCACCACGATGGCGTCGGCGCGCAGCGCGTCCGCGTTGTCGCGCAGGAAGCGCGCGAACGAGCGGGAGCCGTACTCCTCCTCCCCCTCGATGAACATCGCCACACCGAGGTCGAGGTCGTCACCGAGCACCGACGACACCGCCCTCAGCGCCGCGATGTGGGCCATGATGCCGGCCTTGTCGTCGGCCGCTCCCCTGCCGTACAGACGTCCGCCGCGAACCGTCGGCTCGAACGGCGGAGTGTCCCACAGGGCGTCGTCGCCGGGCGGCTGCACGTCGTGGTGCGCGTACAGCAGGATGGTCGGCCGCCCGTTGCGCGCCGCCCTGGTCGCCAGCACGGCCGGCTGGCCGAGTTCGTCGGTGTCGTCGATGTGCGCGCGCAGCACCCGGACCTCGTCGAACACCCCGGTGTCACGAGCGAGCTCGGCGACGGCGTCGGCGCTGCGCTCCAGCGCCGTCTGGTCGAACGCCGGCCACGCGATGCCGGGGATGCGCACCAGCCCGCCCAGATCGGAGAGCGCTGCGGGCATGCCGAGCGCGACGGCCTCGGCGAGGGCGGATTCGTGTTCGGCGGGGGCCGGTGATGCAGACGAAGTCATGCGAGTAATCTTAAGGCGAACCCGATTCCGAACTGAGGTCGCACGTGCCCACTCCCACCGCTTCGAACGACGACGCCCCCGAGACGCCCGCCGTGGGCAAGGGACGCGCGACACCCACCCGTGCGGAACGCGAGGCCGCTCGCCGCCGGCCGCTGGTCGCGAACACCAAGGAGGCCAGGGCCGCGGCCAAGGCTGACCTGCAGGCGCGCCGGGAGCGCGCCCGGATCGGCATGGAGAACGGCGAGGACAAGTACCTGCCCGCCCGGGACAAGGGCCCGCAGCGCCGCTGGGTGCGCGACTACGTCGATGCCGGGTGGCACCTGTCGGAGTGGATCATGGCGGCGATGCTGCTGGTGATCCTGCTGAACCTCGTGCCGATCCCGGCCATGCAGTTCTGGGCCATCGTCGGCCTGTGGGGTTACATGGTGCTCGCGATCGGCGACATGCTGCTGCTCAGCATCCGCGTGAAGCGCAAGGTGGCCGCGAAGTTCGGTGCCGATCGGCGCGAGAAGGGGCTGGGCTGGTACGCGGCGATGCGCGCCCTGCAGATGCGCTTCATGCGCCTGCCCAAGCCTCAGGTCAAGCGCGGCCAGTACCCGGCCTGACCTGACGAGAGCCCCGACCGGTCGGCCGGGGCTTTCTCGTCTCAGCGCCCGCGCAGCCCGCGGTTGATCTGACGGGCCCACAGCGGACCGCGGTACAGGAAGGCCGTGTAGCCCTGCACCAGCGTCGCTCCGGCATCCAGTCGCTCCTGTACGTCCTGCGGGGTCTCGACCCCGCCGACCGCGATCACGCAGAAGTCCTCGGGCACCGCGGCTCTGACGACGGCGAGCACCTCGAGCGAGCGCGCCTTCAGCGGCGCACCGGAGAGACCGCCGGCGCCGGCGGCCTCGACGACCGCCGCGTCGGTGCGAAGACCGTCTCGCGAGATCGTGGTGTTGTGGGCGATGATGCCGTCGAGTCCCTCCGCGACGGCGAGGCGCGCGATCGCCGTGATTTCGTCGTCGGAGAGGTCGGGCGCGATCTTCACGAGCAGCGGGGTGGCGCCGGCGGCATCCTTCACGGCGCGCAGCAGCGGTGCCAGCGTCTCGACGGCCTGCAGTCCGCGCAGACCCGGGGTGTTCGGCGACGAGACGTTGATCGCCAGGTAATCGGCGAGGGGGGCGAGCCGAGACGCCGACGCGACGTAGTCGGCGACGGCGTCGTCGACCTCGACGACCCGGCTCTTGCCGATGTTGACGCCGATGACTGCGCGCGGGGCACGTCTGCGAAGTCTCTGCAGCCGTCGCGCCGCGGCATCCGCGCCCCGGTTGTTGAAGCCCATCCGGTTGATCACCGCCCGGTCGGGCACGAGGCGGAAGAGTCGCGGCCGGGGGTTGCCGTCCTGCGGGATCGCCGTGATGGTGCCGACCTCGATGTGCCCGAAGCCCAGTGCGTCGAGCCCGCGCACGCCGACCGCGTTCTTGTCGAAACCGGCGGCGACGCCGAACGGCGAGGGGAAGGTGAGACCGAGCGCACGCACCCGCTGCGACGTGCCGGGTGCGGCGATGGCGCGGGTCACCCACGAGAAGGGCGGCACACCGAGCACGCGGATCACGGCCATGGCGGCGTGGTGGGCGAACTCGGGATCGAGGCGCGAGAGGACATGGCGGAAGAGCAGTGGGTACATCAGTGCCAGGCTACCGGTCGGCCGGGCCGCGCCGCGCGTGGTCGGAGCGCAGCTCGCCGATCGCGGTCTCGAAGTCCTCGAGGGAGTCGAACTCCTGGTAGACGCTCGCGAAGCGCAGGTAGGCGACCTCGTCCAGCTCGCGCAGCGGGCCGAGAATGGCGAGTCCGATCTCGTTGGTGTCCAGCTGCGAGACTCCGGTCTGCCGCACGGCCTCCTCGACCTGCTGTGCGAGCACCGCGAGATCGGCGTCGGTCACCGGGCGGCCCTGACAGGCCTTGCGCACGCCGGAGATGACCTTGTCGCGGCTGAACGGCTCGACGACGCCGGAGCGCTTGATGACCACGAGGCTGGCCGTCTCCGTGGTCGAGAACCGGCCACCGCACTCGGGGCACTGCCGCCTGCGGCGGATCGACAGACCGTCGTCGCTGGTGCGGGAATCGATGACGCGGGAGTCCGGATGCCGGCAGAAGGGGCAGTGCATGATCTCCCAGCGTACCCGGTCGGGTCGGAGCGACCTGAGTCAGCGCTCGAAACGCGCGTCGACGGCATCCCCGTGTGCGGGCAGCACCTCGGCGTTCGCCAGTGCCACCACGCCTGCGCGAACCTCGGCCAGCGCGGCGTGGTCGTACGCGATCACCTGCTGCGGACGCAGGAAGGTGTACGCACCGAGACCCGCCGCGTAGCGCGCCTGTCCCCCGGTCGGCAGCACGTGATTGCTTCCGGCCATGTAGTCGCCGAGGCTGACCGGCGTCTGGTCGCCGACGAAGATCGCCCCGGCGCTGGTGAACCGCTCGGCCGCCGCCGCGGCGTCGGCGAGGTGCAGTTCGAGGTGCTCCGGAGCGTACGCGTTGCTGAACGCCTCGGCCATCGCGCGGTCGTCCACCAGCACGATCGCCGACTGCGGCCCGTCGAGTGCCGCGGCGACCCGTTCCGCGTGCGCGGTGCCGGGCACCCGGTCGGCGACCCGCGCGGCGACGCGCTCCGCGAGCGTCGTCGAATCGGTCACCAGCACGGCGGACGCCTGCTCGTCGTGCTCGGCCTGGCTGATGAGGTCGGCCGCGATGAGGTCGGGGTCGGCCGCCGCATCCGCCACGATGAGGATCTCGGTGGCGCCCGCCTCGGAGTCGGTACCGACCACGCCGGCGACCGCCCGCTTGGCCGACGCGACGTAGTTGTTCCCGGGGCCGGAGACGACGTCGACCGGATCGAGACCCAGCTCCGCCACCCCGTGTGCCAGGGCACCGATCGCGCCGGCTCCGCCCATCGCGTACACCTCGTCGACGCCGAGGAGCGCCGCGGCGGCGAGGATCGTCGGGTGCACCCGTCCGGCGTGACCCGCCTGTGGCGGCGAGGCGAGCGCGATCGATGTCACCCCCGCGACCTGGGCTGGGACGACGTTCATGATGACACTGGACGCGAGGGGTGCCTTGCCGCCGGGGATGTAGACCCCGGCGCGCGTGACCGGTTGCCAGCGCTGGATGATGCGCGCCCCGGGGCCGATGTCTGTCGTCCTCGGCGCGGGCACCTGTGCGGCGGAGCCACGCCGCACGCGGTCGATCGCCGCCTCCAGCGCCTCGCGCACGGCCGGGTCGACGGATGCCGCGGCGTCGGCGATGTGCTCGGACGGCACGCGGATGGCGTGATCCGACACTCGGTCGAACCGCTCGGCCTGCTCCCGCAGCGCCTGCTCACCCCGCTCGCGCACGTCGTCGACGATGCGGCCCGCCGCTTCGAGCGCCTCGGCGCGGGCCTGGGTCGCTCTCGGCACGGCGGCGAGCATGTCGGCGGGAGCGAGGCTGCGCCCGCGGAGATCGATGGTGCGCACGCGCTCAGCCCTTCGTGATGTTCGTGAGGTCGTGGAGGTATCCGATGCGGCCGTCATCGTGACGCACGACGTACGCTCCGCCCCGGTCCTCGATGACGAGCGCCCAGGCCCGCGGGCCGATGCGGAACAGCGGACGGCCGTGCTCGTCGTGCACATCCCGCTCACTGCCGGCGAGGATCCAGAACGGACCGGGCATCGGGTCGGCTCCGGCGCCGCCCTGCTCTGCTGCGTCCTGGCCATTGCGGCGGGCGTAGGCGGGCTGGTGGTCCGCGGTGCGGGTCGTGCCGGTGTCGCCGCCGGAGACGTGGTCGCCGGCAGAGATCTGCTCGGCGGTGGCATCCGGTGCGCTCTGCTCGTCGGGCAGCTCGCCGGTCGGGGCGTCGATGGCGAAGATCTCCCGCAGATCCTGTGTGGTCATGTGCCCGTCGACCGGTGCCGCGGCATCCGACGACTCGCCGGCGGCGACGTTGAGCGCCGTCTCGACGCGGGGCTGATCGGCCGCGTTCGTGGTCTCCGCCTCGGGCAGGTTCTGCGGGACCGGCTCGATCACCGCGGTGACGTCGGGATCGCGTCGGTCGGCCCGGCTCGCGTCCGCATCGGGCGACGGCGCATCCGTTCCCTCCCCGGCGCGGGCATCGCCGGAGAGCGCATCCGCGGCATCCGGGGTTGTACGGGTCCCACCCGCTGCGGGCGCCGGAGTGTCATCCGGGCCACGCTCCGGGCGCGGCCTCGCGATCACGGGACGGACGGGGTTGGCGTTGCGGTGCGCGAGCGTCTCGAGCCGGCCGTGGAAGTCCTCGCGCAGGCGAGGGACGAGGGGTGCGGCGACCGTGAGGACGACCAGGCCCAGGAAGGCCACCGTCTCGAAGACGGTGACCCAGCCGACCAGGTAGACGCCGACCGCGATCGTCGCCGCGACCGCGTTCCACAGTGCCTGCGCCCAGACCACCGCCGCGACGGAGAACGCGACGGACGCGAACTGATCGATGCCGAGGGAGCCGACCCGGCGGATGCCGTCCGGAGAGAAGCGGCGCAGCACGAGCAGGAACACGGCGACCGTCGGCACCCCGATGGACAGGATCCAGGAGATCCCCTGCACCCACACCGTCGCCGCTCCGGGTGCGACGGGGAAGAACGAGGTGATGAAGGCCAGCGTCCACACGGCCACGATGAGCAGCTCACGCAGCGTGAATCCGAGGATGCCGTACTCGGGCTGCACCTGCTCTTCGTAGAGCACGCCGTCCTCGGCGTCGTCCTCTGCGGGAACCGGCCCTGCCGGATCCGGCTCGAGGGGATCCGGCTCGATGCTCGCCTGATCGGTGCTCATGGCAGCAGGTCCTTTCGTGGCCTTCGCGTCGCGGTGCGAGTGTCGATCCTATCGGCGCAAGCCGAGTGGATCCTTTCGGTGTCCTGTCCCGTGCGGTGATGTGACGCGGCCGCCGAGCCCGTCAACCCAGGCAGGAGGGGCCGAGCAGCGATTTGAGATCGCCGAAGAGGTCTGCGGACACCTTCACCGGCATCGGCACCTCGAACACCTTCGCGGATGCTCCGCGGTGCACCCGCAGCAGCACCTCGGTGTCGCCGGCGTGGCGGCGCAGCACCTCGGCGAGGTCGTTCATGACCCGCTCGGTGGCGCGCTGCTCGGCCACGAGCAGTGCCAGCGGTCCCGCGGCGTCGAAGGAGCCGACATCCGGCGAGAAGGCCGACTGGGCGTGCAGATTGAGCCCGTCGTCGCGGCGGGACACCCGGCCGCGCACGGCGAGGATGGCATCCTGCTGCAGCGTGTGCTGGAACTCGGTGTACGTCTTGCCCATGAACATCACGGTCACCTCACCGTTGAAGTCCTCGACGGTGATCATGCCGTACGGGTTCCCGCTGGCCTTGGCGACGCGGTGCTGCACGCTGGTGACCAGTCCGGCCACGGTGACCTGGTCGCCGTCCTGCAGGTCCTCCGAGGTGAGCAGGTCGTTGATCGAGATCGACGCGTGCTTGGCCAGCGGAACTTCGAGGCCGGCGAGCGGATGGTCGGAGACGTACAACCCGAGCATCTCGCGTTCGAAGGCGAGCTTGTCCTTCTTGATCCATTCCGGGCGGTCGGGCACCTTCGCGGGGGCCGTTTCCTCCGTCCCGTCGTACAGGCTGTCGAAATCGAAGCCGATCGCGCCCTGGGCTTCGTTGCGCTTGCGGTCGACCGACGCCTCGACGGCATCCTCGTGGATCTCCATCAGCGCGCGACGGGTGTCGCCCATCGAGTCGAACGCTCCCGCCTTGATGAGCGATTCGACGGTGCGCTTGTTCGCCACGTGGAGCGGCACCTTGTCGAGGAAGTCGTGGAACGAGGAGAACTTCTCGTCCTTGCGCGCCGCGATGATGCCGTCGACGACGTTGCCGCCCACGTTGCGCACGGCACCGAGGCCGAAACGGATGTCCGCGCCGACAGCGGCGAAGTAGTTGATCGACTCCGAGACGTCCGGCGGGAGCACCTTGATGCCCATGCGGCGGCACTCGTTGAGGTACAGCGCCATCTTGTCCTTGGAATCACCGACGCTGGTCAGCAGCGCAGCCATGTACTCGGCGGGATAGTGCGCCTTCAGATAGGCGGTCCAGTACGAGACGAGGCCGTAGGCGGCGGAGTGCGCTTTGTTGAACGCGTAGTCCGAGAAGGGCAGCAGGATGTCCCACAGTGCCTTGATCGCGCCCTCGCCGTAGCCACGCTCCTTCATGCCGCCCGAGAAGCCCTCGTACTGCTTGTCGAGCTCGGACTTCTTCTTCTTTCCCATCGCGCGGCGCAGGATGTCGGCCTGACCGAGGCTGAACCCGGCGACCTTCTGCGCGATCGCCATGACCTGCTCCTGATAGATGATCAGGCCGTAGGACTCCTGCAGGATGTCGGCGAGGGGTTCCTCGAGCTCGGCGTGGATCGGCGTGATCGGCTGCTGACCGTTCTTGCGCAGCGCGTAGTTGGTGTGCGAGTTCGCGCCCATCGGGCCCGGCCGGTACAGGGCGATGAGAGCGGAGATGTCACCGAAGTTGTCCGGCTTCATCAGGCGCATGAGCGAGCGCAGCGGCGGGCTGTCGAGCTGGAACACGCCCAGCGTCTCACCGCGGGCGAGCAGGTCGTAGACGCCGCGGTCGTCGAGCTCGAGATGCTCGAGATCGAGCTCTTCGCCGCGGTTGAGGCGGATGTTGTCGAGGGCGTCGGAGATGATGGTGAGGTTGCGCAGCCCCAGGAAGTCCATCTTGATCAGGCCGAGCGACTCGCAGGACGGATAGTCGAACTGCGTGACGATCTGGCCGTCCTGCTCGCGCTTCATGATCGGGATGATGTCGAGCAGCGGCTCGCTCGACATGATCACGCCGGCGGCGTGCACGCCCCATTGCCGCTTCAGCCCCTCCAGGCCCAGGGCCCGGTCGAAGACGGTCTTCGCCTCGGGGTCGGTGTCGATGAGGGCGCGGAACTCGCTCGCCTCCTTGTACCGCGGGTGTGCCGAGTCGTACATTCCGCTGAGCGGCATGTCCTTGCCCATCACCGCCGGCGGCATCGCCTTGGTGAGGCGGTCGCCCATGCTGAACGGGAAGCCGAGCACGCGCCCGGCGTCCTTCAGCGCCTGCTTCGACTTGATGGTGCCGTAGGTGACGATCTGCGCCACCCGCTCGGAGCCGTACTTCTCGGTGACGTAGTCGATCACCTCGCCGCGGCGGCGGTCGTCGAAGTCGACGTCGAAGTCGGGCATCGAGACACGATCGGGGTTCAGGAAGCGCTCGAAGATGAGGCCGTGCTCGAGCGGGTCGAGGTCGGTGATCTTCATGGCGTATGCGACCATCGACCCGGCGCCCGAGCCACGGCCCGGCCCGACGCGGATGCCGTTGTCCTTGGCCCAGTTGATGAAGTCGGCGACGACGAGGAAGTAGCCGGGGAACCCCATCTGCAGGATGATGCCGGTCTCGTACTCCGCCTGCTTGCGCACCCGGTCGGGGATGCCGCTCGGGTAGCGGTAGTGCAGCCCCTTCTCGACCTCTTTGACGAGCCAGCTGTCCTCGCTCTCGCCGTCGGGCACCGGGAAGCGCGGCATGTAGTTCGCGGAGGTGTCGAACTCGACCTGGCAGCGCTCGGCGATCAGCAGCGTGTTGTCGCACGCTTCGGGGTGGTCGCGGAACAGCTGGCGCATCTCCTGCGCGCTCTTGATGTAGTAGCCGTCGCCGTCGAACTTGAACCGGTTCGGGTCGTCCATCGTCGAACCGGACTGCACGCACAGCAGCGCCTCGTGCGCGTCGGCCTCGTGCTGGTGCGTGTAGTGCGAATCGTTGGTCGCGACCAGCGGGATGTTCAGATCCTTCGCGAGCCGCAGCAGATCGGTCATCACCCGACGCTCGATGGAGAGGCCGTGGTCCATGATCTCGGCGAAGTAGTTCTCCTTGCCGAAGATGTCCTGGAACTCGGCGGCGGCAGCGCGGGCGGCGTCGTACTGCCCGAGGCGCAGGCGGGTCTGCACCTCGCCGGAGGGGCAGCCGGTGGTGGCGATGAGGCCCTTGCCGTAGGTCTGCAGCAGGTCCCGGTCCATGCGCGGCTTGAAGTAGTAGCCCTCGATGCTCGAGAGCGAGCTGAGCCGGAACAGGTTGTGCATGCCCTGCGTGCTCTGGCTCCACATGGTCATGTGCGTGTAGGCGCCGGATCCCGAGACGTCGTCGCTCTTCTGGTCGGGCGACCCCCACGCCACCCGCGACTTGTCGCTGCGGTGCGTGCCGGGGGTGACGTAGGCCTCCAGGCCGATGATCGGCTTGACCCCCGCGGCGTTCGCGGCGTTGTAGAACTCGAAGGCTGCGAACGTGTTGCCGTGATCCGTCACGGCGATGGCCGGCATGCCGTAATCGGCCGCCGCCTGGGTCATCGCCGCGATCTTCGCCGCACCGTCCAGCATGGAGTACTCGCTGTGGACGTGGAGGTGCACGAAGGAGTCGGAGGCCATGCATCGAGTCTACGTTCGGGGTCGGACATACAAGGCCCGGCGCCCGCTCCGGCCTCGACATCGACTGCGACGCCGGGGCCGGTACGGCGGATGCGGTCAGGGGGCCGACTCCACCACGGAGACTTGGTGACTCGTCCGGGTCTGCCAGTTCGGGAGACCGTCGATGGCGGACTGATCTCGGGTGACCACGCCGGAGTCGGTGACTCCCACGATGAGCCCGCGCTCCGTGTCGACTTCGATGTCCCTCCATGCCGTCCACCATTCGGTCGACCATTCGAATCTGATCGTCGTCACGTCGCCGTCGACCGCCAGCACCCTGGAGCCGTCGAGCAACGCCAGCGTCCGTAGCACCGCCGCTCGCACGTCAGGCGGCGCCAGCGGGAGGGACGGGTCGTCGACCAGGGTTTCCACGATCGAGCTGTCCGAGGCGGAGCTGTCCGCGGACTCCCCCAACCGGCCGCGCATCCAGCTGAGCACCTCTCGCGGGTCGGTGGATGGCATGTCATCCCAGAAGCGACGGCCGTCGAGATAGTCCGTCACCGTGCCCTCACCGTCCTGTCCGTCGACATGCTCGTACGCGCCCGCTGCGACTCGCAGCGTCTCCGGGGCATGAGGCTGATCGAAGTGGATCTCGGCGTCCGCCATCGCCTCCTCGGCGCGTTCGCCAAATGCCTCGACCGTCTCCGACGGCTCCTTCACTTTCACCCACTCACCTGTGCGGTCCGCCGGAACGTACAGCGAAGCGACCCCTCGGGTCAGCAGCGCGGCTTCTGCATCGGCACGGTTCCCGTTGTTGAAACGGACCCATTCCTCGCCGTCGGCCGCCGGCATGTCGACGTCCCAGTATCGGACGGTCTCCGACACGGACCGGATCAGAAGATATCCGCCGGACGGCACGGCGAGGCCACCGGCTTGGATGGTCACGTCTGCGGCGTCCTCCAGCACTTCTGCGGCTGATGCGCTCGGAGCCTCGGCCGGCGCGAGCACCGTCCCGGCCACGATCGCCGTCACTGCGGTACCGGCGACCAGACCGCCGATGCCGATCCCGGCCCATCGCACCGTCGAGCGACGCTTCCGCACAGGCTTGCTTCGCGCGATCTCACGCATCAGCTCGCCCCTTGCAGCTGCCACTGTGCGCTCTTCAACATGCTCGCCCTCAGCGCCGATCTCACGCACGCGTTCCATAAGCGACATCGCTGTTCTCCTTCGCCATCCAGGTCAGCCGGGCCGCGGAATGCGAGCCCGGGGGCGCGAGCTTCCTGCGCACACGGTTCAGTCGGGATCTCACGGTCCCCACCGGCACGCCCAGCGCCAGAGCGATCTGCTCATAGGTCAAATCTCCCCACGCGTACAGCAGCAGAGTGTCGCGATCCCGCGCCGACAGCGCGGCGATGCGAGGCGCCAGGGCTCGGATGGCGGTATCTGCATCCACCCGCTCATCCACCGCGCCGTGGCCGTTCTCCCCCACCTGCGCCGTACCCGAAACCGCCTCGAACGACCGCCACTGCCTCGCTTCATCCGCACGGTGGCGCTTGACCACCCGTGTCGCGATGCCGAGCAGCCACGGCAGCGCCGAGCCGACGCTGCCGTCGAACGACGCACGTCGCCGGAACGCCACGAGGAACGTCTCACTCAGCGCGTCGTCCACGGCATCCACGCCCACCCGTCGGCGGATGTAGCCGCCGACGGGACGGACGTGTCGCTCGAAAATGCCGGAGAACGCCTCAGGCTCATCGATCGACCGCTGGATGATCTCGCTGTCTGTGCTCACACTGGGTATTGCCTCCGACGGCGGTTCCGGTTCACGTGTTCTTCCTATCAGCCGCCGATACGCTGATCGACATGGCCACCCCTGACTTCGTGCTCGCCCTCCGTGAGCGCATCGGACACGACCCGCTCCCCCTCATCGGCGCGACGGCCGTCGTGTTCCGGGATGAGAAGGTGCTGCTCGGCAAGCGCGCCGACAACGGCGCGTGGCAGACCATCGCGGGGATCGTCGAACCCGGCGAGGAGCCCGCGGATGCAGCGGCACGCGAGTGCCTCGAGGAGGCCGGCGTCGTCGTGTCGGTCGATCGGCTCGCCCTGGTTCAGCAGCTTCCCCGCGTCACTTACCCGAACGGCGACCATGTCGACTACCTCGACATCGTCTTCCGCTGCACCTGGGTATCGGGAGAGCCCGACCCCGCGGACGGAGAGCTCACCGAGGTCGGCTTCTACGACCTCGCCGCCATGGGCGACGTCGACGACGCCCATGTGCGCAAGATCGCCCTGGCCATGGCCGAGGACGACCCCGCGCACTTCCGCGGCGGCCGGGTCAAGCGCTGACGCGCAGGTCTCGCCGCATGAGCACCCGGGGATGGCCGTCGAGCACCGATCCGGTGTCGGCCGCCTTCTCGAAGCCCGCGCTCTCGAAGAGCGACCGGGTGCCCACGTACATCATCGTCTGATTGACCTTCGCGCCTCGGTTGTCGACCGGGTAACCCTCGACAGCCGGCGCTCCGCGCTCGCGCGCGTACTCGACCGCGCCGTCGACGAGCGCGTGCATGAGGCCCTGCTTGCGGTGCCCCGGGCGCACGCGGAAGCACCACAGCGACCAGACGTCGAGGTCGTCGATGTGCGGGATGAGCCTGTTGCGCGCGAAGCTCGTGTCGCGCCGGGGATGCAGCGCCGCCCAGCCCACGGGCTCGTCATCGAGATAGGCGATCACACCCGGCGGCGGGTCGTGATCGCACAGCTCCCGCACCCTCGCGGCTCGCGCCTCGCCACGCAGGGCGACGTTCTCCTTGCTGCCGATCCGGTAGCTCAGGCAGAAGCACACGTTGGACGCCGGGTTCTTCGGCCCGACCAGCGTGGCGACGTCGTCGAACGCCGTCGCGGGGCGCACGTCGATGCTCATGCCCCGAGTCTGTCGCACGCCGCCGACATCCGCTGCGGCGAACACTCCGCGCGTCGCGCACCGCCCGGCTCGGGGCGGCGCGAAGCATCGCGTCGCAGGCTTGTCAGCGACCGGGGTCGAGCACGGCAAGAGCGTGCTGGAAGTCATCCGGGTAGGGCGACGCGAACTGCACCCACTCACCGGTGGCGGGATGCGCGAAGGCGAGCTGATGCGCATGCAGCCACTGCCGGGTCAGCCCCAGCCGGGCCGACAGGGTCGGGTCCGCGCCGTACAGCGGATCGCCGACGCACGGATGCCGGTGGGCGGCCATGTGCACGCGGATCTGATGGGTGCGACCGGTCTCCAGATGGATCTTCAGCAGCGACGCCCCGGGAAACGCCTCCAGCGTCTCGTAGTGCGTCACGGACGGCTTGCCGTCGGGGGTGACCGCGAACTTCCACTGATGATGCGGATGCCGCCCGATGGGCGCGTCGATCGTGCCGGACAGCGGATCCGGATGACCCTGCACGACGGCGTGATAGATCTTCTCGACGGTGCGCTCCTTGAACGCCCGCTTCAGCGCGGTGTACGCGGATTCGGTCTTCGCGACCACCATCAGGCCGCTGGTGCCGACATCGAGCCGGTGCACCACTCCCTGCCGCTCGGGGGCCCCGCTGGTGGCGATCCGGAAGCCGGCGGCGGCGAGGGCGCCGACGACCGTCGGACCGTCCCACCCCAGCGACGGGTGCGCCGCGACCCCGGTGGGCTTGTCGACCACGACGATGTCGTCGTCGTCGTGCACGATGCCGAGCTCCGGCACGGCGATGGGCACGATGCGCGGCTCCTCCTTGGGCTGCCAACTCACATCGAGCCAGCCGCCGGCACGCAGCCGGTCGGCTTTGCCGATGGGCGCGCCGTCGAGGCTCACCCCGCCGGCTTCGGCGACCTCGGCGGCGAAGGTGCGCGAGAAGCCGAGCATCTTCGCCAGGGCGGCGTCCACCCGGCTGCCGTCGAGGCCGTCGGGCACCGGAAGACTGCGCGACTCCACGCTCAGCTCTCGCTCGCCGCGGCGGGCGACTCCACCGCATCCGCGGCATCGGTCTTCACCGCGTCGCGCTCGCGGGTGCCGTCGAGGCGCAGACCCATGACGACGAGCAGCGCCACGGCGATCATCCCCGTGACGATGAAGATGTCGGCGACGTTGAAGATCGCCGGCATCATCCACGGCATCGAGATCATGTCGACCACGTGGCCGACCGCGAAGCCGGGTTCGCGGAGGAGCCGGTCGGTGAGGTTGCCGAGCACACCGCCGAGCAGGCAGCCCAGCACGACGCTCCACAGGCGAGAGCGCACCTCGAGCGTCTTCCAGACGATGACGCCCGTCACGACCGCGAGCGCGATCGTGAAGATCCAGGTCATGCTCGAGCCGATCGAGAATGCCGCACCGGAGTTGCGCACGAAGTACAGCTGAAGGAACTCCCCCAGCACCGGGACGGCCTCATGCAACGGCAGGTTCTCGATGGTGAGGTGCTTTACAAACTGATCGGCGGCCAGGACGATCGCCGCGAGAGACGCGACGATCGCTCCGGCCGCCGACCGACGAAGGGGACGACGCCCTGCCATTCAGACCTACAGTCCGATGGCGGAGACCGGCGTCGACTCCGAGGACGACGCCTTCTGGTCGAGGTCTCGCAGCTGCCCCTCGATGAGGGCGCGCAGCTTGCCGCGGTAGTCGCGCTCGAACTCGCGCAGCTCGGTGATGCGCCCCTCGAGGGTGTTGCGCTCGCGCTCGAGGCGTGCGGACTCCTCACGCTGCTTCGCCTCGGCTTCGGTGCGGATGCGGGCGACCTCGGCCTCCGCCTCCTCGATGAGCTGCTTGCGCTTGGCCTCGCCCTCGGCGACGTGCTCGTCGTGCAGGCGCTGGGCCAGCTCGATGATCCCCGCGGAGGTGCTGGTGGCTCCGCTGCCCTCAGCGGGCGCGGCAGGCGCCGGCGCGGCGGCGACCGGAGCGGCAGTGACGGGCGCGGCGGCCGGAGCGTTCTCGCCGGACTCGTACGCGGCGAGCTTCGCCTTCAGCTCGTTGTTCTCCTCGATGGTCTTGCGCCACTCAACGACGATCTCGTCGAGGTAGTCATCGACCTCCTCGGGGTCGAAGCCGTCCTTGAAGCGGACGTGCTGGAACTCCTTGTGGACGACGTCATCCGGGGTAAGTGCCATGGGTGGCTCCTCTTTCGGTGAGTTCGGTGGCCAGTCGTTGAGAATTGGCGCGGTGTTTCGGTCGACGCGTACCCGGGGCGCGCGCCTGGGAGCCAAGCATAGTCCCCTCGGCTGGGCGGCGCGATGAGCTCATGACCGGCGACGGGGTCAGGTGAGGGCGCGTACGACCGACATCAGGATGAGCACGACGAGCATCGTGAGAGCGAAGCCGAAGTCGAGTGCGAACGAGCCGATCCGCAGCGGCGGGATGATCCTCCGGAAGAACCGGATGGGCGGATCGGTGATCGTGTACACGATCTCCGCCGCGATGAGACCGGCGCCCTTCGGACGCCACTCCCGGTTGAACAGCGGGATGTAGTCCAGCACCAGACGCGCGATCAGCACCAGCACATAGAGCGTCAGCAGCAGCTCGAGGATGCCGCCGATGATGGCGAGAACGGATCCCAAGGTCAGGAATCGAACGAGGCGGACTCCGCCTGCGCGATGCCGCCTTGACCGGACACGGCGATGTTCTCGGGCGACAGCAGGAAGACCTTGCTCGTCACGCGCTCGATGCGACCGTACAGGCCGAGCGAGAGTCCGCTGGCGAAGTCGATCAGACGACGGGCATCCGCGTCGCTCATCTGCGACAGGTTGATGATGACCGGCACACCGTCACGGAAGTTCTCGGCGATCACCTGCGCGTCGCGGTACTGCTTCGGGTGCACCGTCAGGATCTCGTTGACCGTGCCAGCGGAGGGCTGGCGCACCGCCGTGGGGCGGCGCAGCGGTGTGACCGGGGCAGGAGCCTGCTCCTCGCGCTCGTGCTCGCGCTCACGAACCGGGCGTGCCGGCGAGTGTGCGGCGGTCTCGTCGTAGACCTCTTCCTCGTCGGCGAGGCCGAGATACACCATGGTCTTCTTCAGCGGGTTACCCATCGTGTCCTCCGGTTCGAACGTTTGGGGCTGGTCTGGCCTTCAGGTTAACCCTGCACAGGCCGGGGTCCTGTGATTGCGGAGCCGATCCGCAGGTGTGTCGCACCGGCCTGGACGGCTTCGACGAAATCGCCGGTCATGCCGGCGGAGATCCAGTCCGCCTCGGGGGCGAGCTGTCGGATGCGGTCGGCGACCGCGCGCAGTCGCGCGAACGCGGAAGCGGGCTCCTCATCGAGCGGCGCCACGGCCATCACGCCGCGCAGCCGCAGCGAGTCGAGCCCGAGCACGTGCTCGGCGAGCGCCTCGGCGTCGGAGAGAGTGCTGCCGCCGCGGCCGGGGTCCTCCGTGAGGTTCACCTGCACGAGCACGTCCAGCGCATGGTCGTCGACGGCCGCGCGATGCAACGCATCCGCCAGTTTGACGCGATCGATCGAATGCACGACATCGGATGCCCGACGGATCGCGGCGGCCTTGTTCGTCTGCGCCTGGCCGATGAAATGCCAGCGCAGCGGCACGTCGTGCAGCTCCGCACGCTTGGCGGTGAGCTCCTGCTGCCGGTTCTCGCCGATATCGGTCACGCCCAGCGCGTGCAGGTCGCGCACAAGCTGCGCGGGGTGGAACTTGGTCACCACGATCCGGGTGATCTCCCCCGGCTCGCGACCGGCCAGGCGCGCGGCGTCGGCGATCCGCTCGTCGATCGCCGACAGCCGCGCTGCGAGGGTCACTTCAGGAACTCGGGAATGTCGATGTCGTCGTCGGCGAAGGCCGGCTCGATGCTCGTCGCCACGGGAGCAGGGGCGACGGGCTTCGGCGCTTCGGTCGTGGGCTCCTCGACCGCCTCGTCCAGACGCACCTCGGGGAGCGGTGCGGCCGCCGAGCGCTCGACGACCATGGGCTCCAGACGCGTGGTGGGCTCGCCACCGTCGAAGCCGGCGGCGATGACCGTCACCCGCACCTCGTCGCCGAGCGTGTCGTCGATGACCGTACCGAAGATGATGTTCGCCTCGGGGTGCGCGGCTTCCTTGACGAGGTCGGCGGCGTCGTGGATCTCGAAGATGCCGAGGTTCGACCCACCCTGGATCGACAGCAGCACACCGTGCGCACCCTCGATCGATGCCTCGAGCAGCGGCGACTCCACGGCGAGCTCGGCGGCCTTGATGGCCCGGTCGGCGCCGCGCGCCGATCCGATGCCCATCAGCGCCGATCCTGCGCCCTGCATGACGGACTTCACGTCGGCGAAGTCGAGGTTGATGAGACCGGGCGTGGTGATCAGGTCGGTGATGCCCTGCACACCGGCGAGGAGCACCTGGTCGGCCGTCGCGAACGCCTCTATCATCGAGATGCCGCGGTCGCTGATCTCGAGGAGGCGGTCGTTCGGAACCACGATCAGGGTGTCGACCTCCTCCTTCAGCTTGGCGACACCGGCCTCCGCCTGGCTCTGCCGGCGACGCCCCTCGAACGAGAACGGCTTGGTGACGACGCCGATGGTCAGGGCGCCGATGGACTTGGCGATGCGCGCGACGACGGGTGCGCCGCCCGTGCCGGTGCCGCCGCCCTCTCCGGCGGTGACGAAGACCATGTCGGCCCCGGTGAGCGCCTGTTCGATCTCCTCGGCGTGGTCCTCGGCTGCGCGGCGCCCGACCTCAGGGTCGGCCCCCGCGCCGAGTCCGCGGGTGAGCTCGCGGCCCACGTCGAGCTTGACGTCGGCGTCGCTCATCAGCAGCGCCTGGGCGTCGGTGTTGACGGCGATGAACTCGACTCCGCGGAGCCCGAGCTCGATCATGCGGTTGACGGCGTTGACGCCGCCACCGCCGACGCCGACGACCTTGATCACGGCGAGGTAGTTCTGGTTCTGGCTCATGGCCGGCCTCCGTTATTCGAGCCTGACGTGGGATAAACCTTCAACCTCTACGAGAGGGTTAAACTGTTTCCCGGTATTGCGTTCTCCTGATCGACGGTAGGCGCACACCTCGCCCCTGCGTGCAGCGACACGGCGTGTCGTGCCGATCTGCCCGGCGCGGGCGTTCGCGGCCTCAGCGGACGACGGGAACGCGCGGCGACGACACGTCGAAGGTGCGCGCCTCGGGTGCGGCCGCGATCAGCTTCACCAGCACCAGAGCCTTCTCGACGGAGTCCGCGTCGCTTCCCCAGACGACGGTCTTGCCGTCACTCGTCGTGAACGCGACGTCGTCCGCGGAGTTCGCCCTGACCTCGGTCACCGTCGCCCGCAGATCCGCCGGCAGCGAGCGGACGACGAGCCCCGCGCTGTGGAACGCCGGTGAGTCGACCCCCGCGGAGATCTCGAGCATCGGCTGCCCCTCGGGGCGCTCGGCCGTCGTGGCCAGCGCGACACCCGCGGCGTCGACCACCGTGTACCCGGCATCCGAGGCGATCACGCCGATGGGGGTCCGCTCCACGATGCGGACGAGCAGCTCGTGCGGCGGTCGCGCCTCGAGCGCGTAGGACTCGATCATCGGGAACTCGGTGAGCGCCGACTTCACGGCGCTCGCGTCGACCAGGGCGAGGGGCGCCCCGACCTGGTCGGCGAGGGCCTGCTGCACGGATGCCGCGTCGAGCGTCTGCGCTCCGGCGACGGTGATCTTCTGCACGGAGAACAGCGGACTGTACGCCGCGATCACGCTGCCGAGCACGACCACGACGAGCGCGCCGGCCCACCCCCACAGCACCATGCGGCGACGGCGGCTGCGCTGGGTGAAGCGACGGATCTCGGCACGAAGAGCCTTTCGCCGCGCCCGCGCGGCCCGCCACACGTCGGCGCTGCGCATGCCGGGGCCGGGGGCGGGATCCGGCGTGCCTTCGCCGTCAGCCGCAGGCTCCCCGGATGCGGCGAGCGAGGCGATCGGCGCGGCGGCGCCCGTGGCGGGATCCGCGGCGCGCAGCCCGTCGAGCGGCTGCGTCTCGGCATCCGTGGACGCCGCGTCGGTTCCGGCATCCGGCAGGTCGTTCCGCCGCCGCGACGACGCGCGGCGCGAGCGCGCCGGCTCGGCGGCGACGTCCTCGGGCTCGTCCGCCGACGCGGGAAGAGGTGCCGGGCGCCGCACGTCAGCTCTCGTCTGTGCGCCGGAGGGACTCGAGCACCTGCGGGATGATCTGATAGACGTTCCCGCAGCCGAGCGTCACCACGAAGTCACCCTGGTGCGCCACCTGAGCCGTGTAGTCGGCCGCCTGCTGCCAGTCGGGCACGTAGTGCACCCTCGTGGGGTCGGCGAAGGCGCCGCTGACCAGCTCGCCGGTCACGCCGGGCACAGGGTCCTCGCGGGCGCCGTACACGTCGAGCATGACGGTGTGGTCGGCGTAGCGCTCCAGCACCTCGGCGAACTCGCGGTACATGTGCTGGGTGCGCGAGTACGTGTGCGGCTGCTGAATCGCGATGATGCGCCCGGCACCCGCGACGCTCCGCATGGCCTCGAGGGCCGCGCGCACCTCGGTGGGGTGGTGCGAGTAGTCGTCGTACACCTGCACCCCACGCTCGGCGCCGTGCAGTTCCAGGCGACGCACCGTGCCGGCGAAGCCCTCCACGGCGCGCACCGATTCGGCCAGCCCGCGACCGAGCGTGATCAGCACCGCCACGGCTCCTGCGGCGTTGACGGCGTTGTGCACACCGGGGACCGCCAGCTGCATGCGCACCGATTCGCCGGCGTGACGGAGCGTCGCGGCGACGGGGCCGTCGGTGACGATGTCCTCGATGCGCACGTCCGCATCCGCCGCCTGACCGAAGGTGATGACCTTCTCGTGCGTGAGTCCGGCGTGCACCCGCTGTGCGCCGGGGTCGTCGCTGGAGATGACGACGGCCTCGCGCGCCTCGTTCCCGAACCGCACGAAGGCGTCGTAGAACGCGTCCTCCGAGGCGAAGAAGTCCAGGTGGTCGGGGTCGACGTTGGTGATCAACGCGACCGAGGTCGCGTACAGCAGGAAGGTGCCGTCCGACTCGTCGGCTTCGATGACGAACAGCTCGTCGGCGCCGGACGAGCTCGACACGCCGAGCTGTTCGATCACTCCGCCGTTGACGAAGTTCGGGTCGGCGCCCAGCGCCTGCAGTGCGGTGACGAGCATCCCCGTGGAGGTCGTCTTGCCGTGTGCCCCGGCGATCGAGACCAGCCGGCGCCCGCCGATCAGCCAGAACAGTGCCTGAGAGCGGTGGATCACGTGCAGGCCGCGCTGCTTCGCCGTGACGAACTCCGGATTCTCCGGCCAGATGGCGCCCGTGTGGATGACGGTGTCGGCGTCGCCGAGGTGCGCCGCGTCGTGACCGACGTGCACGGTCGCTCCCGCCGCCTCGAGCGCGCGCAGATTGTCGCTGTCGGCACGGTCGGAACCGGACACGCGGATGCCGGCGTCCAGGAACATGCGGGCCAGTCCGCTCATGCCCGAGCCGCCGATGCCGATGAAGTGCGCGGAGGTGATCGTCTCGGGGATCGGGAGGGTGAGGTCGGGTCTGATCATGTCCTGCTCAGTCTAGATGGGGCGCCGGCTCGAACGGCTCAGCGTGCTCGACCGCCGAGGGCACGGTCGACCAGGGCGACGAGGTTCTCGGTGCCGGTGCGGGTGCCGACCCGCTGCGCGGCGTCGGCCATTCCCGCGATGCGCTCCCTGTCGCCGAGCAGCGGCACCACGGTCGCCCGCACGGCGTCCGCGTCGAACGTGCCGTCGTCGATCAGCATGGCGGCCCCCGCGGACACCGCGGATGCGGCGTTAAGGCGCTGCTCGCCGTTGCCGACCGCGTAGGGGACGTACACGGCCGGAATGCCCAGCGCGCTGATCTCGCTGACCGTCGCCGAGCCGGCGCGGGAGACGATCAGATCGGCCAGCGCGAAGGCGAGGTCCATCCGGTCGATGTAGCGCAGCATCGTGTACCCGGGGGCGCCCGGATCGACCAGGTCGCTGCGCTCCCCCGTGGCGTGCAGCAGCTGCCATCCGGAGTCGAGCACGTCGCGCCACGACCCCGCCAGCGCCTCGTTCAGGCGCTGCGCCCCCAGTGAGCCGCCGAACACGAGCAGCACGGGTCTTGCGGGGTCGAGCCCGAAGGCGGCCGCGGCCTCCGCACGCTTGCCCGCACGGTCGAGGTCGACGACCTCGCGGCGCAGCGGCATCCCGACCACCTCCCCGCGCTTCAGCGGCGTGCCGGCGAAGGCGACGCCGACGCCGGCGGCGCGACGGGCGCCGAGCACGTTCGCGAGCCCCGGCTTCGCGTTCGCCTCGTGCACCACGAACGGGATGCCCTCGCGGCGCGCGGCGACGTAGGCCGGCGCCGCGGCGTAGCCGCCGAAGCCGACCACCACGTCGACGTCGCGGTCGCGGATGAGCGCCCGCACCTGCGCGACCGCGCGGCGGAAGCGCGCGGGAAAGGCGAGCGCCGCGCGGTTCGGCCGGCGCGGAAACGGCACCTTGTCGACCACGAGAAGCTCATAGCCCCGCTCCGGCACGAGCCGCGCCTCGAGGCCCTCCTTCGTGCCGAGCACCAGAACCGAGTCCCCCTCGCGTTCGCGCAGCAGATCGGCGACGGCGAGCAGCGGATTGACGTGTCCGGCGGTGCCTCCGCCGGCGAGAAGGTAGGTGGTCACCCGGTGACCCTACCCTGCGCGGTGACGGCCCGTGGCTGCGGTGCCGGCAGCGTGCGCGCGAAGGCGAGCAGCACGCCACAGCCCAGCAGCACCGACAGCAGTGCCGTCCCACCCTGCGACATGAACGGCAGCGGCACGCCCATCACCGGGAACACGCGCAGCACGACCCCGATGTTGAACAGCGCCTGACCGACGATCCAGACCGTGATGCCGCCGGTGGCGACGCGTACGAACGGGTCATCGGTCTTGCGGATGATGTGGAACGCCCCGACGGCGAAGCATCCGAAGAGCACGAGCACGAGCAGGCAGCCGATCAGCCCGAGCTCTTCACCGACGATCGCGAAGATGTAGTCGTTGGCTGCCGCCGGCAGCCAGCCGTACTTCTCCTGGGAGTTGCCGAGACCGACGCCGAAGATGCCGCCGTTCGCCATGCCCCAGATGCCGTGCGTGGACTGGAAGCACTCCCGGTAGTAATCGCAGTCGTCAGGGTTGAAGGCGGCGACGATGCGCCGCATGCGGTTCTCGCTGGAGAGCGCGTACCCGAGCACACCGGCAATGCCGCCGACCAGCGGCAGGATGAACAGGCGCAGCTTGACGCCCGAGAAGAACAGGCAGCCGAGCACGACGAGCACGAGCACCATCGCCGTGCCCAGGTCGCCGCCGGCGATGACGGTGCCGATCGCGAGCACGGCCACCGGGACGATGGGGATGAACACGTGGTGCCAGATGCCCAGGCGCGCCTGCTTGCGCAGCAGCACGAACGCGATCCAGATCGCCAGGGCGAGTTTGAGGAACTCGGAGGGCTGCAGCTGGAACCCGGCGATGTTGACCCAGTTCTGATTGCCGTACGACGAGACGCCGAGGCCCGGCACGAAGACGAGCAGCTGGAACGCCGTGGCGAGGATCAGGGCCGGCCAGGCGATCCGCCGCAGGAAGGTGATCGGGAAGCGGCTCACCAGCAGCATCATCGGGATGCCGATCGCGGCGAACATGCCCTGGCGCATGGCTCCCTCGAACGGACCGGCGGCGTCTGCGCTCGTCGCCGAGAGCACCATGACGATGCCGAACAGGGTGAGCACCACGGCGGTCGAGGCGATCAGGACGTACTCGGTCGACGGCACGACGAACAGCCGCCCGAGCGAGACGCGTGCGGCGAGACCGCCGCCCTGGATCCGCGAGGGGCGGTCAGCCCGCGGCGGGTGAGCCGTGTGCGTCATGCGCCCCTCCCCGCTCTTATGATCCGTCCCGCTCGATCCAGTCGCGCACCGCCCGGGCGAAGCGCTCTCCCCGGTCCGCATAGCTGGTGAACTGGTCGAAGGATGCCGCGGCGGGGGCCAGCAGCACCGTCCCCGTACCGTCGACGATCCCCGTCGCGAGTTCCACGACACGGTCCATGACCTCTCCAGTGTCGCCAGGGACGGCCTCGAAGACCGGCACGTGCGACGCGTGTCGCCGGAATGCCGCGAGCACGGGCTCCCGGTCGACGCCGATCACGATCGCGGCCCGCGCGGTGCCGCCGGCACCGGCGACGAGTTCGCCGAGGTCGACGCCCTTCAGATCGCCGCCGACGACCCAGATCGCTCCGGGATGGGCGCGCAGCGACGAGGCGGCGGCGTGCGGGTTGGTCGCCTTGGAGTCGTCGACCCACAGGATGCCGCGATGCTCGGCGATCACCTGGATGCGGTGCGCGTCGAGGCGGAAGTCCCGCAGCGCGTCGTGGATCGCCTCGGGCTCGACCCCGAGCGAGCGGGCCAGCGCGGATGCGGCGAGGATGTTCTGCACGATGTGCGGGGCGGCCAGTCCCGCCGCACGCAGCTCGTCGATCGTGGTCAGCTCGAGCGCGCTGGTGCGGCGCTCGGCGTGGAAGGCGCGGTCGACGAGGATGCCGTCCACCACGCCGAGATCGCTCGGTCCCGGCGTGCCGAGGTCGAAGCCGATCGCCCGCGCACCCTCGACGACGTCGGCCTCCTCCACCATGCGCAGCGTGGCCTCGTCGGACTTGTTGTAGACGCACGCGACCTTGGTGTTGCGGTAGACGAGCGCCTTCGCCGCGCGATACGCCTCGGCGCTGCCGTGCCACACCAGGTGGTCATCGGCGAGGTTGAGGCAGGTGGCTGCGTACGGCACGAGCTCACCTGCGGCATCCGACTGCCCGAGGTACCAGAGCTGGTGGCTGGAGAGTTCGACGACGAGCACGTCGAAGCCCGCCGGGTCGCGCACGGCGTCGAGCACGGGCACGCCGATGTTGCCGCAGGGCGCCGCGCGCAGACCGCCCGCGACGAGCAGCGTCGCCGTCAGCTGGGTGGTGGTGGTCTTGCCGTTGGTGCCGGTGATCAGCACCCACTCGGCGGGGGTGCCGTCGGGGCGCAGGACCTTGTCGCGCACCCGCCAGGCGAGTTCCACATCGCCCCACAGCGGGATGCCGCTCTGCTGCGCCCACCGGATCACCGGATGGGCGGGCGCGAAGCCGGGTGAGGCGACGACCACCTCAGGGTCGAAGTCGCGCAGCGACGCGGGCACCTCGTCGAGCGGGCCGAGTTCGAGGCGCGCACCGATCACGGGCACCAGGCGCGAGTACTCTTCGCTCGCCCCCTCCGACAACACGAGCACCTCGGCGCCGAGCTCGGTGAGCGTGTCGGCGGCCGAGAACCCCGTCATCGAGAGTCCGAGGACGGCGACGCGCAGGCCGGCCCAGTCGGCGTGCCAGCTGGTGAGCGCGTCCAGACGTGCGGAGGTCACGGCCGCCTCATCCCAGCGACGCCTGTGCGAACCAGTCGACGTAGAACAGGCCGACGGCGGAGGCCGCGAGCAGGCCGGCGATGATCCAGAGGCGCACGACGATGGTGACCTCCTGCCAGCCTCGCATCTCGAGGTGGTGATGGAACGGGCTCATCAGGAACAGGCGCCTGCCGCGCGTGATCTTGAAGTAGAGCCGCTGCAGGATGACCGAGCCCGAGGAGATCACGAAGATGCCGGCGATGACGAGCAGCAGCAGCTCGGTGCGGGTGAGGATCGCCATCGCGGTGACCACGCCGCCGATGGCCATCGATCCGACGTCGCCCATGAACACCTTGGCCTTGGGTGCGTTCCACCACAGGAACCCGATCAGGCCTCCCGCGAACGCCGCCGCGACGGTGGCCAGGTTCAACGGCTCGCGCACCTCGTAGCATCCGGCGAGGCCCATGCCCTCGCCCACGCAGGACTGCTTGAACTGCCAGAACGCGATCAGCCCGTAGGAGCCGACCACGAACACGCTCGAACCGGCGGCGAGGCCGTCGAGCCCGTCGGTGAGGTTCGCGCTGTTGGAGGTGGCGACGCCGATGATCGAGATCCAGATCAGGTACAGGATCCAGCCGAGCACCGCCCCGAAGGCGAACAGGTTCAGCCAGGAGATGTCGCGGAACAGCGAGACGTGACCGCTCGCAGGGTACTGACCGAGCGAGTTCGGGAAGTTGAGCGCGACGACGCCGAACGGAATGAGCACGAGCAGCTGCCCGACGATCTTGCGCCACCCGGAGAGACCGAGACTGCGCTGGCTGCGCACCTTCATGTAGTCGTCGATGAAGCCGACCGTGCCGAAGCCGACCATCAGCCAGAGCACGAGGATCGCGGACAGCGCGGGCGTGGTTCCACCGAACAGCACTCCGGCGAAGTAGCCGACGATGGTGCCGAGGATGAAGATGAGGCCGCCCATCGCGGGGGTGCCGCGCTTCGCCTCGTGGTTCGGGTTCGCGATGTTCTCGGGCGTGCGGATGACCTGCCCCCACCCGAGGCGACGGAACACCTTCAGGAAGACGGGGGTCAGGAAGAGCGAGAAGGCGAGGGATATCGCCGTCGCCATAAGAAGAGACCTCACGAGAACGATTCTCCCAGACGATCGCCGAGGTGCCGGAGCCCGACGGAGTTGGATGACTTGACCAGCACGCGATCCCCGTCACGCAGTTCGCCGCGCAGGTACTCGTACGCGGCATCCTGGTCGGGCAGGTGCACCGCCTCGCCGTCCCACGAGCCCTCGCCGACGACGGCGAGGAAGAGCCGGCGCGCCTCGGGCCCGACCACGACGATGCGCTGGATGTTCAGTCGCACCGCGAGCAGGCCGATCCGGTCGTGCTCCTCGCCGGCGGCATCCCCGAGCTCGCTCATCGCGCCCAGCACGGCCACGGTGCGCTCTCCCGGCCCGGCGATCTGGGCGAGGGTGCGCAGCGCCGCGGCCATCGAATCGGGGCTGGCGTTGTAGGCGTCGTTGATGATCCGCACCTTCTCGCCGCCCATCGGCTGCATGCGCCACCGCTCCGCCACCTCGACGGTCTCGAGCCGCGCGACGGCGGTCTCGACGGGGACGCCGAGCACGCCGGAGGCGGCGATGGCGGCCAGCGCGTTGCCGATGTGGTGCGCCCCCAGCACCTTCAGGCGCAACGGGGTACGGCGATCGCCGGCGATGACGGTGCAGGAGGTGCCGGATGCCGACACGTCGATCTGCTCGGCGCGGACGGCTGCCGCGGATCCCTGCCCGAAGGCCACGATCTGCATGCCGCGCTCCGCGGCGATCTCGCGCATCGCCCACACCCGCGGGTCGTCGGCGTTCAGCACGGCGGTGCCACCGGCACGGGCCGCCTGCACGAGTTCGGACTTGGCCTTCGCCGTCTGCTCGATGCCGCCGAATCCGCCCGCGTGCGCCAGGCCGACCATGAGCACCACCGCGACATCCGGCTGGACGAGACCGGCGAGCGTCGCGATGCTGCCCGGGCCCGCTGCACCGAACTCGCAGACGAGGTATCGGGTGCCGTCGGTGACACGCAGCATGGTGAGCGGAGCGCCGACCTCGTTGTTGTACGACTTGACGGGCGCGACCGTCTCGCCCTCCTCGGAGAGGATGCGGGCGAGGAAGTTCTTCGTCGTCGTCTTGCCGTTCGACCCGGTGATGCCGACGATCTGCAGCCCGCCGCGGGCGCGCACGCGCGCGACGACCGCGCGGGCCAGATCGGCCAGCGCCTGGACCGCGCGGCCGACCACGATCTGCGACACCTCGACGTCGACCGGATGCTCGACGATCGCGAGCACCGCGCCCGCGTCGACGGCGGCGCCGACGTACCGGTGACCGTCGGTGGTCTCGCCGGGCTTGGCGACGAAGATCGCACCGGGGGTCATGGCGCGCGAATCGGTGTCGACGACGCCGTCCACGACGGTCTGGGGCGTGTCGGCGCCGGAGAGGCGCAGTTCACCGCCGAGGATGTCGGCGATCTCTGCGAGCGACAGGGCGATCATGAGGCATCTCCATGCGCGGTCGGGATGCCGCGCTAGTCGAACTTGGGAAGCAGCGTGTCCATGGGCTGCGAGGAGGGCGCGACGCTGTAGGTCTTCATCACCTGGGTCATCGCCTTCTGGAAGGCGCTGGCCGTCGCGGCCGAAGATCTGATTCTAGTCGGCTCGTCCAGGGTGACGACCACGACGTACTGCGGGTCCTCGATGGGCGCGATGCCGACCATGTTGGTGAAGTACAGGCCCTGCTTGTACCCGCCCTTGCCGTCCGGCTTCTGCGCCGTTCCCGTCTTCGCGCCGATGCGGTACCCGGGAACCTCGATCGACTTCGCCGTCGTGCCCTGCACGGCGACGTTCTCGAGCATCCGCTGCACGTCTGCGGCGGTCTTCTCGGCGATGATCCGCTCGCTCGCCGACTTCCCGGCATCGATGACGGTGCCGTCGGCCGAGGTGCACGACTCGACCAGCGACAGCTCGACCTTCTCGCCGTCGTTCGCGATGGCCTGGTACGCCCCGGCGATCTGCGCCGGCGTCACGGTGAAGTGCTGCCCGAACGTCGTCGTGTAGAGCGACTGGCTGTCCCATTCCGACGCTTCGTAGAGCAGACCGCGCTGCTCGGCGGGGAGCTCGACTCCGGTGTGCTGACCGACGCCGAACCGCTGCAGGTACTCGTACCGGCTCTGCGGGGTGACGAGGGAGCCGAACTTCGACATCGACACGTTCGACGAGTCGATCAACGCGCCGGTCAGGGTGTACTCGTAGACCGGGTGGCGGAACGGGTCGTTGATCACGGCGCCGTTCGGGAAGTTCTCCCGCGACGGTGCGGTGACGTGTGACAGAGGCGTGGCCTTGCCCTGATCGATCACCGACGCCGCGGTGATCGGCTTGAAGGTCGATCCCGGCTCGTAGGCGTCCGAGAAGATCTGCGACTTCCAGTACCTCGGATCCACGGCGTTGATGTCGTTCGGGTCCAGCGCCGGGTATTCGGCCGCCGCGCGGATCTTCCCCGTCTTCACCTCGACGACCGTGATCGAGCCGCCCTTGGCGCCCTGCTTCTTCGCCTCCTCGGCGATCACCTGCTGCAGGTACCAGTTCAGGTCGCTGTCGATCGTGAGTTGCACGCTGCCGCCGTCGACCGCCGGCGTGGTCCGCTCGCTGCCGGGGATCTTGTTGCCGGACTTGCCGACGAGGAAGGTCTCCTCGCCGTCCTTCGGTGCCAGGCACTGCTTCTCGGTCTTCTCGACGCCGTACTGCGCTTTGCCCTCGCCGTTCAGGAATCCGAGCATGTTGCCGGCGACGGCGCCGTTGGGGTACACCCGTACCGAGCGCGGGAACATCGCCAGGTACGATCCGAGGCCCAGGCCGCGCAGTTCGAGGTACTGGTCGGTGGACAGACCCTTCGCGAGCTCCAGGTACTGCGAGTCCGGGTCGGCGGCGAGCTTGTCGGCGACCATCCCGCGGACCTCGTCGCCGCTCTTGCCGATGATCGCGGCGATGCTCTCGCTCGCCTCGGCCCAGGGCGGGGCGAACTTCTTCTTCGGGTCCTCTTCGTCCTCGTTGTCCTGGATCAGAACCGGTGACAGCTGCGCGTCGTACACGAAGGTGCTCGACGCCAGGACGGTGCCGTCGGTGTCGACGATCTCGCCTCGCGCCCCGGCGATCGTGCGGGTCGCTCCGAGCTGGCCGAGGCTGAGCGAATCCGCCACGTGCTCGTCGGCGCGCACCACCTGGATGTCGACCAGCCGGACGATGAACGCCGACAGCACGGCGAGGATGACCGCCAGCGCGACCACCGTGCGCCGCCGCGGCCCGCGTGTTGCTCGTGTCGTCATCGGCGGTCTCCGTTCCGGTGTCAGCGCGTCGTGGGCGAGGGAAGTCCGTCGGTGACGGCGGGCGGCAGTGTGGGAGACGGGTTGTCCTGCGCGGTGGAGTCCAGAGCCTCGCCGTCCGTGGCGGACGACGGCGGTACGAGCAGCGCATTGCCGACGGCGGCCGCCCCTTTGGGGTTCACCGTCGACGTCCAATCGGCGCCCCGGCCGGCGCCGAGGACGGCGCCGTCGCTGAGTCGCAGGTACGAGGCGGGTCCGGCGACCACGAGCCCCAGGCCGTCGGCCTTCACGGCCAGCGCCTGCGGCGAGCTGAGCGCGACCAGTTCATCGTTCAGCGCCTGCTTCTGCAGTGTGAGCTCGCGCTGCTGAGCGGTGAGGTCGCGCAGCACGAAGGAGTCCTGCGTCGAGGCGAGCGACACCGCCATCTGCGCGGCGCCGATGGCCAACGCGCCGCCCACCGCGAGCGCGGCGTAGGCGAGCTTCGGCCGGCGTCTCGTCGCAGGCGCGGTGACCGGGCGGAGGCGCGGCTCCGGCGCCCTGCGAGGTTCAGGGCGAGGGTGGACGCGCGCGGCTTCTGCGCTCATGACGTCTCCCTCAGCTTCTCGGCCGCGCGCAGCCGCACCGGGATCGCCCGCGGGTTGCGCGCCTTCTCCGCATCGCTCGCCAGCTCGGCGCCCTTGGTGAGCACCCTGAAGCGCGGCGCGTGCTCGGGCAGTTCGACGGGCAGTCCTGCCGGGGCCGTCGACGCGGATGCGGCGGCGAAGGCCTGCTTGATCAGCCTGTCCTCGAGCGATTGATACGACATCACGGCGATGCGACCGCCGACGGCCAGCGCGTCCATGGCAGACGGGATCGCGTCGGCGAGCACGTTGAGCTCGGAGTTGACCTCGATGCGCAGCGCCTGGAACACCCTCTTGGCCGGGTGCCCCGCGCGCTGAACGGCTGCCGGCGTGGCCGCGACGAGCAGATCCACCAGGTCGCCGGAGCGCACCAGGGGGCTCTTCGCACGCGCCTCGACGATGAACCGCGCGTACCGGCCGGCGAGCTTCTCCTCGCCGTAGCGCTCGAAGATGCGGCGCAGCTGGCCCTCGCTGTACTCGGCGAGGATCTGCGCGGCCGTCGTGCCCTTGGTCTGGTCCATCCGCATGTCCAGCGGAGCGTCCTTGGCGTAGGCGAAACCGCGGTCGGCCTCATCGAGCTGCAGCGACGAGACGCCGAGGTCGAACAGGATCGCCGAGGCGCCCTGCGCGTGCAGGCCGATCTCGTCGTAGACGGTGTGCACGAGGGTGACGCGGTCGCCGAAGGGCGCCAGCCGCTCCCCCGCGATGCGCAGCGCATCCGTGTCGCGGTCGAGGCCGATGAGCCGGATGGTGGGGAAGCGCTCGAGGAAGGCCTCGGAGTGCCCGCCCATGCCGAGCGTGGCGTCGACGAGCACGGCGCCGTCGTGCGCGAGCGCGGGCGCCAGCAGCTCGATACAGCGATCGAGCAGGACCGGGGTGTGGATGTCGCGGAGGTTCATGATCGTCTTCCCGTGACCTCCGGCTCTGATTCCTCTCCGCTCGACCCGGCACCGGGGAAGTGTGTCGGGGCGGAGCGGCGAGGCATCACAGCCGTGGTCAGAACAATCCGGGAATCACCTCCTGCTCCAGATCTGCGTACGTGGACTCGTTGCTCTCCAGGTATGCGTTCCATGCGGACGCATCCCAGATCTCGGCGTGGGCGCCGACTCCTGTGACCACCAGCTCCTTCTCGAGGCCGGCGTACTGACGCAGGTGCCCGGGAAGAGTGATCCGGTTCTGGCTGTCGGGCATCTCGGCACTGGCGCCGGAGAGGAACAGCCGCAGGAAGTCACGTGCCTGCTTGTTGCTCAGGGGCGCCTGGCGGATGCGGTCGTGCATCGCCTCGAACTCCGCCGTGCTGAACACGTACAGACAGCGCTCCTGCCCTCGTGTGACCACGATGCCGCCGGCGAGATCCTCGCGGAACTTCGCGGGGAGGATGACCCGCCCTTTGTCGTCCAGCTTCGGAGTATGCGTTCCCAGCAGCATCGGCCATCACCCCCATTCGTTCCGGCCAACTCGAGGTGCGCACCACTTTACTCCACTTCCCTCCACTTTCCTACGACGAATTGCGACGATCGTGGCGGCGGGATCTTCTCGCAGACGACAGAACCCCCGAGATCTCGCGGGATCACGGGGGTGGAGGGCAGGTGGAGGAGGGTGGAGGCCGGGTGGAGGGAGACGGGCGGGCGAGGGCCGAAATGAAGAAGAGCCCGGATGCCATGCATCCGGGCTCTGCGAAGCGGTCTGCGCCGACGACGCGATCAGCGCTCTTCTTGGCGCCGGTCCCATCGGTCGTTCATGCGGTCCATGAAGGACGCGTCCCTCGGACGCGGCGGGCGGTTCGACGCCCGCGGGCCGGAATCCGGATCGCGTCGCACGGGGGTGAAGGCGAGCATCGCGCCGCCCAGCATCGCCAAGAAGGCGACGACGCCGATGACGATGCTCCAGACGGGGCCGATCTGGCCTCCGGACGCCACGGCGGCGATGAGCCCGCCGATGCCGACCAGCAGCAGAAGGGCTCCGTAGATGAGATTCCGGTAGCTGAGCGCCCGGTCACCGGACGGCGCCGTCACGACGTCGGCGTCGTTCTTGAGGAGATGGCGTTCCATCTCGTCGAGCAGTCGCTGCTCCTGTTCGGAAAGAGGCATTTCCATCCCCCTATGGTCGGTCGATCCAGTCTACTCTCGCGGGAGCCGGGCGGCTAGCCGATAACGGCCCTGATCCTGCATCTAGGCTGGGAATCGTGCCCTCCTCACACGTGGCAGACGCGGTCGCCGCCCGCCTCGACGCCTTCATCGCCCGAATCCGTGAGAACAGCGCCGAGTACGGCCCCGACGGCGCACTGTTCCTGGATGCCGCGGCCGACACGCTGCGCGGGGGCAAGCGCCTGCGAGCGCGCTTCTGCCACGCGGGGTGGCTGGCGGGCGGAGGCGCCGAGCTCGGCACGGACGCCCTGTGGGATCTCTCCGCGGCGCTGGAGGTGTTCCAGTCCGCCGCACTCGTGCACGATGACCTGATCGACAACTCCGACACTCGTCGCGGGCGACCGGCCGCGCACCGGGCGCTCGAGTCGCTGCACCACGTCGCGGGATGGCACGGGGACGCCGAGTCGTTCGGCCGCTCCGCCTCGGTGCTGCTGGGCGATCTGCTGGTCGCATGGAGTGATGACCTGCTCGAAGAGGCGCTCGCCGATCACCCGCACGCCTCCACCACACGCGCCGAGTACGCCCGCATGCGCCGCGACGTCACCGTCGGGCAGATGCTCGACATCACCGAGGAGTCGGCCTGGAGCATCGCCCCGGCGCACACGCTGCTGGAGCGTGCGCTGCGCGTGGCCGCGCTGAAGTCCGCGCGGTACAGCGTCGAGCAGCCGCTGGTGCTCGGCGCGTCGCTCGCCGGCGCGGACGCGGTGGCCGTGGCGGCGCTGCGCAGCTTCGGGCACCCGATCGGCATGGCGTTCCAGCTGCGCGACGACGTGCTCGGCGTCTTCGGCGATCCGGAGGTCACCGGCAAGCCCGCCGGCGACGACCTGCGCGAAGGCAAGCGCACGGCCCTCATCGCGATCGCGCGCGAGCGGCTCTCCGACCGCGATCGCACCGCCCTGGACGCCGGCGTCGGCGACCCCGCGCTCTCGCCCGCCGACGTGGCCGGGCTGCAGCGCCTGGTGCGCGACACGGGCGCGCTCGAGCGCGTCGAGGAGATGATCGACGACTACACCGCGCAGGCCGAGCGAGCCCTCACCGAAGCCCGCCTCGCCGACACCGCCGTGACGGCGCTGCGCACGCTGGCGGAAGCGGCTGTCGCTCGCAGGGCGTGACGCGCAGACCGACGCTCTCGGGCGCACCGCCCGCACAGCCGAGACGGTGAGCTACGCCAGGGTGCGCGCGATGCGGCGCACCTCGCTCTTGTGCCCGTCCAGCAGCGCCGCCAGCGGGCTGCGGCCGAGGGTGTCCTCTTCGGCGAGCATCCAGTCGATGACCTCGTCATCGCTGAACCCGGCATCCTGCAGGGCGATCACGGTGCCGCGCAACGACGACAGCGGGCGTCCGTCGACGACGAAAGCCGCCGGCACAGCCAAGGCGCCGTTCCGCTTCGAGCCGACCAGGTGCTTGTCGTCGAGCAGTCGGCGCACCCGCCCCGGCGTCTCGCCGAGAACCTCGGCCAGGTCGGGGATCGTCAGCCAGGCGGTGGTTTCAGCGGCGTTCTCAGACACCTCTCCACTATGTCATCTGTGTGCAGGAACCGCTCCATTCCCCACCAGTCACACCTGTCACTTCTGTTGACAACTCTTTACATCCGTGTCAGCGTGTCTGGAGCGAAACAGGGGGAGCGATTGATATGAGCACCGGAACCACACGCGCTCGCGCGATCACGCTGACGGCGCCCGCGGCGGTGATCGGAACCCTCGCGGTGGCTCTCGGCGCGGCGCCCGCCGACGCACAGGAGCCGAGAGCGACCAGCCACGCTCCCGCGTCGGCACCGCGCGCCGCCCTGACTCCGCTGCACAGCGCACCCGCCGCCGCGGTGCGCCCGGCGGCCGCGCGACCCACGTCGTACACCGTCAAGCCCGGCGACACGGTCAGCAGCATCGCCGCTCGACACGGCCTGCGCACGGTCGATGTGCTCGAGTGGAACCGCCTCGGCTGGCGGTCGGTGATCTACCCCGGCCAGAAGCTCCGCCTGACCGCCGACGCCGCTCCCGCCTCGGCGAAGCCTGCGCCCGCTCCCCGCACGACGGCGAAGACGCACACCGTGGTGCGTGGCGACACCGTCTACGCGATCGCACGCAAGCACAAGACCACGGTCGCCGCCATCATCGCCGCGAATCGTCTCGGCGCTGCGGCCGTCATCCACCCGGGACAGAAGCTCGTCGTCGGCGCGGCCGTGGCCGCGATCGACCCCGTACCGGTCTCGACCTCCTCCCCCGCACCGTCGAAAGCCACCTCGCACACGGTCGTGGCCGGCGACACCCTGTTCGCGATCGCCAGGAAGCACGGCACCACGGTGGCGACGCTGCTCGCCGCGAACGGCCTGGGCACCGGCAGCATCATCTACCCGGGACAGACTCTGCGACTCACCGCGCCGAACGGACAGCGGTTCGCGACGCTCGACGCCGCTCAGCGCGCGAACGCGCTGCACATCATCCGCGTCGGTCGCGAACTCGGCGTGCCCGCCCGGGGCATCGCCATCGCGCTCGCCACCGCCATGGTGGAGTCGTCGATGCGCAATCTCGATCACGGCGACCGTGACTCACTCGGGCTGTTCCAGCAGCGGCCGAGTCAGGGCTGGGGCACGCGGGCGCAGATCACCGACGCCGACCGCAGCATCCGGGTGTTCTACGGTGGGCCGAAGGACCCGAACCGCGGAAACACCCGAGGGTTGCTCGACATCCCCGGCTGGCAGGCCAAGCGCTTCACCGACGCCGCGCAGGCCGTGCAGATCTCGGCCTTCCCCGAGCGCTACGGGCAGTGGGAGCAGCAAGCACACCAGTGGCTCGCGACCCTGCGTTGACACGCCCGGGGACCGCATCCGTCACCGGATCGCAACTTTGCGGGGCGAGCCGTTGCCCGGCCTCACAGCCCGAGCTTCATAGACTCTCTCTGTGACGACCAATCAGCAGGCCGACCCCCTCATCGGGCGGCTTGTCGACGGCCGCTACCGCGTGCGCGCCCGCATCGCACGCGGTGGAATGGCCACGGTGTACGTCGCCACCGACATGCGTCTCGAGCGCCGTATCGCGCTGAAGGTGATGCACGCGCACCTCAGCGACGACTCCGCCTTCCAGAGCCGCTTCATCCAGGAGGCCCGCGCGGCAGCCCGCCTCGCCGACCCGCACGTCGTCAACGTCTTCGATCAGGGGCAGGACGGCGAACTCGCCTACCTGGTGATGGAGTACCTGCCCGGCATCACCCTGCGCGAGCTGCTGCGCGAGCAGAAGCGTCTCACCGTGCCGCAGACGATCACCATCATGGATGCCATCCTCTCCGGACTCGCGGCCGCGCACCGCGCGGGCATCGTGCACCGCGACGTGAAGCCCGAGAACGTCCTGCTCGCCGAGGACGGCCGGATCAAGATCGGCGACTTCGGCCTGGCCCGCGCGACCACCGCCAACACGGCGACGGGAGCGCAGCTGCTCGGCACCATCGCGTACCTCGCCCCCGAACTGGTCACCCGCGGCACGGCGGACGCACGCAGCGACATCTACGCGCTCGGCATCATGCTGTACGAGATGCTCGTCGGCGAGCAGCCGTACAAGGGCGAGCAGCCCATGCAGATCGCATTCCAGCACGCCACCGAGCAGGTGCCTCGACCCAGCGTGCGCAATCCGGCCGTGCCGGAGCAGCTCGACGAGCTCGTGCTGTGGGCGACGGAGAAGTCTCCGGACGAGCGGCCGACGGACGCCCAGGTGATGCTCGATCGGCTGCGCGACATCGAGCGTGAGCTGGGCGTGACCCCGGTGGCGACGGCGGCCGTCGCGCGACCCGGCGAGCACGACTCCGGCGCGGTCACGAAGATCCTGCCCGGCACACCCGTGCTCGGCGAGAGCACCGACGAGATCGCCGCGCCGGCCGCCGACAACGCCACCCTGCTGCGCCGCCGCACCGCCAAGCGGCGTGCCCGCGGAGCGTTCCTGCTCTCCCTCGTGCTGCTGCTGGCGGTCCTGGCGGGTGGGGTCGGCTGGTGGTTCGGCTCCGGGCCCGGCTCTCTCATCGCCGTTCCGGCCGTGGTGGGTGAGACCTACGATGACGCCGCCGCGGCACTCGCCGCCGAGGGCTTCGTCGCGAAGCGCGCCGAGCAGGCGTCGACCGTGGTCGACGCGGGTCTGGTGATCAGCGTGAAGCCGGGTGAGGGCGAGCGGATCGAACCGGAGAGCGCGGTGACCCTCGTGGTCTCGACGGGGCCGGCGCTGCACACGCTCGAGAAGCTGAGCGGGAAGAGCGTGGACGATGTGCGCGGCATCCTGGCCGCGAACAACCTCAGGGTCGACGAGGATGCCGAGGAGTACTTCTCGGATCTCGACGACGGCCTGGTGCTGAATGTGCGCATCACCCCGCGGGCCGGTGGTGACGCCTACGGGTGCGCCGACGGCTGCGAGGTGTACGAGGGCGACGCGGCCGTCATCCAGCGCTCCCTCGGGGCGGTGCCGAAGGTGGCAGGCAAGTCCGTCGACGAGGCTGTGCGGATTCTGGAGGACGCCCGCCTCACCGTTTCGGACAACCGCCCCGAGGAGTGGAGCGACACCGTGGCCAAGGGCACGGTGATCTGGCAGACCACCGAGCGCGAGGGCGGCGGTCTGTGGCGACCGGGCGATGTCGTGACCATCGCGGTGTCGAAGGGACCTCAGCTGTTTGAGGTGCCGGACGTCGCCGGCAAGACGCGTGATGAGGCGGCGCAGGCTCTGCGGGATGCCGGCTTCGCGCCGAACTTCGCGCCGTTCTGGAACGGCGTGCCCAACGCCCTCACCGAGGTGCAGAGCACCGATCCCGAGAATGGCGCGATGCGCCGCAAGAACACCGACATCTACATGGTGATCAACGTCAGCGGCTGAGCCGCTGACGCGGGCATCGCGGGCTCAGCGCTTCTCGAGCTCCTCGGCCACGAGGAACGCGAGCTCGAGCGACTGCATGTGGTTCAGGCGCGGGTCGCACAGGCTCTCGTAGCGCGTGGCAAGACCCGCCTCGTCGATCTGCTCCGAGCCGCCGAGGCACTCGGTGACGTCGTCGCCGGTGAGCTCGACGTGGATGCCGCCGGGGAACGTGCCCACGGCGCGGTGCGCCTCGAAGAATCCGCGCACTTCGTCGATCACGTCGTCGAAACGGCGGGTCTTGTAGCCAGTCGGCGTGGTGATGCCGTTGCCGTGCATCGGGTCGGTCACCCACAACGGCGCGGCACCGGCATCCTTGACGGCCTCCAGCAGCGGCGGCAGCGCGTCCCGGATCTTCCCCGCACCCATGCGGGTGATGAAGGTGAGCCGTCCGGGCTCGCGCTCGGGGTCGAGCCTGTCGATCAGCGCGAGAGCGGTGTCGGGCGTCGTCGTCGGGCCGAGCTTCACCCCGATGGGGTTGCGGATCTTCGAGAAGTAGTCGACGTGCGCCCCGTCGAGCTCGCGGGTGCGCTCGCCGATCCAGAGGAAGTGCGCAGAAGTGTTGTACGGGGTTCCGGTGCGCGAGTCGATGCGCGTCATCGGCCGTTCGTAGTCCATCAGCAGGCCCTCGTGGCCGGTGTAGAACTCGACGCGCTTGAGCTCGTCGAAGTCGGCGCCGGCGGCCTCCATGAACTTGATGGCGCGATCGATCTCCGCCGCCATGCGCTCGTAGCGCTGGTTGGCCGGGTTCTGTGCGAAGCCCCGGTTCCAGGAGTGCACCTCGCGGAGGTCGGCGAAACCACCCTGCGTGAACGCGCGGATGAGGTTCAGCGTCGAGGACGCCATGTGGTAGCCCTGCAGCAGCCGGCCGGGATCCGCGCGGCGGGACTGCTCGGTGAAGTCGTAGCCGTTGACGATGTCGCCGCGGTACGCCGGCAGCGTGACGTCGCCGCGCGTCTCGGTGTCGCTGGAGCGCGGCTTGGCGAACTGGCCCGCCATGCGCCCCATCTTCACGATCGGCATCGAGGCGCCGTAGGTCAGCACGACCGCCATCTGCAGCACGGTCTTGATGCGGTTGCGGATCTGGTCGGCCGTCGCGCCGGCGAAGGTCTCGGCGCAGTCTCCGCCCTGCAGCAGGAACGCTTTTCCGGACGCCGCGCGGGCGAGGCGGTCGCGGAGGTTGTCGACCTCACCGGCGAACACCAGAGGCGGAAGCGCCGAGATCTGGGCCGACACCTCGGCGACGCGGTCGGCGTCCGGCCACTGCGGCTGCTGCTTGATGGGAAGGGATCGCCACGCGTCGAGGTCGGGGTGCGAGGGGAGCATCCTCTCAGCCTAGTGCGCGCGCGCGATCGACGATCGCGGTGTGACGTCGCGCCGCGAGCGCGGCGCCTGTTCAGCGACGCGCGGTCGCCGCGGCGGGGAGGCGGTTCTTCACGCTGGACGCGTACACGTCGTCGTAGCGCTGCCCGCCCAGCCGCTGCAGAGCGATCATGATCTCGTCGGTGACGCTGCGCAGGATGTAGCGATCGTTCTCCATGCCGGCGTAGCGCGAGAAGTCGAGGGGCTCGCCGATGACGACGCCCACGCGCATCACATTCGGGATGCGCCGCCCGATGGGCATCGCCGTGTCGGTGTCGACCATGATCACCGGGATCACCGGAACCTTGGCCTCGAGCGCCATGCGCGCGATGCCGGTGCGACCGCGGTACAGCCGGCCGTCGGGGCTGCGCGTCCCCTCCGGGTAGATGCCGAGCAGGTCACCGCGGCCGAGCACCTGCAGGCCGGTGTTCAGCGACGCTTCGGACGCCTTGCCGCCCGAGCGATCGATGGGCAGCTGGCCGGTGGCCTTCATGAAGAACCTCGTCGCCCAGCCCTTGATGCCGCGACCGGTGAAGTAGTCGCTCTTGGCGAGGAACGACATCGGTCGATCGATCGTCAACGGCAGGAAGATGGAGTCGGCGAACGAGAGATGATTGCTCGCGAGAATGGCCGCGCCGCTGGTGGGGATGTTGTCGCGCCCCACCACCCAGGGTCGGAAGATCGCCTTGATCAGCGGCCCGATCACGACGTACTTCATCAGCCAGTAGAACATCGCCTCGCAGTCTAGCCCCGACCCGGCATCCGCGACCGGGTTTCATGTTGTATGCGACTGAATCCCATGGCCTAGACTCGGGGAAAGATCCGCCTGTCCGGTACCGAAGGAGCTGCCGTGGTCCAGTTCGAAGTCCCTGCGATCGTCCCCGCCGACCCTGAGGCGAACATCACAGACCTGCTCGATCAGCGCGTGAAGGCCACGCCCGATCTCGCGCTCTTCTCCGTGCCGGAGGGCGACGGGTGGCGTGACATCACCGCACAGGACTTCCGCACCGCCGTGGTCGCGCTGGCCAAGGGCTTCGTCGCCGCCGGCGTCCAGCCCGGCGAGAAGGTCGGGTTCCTCGCGCGCACCACCTACGACTGGACCCTCGTCGACTTCGCACTGTTCTATGCCGGAGCGGTCATGGTGCCGATCTACGAGACCAGCTCGCCCTCGCAGATCCAGTGGATCATGGAGGACTCCGGCGCGAGCGCCCTCATCGTCGAGTCGCCCGACCACTTCGCCCGCGTCGACGAGGTGCGCGGCGACCTGCCGCTGGTGCGGGAGGTGTGGCAGCTGCACCTCGGTGCGATCGACACCCTGACCGCGCAGGGTGCGGAGGTCGACGACGCCGAGATCGAGCGTCGCCGCAACCTCGCCGTCGGCGCCGACATCGCGACACTGATCTACACCTCCGGCTCCACCGGCCGCCCCAAAGGCTGCGTGCTGACCCACAGCAACTTCGTCGAGCTGTGCCGCAACTCGGCCAAGGCGCTGAACGCGGTGGTGACCATGCCGGGAGCATCCACTCTGCTGTTCATCACCACGGCGCACGTCTTCGCGCGTTTCATCTCGATCCTCAACATCCACGCCGGCGTGCGCACCGGCCACCAGCCCGACACCCGGCAGCTGCTGCCGGCGCTCGGCTCGTTCAAGCCCACCTTCCTGCTCGCCGTGCCGCGCGTCTTCGAGAAGGTGTACAACTCCGCCGAGCAGAAGGCCGAGGCGGGTGGCAAGGGCAAGATCTTCCGCGCCGCGGCCGCGACGGCGATCGAGCACTCCACCCTGCTCGAGGAGGGGCGCAAGGTGCCGCTCGGCCTGAAGCTGAAGTTCGCCCTGTTCGACAAGCTCGTGTACGGCAAGCTGCGTGCCGCGATGGGAGGCAACGTCGTCTACGCCATCTCGGGGTCAGCGCCCCTCGGCGCCCGTCTCGGGCATTTCTTCCACAGCCTGGGCGTGGTGATCCTCGAAGGGTACGGGCTCACCGAGACGACCGCGCCGGCCACGGTCAACCTGGCCGACAAGTCGAAGATCGGCACCGTCGGTCCCGCCCTCCCCGGCGTGGGCGTGCGTCTCGCCGACGACGGCGAGATCGAGGTCAAGGGCATCAACGTCTTCAAGGAGTACTGGAACAACCCCGAGGCGACGGCAGCGGCGTTCGACGACGGCTGGTTCAAGACCGGCGACATCGGCGGATTCGACGCCGATGGCTTCCTGACGATCACCGGGCGCAAGAAGGAGATCATCGTCACCGCCGCCGGCAAGAACGTGGCGCCGGCGGTTCTCGAGGACCCCATCCGCTCGAACCCGATCGTCGGTCAGGTGGTCGTCGTGGGCGACCAGAAGCCGTTCATCTCGGCCCTCATCACGCTCGACTCCGAGATGCTGCCGACCTGGCTGGCCAACAACGACCTGCCCGCGGACATGACGCTCGCCGAGGCGTCGAAGAACGCCGCGGTGCGCGACGAGGTGCAGCGTGCGGTCGACCGGGCGAACAAGACGGTCTCGCGCGCCGAGTCCATCCGCAAGTTCACGATCCTGCCGAGCGAGTGGACCGAGGCCAGCGGGCACCTGACGCCGAAGCTGTCGATCAAGCGCAATGTCATCCTCGACGACTTCGCCGACGACATCGCCGCGATCTACGACGAGCCGGTGCAGACCACGAACGTCTCCCTCAAGTAGCTCGGAGGGGCCCCACGCCCCGAGGCTCAGGGCAGCGCGAAGCGAACCCCGACGGCCGAAAGCCCAGTTCCGCCGCGCCCCAGAGGGGCCCCACGCCCCGAGGCTCAGGGCAGCGCGAAGCGATGCCCTGAGAGGGCGTGGGGATCAGAACCAGTCGCTCTCGCGCACCTGACGCATGGCGAGCTTGCGCGTCTCCCCCTCGAGCCTACTGAGGTAGACCGTGCCGTCGAGGTGATCTGTCTCGTGCTGCAGCGCCTGCGCGAGCAGGCCCTCCCCTTCCACGACCACCGGGTTGCCGTCGAGGTCGGTGCCCTCCACCCGCGCCCACGGGTGGCGAGGGGTGTCGTGCCACAGCCCCGGCACCGACAGGCAGCCCTCGCCGGTGGGCACGGCGTCGCCGCGCACCTCGGTCAGCACGGGGTTGATCACGTAGCCGATGTCACCGTCGATGTTGTAGCTGAAGGCGCGCAGCGCCACGCCGATCTGATTCGCGGCGACCCCGGCGCGGCCGGGCAGCTCGACGGTGTCGACCAGATCGCCGATCAGTGCCCGCACCCCGTCGTCGATCGTCTCGATCGGCGTGCAGACGGCGCGCAGCACGGGGTCTCCGTACAGCCGGATCTCGCGGACGGCCATCAGGCGGCCCTCGCCCGCAGGCCCTCGATGAGGGCGGCCGCCAGCTCGCGTGCTGCCTGTCGCGTCTGGGGCTGCAGGCCGGCGAAGTCGATCGCGCCGCCGCCGGCGATCTGCGGGTCGTACGGGATGCGCAGCACGTGCTTCGCACGGGTGGCGAAGTGCGTCTCCAGTTCGCTGAGCCGTACCAGCGGCGCCCCGGGGGTGGACTGGTTCAGCACGACGATCGCATCGCGGGCGAGCGCGGCATGGCCGTTCGTCTCGAGCCAGGTGAGCGTCTCGGATGCCAGGCGCGCCTCGTCGACGCTGAGTCCCGACACGATGACCAGCTGGTCGGCGAGGTCGAGTGTGGCGGCCATGACCGAGTGCACGATCCCGGTGCCGGAGTCCGTGAGCACCAGCGAGTAGTACTGCGCGGCGACGGTCGCGACGTCGCGGTAGCCGCTGTCGCCGAACGCCTCGGCGACCCGGGGGTCCGCGTCGGAGGCGAGCACGTCGAGGCGGGTCTCATCGCGCGCCACGAGTGCGGAGATGTCGTGGAAGCCGCGGATGGCGTGCTGTGCGCGCACCAGATCGCGCACCGACTTCGCCGGCGTCCCCACGACGCGCTCCGCCAGCGTGCCGCGATCGGGATTGGCGTCGACGGCGATCACGCGGTCGTCTCGCGCGTCGGCGAGAGCCATCCCGAGCAGCGCGGTGACCGTCGTCTTGCCGACGCCCCCCTTCCTTGAGAGCACGGGAACGAACCGCGCGCTGCCGGTGAGGGGTGCGGCGATGCGGGCGGTGAGCTGCTTGCGCTCGCGCGCCTTGCGGCTGTCGCCGATGTTGATCCGGCCGCCGGAGAGCGTGTAGAGCAGGTGGCTCCAGGTGCCCTCGGGCTGCGGCTTCGACACCTTCGAGGGGTCGAGCAGCCGATCGGCGGTCAGCAGGTCGGCGCTCTCGCGCGACGCGTCGCCGAGGTCGTCGAGCCGCTTCGCGGTGAGCGCGACCTCCGCGGCGGGTCGGGCGCCGTCGGCTGCGGGGCCCGCCGCGTCCTTGCGGTCGTCGTCGTGCACGGAGTCGTTCACGGGTCGGTCCTCCTCTGCGGGCGCCGCTGGCCGCGGCGTCCTCTTCGCGGGTGCGGTCGTGGTGGCTTCCGCACGGGCCGGCAGCGACGCCTCTCTCACCGCGGGTGCGGTCGGCGTCGCGGTGGCGGTCGGGGACGTCTCGTTCTCGGCCCTCGCGGGAGCGGTGCGCTTCACCGGGTCGGTGGTTGCCGGCTTCGCCGTCGACGGCTTCCCGTCCCGAGGCGACGCCATGCCGGGCGTCGCCGTTTCGGCCTTCTCCGGAGCGGTCCCGGATGCTTCCCGCGTGGGCTGATCCGCATCCGCCGACGTCTGCGGGGCCGCCGCGGGCCGCGAAGCCGCCGCCTTCGTCGCCGGCGTTGTCTTCGCCGAAGTCTTCTTCGCCGGCGTTCTGGACGCCGCCGCCTTCCCGGCGGGCTTCTTCGCCGGCGACGGCGACATCGCCTCACGGAGCTCGGCCTTCGCCGCGGCCACCGCCGACTGGATGTCGTCCAGCGGCGCATCCTCGTCAGCCGGAGCGTCGTCGGCCCCCGGGCCCACGGGCTCCGCCTCGATGATGATCTCCTCGTCGGCGTCGGCGGCGCCGGGCCCGCCCTCCGACGACTCGTCCAGCTCCGCCTCGGCGTCCGGCGCGGACTGCTCGGGAAGCTCGTCGGCGGGCAGCTCGATGACGATGTCGGGTGTGTCGCGGCTCATCCTGGCCACGGTGACGTCATCCGCGACCGCGGACGTGTCGATGACGAGATCGGAGACGATCTCGCCCTCGATCACGCCGTCGTCGGCGAGATCGTCATCCTCGTCAGTCGGCAGGGACACGCTCACCTGAGCGGTCCCGCCGTGCAGGCCGATGCCGGTCGTGTCCGACGACGGAGTGTCGTCGAGCACGCCCAGCGAATCATCCCCTTCGGGTTCGGGGGTGTTCTTCGGGTTCACGGGCATACTCCAAGCTCGGGCGCACGTCGCGCCCGGACAAGGTTAGTGTGCCGCGCGGATGACGACCAAAAGGTCACCGGCGTCGACCTGCTGGGTGCCGGCGATGGCGAGTCGTTCGACCACCCCGTCCACCGGAGTGGTGATCGCTGCCTCCATCTTCATCGCCTCGATCGAGGCGACCGGGTCCCCCGCCTTCACGGCGTCACCTTCTTCGACCTTGAGCGTGACCGCGCCCGAGAACGGCGCCGCGATCTGACCGGGCTTCGAGGTGTCCGCCTTCTCGACGTCGTGCGCGTCGACCGCGATCGAGCGATCCCGCACCGACACGGGGCGCAGCTGACCGTTCAGGGTCGTCATCACGGTGCGCATGCCCTTGGGATCGGCTTCGCCGATGGCCTCGAGGCCGACGTACAGCCGCACGCCGCGTTCGATCTCCACCTCGTGCTCGACGCCGGGAACCAGGCCGTACAGGTAGTCCGCCGTGTCCAGGGCCGACAGGTCGCCGTACTCCTCGCAGTTCTGCCGGTAGATCTTCGTCGGCGCAGGGAAGAGCATCTCGTTCAGCATCCGTCGGCGCTCCTCGGAGCTGCCGGACAGCGCCTCCTGCTGCGGCGCGGTGATGGGGGTGACGCCCGCCTTCGCTGCTCGGCCCGCGAGTACCTTGCTGCGGAACGGCTCCGGCCATCCGCCGGGCAGGTCGCCCAGCTCGCCCGACATGAAGCCGACCACCGAATCCGGGATGTCGAAGCGCTCCGGATTCCGCTCGAACTCCTCGGGGTCGGCCTTGACCGCCGCGAGGTGCAGGGCGAGGTCGCCGACCACCTTCGACGACGGAGTCACCTTCGGCACCCGGCCGAGGATGCGGTCGGCCGCGGCGTACATGTTCTCGATGAGCTCGAAGTCGTCGGCGAGGCCGAGGGCGATGGCCTGCTGACGCAGGTTGGACAGCTGCCCTCCGGGGATCTCGTGGTGGTAGACGCGCCCGGTCGGGCTGGGCAGCCCCGATTCGAACGGGCGGTAGAGCTGCCGCATCGACTCCCAGTAGGGCTCGAGGTCGGACGCCGCCTGCAGGTCGATGCCGGTGTCGCGCTCGGTGTGCGCGAGCGCGGCGACCAGGGCCGACAGGGAGGGCTGACTGGTGGTTCCGGACATCGGCGCCGCGGCCGCGTCGACGGCGTCCGCTCCGGCTCCTGCTGCGGCGAGCAGCGTCGCGAGCTGACCGCCGGCGGTGTCGTGCGTGTGCACGTGCACCGGCTGGTCGAACCGTTCACGCAGAGCGGACACCAGCTTCGCCGCCGCGGTGGGACGCAGCAGGCCGGCCATGTCCTTGATGCCGATCACGTGGGCGCCGGCGTCGACGATCTGCTCCGCCAAGCGCAAGTAATAGTCGAGGGTGTACAGCTTCTCGTCGGGGTTCAGCAGGTCGCCGGTGTAGCACAGCGCCGCCTCGGCCACCGCGGTGCCTGTTCCCAGCACCGCGTCGATCGCCGGGCGCATCTGCGACACGTCGTTCAGGGCGTCGAAAATGCGGAAGATGTCGACGCCCGTCGACGCCGCCTCCTGAACGAAGGCGTCGGTCACCTCGGTCGGGTAGGGCGTGTAGCCGACGGTGTTGCGACCGCGCAGCAGCATCTGGATGTTGATGTTGGGCAACGCGGCGCGCAGCGCCGCCAGCCGCTCCCACGGATCCTCGGCGAGGAAGCGCAGCGCCACGTCGTACGTGGCGCCTCCCCATGCCTCGACCGACAGCAGCTGCGGGGTCAGCCTGGCCGTGTACGGGGCGACGGCCACCAGATCGCGGGTGCGCACCCGGGTCGCCAGCAGGGACTGGTGCGCGTCGCGGAAGGTGGTCTCGGTGACGGCGGGGGGCGTCTGGGCGCGCAGCGCCGCGGCGAACCGTTCCGGACCCAGCTGCTGCAGACGCTGACGCGAGCCCTCGGGCGCCGGTGCGCTCAGGTCGATCGCGGGCAGCTTGTGCGCGGGCGGCAGGGCGAGCGGGTTCTCGCCATGCGGCCGGTTGACCGTCGTCTCGACCAGCCAGCGCAGGATCTTGGTGCCGCGATCCTTCGAGACCCTCCCGCGCAGCAGCTCGGGACGCTCGTCGATGAACGAGGTCGACAGGTCGCCTGCGGAGAAGGCCGGGTCGTCGAGCACGGCCTGCAGGAAAGGGATGTTCGTCGAGACGCCGCGGATGCGGAACTCCGCGAGGGCGCGGCGGGCGCGCGACACGGCGCTGCTGAACGACCGCCCGCGGCAGGTGAGCTTCGACAGCATGGAGTCGAAGTAGGGGCTGATCTGCGATCCGGCCGCCGTGGTGCCGCCGTCGAGGCGGATGCCCGCGCCACCCGGTGAGCGGTAGGTGGTGATCTTGCCGGTGTCGGGGCGGAAGCCCTGCGTCGGGTCCTCGGTGGTGATGCGGCACTGCAGCGCCGCGCCGCGCAGCTGGATGTCGTCCTGCTCGAGCGAGAGCTCTGCGAGGCTGGCGCCGTCGGCGATCTGCATCTGCGCGCGCACCAGGTCGACGTCGGTGACCTCCTCGGTGACCGTGTGCTCGACCTGGATGCGTGGGTTCATCTCGATGAACACGACCTCGCCGGCGCGGGGTCCTGCGGTCTCGAGCAGGAACTCCACGGTGCCGGCGTTCTGGTAGCCGATCGACTCCGCGAAGGCGACGGCGTGACGGTGCAGGGCATCGCGGATGCTGCTGTCGAGGTTCGGCGCGGGGGCGATCTCGATGACCTTCTGGTGGCGGCGCTGCACCGAGCAGTCCCGCTCGAACAGGTGCACGATGTTGCCGTGACCGTCGGCGAGGATCTGCACCTCGATGTGCCGCGGCCGCAGCACGGCCTGCTCCAGGAACATCCGTGCGTCGCCGAACGCCGCGCCGGCCTCGCGCATCGCCTCGGCGAGAGCGGGCGCGAGCTCCTCGCGGGTCTCCACGCGGCGCATGCCCCGCCCGCCTCCGCCGGCCACGGCCTTCGCGAACAGCGGGAAGCCGATCTCCTCGGACTGCGCGACGAGCGTCTCCACGTCGTCGGACGCTTCGGTGGAGCGCAGCACCGGCACTCCGGCGCCGACCGCATGCCGCTTCGCCTCGACCTTGTTGCCCGCCATCTCGAGCACGCTCGCGGGCGGACCGATGAACGTGATGCCCGCGGCTGCCGCCTTCTCGGCGAGCTCCGGGTTCTCGGAGAGGAATCCGTATCCGGGGTAGATCGCGTCGGCGCCCGCGTCGAGGGCGACCGCGATGATCCCGTCGACGTCGAGGTAGGCCTGCACGGGATGCCCGCGCTCGCCGATCTCGTAGGCTTCATCGGCCTTCAGCCTGTGCAGCGAACCGCGGTCCTCATAGGGGAAGACGGCGACCGTCCGTGCCCCCACTTCGTATGCCGCACGGAATGCTCGGATCGCGATCTCACCGCGATTGGCCACCAGGATCTTCTGGAACATGCACACCTCTTGAGAGGTCGATGCGCGCGGTATCCACGCGCAGGGCGGGGGCTGAGTGTGTGTCCAGACTAGGGCACGGTAACGTGGAGGTCGTGCACGTACTCAGCGTCAGCTCCCTCAAGGGAGGCGTCGGGAAGACGACCGTCACCCTCGGTCTCGCCTCCGCCGCCTTCGCCCGCGGCATCCGGACCCTGGTCGTCGATCTCGACCCGCAGTCCGACGTGTCCACCGGCATGGACATCCAGATCGCCGGGCGGCTGAACGTCGCCGACGTGCTCGCCAACCCCAAGGAGAAGGTCGTCCGCCAGGCGATCACCAGCAGCGGCTGGGCGAAGGTGCATCCCGGCACCATCGACGTGCTGATCGGCAGCCCCTCCGCCATCAACTTCGACGGACCGCATCCGAGCGTGCGCGACGTCTGGAAGCTCGAAGAGGCACTGGCCGCCGTCGAGACCGAGTACGACCTCGTGCTGATCGACTGCGCGCCGTCGCTGAACGCCCTCACGCGCACCGCCTGGGCGGCCAGCGACAGGGTGATGGTCGTCACCGAGCCCGGGCTGTTCTCGGTCGCCGCCGCCGACCGCGCTCTGCGCGCGATCGAGGAGATCCGGCGCGGCCTCTCCCCCCGCCTGCAGCCGCTCGGCATCGTCGTGAACCGGGTGCGCCCGCAGTCGATCGAGCATCAGTTCCGCATCAAGGAACTGCGCGACATGTTCGGTCCGCTGGTGCTGTCGCCTCAGCTGCCCGAGCGCACGTCGTTGCAGCAGGCGCAGGGCGCCGCGAAGCCGCTGCACATCTGGCCCGGCGACTCCGCTCAGGAGCTCGCCACCGACTTCGACGCGCTGCTCGACCGCATCATCCGCACCGGCCGCGTGCCCGTGCCGGAGACTGGCGCACAGGCGTAACCGCGAACGCAGGAAGCCCGCTCATGGAGCGGGCTTCTTCTGTATGGTCACGCCCCGGGCAGCCGAAGCGGTGTCCTGGGAGAGGGGCTGCGCCCGAGGGGGCGCAGCGATCCCGAGAGGACGTGGGGACTTATGCCGTGCGCTTGGCGCGTCGTGCGGCGAGCTCGTCGACGGGGTCGGGAGCGGTCGGGTCGAACTCGACGAGCGAGACCTCGACCTCGCGGAGGACCTTGCCCACGGCGATGCCGAACACGCCCTGACCGCGGCTGACCAGGTCGATGACCTCGTCGTTCGAAGTGCACAGGTAGACCGAGGCTCCATCGCTCATCAGCGTGGTGCCCGCCAGATCGCGGATGCCGGCGGCGCGCAGCTGGTCGACGGCGGTGCGGATCTGCTGCAGCGAGATGCCGGTGTCGAGCAGCCGCTTGACGAGCTTGAGCACGAGGATGTCGCGGAAGCCGTAGAGGCGCTGCGATCCGGAGCCGCTGGCGCCGCGCACCGTCGGGACGACGAGTTCCGTGCGCGCCCAGTAATCCAGCTGCCGATAGGTGATCCCGGCCGCGCGAGCGGCGACCGCACCGCGGTAGCCGACCTCGTCGTCCATCGCCGGCAGGCCGTCGGTGAACAGGAGTTCGGTCACGAACCGCGGGTCGCCTGCGAGGTCATCCGCTTTCATCCTCTGTCCTCCCGTGAACACCCAGACCGTCCTGGGCGATTACCTCCACGCTAGAGCAGCCCACCTGCCCCGGCAATGACATCCCGCGCGCGGCGAGGGTGTGTCGCAACCCGTTCGTTACGAAAGCACCCGATCCAGCGCCTGCTTCACCAGCATCCCGCGCACCTCGCCGATCCGCGTGGCCAGCTCCGGAGCCAGTTCACTCGCGCGACCGCGCGACGCGGCATCCGGACGGCGCAGCAGCGTCGCCAGCGCGGACTCGATGAGAGCGGCCTCCCGCTCGGCGTTCTGCCGCAGGCTGCGCAGGTGACGGGGCTCGATGCCGTGGCGCGCCAGCGTGACGATCCCGCCCAGCAGCGTCGCGATCTGCTCGGAGTACGTCTCCGACGGGGTGATCAGGCCCGCGCTGATCGCGTCGTTCAGCAGCTGCGGGGTCGCCCCGGTGGTCGCGAGCAGCTCCTCCCGGCGGTGCCGCCGCGCGCCGGGCGCGATCGACCGCGGTGCCACCATGCTGCGCCCCTCGCCCTTCGCCTCGGCCTCGTCGAGCTGCTCGCGGATCACGCTGAGCGGCAGGTAGCGATCACGCTGCAGGGTGAGGGCCGTGCGCAGCCGCTCGACATCCGACGCCGAGAACTTGCGGTACCCCGACTCGGTGCGGGACGGGGTGACGATGCCCTGCACCTCGAGGAAGCGGAGCTTGCTCGACGTGAGCTGGGGGAACTCCGGGGTGAGGCGAGCCAGAACCTGGCCGATGCTGAGAAGGCCCGTGGGCGCGGAGCGCTCCCGGGCGGCGCCGGCCGCCGCCATCAGCCGTTCGCCGTCGCGAGGTCGATCGGAGAGGCGAAGAAGTTCATGCGGAACTTGCCGATGCGCAGTTCATACCCGTTGTCGAGTTCGCTGCGGTCGACGCGTTCGCCGTTCACATAGGTGCCGTTGAGCGAGCGCTGGTCGATGATCTCGAAGACCGAGCCCGTTCGCGTGATCTCGGCGTGACGGCGAGAGACGGTGACGTCGTCGAAGAAGATGTCCGCTTCGGGGTGCCGGCCGACCGTGGTGACATCGGAGTCGAGCAGGTAGCGGGCTCCCGCCAGGGCGCCGGCGCGCACCAGCAGCAGCGCCGATCCCGCGGGCAGCGCGGCGATGGCGGACTGCTCGGCCTCGGTGAGCTCGACGCCGAACGGCACGAACGAGAGATCCGAGTCGTGGCCGAACGTCTGCGTCACATCATGCCGCTGCTCGCCGCTGCGGCGGATCGCGCCGTTGGTGCTGTCGCTGTCTGTCACGGGTATCCCTCCTCCGGGTCCCCAGCCTAACGGATGCAGCGGGGTGATCGGGAGGTCGGATCTCGGCGTCCAGCCGTCTCCCGTCGACCCGCAGAGGATAGGCTGGAGGCATGCCACACTACGATGTCGTCATCCTCGGCGCGGGCCCTGGCGGATACGTCGCCGCCGTCCGCAGCGCTCAGCTCGGAAAGTCCACTGCGATCATCGAGGAGAAGTACTGGGGCGGTGTGTGCCTGAACGTGGGCTGCATCCCCTCCAAGTCGCTGCTCAAGAACGCGGAGATCGCGCACACCTTCACCCACAAGGCCGAGTTCTTCGGCATCTCGGGTGACGTGCACTTCGACTTCGGCGCCGCGTTCGACCGCAGCCGCAAGGTCGCCGAGACCCACGTCAAGGGCATCCACTTCCTGATGAAGAAGAACAAGGTGACCGAGTACGACGGTCGCGGCACCTTCACCGGACCCAAGGCGATCTCCGTGGCGAAGTCCGACGGCAGCACCGAAGAGGTCACCTTCGACAACGCCATCATCGCCACCGGCTCGACCGTGCGGCTGCTGCCCGGCGTGCAGCTGAGCGAGAACGTGGTGACCTACGAGGAGCAGATCCTCAGCCGCGAGCTGCCCGAGTCGATCGTCATCGTCGGCGCCGGCGCGATCGGCATGGAGTTCGCCTACGTGCTGTCGAACTACGGCGTGAAGGTGACCATCATCGAGTTCCTCGACCGCGCCCTCCCTAACGAGGACGCCGACGTGTCGAAGGAGATCACCAAGCAGTACAAGAAGTACGGCATCGAGATCCTCGCCTCGACCAAGGTCGAGACGGTCACCGACAACGGCTCGTCCGTCACCGTCACGTACACCGGCAAGGACGGCAACCAGGCGTCCATCGAGGCCGGCAAGGTGCTCATGTCGGTCGGCTTCGCGCCCAACGTCGAGGGCTTCGGGCTCGACGCCACCGGCGTGAAGCTCACCGAGCGCGGCGCGATCGACATCGACGACCACATGCGCACGAACGTCGAGGGCATCTACGCCATCGGCGATGTCACTGCCAAGCTGCAGCTCGCCCACGTGGCCGAGGCGCAGGCCGTCGTCGCCGCCGAGACCATCGCCGGCGCCGAGACCCAGACGCTCGGCGACTACCGGATGATGCCGCGGGCGACGTTCTGCTCCCCGCAGGTGGCCAGTTTCGGTCTCACCGAGGAGCAGGCGAAGGCCGAGGGTCGCGAGATCAAGGTCGCGAAGTTCCCGTTCAGCGCGAACGGCAAGGCGAACGGCCTTGGTGAGCCCATCGGCTTCGTCAAGCTGATCGCCGATGCCGAGCACCTCGAGCTCATCGGCGGCCACCTGATCGGCCCCGACGTCTCCGAGCTGCTGCCCGAGCTGACGCTGGCCCAGAAGTGGGATCTCACCGCCCTCGAGGCCGCCCGCAACGTGCACACCCACCCGACCCTGTCGGAGGCGCTGCAGGAGGGCTTCCACGGCCTGGCCGGTCACATGATCAACCTCTGAGGCTCCGCGCTTCTTGACCGAGGCCCCCGCCCACCGTCCACGCCCCCGCCGGGAGCGCGACGGGGCGGGGGCTTCGGCATGCAGCGAGGGGCAGCGAGTGCTCCGGGCATAGCGATGGCTTCGGTTGCGCGAGGCCGATGCGCCGTCACAGACCGGCCATCGTCACGAGGTTCTCAGCCCGCCCGCGCAGCGGTGCGGAGCCCAGCATCCGGATCAGCGCCTCCCGCCCGGCCTGCTCGAACGGCGTCGCCGCGGCGCCCATGCGCATGTAGAACGCCGAGCGTCGCTGTGCGTCGGCGGCGGCGCGTGCGGTGCGCCGGTCGTAGCCGGGCAGATCGGATGCGCCGCGACGCAGCGCGTCGAGCAGCAGCGGCGAGAGGCGGCGGGCATCGGTCCAGCCGAGGTTCATGCCCTGGCCCCCGATCGGGCTGATCTCGTGCGCGGCGTCGCCGAGCAGCACGATGCGCCCGTGCACCGTGCGCTGCGCGCGATGCTGGGCGGCGACGAATTCCGCGGGGCGGATGCCGGCGGGGATCTCGATCCGCATCCCCGTGCGGTGCAGCACGGCCTCGCGGAACCAGTCCGCGTCGAGGGGCTCGACCAGTTCGCGCACCACCCAGCGTCTCGCCCCGCCCGGCAGGGGGAAGGACTCCACCAGTCCGGCCGGCTCGCAGTGCAGTCGGGCGACGGCGTCCGGTGCGGGATCCGGGACGTCGACCATGGCGTAGCGGGCGCTGCGGCCGCGGGCGTGCCATCCGACGCCCAGCATGCGTCGCAGCTTGCTCCGCACGCCGTCGGCCACCATCAGGAATGAGGCCGTCGTATCCTGCCACCCCGCCGTGTCGGCGATCCGCACGCGCACCTGATCCCCCTGCTGCCAGGCGGCGAGCACCCGGCAGCCCGTCGCGACAGGGCTGCCGAGCCGCGTCAGCCGTTCCCGCAGCAGCGCGTGGGTGCGTGGCTGAGGCAGGGTGAGCACGGGGCGCGGCGCGCCGAACCGCACGGCGGCCAGCATCCGTCCTCGCGCATGCACCTCGCCGCCCTCCAGTGCCAGGCCCTCGGCGCGCACGGCATCGCCGACACCCGCGTCGTCGAGCGCGGCGAGACCCGGCGGATGCACCCCGATGGCGCGGGTGCGATCGTCGGCGTCCTCGTGTCGTTCGCAGATCAGCACGTCCGCGCCGTGCGCGGCCAGCAGGCAGCCCAGCAGCATCCCCACCGGGCCGGCACCGGCGATGATCACGTCATGGTCGGGCATCGTCCTGCTCCGTGCGCAGCAGCAGCCGGGCCGGCATCCGCTGCTCCACGCGCCACCCGTCTCCCGCGGCCGCCGCCAGCTCGCCGGCCGTGTAGGAACGGCGGATGCTGGTGAGCCCGTCGGCGCGGATGAAGGAGTCGGCGAGCAGCGTGCCCGCCAGCGGCAGCGTCGCCGCCGCGAACAGCGCATAGGCGGTACGCCCGCGCGCGATGTCGCTGTGGATGACGAGCCCGCCGGGCGCGGTCAGCAGGCGGGAGTCGTCCAGCAGGCTCGACAGCTCCTGGCCGGTCAGATGGTGCAGCAGATGATTGGACAGCACGACGTCGAACTCCTCACCGTCGCGCACCAGATCGGCCGTCGAGGCGCACAGCCAGCGCACACCGTGCGATCCGCTCCGCGTGGCCGCCCATCGGATCGCCCGCTCGTCGAGGTCGAGCGCGGTGACCCGCGCGACGCACCCGTCCGCGCGCAGCCGGCGCTGCAGCGCCCGTGCGAGGTCTCCCCCGCCGGCTCCCACGTCCAGCACGCGCAGCACCCCCTTGCGCCGTGCCAGCGGTCGGATGTCGCGCCGGTACACGCCGCGCCAGCCCGACACGACGGCGTTGACCGGCGCGAAGCGCGCGTAGGTGCGCTCGAGCATCCGATCGTCGGCCTGCGGGTCGTCCATCAGCTCGCGCGCGTCGACCGCCCGCGAGGCGAGGTCGGGCATCATGCGCCGTGCAGCACCGTGAGCAGCGCGCTCTCCGCGGTGAGCCCCGGCCCGAACGCCATGGCGGCCACCCGGCCCCCTGCCCGGGTGCCCTCATCCTCGAGGATGCTGCGCAGCACGAACAGCACCGTGGCGCTGGACATGTTGCCGTACGCCCGCAGGACCTCGCGCGCCGGCGCCAGCTGCGCGTCGCTCAGCGCGAGGCGGTCCTGCACCCGGTCGAGGATGCTGCGCCCGCCGGGGTGGATCGCCCAGTGCGCGACCGGGTCGCCGATCCTGCCCTCGTCGAAGGCCTCCACCAGTGCGGGCTCGTCGCGCCACAGCGGGCGCAGCGCAGTGTGGATGCTCTCGCCGATGATCTGCGGCACGGCGGTGGACAGCACCATCTCGAACCCGCTGTCGCCGATCGTCCACGCCATGTCCTTCTCGCCCTTCGGGGCGATCGCGGTGTGGAACCGGTCAAGACCGAACGCGGGCACCGCGGAGTCGAACGTGCGCGCGGTGACCAGGCCGGCGGCGGCGCCGTCGGAGAACAGCGACGAGGCGATGATCGTGTCGGGGTCGTCGGATGAGCGCAGGTGCAGCGTGCACAGCTCCACGCTCACGACGAGCACCACCGCCTCCGGGTCGGCGAGGCAGAACTGCCGCGCCGCGCGCAGCGCCGGCATCGCCGCATAGCAGCCCATGAAGCCGAGGTGGTAGCGCTCCACCGCATCGGACATGCCCAGACCGCGCACGATCTCGTAGTCGGGACCCGGTGCGTGAAAGCCCGTGCACGAGACCGTGACGACGTGCGTGACGTCGGCCGCCGTCAGATCGGGGTCGGCCTCCAGAGCGCGGCGAGCGACCTCGACGAACAGCCGATCGGCCTCGCGGATGTAGACCTCGTTGCGTGCCTTGGTGCCGGGGGCGAGCAGCCGACCGCTCTCGCGGTCGTAGAACAGCGCCGATGTCGCCTCGGCGCTCAGATCGAGCTCGTCGAGCACGGTGTGGCGCATCTCGACGCCCGATCCGTTGAACGATGCCGACACCAGCCGTGTGCCCAGCCTGCCGATGTCGGGTTGCGCGGCGAAGACGTCGCGCACCATGCCCTGCTCGAGCGGGACGTCGGGAACGAGGGTCTGCAGGGAGCGGAGCTGGACGGTGCGGCTCATGCGCTCACTCAAGCATCCCGCCCCCGCCGGCGAAAGGGGGGTTGCGCTTCGCAGGGATCGTCAGGAAAGAACGGCCGGTTCAGAGACCGAGTGCGCGAGCGAGCTTGGAACCCGACGACGGCGGGCGGCCGCCGACGGCGAGGACCGCCCGTTCGACCGCCGCGAAGAACATCTCACGCCCCGCGTCGTCGGCGGGAGCCGCCGGTCCGAGCTCCATCTCCCACTCGCGCCATTCGCGCCGGGTCCCGGAGCGCAGGTCGGTGGCCCGCACCCTGTCGTCGACGAACTCGGCGAGCACCCCGCCCTCGCCACGCAGAGCGTAGGCGGTGCGGGAGTTCTCGATCCTGGCGATCGGATGCAGTTCATCCGTCGTCCACTGCGCGACCACGGCGGCGACGGCGTCCGGCATCCGATCGCCGTCGTCCAGCGGCCAGCCGAGCTCGAGCCGGCCGTCGCCCTGCCGCGGGCCCTTGATGTGCCAGCCGGCGTCAGGGCCGCCGGTGCGGCGGCGCAGCGCCACGCCGTGGCGAGCCAGCGCCGTATCCGCGGTGTCGAGGTATCGGGCGTCGAGTTCGCGCCGCTCGCCCTGGCCCTCCTCCGTCACCCCCGGCAGGCCTGACCAGTCCGGCAGACCGGTGCCGGAGTCGGCGTCGTACTTGCGCTCGACCTCGAAGGTGCGCTGCGGTGCGGCGTCGTCAGTCGACATCGGGGACGATGTCGTCACCGGACTCGACGAACCAGAACGCGACCTCGGTCGGACCGTCATGGTCGCCGGTGTTCGACGCATCGCCCTCACGCCGGTAGGTCAGCTGCGTCTCGCTGTAGGGCAGGATCAGGGAGTCCTGATCGGCGCTGTCCATGGGGATGATCTGCCCGTCGAGCGGGCCTCCGTGAAGTCGTGCGAGTGCCATGCGTTCACCCTAGCCCTCATCGACGACGACGGCGGAAGCGGGGTGTCACGAGAGCAGGATCGCGGATGCCGCGCCCAGGATCATCCACGGCCCGAACGCGATGCGGGTCGTTCTGCTGGCGCGGCGCAGCAGAATGAGCGCGATCGCGAACAGGGATCCGAGCAGGAAGGCCGCCGCCGCACCCAGCAGCAGCGTCTGCCAGCCGTGCCAGGCCAGCACCACGCCGATCACCGCGGCGAGCTTCACATCGCCGCCGCCCATCCCCTGCTTCGACGCCAGGTGCAGGATGGCGTAGAAGGCGCCGAGGGCGAGACCGCCGAGCAGGGCGCGCAGCATCCGCTCTCCGTCACCGGTCGCGAGCGCCTCGACGCCCACCAGGGCGATCACGGCGGCGAGCGCGGGCAGCACGATGCGATTGGGCAGCCGGTGCGTGCGGGCGTCGATGACGATCAGCCACAGTCCGACGCCGGCCGCGACGAGATGCGCGATCAGCACGGCGACGTCGTGGAGGACCATGCTCGCAGGCTAGGCGATCGCATCGATCCGCGCGGAGGGCTGTGGACAACCCGTTCAGACGTCGAGGATCTCAAGATCGACGGTGACCGTGGCCCCCTCCTCGATCCCCTGCTCCCGGCGCACCTGCTTCTTCAGCGGCAGCACGAAGGCCGAGCCGTTGAAGAAGATCGAGGTGCTCCACTGCGTGAGCCCGATCCGCGCCCGCACACGCAGCGAGCCGAAGCCGCGCGAGGGCGCCGGCAGCTCGCGGATGTCGAGGGAGAGCTCTTCGGGCAGGGTCGCGAAGTACCAGGAGTCGACCCGCGCATCCCAGCGCGTGACGACGCTGTCGAACTCGAGGCGCATGCCCTCATGGTACCGGCTCCCCGGGCACGCGCCGATGTCGGATGTGCGAAGTACTGTGCGAAGTGGACTTGAACAATTCGAACCTTTCTTCGAGGATGGATACATGGGGATCGGAACGATTTCGGCGCTCTCCCCCGCCGACGAACGGGCGGGAGAGATCCTCCGGCTGCGCCGCGAGATCGGCAGGATGCAGCGTCGCCGCAGCGACGATCCCGTGCTGCCGGTGGATGCCGCGCTGCAGACGCTGCTGCCGGAGCAGGGGCTGCAGACCGGCACGGTGTACTCGGTCTCGCCCTCGCCGAGCCTGATCTTCGCGCTGATGAGCGCTGTCTCCCGTCGCGGCGGCTGGTGCGCCGCGGTGGGCATGCCCACGCTGGGACTCGAGGCCGCGGCCGCGAGCGGCATCGACCTGTCGCGCCTGATCCTCGTGCCCTCTCCCGGCGAGAGGTGGATGGCCGTGGTCTCGGCGCTGGCCGAGGTGGTGCCGCTGATCGCGGTGAATCCCGGGGCGAGGGTGCGCGATGCGGATGCGGCCCGGCTGGCCGCCCGGCTGCGCGATCGCGGCTGCACGGTGCTGGCCACCTCGCCGTGGCCGCAGAGCGAGGGGCTGATCAGCCTGCACGACCCGCACTGGGAAGGTCTCGGCGACGGGTGGGGGCTGCTCTCGGACCGCACCGTGACGGTGACGGCGCAGACCAGGTCGACGCCCCGGCCGCAGAGCCTCAGGGTGCGCCTGCCGGGCAGCCTCGGCGGCGTCGAGTCCGTGCCGGTGCAGACCCCCGCACTGCCCACCCATCCTCGCTGGGCGGCCGCGTCATGAACGAGCAGGAGCCCACCACCCGCACGCACGTGCTGTGGTTCCCGGACTGGCCGCTGCGGGCGACGCTGGGCACGGCCCCGCCGCATCCGCCCACCGCCCTCGTGCACGCGAACACCGTGGTCGCATGCACCGCCTCGGCCCGGGCGCACGGCGTGCGCGTCGGCCAGCGGCGCCGGCTCGCCCAGGGGCGCCTTCCGTCGTTGCGGATGCTGCCGCACGACCCCGCCAGGGACGAGCGCGCCTTCCTTCCCGTGCTCCGCCTGATCGAGGAGCACGCCCCCGGAGTGCACCTGCTGCGGCCGGGTCTCGCCGCGCTGCGCTCGCGGGGCGTCTCGCGCTATCACGGCGGCGAGGACCGGGCCGCCGCCGCCCTGCTCGGCATGCTCGCCGAGCAGGGGTACCCAGAGGTGCGGATCGGCGTCGCCGACGGGGCGTTCACGGCCGAGCTGGCGGCGCGCGCCGCGGCATCCGATCAGCCGGCGCCGCAGGCGTGGACGATCGTGCCCGCCGGCGAATCGCAGCGCTTCCTCGCCCCGCTGCCGGTGCAGGTGCAGGGCGATGAGGAGTTGACCGGGCTGCTGACCCGCCTGGGCGTCACCACGCTGGGCGGCTTCGCCGCTCTCGACGCCATGGCCGTGCGCGACCGCTTCGGCGAGCGCGGTGCGCGACTGCACGCCCTGGCCCGAGGAGCCGACTCCCGGCCGCTCTCCCCCCGGCCGCCCGACCCCGAGCTGGTGCGAGAGATCGACTTCGAGACGCCGCTCGGGCAGACCGATCAGATCGCCTTCGCCGTGCGGCAGACGGCGGATGCCGTGCTGCTGGCCCTGGCCGACGCCGCACTGGTGTGCACCGAGGTGCGCATCGACCTGACCGATGACGACGGCGGGGTGTCCTCGCGCACCTGGCTGCATCCGACCTGCTTCGACGCCGGCGATCTGGTCGACCGGGTGCGCTGGCAGCTCGAGGCGCTGGTGGAGAGCCTTCCCCCGGCATCGGGCCAGGATGCCGATGCCGCGCACGCCTTCCGCGGCATCGTGGGGGTGCGGATCGCGCCCGTGGCCGTCGACGACGCCGCCCATCATCAGCCCGGCCTGTTCGGCTCCGGCACCGACGAGCGACTGCACCACGCCGTCTCCCGTGTGCAGACCATGCTGGGGCATCGCGGCGTCGTCACCGCCACCGTGTCGGGCGGGCGGATGCTCGCCGATCGGCAGGTGCTCACGCCCTGGGGGGAACGGCCCGTCGTGGAGCGCGATCCGTCCAGGCCGTGGCCTGGTAGCCTGCCCGGTCCCCTCCCCGCCGAGGTGTTCGACCCGCCCCGACCCATCCGGGTGTGCGCCGCCGAGGGGTCAGAGGTGCGTGTCGACGCGCGGGGCGAGCTCTCCCGTCCTCCCGCGCTCATCGACGACGACGAGGTGGCCGCCTGGGCGGGGCCGTGGCCGATGTGCGAGCACCGGTGGGATGCGGATCGGGCGGTGGCGGGACACCGCTTCCAGCTGCTCGATGCCCGGCACCGCGCCTGGCTGGTGTTCCACTCCGAGGGTCACTGGTGGGCCGAGGGCAGGTACCGCTGATGGGCTGGCACAACCCGAGACTGACGTGGTCCGATCTGGAGCGCACGCTCAGCGCCCCGACCGAGACGCCGCCCGCCTCCGCCGAGCCGCCTGGCACCCGTGTCGACCCCGGTCCGCTGAGCAGGCATCGGCCGCCGGCGGCGCCGCCGCCGATCGTGCGCCCCGCGGATGCCGTGCCGTACGCCGAGCTGCACGCCCACAGCTCGTACTCGTTCCTCGACGGCGCCTCCTCCCCCGAGGAGCTGCTGGTCGAGGCGGAGGCGCTGGGTCTCACCGCACTGGCGATCACCGACCACGACGGCTTCTACGGGGCGGCGCGCTTCGCGGAGGCCGCCGAGCTCACTGGAGTGCAGACCGTGTTCGGCGCCGAGCTGTCGCTGGGTGCCTCCGACGGGCCGCTCGCCATGGGGCCGACGCCCGAGCGGCGCGGGGCAGCCGATCCGGTGGGCGATCATCTTCTCGTGCTGGCCCGCGGGGTGGAGGGCTATCACCGGCTCTCCGGCGCGATCACCCGAGCCCAGCTGCGGGGCGGCGAGAAGGGCCGCCCGCTGTACGACCTCGACGACCTGGCCTCCAGCGCCGGCGGGCACTGGACGATCCTGACCGGATGCCGCAAGGGCGGCGTGCGCCGAGGGCTCGCCCGCGGCGATGCCGAGACCCCGCTGCGCCGGCTGGTCGATCTGTTCGGTCAGGATCAGGTCGCCGTCGAGCTCATCGACCACGGCGACCCGCTCGACACCCGGCGCAACGACGCCCTCGCCGAACTGGCGAAGAGCCTGCACCTGCCGGCGTTGGCCACCAACAACGTGCACTACGCCGCGCCCGAGCGGGCGGGTCTCGCCGAGGCCGTCGCCGCGGTGCGGGCCACCCGCAGCATGGACGAGCTGGACGGCTGGCTGCCGGCGCACGGCAGCGCGCATCTGCGCAGTGGCGCGGAGATGACCCGTCGCTTCCGCCGCTATCCCGGTGCGATCGAGAACGGCCTGCGCGTGGCTGCGGAGTGCGCCTTCCCGCTGCGCAGGGCCAAGCCCGCGCTTCCGCGGCAGAAGGTGCCGGAGGGCGAGACCCCGATGAGCCATCTGCGCAACCTGGTGTGGGCGGCCGTGCCCGGGCTGTACCCGCGCCTCGACGCCGACGGGCGCTCACGCATCGAACGCGAGCTGAACGTCATCGAGGAGAAGGACTTCCCCGGTTACTTCCTGATCGTGCACGGGATCGTCGAGGAGGCCCGCAAGCGCGGCATCCTGTGCCAGGGCAGAGGGTCGGCCGCGGCGAGCGCGGTCTGCTACCTGCTGGGCATCACCGCGGTCGACCCCATCCTGTACGGACTGCCCTTCGAGCGCTTCCTCGCGACGACGAGGAGCGAGGAGCCCGACATCGACGTGGACTTCGACTCCAGCCGCCGCGAGGAGATCATCCAGTGGGTCTACGAGGAGTACGGGCGCGAGCGCGCCGCGCAGGTGTCGAACGTCATCCAGTACCGGCCCAAGAACGCCGTGCGCGACATGGCCAGGGCATTGGGGCACTCTCCCGGCCAGCAGGATGCCTGGTCGAAGCAGGTGGACGGGTGGGGCGCGGGCATCGAGCCCGCCGAGGGCAACGACATCCCCGCCGATGTGCTCGCCTACGCCGGCGAGCTGCTGAAGGCGCCCCGGCATCTGGGCATCCACTCCGGCGGCATGGTGCTCACCGCTCGGCCGGTGGGCGAGGTGGTGCCGGTGGAGCACGCCCGGATGGCGAACCGCACGGTGATCCAGTGGGACAAGGACGACGCGGCCTGGATGGGGCTGGTGAAGTTCGACCTGCTGGGACTCGGGATGCTGGCGGCTCTGCGGCACTGCTTCGATCTGATCGAGCAGTCCACCGGTGAGCGCTGGACGCTGCAGTCGCTGCCCAAGGAGGAGCCGGCGGTGTACGACATGCTCTGCCGGGCCGATTCGATCGGGGTGTTCCAGGTGGAGTCCCGCGCGCAGATGGGACTGCTGCCGCGGCTGCAGCCGCGGGAATTCTACGAGCTGGCGATCCAGATCGCCCTCATCCGGCCCGGGCCGATCCAGGGCGGCGCCGTGCACCCGTTCGTCCGGCGCAAGCTCGGACACGATGAGGTGACCTACGCCCATCCCGTCCTCGAGCCCGTGCTGGAGCGGACCCTCGGCATCCCGGTGTTCCAGGAGCAGCTGATCCAGATGGCGACGGTGCTCGGCGACTGCACCGCCGACGAGGCCGACCTGCTGCGCCGGGCGATGGGATCCAAGCGCGGGCTGGAGAAGATCGACCGCATCCGTGATTCGCTGTACGCCGGCATGGCCGAGAAGGGCCTGAGCGCGGAGGCCGCCGACCGCATCTACGCGCAGATCCAGGCGTTCTCGAACTTCGGCTTCGCCGAGTCGCATTCGCTGTCGTTCGCGCTGCTCGTCTACGCCAGCTCGTGGGTCAAGCTGCACTACCCTGCGGCGTTCCTGGCCGGTCTGCTGCGATCGCAGCCGATGGGGTTCTACTCGGCGTCCTCGCTCACCGCCGATGCCCGCCATCATGGCGTGCAGGTGCTGCGCCCCGATCTGCACGCCTCCGGTGCGCTGGACGGGCTGGAGCGTATCGAGGAGGGGGCGGGTCCCACCGGCCTGGACTCCTGCGTGCTCACTCCGCAGCCACCGGCGGGCACCTTCGACCGCGACGCCCCTGACGAGTCCGCGGCGCACCGCAGAGACGGCCGGTTCGCCGTGCGGTTGGGGCTGAGCGGCATCCGCGGCATCGGCGAGGCGCTGGCCGAGCGCATCGTCGCCGCACGCGAGCAGCACGGACCGTTCCGGGATCTGCATGACCTGGTGCGCCGCACGGATGCCACCGCCGCGCAGCTGGAGGCGATGGCGACCGCGGGCGCGTTCGAGTGCCTCGGTCTCAGCAGGCGCGAGGCGATCTGGCTGGCAGGGGCCGCGGCCGATGACCGGGCGCGCTTCCTGCCCGGCACCGCCGTCGCCGTGCAGCCGCCGCTGTTCGCGGATCAGACCGGTTATGAGCAGCTCGCCGCCGACCTGTGGGCCACGGGGGTGTCGACGGACGATCATCCGATGACCCACTTCCGCTCGGATCTGCAGCAGCGCGGCGTGCTCTCCTCCGAGCGGCTGCGGGCACACGAGGCGGGGCGGAGGATCGAGGTCGCCGGCATCGTCACGCACCGGCAGCGTCCGGCGACGGCATCCGGGGTGACGTTCCTCAACCTCGAAGACGAGCACGGGCTGGTCAACGTGGTCTGCTCGACCGGGGTGTGGAACCGCTATCGCCGGGTGGCGCGCGACTCCCCCGCCCTGATCGTGCGCGGCATGCTGGAGCGGTCCCCCGAGGGCGTGGTCAACGTGCTCGCCGACGCCTTCGAGGATCTGCGCACCGGGCTCGCGCATCGCTCGAGGGACTTCCGCTGACCGACGACTGCGACATCCATACGGCGTCGCCAGGATTCGGCGTCACCAGAATCGTTCCGGTGCCTCCGCGGGCCGGGTGTCGGAACCGCCCCAGCGATCGGACTCGATCTTCGCCGCGGCCGCGGCCGCATCGGCATCCATGAGGGCCTGCTCGGCGTCCCCGGCGGGATCCGCGCTCAGCACGACGAGTGTGGTCTCGGGGCCGTGTGCGGTGTCGGCCACCGTGCAGTCGCGCACCTGCGCACGCCAGACGTCGACCCGTTCCCGCGGCACCTCGCGCAGGCGATAGCGGATGCCGCGATCAAGGTCGTGCACGGCGACGACCGCGCCCGCGTCCGTCTCGTCGCGACGCACCTGCGCGATCTCCACGCGATTGCCGCGGGGCACTGGAGCGGATGCCGCGATGACCAGCGTTGTCTCCATGACCACACTCTAGGCGCGTCCCGACGGGAATAGGGCGGCGGAACGGGACGCTGGATCGCACGGACATATTCATCGAGCAGAAGGAGCATCATATGAAGGTTCTCGTCATCGGATCGACCGGGCACGTCGGGTCGTCAGCGATCGCCGCCCTCAGCGGACGCCACGAGGTGATAGAGGCGGGCCGCTCGACCCGGCCCCGCATCGACATCACCGACCCGGATTCGGTGCGCAGCGCACTCGACGAGATCGGCACGGTCGACGCCGTGATCGTCGCCGCCGGATCTGTGCCGTTCCGCGCTCTCGGCGATCTCGACCGTGACGACTACCTCTCCGCCTTCACCGACAAGGTGCTCTCGCAGATCGATGTGGCCCGACTCGCCGTTCCCCACCTCGCCGATCGCGGATCGATCACGCTGACCACCGGCATTCTCGCCCGCGAGGCGATCGCCACCGGTGCCGCGGCCTCGATGGCCAACGGCGCACTCGAATCCTTCGTGCGCGCGGCCGCACCCGAGCTGCCGCGCGGCATCCGCATCAATGCCGTCAGCCCCAGCGTGCTTGCGGAGGCGACCGGCTACCACGACGCCTTCCCCGGATTCCCGCAGGTGAGCTCGGCGTCGGTCGGACAGGCCTTTCAGCGGTGCGTCGAGGGCATCGCGACCGGGCAGGTGCTGCGCGTCGAGTGAGCGGTCGACCGCTGCCGAGTGTGTAGCGTTGTGGCTACCGCGGAAGGGATGCGCATGACGACAAGGGCCGAACTCCGAGCCTCGGCCCGCAGGCCCCGGCGCATCCTGCGCGGCGTGCTGTCAGCCGCGGTGATCCTGCTCTGGCTCGCCGGCGCCTCCTTCGGCGGCCCGCTGTTCGGCAAGGTCGACGAGGTGTCGTCGAACGATCGCACCGCCTACCTGCCCGAGTCGGCCCCGGCCACCACCGTGCAGAACGCGCTCGACGACTTCCTCGGATCCGACTCGATCCCGGCGGTCGTGGTGTTCGAATCGGATGCCGAGATCGACGACGCGCTCGAGGACGCCCTCAGCTCCGCACTGGCGGATGCGACGGCCGCGGAAGGCGTGCAGGGCGACGTGTCTCCCGTGCTCGTCTCCGAGGACGGGCTGGCCGCGCAGGCCTTCGTGCCGATCGATTCCGACGCCGACGTCGGCGACGTCTCGACGGCGCTGTCGTCGGATCTGCGCGAGGCGGTGCCCGACGGCGTCACCGTGCACGTCACCGGTCCCGCCGGCTTCACGGCCGACCTGATCGCCGGCTTCGCGGGTATCGACGGCATCCTGCTGCTCGTCGCGCTGCTCGCCGTGCTCGTGATCCTCGTCATCGTCTACCGCTCGCTGCTGCTGCCCGTCGTCGTGCTCAGCACGAGCCTGTTCGCACTGTGCGTGGCGCTGCTCGTGGTGTGGTGGGCGGCGAAGTTCGAGATCCTGCTGCTCAGCGGCCAGACCCAGGGCATCCTGTTCATCCTCGTCATCGGCGCCGCGACCGACTACTCCCTGCTGCTGGTCGCGCGGTTCCGTGAGGAGCTGCGCGGCACCGAGGATCGCTGGCACGCCGTGCGCGCCGCGTGGAAGGGCGCGGTCGAGCCGATCCTCGCCTCCGGCGGCACGGTGATCGCGGGGCTGCTCTGCCTGCTGCTGAGCGATCTCAAGTCGAACAGCACGCTGGGCCCGGTGGCGGCGATCGGCATCGTCTTCGCGATGCTCTCCGCGCTCACGCTTCTCCCCGCGCTGCTCGGTCTGTTCGGCAGGGCGGCATTCTGGCCGCGCCGGCCGAGGTTCGAGCCGCAGCACGCAGACGAGGAGAGCCCGCTCGAAGGGCGCGGGCTGTGGCAGGGCCTCGCCCGCGGCATCCGCCATCGCCCTCGTCTGATCTGGATCTCGACGACCGTCGTGCTGGCGATCGCCGCCGTCGGAGTGCTCCAGCTCGATGCGCGCGGCGTGCCGCAGTCCGATCTCGTACTGGGCGCCTCCGAGGCGCGTGACGGACAGGCGGTGCTCGGTGAGCACTTCCCCGGCGGCTCCGGCAGCCCGGTGTACGTGCTGGTCGACGAGTCGCGGATGCAGGATGCCGCCGATGTGCTGCTCGCCGACGACGGCGTCGACGGTGTCTCGGTCACCGCGGCGGACTCGCCGTCGGGCAGTGCCTCGGTGACCGACGACGGCGTGACCGCGCTCGGCCCGCCGGGAACCCCGGCGCCCGAGCCGACCGTCGTCGACGGGACGGTGCTGCTGCAGGGCACCCTGACCGATGCCGCGGACTCACCGGCGGCCGAGCAGACCGTCGTCGACCTGCGCGCCGCGCTCGACGGCACCGGCGCGATGGTGGGTGGTGTGACCGCCACCGCCGTCGACACGAACACCGCCTCGATCCACGATCGCAACCTGATCATCCCCGTGATCCTCGTCGTCATTCTGCTCATCCTCATGCTGCTGCTGCGCTCGATCCTCGCGCCGGTGCTGCTGATCCTCACCACCGTGCTGTCGTTCGGCACGGCGATGGGTGTGGCCGCGGTGCTGTTCAACGGCGTGCTCGCCTTCCCCGGTGCGGATCCCGCCGTGCCGCTGTTCGGCTTCGTCTTCCTGGTCGCGCTCGGCATCGACTACAACATCTTCCTGATGACCCGCGTGCGCGAGGAGTCACAGAAGCACGGCACCCGAGAGGGCGTGCTGCGCGGCCTCGCCGTCACCGGCGGAGTGATCACCTCCGCCGGCCTGGTGCTGGCGGCCACCTTCGCGGCCCTGTCCGTGATCCCCATCCTGTTCCTGGTGCAGATCGCGTTCATCGTCGCGTTCGGCGTGCTGCTGGACACCTTCGTGGTGCGGTCGCTGCTCGTTCCCGCGCTCTCGTACGACGTCGGCCGTGCGATCTGGTGGCCGTCGAAGCTCTCTCGCCGGGATGCCGGCGAGCACGTCGCCGGATCGCGCAGGTCACGCCGATGAGGATCCGGACGCTGTGAGGATCTGGTCGCTGCATCCCCGGCACCTGGACCGGGCCGCCCTGGTCGCCTGCTGGCGCGAGACGCTGCTCGCGCAGGCGGTGCTCGCCGGCCGCACCCGCGGGTACACCCGGCATCCGCAGCTCGAGCGATTCCGGACGCAGCCGGATCCGCTGCGCGTCGTCGGCGCGTACCTGACCGGACTGGCCGCCGAGGCGGACGTCCGCGGCTACCGCTTCGATCGCACCCGCGTCCTCCGCCCCGCGGAGCCGGCCGCCGAGCTCGCCGTGACGCAGGGTCAGCTGGTGCTCGAATGGGGCCACCTCGGTGCCAAGCTGCTCGCGCGCAGTCCCGCGGATGCGGAGCGCTGGCGACGGACGGAGCCCAGCCCGCACCCGCTGTTCCACGCCGTCCCCGGCGATGTGGAGCCGTGGGAGCGCACGGTTCCCTGAAACAGGCCCTCGTGCCGAAGCCGCGGCGGGCGTAACGTCGACGTATGAGCATCGACGCTGCCGACCGCGCCGCCGTCGCCCACTTCATCCGGGTGTGCGGGGCGGGCGTCGTCGCGACGATCGGCCCGGATGCCGCACCGCAGGCCGCCTACGTCGGCATCACCGCGGATGACAGCGGCGTCGTCGTGTTCGACGCGATGATGGACTCCCGCAAGGTCGGCAACATCAGGGAGCGGCCGGCGGTGGCGATCGCGGTCACGGGCGCAGACACCACCGTGCAGCTGGAGGGCCGGGCGCGGATCACGCGCGACGAGGAGCGCTGGCGCCTCGGCGAGGCCTACAGCGAGAGGTTTCCCGGGTCGCGCGCACTGGACATCGGCTTCGCGCTGATCGCCGTCGACGTCGCATGGGTGCGCGTCTACGATGCGGGCGCGCATCCGCCGCACGCCACCGAGGCGAGCTGGGCCTGATCGCACGCAGACGAGCGACGCCTGATCCCGCGCCGACGAGATGGCCTGAACCCGCGCCGACCGTAGGCACGGCCGGTCGGCCTGTCAAGGCCGTCGGGCAGCACGCCGGGCGTGCGTATGGTCGGGGGCGTCGCTGATCGCGACGTTCACGACCGAAGGAGGCTGAGATGCCGGACCAGCCGGAGCTCAAGGACGAGGAGCTGTACGAGAAGCTGCGCGACGACGGCGCGTCGAAGGAGAAGGCGGCGCGCATCTCGAACGCCGCGGCCCGTGACGGGCGCTCCACCGTCGGCAAGCGCGGCGGCGAGTCGGAGGACTACGAGGATCGCACGGTCGACGAGCTGCGCAAGCGCGCGAAGGAGCTCGGCCTGGAGGGTTACTCCGACAAGCGCAAGGACGAACTGATCGAGATGCTGCGGGACCACTGATCCCGCCCGCTCGGCACGCCCGGGCCGCCCTCGCCGTGGTCGGCGACGCGGCCGGGCGGCCGAGCGCCTCTCATTCGTCCTGCTCCGCCGCGAGCTGTTGCCGCAGATCCGCGTTCTCGTCCTCGAGGTCGAGGACCCGCCCGATGCCGGCGATGTTCATCCCCTCGTCGCGCAGCCTTCCGACCCTGCGGAGTCGGTCGATGTCGTCATCGCTGTACCGACGTGTTCCGCCGTCGCTGCGCGACGGCGCGAGAAGGCCCTTGCGCTCGAAGAGGCGCAGGGTCGCCTCCGGCATGTCGACGAGTTGCGCCGCGACGGCGATGCCGTAGAGCGGAGTTCGGGTGTCTCGTTCTGCCATGTCTGAGAGTTTCCTTGAAGAAGTTGCATCGATCGGGATGTTGCTCTATAACAAATCTACATCCAGTGATGCAGATTTCCTGCACACGAATAGTACCCCGATCAGGGGCGGCACGAAAGGAGAACAACATGGCCATGGCCTTCGATCCGATCAGTCAGCTCGATCGTCTCGCTGCGAGCGTGCTGGACTCCGTCCGCTCTCCCCGGCTCATGCCGGTGGACCTGTTCCGTGACGGCGACAAGTACGTTCTGCATGCGGACCTGCCCGGAGTCGATCCCGGGTCGATCGACGTCGACATCGACGGCAGTCAGCTGTCGATCCGTGCGCAGCGCACGGCGGACAGCGGGGAGGGCTCGCGGTGGCTCGCGCGCGAGCGCAGTGCGGGTTCGTTCCTGCGGCAGTTCACGCTCGGGGACGGCGTGGACGTCGAGCGCATCAGCGCGTCGTACGAGAACGGCGTGCTGTCGGTGATCATCCCGGTGAGCGAGCGGGCGAAGCCGCGCAAGATCGCCATCGAATCCTCCGAGCACCGTCAGGAGATCGCCGCATAGGAGCAGGGGGCGGGGGCGGCCGCTCGGCGCCGCCCCCGCCCACCGCCCCTCCCCGACTCGCCCTCAGAACCGAAGGATGCTGCGATGATCTCCCTCTCCCCCTCACTCGATCGCTTCCTCGCCGACATGGAGTACCCGGCGATGAAGGACGACCTCACCCGCGAAGCGGCCAGGGACGGCCTCGCCGGTGAGGATCTCGCCGCTCTGCACGCGCTGCCCGACGGCCGCTACGACGCGCGCTGCCGGCTGCGGGACACGCTGCTGTCGCTGCCGCACAGCAGCGGACTGATAGCCGCGTGACCCCGCGGCGATAACAGCGCTCTCAGGTCACCAGTTCGCCTGCCCGACGCAGGTCGTGCACGAAGGCATCGAACGCCGCCGTGCGATCGGCCTCGTCGGGCACGCGCAGCAGGCTCGACGGATGCACCGTCACGACCAGCGGGGTGCCGCGCGCATCAGCGGACTCCAGCACGGTGCCGCGCACCTCGCCGATGCGCACCGTGCGGCCCAGCAGGGCGCGGGCGGCGGTCGCGCCGAGCGCCACGATCACGGCCGGACGCACGACGGCGATCTCCGCCTCCAGCCACGGCCGGCACGCGTCGATGTGGCCGACGGCCGGCTTCTCATGAATCCGCCGCTTTCCGCGGCGCTCGAAGCGGAAGTGCTTCACGGCGTTCGTGACATAGACGCCGTCGCGGTCGACGCCGGCGGCGTCCAGCGCGTCGTCGAGCCGGCGTCCTGCGGGTCCCACGAACGGCTCGCCGGCGAGATCCTCCTTGTCACCGGGCTGCTCCCCGACGAGCATCATCCGGGCGGACACCGGGCCGTCCGAGAACACCACCTGCGTCGCGTCCTGCCACAGTTCGCATCCGCGGCAGTCGTGCGCGGCCTCGCGCAGCATCCGCATGCCGCCGCGGGACGGCACCCACCGCTCGGCTCCGGGTCGCTCCTGATCCGTCATGCGCCGCACCGCTCAGTGCATCGAATCCGGGTCGGAGTCGCCCATGTGACCGGGCAGGGTGCTGGAGAGCACGCGCTCGACGAAGGCCTCGTACTCCTCCATGTAGTGGCGCAGGAACTTCTCGGTGCCGGCGTCCTTGACCTCGCCGTTCTCGCCGTACACCTCGGGCTTGAAGCTGATGTAGGCCTCGGGGGCGTTCAGCTGCGGCGCATCGAGGAAGCTCAGCACGCTGCGCATGGAGGCCTGCATCACGGCCGTGCCGATCGCCCCGGTCGAGGCGCCGATGATGCCCGTCGGCTTGCGCGCGAAGGAGTTCTGCCCCCAGGGACGCGAGCCCCAGTCGATCGCGTTCTTCAGGGGCGCCGGTATCGACCGGTTGTACTCCGGCGAGATGAACAGCAACCCGTCCGAACCCTCGATCGACTGCTTCAGTTCGCTGACGGCCGGCACAGGGTTCTGCTCATCGTCGCGGTTGTACAGCGGAAGGTCGCGGATCGGGATCTCTGTGAGCTCCAGACCCTCCGGCGCGAGGCGCACCAGCGCCTTGGCGAGGACACGGTTGATCGAATCGCTCGACAGACTGCCGACGAGGTAGCCGATGCGGTGGCTCATGACGGACTCCTTCTCTTCCGGGTGGTGGTCGCCACCCGGTCTACCTGCTCCCCCGCCGAACCGGCAGGGGGTTGCGGACCGGCCCGTACGATGGCGTCGTGGACGTCGCACCTCCCCGCATAGCCACGCTCGGCATCCTCGGCGCAGGACGCCTCGGGCGGGTGCTGGCGCGCCTCGGGGCATCCGCCGGGTACCGAGTGATGGTGGCGGCATCCGGCGACCCGGTGCCGATCGCCCGCGCGGTGGCGGCGCTCGGTGCGACGGCGTCGACGACGGCATCCGTCATCGCCGAGGCGGATGCGGTCGTGCTCGCCCTCCCGCTGCACAGGTACCGGATGCTGCCGGCAGAGCAGTTTCGCGGCACGCTCGTGATCGACGCCATGAACTACTGGTGGGGCGACGGCGTTCGCGACGACCTGAGCGATCCGCGCACCTCGACGAGTGAGACCGTGCAGCGTTTCCTCGCCGGGTCTCGGGTGGTGAAGGCGCTCGGGCACATGGGGTATCAGGATCTGGAGGACGAGGCGCGGGCGGCCGGTGCTCCGGGGCGCAAGGCGATCGCGGTCGCCGGTGACGATCCTGACGACCTGGACGTCGTGTGCCGGCTGGTCGACGATCTCGGCTTCGACCCGGTCGTCGCCGGCCCCCTGGCGGCCGGCATCATGCTGGAGCCGGGCGCCGAGGCTTTCGACGCGGATGTCGAGGCGGCAGAGTTGAGGGCGATGCTGGAGCGATTCCCCCGCTCGCAGCGCGGGATCGTGGTCGCGCGAGCGCGCGGCGGACGACTATGGGGGAAAGGATCCGGACCGGATGACTGACAAGATCGACTTCAAGAAGACCCTCGACAGCTACCAGGCTCCGCGGGGCGGCTTCCGCCTCGTCGACGTCCCGGACATGCAGTACCTCATGGTCGACGGGCACGGCGACCCGAACACGTCACCGGCGTACACGGAAGCTCTCGAGGCACTGTACCCGGTGGCGTACAAGCTGAAGTTCGCCAGCAAGCGCGAGTTGAGCCGCGACTACGTCGTGCCGCCGCTGGAGGGGCTGTGGTGGGCTGAGGACATGGACGCCTTCACCGTCGCGCGTGACAAGTCGAGGTGGGACTGGACCATGATGCTGATGGCTCCCGACTGGATCGATGCGGAACTGTTCCGGGGTGCGGTCGCGCAGGCCGGCGCCAAGACGCCGCCGCGGCGTCTCGGAGACGTCCGGCTCGAGACACTGTCGGAGGGCCGCTGCGTGCAGACCCTGCACATCGGCTCGTTCGATGACGAGGCTCCGATGCTGGCACGGATGCACGAGGAGTTCATCCCGCAGAACGGGTTCCGGCTGAGCGGCAAGCACCACGAGATCTACTTCAGCGACTTCCGGAAGGTCGCCCCCGAGAAACTGCGCACGGTGCTGCGTCAGCCGGTCGCGCCGCACCGGCAGGACGCCGGCTGAGGTGCACCGCGGTCAGTCGAAAGGACCGCGGGTTGACACGCCGCCGTCGACGACGATCTGCTGGCCGGAGATGTACGCGGCGGCATCCGAGGCGAGATAGACGACCGCCTCGGCGATCTCGTCGGACCTGCCGTAACGGCCTGCCGGTATCTCGGGGACGTGGGATTCGGTGGCCGGATTCACCGCGGTGGCGATGGCGCCGCCCGCGACGACGTTCATACGGATGCCGTCTGCGGCGTATTCGGCGGATACCGTGCGGGCGAGGCTGAGCAGTCCTGCCTTCGACGCACCGTAGGCGGCCTGCCGGGGAGCCGCCATGAAGCCGGTCACCGATCCGACGCTCACGATGGTTCCTCCACCCTGGCGGAGGAACCCGGGCAGCACGGCGCGAACCGCGCGGGCGACGTACCGCAGGTTCAGCTCGTACACGGTGTCCCAGTCCTCGTCCCGCATCTCGTGCAGACGCACCGCGGGCACGAAGGCGACCTGCCCTCCCACCACGGTCACCAGTGTGTCCAACCCGCCGCACTGCGCGGTGGCCGACTCGATCATCCCGCTCAGCTCGGCAGAAGATCGAACGTCTCCGGTCACGGCGAAGCCGGTACCGCCGTTCGAGCGGACCTCGTCGACTGCTTCCGCAGCGCGTTCCCGATCGACGTCGGCGACGGCGACGGCCGCTCCTGCCGCGCTCAGCGATCTGGTGATCGCGCGTCCGATACCCGCACCGCCGCCCCCGACGATCAGGGCGCGCCTGCCGTCCAGCCGCATCAGAGCGCGCCCCACGACGCTCTGCTGACACCGAGCCGCTGCACTGATTCGCCGTGGCCTGATCGTGAGGTCATGGTCCCACTCTGGCACGCCGGCGCGTCCCCTCGGCCGCTCTGCGCGCGCAGGGCAGAGATCAGTCGTCCTCCGTAGCGAGGGTGCGAGTGAGTACCTGGCCAGGCCATTCCTTGACCCGGAAGGTGACGTCTTTGACGTAGCCGGCGGATTCGTAGAATCGCACCAGGTCACCGCCGCGCCCCGCGAAGCAATCCACCCGCAGCTCGCGGATGCCGGCGCGAGCGGCGAGCTCATCCGCATGCGCCAGCAGCCTGCGCCCGTACCCGCGCTCGTTCTCCGCCCGCGAGGCGACCAGGGCCTCGACGTAGAGCTCCGGGCCCGGGCGCGACGAAGGCGGCACGTAGGCATGCGCGGAACCGACGACGAGGAACCCGCCCACACGTCCCGCCGGAGTCAGGGCCACCCACGACCCGGGTGCGCGGCACCAGCGCTCCACCATCTCCCGGCGCTCCGGCACGTCTGACCAGCGTGCCGTGCCCCATTGCTCTGTGTTGCCATGCGCGTTCATCCACGCCACGGCCCCGTCGAACAGCGACAGCACAACCGTCACGTCATCGAGATCGGCCCGCCGGATGACCGTGCCGGCCATTCCGTCTTCCGTTCCTGCCGAATCCATCCTGTCGATGCCCGATCGTGAGGTCATTGCTCCACTCTGGCACGCGACTGCACGATCGCCGGGGGCACGCGGTGAGAATACGCGTGCAGCAGCGCGGTCCGCCGGGCGCTTCGCCCGGCGGACCGAACGGTGCTCAGAGCGCGTGCGCCGCCGCGAACGTGTCGTTCGGGTCGAAGCGTCGCTTGAGTTCGCGCAGACGCGTGGCGGCGCCGCCGAGGCCGGCGTCGCGGTCGACGTCGCCGCGGTCGATGAAGGTGAGGAGGAGTTCGTCCGTCTGCCATGCTTCGAGCGCGGCGAGGCCTGCCAGCACCGCGGCATCCGCCCCGGCCATGGCCTCGGGAACGGGCACCACCGCGACGGTGTGCGCGAGGTAGGCGCCGGCGACCGAGCCCACGGCGCCCGCATGGTCGGGGCGCCGCGCGATCGCGCCGCCGAGGTGGCGCAGCTCGGCGAAGAACATCCCGGGCACGGCGCCGGCGGCGAGGAATGCCTCCACCGCCTCGGACGGCAGCTCCGCCAGCACGGACTGCGCCGTGACAGCGGGGGTCGGGCCGGGCGGGTCCATGTGCACCGCGACGAGGCCCGCCGCCGGGATGCGCGCGAAGGTGTCCATCTCCGGGGCCAGCGCGCGAAGCGGTTCGAGGAGTGCGGATGCGGCGGCATCCGTCTCGAGGATCGCCCCGTCGAGCACGACTACCGAGCGACCCGACAGGAACGGCGGCAGCTCGGGCATCGGCGGGAAGTTCATGATGCGCAGGGTGGTCGTCGCCGACTCGGGGGCGGACGCGGTCCACGCCGCCCACGCGTGCGCGACCTCGGCCGCGCGCGAGGCGTCCCACAGCAGCATGCCGGCGAAGACGTCGGCGTACGGCAGCAGGTCGAGTTCGAGCGAGACGATGACGCCGAAGGCGCCCGAGCCACCGCGCACCGCCCAGAAGAGTTCGGCGTTCTCGTCGGCGCTCGCGCGCAGAAGGCTGCCGTCGGCGGTGACGATCTGCACGGCGCGCACGGTGTTGATCGCCAGTCCGTGGGTGCGGGCGTAGAACGACAGCCCGCCGCTCAGGGTGTAGCCGGCGACCGAGACATCGCCCGCGCTGCCGTGCAGGGCGGTCAGTCCGTGGGGCGCGGCCGCCTCGATGACGTCGTTCCAGAGCGAGCCACCCAGCACGCGTGCGGTGCGCGCGACTGGGTCGACGGTCACCCCGCGCATGCCCGTGAGCGAGACGAGCACCACGTCGGTCAGGTCGGTGCCGGCGAGCGCCGCGGCGGCGTGCCCGGTCGACTGCGGCGCGACCCGGAGTCCGGATGCCGCGGCCGCGCGGACGACCTCGACCACCTCCTCGGCGGTCTGGGGGCCGGTCACGGCGAAGGGTCGCTGGTCGACGGCGACGTTCCACGGCATGCGTGCGGCGTCGTAGCCAGGGTCGCCGGCGAGCAGGACGCGGTCGCCGAGGGCGTCTCGCAGCGAGGTCGCGCGGGTGTCGATCATGGGGTCGGAGAGAGTCATGGGTGTGCTCCTGGTCGAGTGGAAGGGACACCACTACTGTCTGCCTGACCGGGCGCGCAGACCATCCCAGTTCGTGAGGGATTCTCCGTCCCCCAGATACCTGGGATGGCGTTTGCGGCGGTGCAGGCGCACACTGATTCCATGGCGACGGCACTGGGGATCGGGCGGGCGCGCAGCGACATCGATGTCGTGTCGCGCGCCGGCCTGCCGCTGCACAGTTTCATGGACGAGGCGGCGGTCGCGCTGCAGCAGGTCGTGCCGTTCGTGGCGGCGTGCATCTCGACGCTCGATCCGGCCACGACGATGGTTTCGAGCTCGCGCAAACTGGGCGCCCTCGACGGCCGCAACGAACGCGACGTCGCGTGGTCGCAGATCGAGTACGGCGGCGACGATCCCACCTCGATCACCGCGATGGTCGCGGCGGGGCAGATCGCTGTGGGCGTGCACCACGTGACGCGCGGGGTGCTGGACCGCTCGGTGCGCATGTCGGAGCTGCTCATGCCGCACTTCGACTTCCGCGACGAGGCCCGTGTCGTGTTCGTCGACCGCAATGGCGCCTGGGGACACATCTCGCTGTTCCGGGGCGACGACCACACACCGTTCGCGGTCGAGGAGCTGGACTTCCTGTCGGCCGTCGCACCGGCGTTCACGCGCGGCATCCGCACCGGCCTGCTCGCCCAGCTCAGCAGAGCGGATGCGGCGGCGCAGATCGGTCCGGCGGTGATCGTCTTCGACGCCGACGACCGCATCGTGCAGTCGACGCCGGGCGCGCAGGCCTACCTCGCGCAGATGCCGGTGGCGCCCGGCATGGGCGACCCGCTGACGTCGGTGCAGGCGCTGGTGAGCGGTGCCCGCCGTTTCGCCCGCGGTGAGACCGATCACGCACCGCGGATCCGCGCTCGCGCGGCCGACGGCGCGTGGGTCGTGCTGCACGCGTCGCCCCTGGGCGGCGCCGGGGATCGCGCGGGCGACGTCGTGGTCACGATCGAGGAGGCGCGGCCGCAGGACGTGATCGATCTCGTGGCTGCGGCCTTCGATCTCACCACGCGTGAGCGCGAGGTCGTCGCCGCGGTGCTGCGCGGGGCCGACACCCGAGAGATCGCCGTGACGCTGCACGTGTCGCCGTACACCGTGCAGGACCACCTCAAGTCGGTCTTCGACAAGGCGGGCGTCGCCAGCCGGCGGGAGCTCGTCGCGCGCGTGTACTTCGACCAGTACGTGCGCCGCATGGGCTCGAGCATCGGACCGAGCGGCTGGTACACCGCGGCTCCCGGTGCCGCCGCGGCACCGGAGCTGTCGGCACCCGTGCGCGGTTGACGGCGCTCTGCCGCCGTCGCTCGTGCCGCCCGTGGGTTTCTAGTCGTAGCTGCGGTGGACGTGCCAGCCGTCCTCGGCCTTGTAGACGTCGAAGATGAGTGAGCGGCCGTCGTCATCGGTTCCTTGGAACCGCCAGCCGTAGAGCCCGTGATGGGCGCGGTCGAGCGGGACCGCATGGTTGGAATGCCGCAGGCGCGTCGGTGTGTCGGTGATGCGCCACCGCCGGCCAGCGTAGATCATGCGGGTCGGGATGTCGTCGGTCATCCAGAGCGTTGCGTGGTGTTCGACTGTCGCGGCGTCCATGGGTTAAGAGAATAGAACACGCGTTCGATACTTGCTACCCTGAGATGGGCCGGAGGAAGGAGCGCCGGCGGTGGGATCCAACAGGCGGTACGCGCACTACTACGATCGCATGACCGAGGAACGCATGATCGAGTCGTTCATCGCGAAGGCCGGGCCACTGCAGTCGCTCACTCCGGAGGAGATCGAGCTCGATGCCCTCCCCCTCACCATCTATCCCGAGGGTCGGCGACCGCAGGTGAAGGCGTGGGTGCGGTTCGGTCCGAAGCATGCCCGGGTCGACGCCGTGATCGTGCGCTCGAACAGCCTCGCCGCCGGGATCGAGTTCACCGTGCGCGGGAAGACCTATCGCTGCTGGGTGTGGGGCAATGCCACGCAGATGAGCGAGTAGCGGATGCGCAGGTGCCGCTGCACCGCGCGGCGGAGTGCACCCCTCGTCGCGACGACGGGTGCACTCCGGAGACGATCGTCAGGCCGTCGTGGCCGTGCGCTTGGGCAGTACCCAGTCCGGGCGCGCGAAATGGCACGTGTAGCCGTTCGGATAGGTGATCAGGTAGTCCTGGTGCTCGGGCTCGGCCTCCCAGAACGGGCCCTCCGGCTCGATCTTGGTGACGGCCTTGCCGGGCCAGAGCCCGGAGGCGTCCACGTCGGCGATGGTGTCACGTGCGACCTGCTCCTGCTCGGGGCTGAGCGGGAAGATCGCCGATCGGTAGCTCGAGCCGATGTCGTTGCCCTGGCGATCGATCGTCGTCGGATCGTGCACCTGGAAGAAGAAAGCCAGGATGTCGCGGTACGTCGTCTTCGTCGGATCGAAGACGATCTCCACCGCTTCGGCGTGGCCGGGGTGGTTGCGGTAGGTCGCGTGGTCGTTGCGGCCGCCGGTGTACCCGACGCGGGTGTCGAGCACTCCCGGCTGCCGGCGGATCAGATCCTCCAGGCCCCAGAAGCAGCCGCCGGCCAGGACGGCGGTCTCGGTGCCGGGTCGGCGGGTAATCTCACCGGTGTCGTGGATGCCACTGGTCATGATGCGTTCTCCTCACTGTCGATGTTCTTGATGTCCTCGGTGTTGCTGGTGTTCTCGGTGTTCCCGGTCGTGAACAGGGAGCGGAATCGTCCGTACCCTTCGGTTTCGAGGTCTGCTGCGGCGATGAACCGCAGGGCCGCGGAGTTCATGCAGTATCGCTGACCGCCGGCCTCGGCGGGGCCGTCGTCGAAGATGTGGCCGAGGTGGCTGTCGGCGCCCGTGGAGCGCGCCTCGGTGCGGACCATTCCGTAAGACACGTCGCTCTTCGAGCGTACGGCGTCGGCCTCGATCGGCTTGGTGAAGCTCGGCCATCCCGTGCCGCTGTCGTACTTGTCGAGCGACGAGAACAGGGGCTGGCCTGAGACCACGTCGACGTAGATCCCGTCTTCGTGGTTGTTCCAGTACTGGTTGCGGAACGCCGGCTCGGTGCCGTCGTGCTGCGTGACGCGATACTGGTCGCGGGTGAGGCGGTCCAGTGCCTCAGGAGTCTTGCTGTAGTCGTGCGACATGAGTTCTCTCCTTCATCGACGCCGCCGGCTGCGGCGTCATCAGAGACAACGTCGAACATGCTGGGTTTGGTCCCCATTGTCTAGGAACGAGCTGTGACTACAGTCGGGGGTGGGATGCCGGGGCGGCAGACTCAGCCCTTGCCGTCGTCGATCCATCGAGTGTGAGCGCGGAGCCCGTGGAACACTCCCTGCCGGATGACGACGTAGAGCAGCAGCAGTCCGACGATGGCGCCGAGCACAGAGATCGAGATGTTGAGGATGAGCAGCAGCAGCGCCTGATACGCGAGATCCATACCGAAGGCGTGCTCAGGCCGTGCATGAAATCCAGTTCCTCGAAGTGCGTCCGGGCCTTCGCGGGCAAGGATTGGGCATTCGGGTAGTCGAATCCCTTCACCCACTTCACCCCGGCTGGCTAGCCGCACTTGCTTTGCCTCAAGCGAAAGGATTTTGGCATCGAACAGGCTGGCAACGCGTGCTCCCGGACGGCCACGACGGACGCAGTACAGCCTTCGTGGTTTTCACCTGAGCCGAGCCAATGGCGCCGTCGCTGACGTCCAGCCTTTCGGCGGCTCAATCCTCGTTGGCTGCTGCTGCGCATTGGCGCCGCCCATTCGACGATGCCGGGCCGGTGGCCAAGGCGCTCGGCGTAGTAACGGAGCTCATCCCGGCAGAGGCGATTGCTGGATACCTGGCGGTACTCGCGGCGATCGCTGCGTTTCAAATTCCGTCCGGGGAATTCGATTACCGGCCGCTTCTGAACCTGTGGCTTGCGGTACCAGTCGGCATGCTCGTGAGTGTCTTCTTCGCGCTCATCGGCGCTAAGAAGGGGATCGCGAACTCTGCGCCAGCCGAAAGGCCGCGCAAGTTTCGTGCCGCTCTCGGGTACGGCGTAGGTCTCGCTGCCCTCTTCGTCGTGTACGTGATCGCGATGCCGGGCAATCCCATTCAAACGGTGTGGGGCGTGCCCTATGCATTGGGCGGACTGCTCGCTGTGTTGATCACTATCGGCTGGGGACTGTTCAAGGCCTATCGGAAGTAGTCTCTCAAAGCCACCCATCCGAGGCAGTGCTCGAGGCTTGCGCGCTCGAACCGGCCCTCCAGAACGCCCAGCCGACTCTTCCCGAGGCAATCACCGAGTACGTCGAGGTCAGTATCCTCGGGCTACACGCAGGCCCGGTCGCCGAGCACTCCTACAGTTAGCGGCGGCAGACGTGGCTCGGTCAGCGCGATGACGAGGCCGCGCATCGGCCGGGCACGAGAAAGATCCCGCAGACGCGCGTTCCCTCGCGACTGCAGAACAGCAGGGCGTCGAGTGACGGGTCGTCCAGACGCGTCGAACCGCGGCGCACGGCTTCCGAACACCGGCAGGACGAGCATCTGCATGTTCCGCTCATATAGCTGCAGGGTGCGCTTGAAGAGCCGGTCTTCGAGCTTGGGGTCTTCGAGCCATTACGCGACCAGGTCCGGGAACGGGCTGTCCGGCGTGAGCGCCGAGGACGACGGCTGGAACAGGCTCCGGTCGGCGAGCTTTGCCTTCAACGCCCGCTCTGCGGACTTCCGTGTGTCTCCGGTGGCTTGGACGAGCCGGGTCGTCCCGCCCCAGTCACGGTAGCGGGCGCGCGCGAAGACGCGTCCGTTAGGGCTCATGAGGTGGCCGATCTCCCCGAAGGTGCCGATGGTCAAACGCTGCCGGCTCATCGGAACACCGCCCGTCCGCCGGTGCAGGCGGTTCGGAATCGCGCTGCTGCTCGATCCAGATCCGCACGTCCGCGAGCGCAAACTTCAGATGCTTCCCGAAGCGATACGCGCGCGGACCGAGGCCGCGTGTGCCCAGTCGTAGACCGTGGAGACGGGAACCCCCAGTAGGCGGCGAGCTCGCCGACGTCGAGCAGCGGCTCCAGGCCCAAGGGGTTGCCCGCCGGGCTGCGTTCGGTGTCCATACCAAACAGGTGTGTCCTGCGCCCACCCACGAACCGGAAGCAACCGCCACGGTCGCTCCGCTACCGGAGCACGACGGCCCGAGCGGGCCGCGAGGGCGTCAAGGTGATGGATTTTCGATGACCGGATCACATCCACCTACAGAAAAAGTCCCGGAACCCTTGGGTTTCCGGGACCTCTCGGTCGGGCTGACAGGATTTGAACCTGCGACCCCTTGACCCCCAGGTAGACGGTTCGGCCCGATTCCTTGATTTCCCGGGCCTGGACGCCCCTCAGACAGCGTCATTCCACGCCAGGGCTTGCATGGATTGCATGCATCAGGTCCCGGCCAGGTCCCGGCTCTTGGTAGCCGTTGGGCTCCTCGGCGCGGGGTCCATTCGGGGTTTATGTGAGTGCTCCACGCTCTTTGCTCCAGCCATCAAGTACGGGCCGATGCTCATACTCTCGACTGAAGCTCATAGGCGCGCTCGTCCCAAAGACATCGTTCGGGCGGCCTCGTTGTTGCCTCTCCTCACATCGTTCGGCGAGAGTCACCAAGGAGATGGAGCCGGACGGAGACTGCCTCCGGCGCGAAACTCTAGGACGATCTTCTCGGCAGCTTGAGCCGTAAGCGCATCATGTCTTGGAGGCGACGTGCACCTCGACCTTCGCAACGTCGTACTGGCTCACGCTGACCCCAGTCGCTTGCTCCGGATGGAACAGCGCCAGGTTGATACCGTCACTGACAGAGCTTCTATAGACAACGCCATCGAAACCACAGCTCTTGATGAACTCGCACAGGTGCTGACTCGGGACGTATTCGAAAGGCGCGCCTTGGGGTAGCACTGGTCGCGTGAGCTCGTCCCCGAGACGCTCAAGGAGCGGAAGATCTGCATGCATCTGCCCGACTTCGTCGTCGTTGAGCTCGAATGGGGAGACGCGCGCCCGTGGAGCCCGGAGGTCGACTGCCTTCATGCTGGAGATCTCGAACTCGGCGACGCACGCGAGTTCACCGGTGTGTGGTCGTACTTCCGATATCGCTGTGGTCGGGCTCGACCCGAGGTATAGGTATGGGATGCCAGCAGGATTCGCCCGCCCGTGCCCCGCCTTCTTGGGGGGCGGAGCACCCATCTTGTCGAGTGGAAACGGATCATCGCTGACGATACGAGCCCGGTGCCAGCCAGAGCTCAGCGTCGTCGGGTCGACAATTAGGTAGTCGAGGAGCTCCCGAAGACGGTCATAGTCGATTTCTTGCTCCAGGAACCACCGATTACCGTGCATCATTTCAATGCGTAGATCATCCCAGTGGGCCAAGCTGGTCGCCCTGTACTTCTCCGACGCCGAGTAGAGCTTTCTCACGACCTCACCATCGTCGAGAATGTCCGAAAGAAGCTCTTTGGCGGCTGGATCGTTGCGCATCACCGAACCGGAAAAAAGCCCCCAGTCCCGTCGAAGCAACGCGGGTAGTGGTAGCCCGTCCGGATCTGGATCGTATATCGCAAACAGATTCTCAAATTGCTCACGGAGGAGAGATGGTTCCACAAGCGTGACGGTAGCGACAGCGCAATAGCCGCACACCCCTGTGCTCGCCTCGAGCTTGCCGGATATGAAGTCACGCAGGAAATCGTCGCTGAAACATTCAGCGCAGCAGAGACGTTCAGGCATCCGCGTTGCGATGATAGGCCGCGAGCGTCTCGATGTGATGCCGGATCGAAAGCTTCTTTATGTACCCGAGGCCCGGAAAGTGCCCTGTGTCATGAAGCCGACGGAACTCCTCAACGGCTGACGTCTCTATGAGATTGGAGTCCGCACTATCGAGCTTCGCGATGAGCTTCGCAAGAGCCTCAGCGAACTTGCTCGCCGGGTCTGTGGGCGTATCGTTCGAATCAGACTTGAAGTGATACACGTACATCGCGTCGTCGTTCATGGGGTCGATGTACGTGAGATGAATCGCAACAGCGTATGCCGGGCCGCCACCTTCGGTGTATCGGTCCCCCACAGTGAGGAAATCGCCATATCCGTCCATATTGAGGTCCTGGAATGTGACGTGAAGGTCAGAGAAGAATTCAAACGGATCGTAATCCGCGTTCTTCTTCTGTTCGAAGCCGTCGCGCACCAGCACGCGAGTTCCGCTTCGAAAGTGCTTACGATAGAGCATGCTCGCATGATCCTCGCTGAACACATTGGTCGCATCAATCCCACGGTCCCGCAGAAACTCTGCGATATCACGCGCCGCCGTAAAGCCAGAATGGACTATGGCTGGGTTATGGTGAGCGTGGTTCGAGATTAGCGTTTTGGCTTCGTCAATGCTCGTGCCGCTGAGGAGCAAGATCCCAGCGGAGACAGCATCGTTGCCCCTGTAGTTCTCGCTCAGGAACGCACTGATGTTCGCCCCGTCGTCCTTGTGGTCGCCGTGACGCGGGTTCACGATCACGATGGCCTGGCCCCCTGCCGCGCCGATTGCTGTAAGCGCGCGCTCGAGGCCATTGAGGGATTCCCGCACCGGTTCGATGATAGGGATGAAGGAGGCTTCGGCTAGCACTTCTGCACTCTCGCGGAGTGCGAGGAGTTCGAACTGCTTTCCTCGGAAGTACGGGTAGTACATCAGCTATCTCCAAGCGAGTGCGGCACCTACGGGCAAGCGTGTCGCGTCGCGGAGCCTCTGCTTAGACGCGTCATCCATCTTTAGCGTAAGCATGGCAGCACGCAGGGACATCGGGATGGATTTGACATATTTTTCGGCTGACCTTCGGGAGCGGGACGCCTTCAGAGTAGTCACCATGAGGTCGTGCACGCGTGTTGGGTCGAGGTCAGCGAACACTTCATTCAGCGCGCCTCGCATCCGTGTGTTGGGAACATCCGGGGGCTTGATGCCGATCTCGCGCAGAATCGCGAACGCTTCGTCAAGGCGAACGAAGTCTAGGATCGCGAGTGGTTCAGTACGAGAGGAGTCACAGGTTGCGCGCCTCTCCGTTCTCAGCGTGTATCGGTCGGTGAGGATGAGCACGCCAACTTCCTCGGGGACTTGTCGAAGCACGTGCTCTACATGCGACGGACTCGTGACCACGTTGACCGCGGCGAACACCCGGGAGTAGGCCAGTACCTGACTCCGCAAGCGGACCAACGAATCCCGCTCAGACTTGATCTCGTATGCGGTCGATGTTCCGTTGAAGACAACTACATCTGCCTTCGATGTTCCGACTCGCGCTTCACCCAACATGGACGCCGTGCGGAGGCTGTGCTGGCCGAGCAAGATCTTCTGGGTGATCGCGGAGCGATACACGTACTCGTCGCGGTTCCCGAGCGAGCGCAGAACGCGAAAAGCGTGGTCGAAGGCGTCACCAACGGTCGACTCAGGCCTCAACGTCTGGGCTGAGCCAGACTGATAGAGCAGCCGGGCGAGGAGTCCCGACTTACCCTGCTTGCCGAGCTCACGGACGACCGCGGACGAAAACATGCGCGTGAACGCAGCGAGTTCGTTCTTGCTCGCGCCCATCGTCTCACCCCTTGCCGACCGTTGATCTCCGCGGTTGAGCCGCGTACCGAGTCTAGCCGAACCACCGCCGCGGGCCTCGGACCCCGGCAGCGTCGCCAACCGAAGATGGGGGTTTCGGGACTGCTGAGGGGTTCGGTGCCATCTCGCCCTCACACGGAACGCCGGTGACGAATCGCGCGGGAGCGGACCACTCGCGGACACCTGCAAGGTACGTCATCCCTACATAGCTATCCCAGGCTCTCATCTGCGAGGACGAACGGGATGACCTTCCGGTTGAGGAGCACAGTGATCCTGGCGAGTTGCGGCCTGGTGATCTCGTCCTTCTTGCGCTTGTTGAACATGTCGAGCATGAACGCATACCCGCCATCGGCGTCCCACCGGTCGGGGGTGAAGGCGCCTTCGTCATTCAGGTACTCGATCATCGCCCGGGAGAAGAAGTCGCTTGTGAGCGTGATCCGCGTGTTGTTGAGGATGGCGGCCCGCAGGCGGAATAGATCACTGTAGAGGGTGACCTGGCGGTGGAGATCAGTGCGGCCGAACTCTTGCACGCGGGTACTACCGATCGGGTACAGCTTGGCACCGTTGCGCTTGATGTGGAGCTCCGGAAACGTCGCCGGGTCGAAGGGCTCGTCCCTCTGTTTGCGTCAGGACTCATCGGCGAATCCCAGCAGTTCCTCGTGTGCAGGCGAGGACGTCTTCCAGCGATAGCTCGCTCCTGGGGGCTTCGACCGGCTCAATGCGGTGGTCAGCACGAGATCGTCTTTAGCCCGCGAGATCGCGACGAAGAACTCGGCCTTCACATCTGCGTCGTCTTCGCCCCAGAAGAACTGGGGCTCCACGCCGAAGACGATGACCTTCTCGAACTCCAGCCCCTTGCACTTATGCACTGTCAGGATACGCACCGCGTCCTCTTCCGACAGCCGATCAAGGGCGCCGAGCGGATCGCCGTCGACATCCAACTCTCGCTGGAACGAGCTCAGCGCCTTCGCGATCATGTCATCAAGCCGAGACCCCTGTTGGTATGCGGGCGACAGAGCGCTGAGCGCCGGTCGCGTCACGAACGCGAGGAAGCTCTGAATTAGCGGCTCCCACGAAGTGAAGGTCGAGGCGTCGAATGCGGCGGCCCGCACTGTGTCTCGCGCGTCCCGCAGGATCGCGCGGAGCTTGCTGTCCAGAACGCCGTCGCCCTCCTCGATGCCACCCCTCGTCACCACGCGCACCAGCTCCGTGTACGCCTCGGGGCGAGCGTTGTCGGCTACAACGCGCAGGAAGTTGAAGATGAGCGCCGGCACGGGTTCGGCAGTCATGTCTTGGGACTGTTGCTCGTTGCGATACGGAATGCCTGCCGCTGCGAGGTGCCCGCCAAGGACGCTCGTGATGAGGTGCGGCTGCTGACGCGCGAGCACGGTGATCTCTCGCGGCGGAACTCCTTCGTCAAGCCAGCCCCTGATGAGGCTAGTTACCGCGATGGCTTCCTCTTCGTCGGTTGCGAATCGGCGGACCTGCAAGACACCCGCTTCACCCTCGAGATCCGCTTCCGGGCTGGCTGCCGCCGGATCCATCTCCAGGATCATGCGGTTCTGCATGCGGCGCAGGCGCGGCTTCGACCGAAAGTTCTGATAGAGCTTGAGGTCGATCGCGCTGAAGTCTGCCGCGAAGGTGCCCATCACCCCGCGAAGCGCATCGGCGAACCCCATGATGCGCTGTTTGGTGTCGCCGACTCCGATGAGCTGCACTCCAGTGCCGGCGAACGCCTTCTTCAGGAAGCTGTATTGCGCGGTCGTGGCGTCCTGAAACTCGTCCATGAAGACGTGGCTATAGGTCTGGCGCAATGCACCCCGCGCATAGGCGCTCTTCTCCAGGATTTCGAGCGCCAGCGGGACGAGATCGTCAAAGGTGATCTGCACGCGCTGGATCCGGGTGCGCTCGTCGAGACGATAGTCCGGGTTCAGCGCGTTCTGGCCGGTCAACGTCGGCCGGAAGTTGTCGATTAGGCGCTTAGCAAAGGCGTGGAAGGTGAAGCTGTCGAATCGGGCCGCGTACTGCGATCCGGAGCGCAGGCGCACACGGGACTGCAGGTTGCGTGCCGCATCCACCTTAAAGGAGATGGCAAGGATCCGTTTCGGGTACGGGCTCGCTCCGGTGCGAAAAAGGAAGTCTGCGCGCTGAGCCAGCAGCTCGGTCTTGCCGGCGCCAGGCCCAGCCGTGACCACGACATTCGCGGTGGTCTCACGCACCGCTCTCAGCGCATTGGGCTCGAGCTGCAGCCCGCCGACCGGTGTCCATGCCTCTGGACGGATCACTCGGGCAACGCTCCCAGTCGCGCGCGCACATCTTCCACGAGTCGGCTCAGTACCTCGGGCAGATCGGCCAGGAGCTCCTCGTCCGTGAGCGCGGCCATAGCCTTCAGATGCGCGGCCGGCTTGCTCTTCAGATCGAATTTGCGGTGGTAGTCAGCGAAGAGCGTCAGCACAGCAGCCGGCAGACGATCTTCATTGGCGTGCGACCCGCCAAGCACTGCCGTGATCGTCTTCTCGTTGGGCGCGCCGGTGGGAGAAGCGCCGTAGGCGTTCGGGAAGGCTTCGAGCATCATGAGGTCGAGATCGACCGGGTGGGAGAAGTAGACGCCTTTCTGCTCGAGCGCGTAGATCGGGCCGTGCCCGTCTTGGTAGTTCGGATCAGCGAACACGGGGAAGTCGACCGCGGCATTCCACGCTGACAGGCTGTCGATCTTCTCCTGCGTGAAGGAACCAGGCACGAACTTGTTGTACTGCTTGAGAGCGTTATCGACGCGTCCCCAGCCGCCCTGATGGCGTCCGGAATCGAGGTCGAGCAGCGTGACGTGCGGGATCTCCAGCTCGTTGAGCAGTCGCCAGAAGTGATTGACGTGGCGTCCACCGAGCGGAACGACCGACACAGAAGCATCGTCCTCCGCGATACCCGCTGCGGCGAGCACGCGGGGCAGCACGATCTGCTCACTGTCGCCCTCGCCGAGCACCACCAACCGAGAGAAGTACAGCTCCGGAAAGGCGAGGACGGCTTCGCGCACATACTTCGCCGTCTCGTCGCTCGTCGTCGGCAAGAGGATGTGGCGCACCTGGGATTCACGATTGCCGTCGAGCCGCAGGAAGCAGATCGATTCTGGACCGACGCGGCGCAGCAGAGCAGGTGAGTGCGTCGCGATCAACGACTGCGAATCCCCGTTCGCGGCCGCCTTGCGGAGTTGACGAATAATGCGCCCGAGGTACTGCGGCGCCAGGCTGTTCTCCGGTTCCTCGAGCGCGACGATCGTGTGCACGGGCGGACGCAGTCGGTGCTGATCGAACGAAGCCTCGGTGCCGTCGAGCACCTTTCGCGTCAGCGACTGCCACGCGAGTACCAATGAGATATAGAGCAGGGACTTCTGGCCGTCGCTCAAACGGTCGAACGGCAGCGACGAGCCGGCCGGCGTCGGCGCGAACGAGACGGTGAGTTGGCGAAGAACGCCCTCCAGATCGCCAGCCCCAAAAGCAATCGAGGGGTCAGTGAAGAAGGCACCCGAGTGGAGCCCCTTCCACTCCCCCGTGAGCTGGACGCCGATACTCTTTACGGCAGCGTTATCGGCCAAAGCATCGGTCAGGTCCTTGGACAAGGTGCCGAGTGTCGCGCGCTCAGTCGTCCAGTCAGCTGCGCGAAGAGCCCGCCCGACGAGCGAGGCCGTCGTGTAGGTGATGTGTTCTGCCGGGTCACGGCGAGCCGGCAGATAGTGCACCTCGATGTTGGCGCGATCGAAGCGCGACATATCCGCCTGACGCACCGGGTTGCCCTCGTCATCCGCTTCAAGGACATACTCGAGCTTCTCGTCGATCACATTGTCAGACGCAATCGATGCCGTTAGCCGCACCCGGATCCGAGGCACGCCGTCCTCGCTCTCAATGCGCATGTGCGCAAAGTTCGGGGGTACGGACGCGTGGTCGCCGTCTTCTCCTGATTCCGGCACCTCGATGTCTACCTCGATCCAGAGCTTCGGTCCCTCGGCATGCACGTCGGCGGCGCTGCGTCCGTTTGGGATGTGGAAGTCGGTGTGCCGGATCTTCCGCTGCGCGGGCAGGGGGCTGAAAAGCCGCGACAGTGCCTCAAGCACGGCCGTCTTTCCTGCGCCGTTGGGACCCAGGACATAGGTAACGTCGCGGAGCGCGATCTCGGTCGCGTCGGAACCGAACGACTGAAAGCCGGACATTCGAAGGTGGGTGATCTGCATCAGACGTCCTCGTCTCGCTGCTCGCGCAGTGTGGCTTCCCAGGCCAGGCGGGCACGCGGATTGTTTCGATAGGGCTTGATCGAGTTAGCGCTTCGAGTGCACAAGTAGTGCATTACTCATTCTGCTTTGTGCCCCTAGTCATGAGGCAACGAACGCGCCGAGGCAATAGATCGACGTTGTGACTTGAGCAACACAGCTCCCTACGGGACGTGAAGCGCGCCGCCCAAGGAACCACGGATGGCTCGATCTTGGGCGGCACGGAGTAGTCAGGCAGGAGGCGGAACGACCGAGCGCAGACTAACCTGCACACCTGGCGGATGAACGCCACCACGGCTGCGAGCTATCCAGTCGTTGGTATCGCCGACGCCGAGCCCATTCCGTTCCCAGACTTCGACCGCCCCGTGCTCAGCCATGTACAGCTCCAGGCCGTGATGCGCGAGCACCGTTACGCCTCGTGGCGGACCGCACTGTCCTCGGTCGTCGGGATCTACCTGATCACGGACACCCGAGATGGTCGACACTATGTCGGCAAGGCGGACGGCGCCGAGAACATCCGGCAGCGCTGGAACGTGTATGCGACGACCGGACACGGCGGCGATGTTGAGCTGCGCCGACGAGACCCGACCAGCTTCCGTTTCTTGTTGCTGCGCGTCTTCGATCCGTCCACGCCGACACGGGACATCGATGCAGCCGAAAGTCATTTCAAGGACGCGCTCGACAGCCGCCGTCACGAGTTGAATCGAAACTAGGTCGTCGCCGCTTCGAGGCATCTCGATCGCACACCTTCACGCGGTCTAGTTCAGCGCTTCGTCCTCGACGAACGGCCGCACTGCCATCCAGTCGACGTCCTCGTTGACGAAGAAGTACTGCCTGCCGTTCGACCATGCCGAAGCTTGCCCATGATCGCGAAGAACGACCCCGACAGGTCTTCAAGCTCCTCGAGTCCGGAGCGCTCGAGCAGCGTAACGAGCTCGTCCTCCTCGATCACGATGGTGGGTGACCCACGTCCGGTGTTGAGCCACGCACCGCCGTCTTCCTTCGGGCGAGGGAAGCGGATCGTGCCCCAGTACACGCGGAGTCGGTTCTTGTGCTTGTCCTCGATCTCCGAGAGGTGAACACATCCGGACCTCACGGTTTGGCGGGTGTCATCCGACATGATCAGCAGGTGGCGCGGGCAGAGCGCGAGCTGAAGAAGGCAGAGAAGGCCGCTACCGAGGCACGGAAACGACTCGCCGAGCTGAGGTCGAATCCGTAGTTCCGCTCGCGCGCGTCGGAAGGCGTGCATGTCAGGGGTCACTGCTGTAATCAACGCATGCAGTGAGCGACATCGACCTGAACGGAGCACCGCATGAACTTCTTGAAGTACGACCTTGGCCGCGTCGAGAAGGGCTCCACGGTTGTTGTAACGCTCAGCACCGGCGCGAACGTCCGCCTCATGGACTCGTCCAACCTCAACAACTACCGCCAGGGTCGCCGCCACAGTTTCTACGGCGGGCTAGCCAAGGTGTCGCCATCTCGGATCGTGGTTCCTTTAACCGGTCACTGGTACGTGACGGTCGACCTCGCCGGACTCCGGGCGACGAACGTGCGCGCCAGTGTCAACGTCGAGCCTGGAGCGCTTCGCCCGCTTCGCTCGGCAAGCGGATCGCTGGCCGGTATTCGGTCGGAGCCACCGGTCCGCCTCACGCCGGACGAGAGCGGCCAGACATGGGACGTCTTCATCTCGCACGCGGGTGAGGACAAGGCGTCGGTAGCGCTTCCGCTCTACGAAGCACTCACCGCTCGCGGCCTGAAAGTGTGGCTGGACAAGGGCGAGCTCCGTATCGGCGACAGCCCGCGCCGGAAGATCGATTACGGTCTGGCGCATTCCTCATTCGGAGTCGTGGTGTTCTCGAAGTCCTTCTTCGCGAAGGGTTGGCCGCAGTACGAGCTGGACGGCATCGTCGGACTGTCGGTCGCAGGCAAGCAGCGGATGCTTCCGATCTGGCACGAGATCTCGAAGGACGAGGTCGAGTCGCAGTCGCCCTCGCTTGCCGACAAGATCGCCCGCACCACCGCAACCAGCACCATCGCGGAGATTGCGGATGAGATCGTCGAGGTCGTGCGCGACGCCAATGCCGCCTAAGCAACGCTCGCGCCCGGTAGCCTCGACTCAGCAGATCAGCGCGGCGAAACGGGGCATGGATGTCGGATGCAGACGAACCGCGCGACGAGATCGAACTGGTGAGCGACGGAGACGGTCTTGCGGTCATCGGCGACCCGCTGGCGGTGGAGCGCTTCCTGTCTACGGCAGGCGTGGCCTCCCGCGAGTTCAACCTCGCGCACTCTGTCGGCGGTGCGCTCAACGTCGGCTCGGCGGCCGCGAAGGGTGGAGCTGAGGTCGCTGCCAGCGCCGGCCGCTGGGTGAAGCTCACCGAGGAGTCGGCCCGGGCGCTGAAGCTCGGCAACGCCATGAAGGGCTCGTCGGACAGCGTTAGCCGCGCCATCGTGACCACGAGCAAAGGCAAGATCACGAACATCCTCGAGTTCGTGAAGCCCGGCACGGTCGGATCGATGCTTACCAACCCGGCGATGCTGGCCGGCGCGGCAGGCATCATGGCCCAGCTCGCCATGCAGCAGACCATGCAGGAGATCACCGACTACCTCGCCGTGATCGACGAGAAGGTCGACGACATCCTGCGGGCACAGAAAGACAGTGCGCTCGCCCGCATGATCGGCGTCGGCCTCGTCATCGACGACGCCATGCTCAAGCGCGAGCACGTCGGCCGCGTCTCCGAAGTGACGTGGTCGAGCCTGCACGGTGCCGCACAGACCATCGCGGAGACGCAGTCCTACGCCCTCCGCCGTCTCGATTCCCTGGCCGAGAAGATGGAGAAGAAATCACGCGTCGGCGACCTCGCGAAGATCGCGAAGATCGCCGAAGCGGAGATCGAAGAGTGGCTGGCTGTGCTGGCGCGTTGTTTTCAGCTCCAGGACGGCCTCGCTGTGCTTGAGCTCGACCGCGTCCTCGACTCCAGCCCAGATGATCTCGACCGTCACCGCGAAGCGATTCAGGCGGGCCGCGCCAAACGTCGCGACCTGATCGCGAAGAGCACAGAGCGCCTCCTTGCACGGATGGACTCTGCGGCGGTGACCGCGAATAGCAAGGTGCTCTTCCACCCCCTCAAGCCCGGCGAAGTGGTCAGATCCAGCAACGAGGTGGGCGCTGACGTGCTTGTCTTTCACGAGATGCTCGGAATCTCCGACAACCGCGTGAACCTGAAGAAGAAGCGCTGGGCTGTCGCACTAATCGAGGCGAGGGATGCCACCATTGAGGCCGGAGTGACAGGCGCCCAGACCGCCGGAAAGCTCGGCGCACGAGGAGCCGAGGCGGTCGCGTTGTTCAGCGCCGACGCCGCTCACAGCGCGAAGGACACTGCGGTGAAGGTGTCGAGCGCTGTCATGTCGAAGCTGCGGCGTAGCGCCGGAAAGAAACCCTCGGACCCTGAGCCGTCATGAACTTGCTCGACGACGGCTCGTTTCAACCGGCAGTTGGGATCGACGCAATTGTGCCGGACGAGTTCGGCGTCTACGCTATTCGGCTCCGCAGCGGCGCGGCCCTTCCCACGCCCTTCCAATCTCGTCTCGACGACCTCGCCACCCGGGTGCTCTACGTCGGGCAAGCCGAGAAGCAGACGCTCCTCAATCGGCTGCTCGGCAACGAGCTCCGAGCACGCGGCAACGGCACCTTCATCCGAAGCATCGGTGCCGTGCTTCCAAGGGGCGGGCCGCACGCCCGGTGCCGATCCTCAACGCACTCAAGCCGGTCCTGGAACGCCTCACAGCGGATCGCGAGTCAAACGAACGTCTGCTGCGCGGCCCCCGCGGCGGCGTCCTGACTACAGCGAGCGTGCGCGACGCGACCAAATGGGACGAGCTCGTCACCGGTCTGGGCCTGTCATCTCTCACCCGGCACGGGCTCCGGCACACCGGCGCGACCTGGTTCGCCGACGCGGGCATCCCGCTGCACGTGCTGCAACGCATCCTCGGACACAAGTCCATCGAGACCACCCGCGGCTACCTGCACCCGGACACCCGACACCTCACCTCCGCCGCCGAGCAAGCCAACGCCTTCCTGGACGCCCAAGAACAGCACCGGCACCCTGCCCAGACACCGCGCCCCGGGCGTCCAGCACCGGGCGGATAATCCACTTCACGAAGCCCCAACACGGCATCCGTGTCCCGGCGGTGTCCCGGCGGTGTCCCGGCGGTGTCCCGGCGCTTCGCAACAGGGCACTTCGAGAGCATCGCGACGGCGGGCGCCTCAGCCACTCACGGTCCGCGTAAACCTCCGACACGAACGACGAAGCCCCGACGAGAAATGGCTTCTCATCAGGGCTTTTCCGTCGGGATGACAGGATTTGAACCTGCGACCCCCTGACCCCCAGTCAGGTGCGCTACCAAGCTGCGCCACATCCCGTTGTTCACTTTTCAGACTGAAACAGCCGCTACCGCACCTGACCCCCAGTCAAGTGCGCTACCAAGCTGCGCCACAGCCCGTGGACGACCGCGCTTCCGCGCGGGCAACTCCCCTATCCTAGCCGACCCGAACGAGCACCGCGAACCGCGTGGGCCGGGCGTGGCGCGACACCTCGTTGCCGATGTCGGGCGCTGCGCGTACCGTGCCCTGCATGACCACGATCACCACGGAACGCGCGACGATCAGCCGGTGGGACGATGTTCAGCACTCGCTCAGCGGCGGCGGAGACGGCCGCAGCTGCCAGTGCATCTGGCCGGTCGTGAGCAACAAGGAGTGGGAGGCGACGAACGTCGAGCAGCGCCGCGAGATGCTGCACGATGAGATCCAGACCGGACCTGCTCCGGGACTGGTCGCGTACGTCGACGGCGAGGCAGCCGGGTGGATCCGCATCGGGCCGCGCGCGGCGCAGACCCGCATCGTCCGCACCCGCGCGATCGTCGCAGCCACCGACGAACCACTCGACGACCCCGGCGTGTGGTCGGTGACCTGCTTCGTCGTGCGCCGTGAGCACCGCGGCAAGGGCCTGAACGCCGAGCTGCTGCGCTCGGCCGTCGAGTACGCCCGCACGTCGGGCGCGCGGCTCATCGAGGCCTACCCGGTCGACACTTCCGAGGGCACTCACCGCTCCAACGATCTGTTCCACGGCGCGCGCTCCACCTTCCTCGCCCAGGGGTTCCGCCAGACGGGTGAGCTCACGCAGGGCCGAGTCCTCGTGGTGCGTGAACTCGACTGACGCACCCTCCGCCACTGATTGACGACGTCGGCCCCGCCCGGCGGTGAATACGATGAGGGGATGCGCCGCAGCATCCGCCCTCTCGACGTGATCGCCTGGATTCCGTACGTCGCGCTGTCGGCCATCCACGTCGTCGCCCTCGCCGTCGACAGCCCGCTTGCGGCCCCCACCAAGCTGACCCTCATGCCCCTCCTGGCGCTGCCGATCCTTCTCGCGGCATCCCGGCTGCGTCCACGTGCGGTGCTCTCGCTGCTGCTCGGCGCACTGCTGTTCTCATGGCTGGGCGACGGAGCTGGCACGTTCTTCCCCGGCGGGCCGGAGCTTCCGCTGATGCTGCTCTTCTTCGGCATCGCGCACATCGGCTACATCGCGCTGTTCCTGCGTCATGCGCGCATCCGCCCGCTTCCGTGGTGGACGCTCGTCTACGCCGCGTGGTGGGTGGGAATGCTCGTCGTCCTCGGCCCGCACACCGGATCGCTCTTCTTCGCCGTCGCCGCCTACGGCATCGTGCTCGCCGGCACGGCCGCGACGGCCGCCAGATGTCATCCGATCGTCGCCGTCGGCGGCGCCTTCTTCCTCATGAGCGATTCGATCCTCGCGTTCCGGCTCTTCCTGCCCGATGCCATGCCCGCCTGGACCGGCCCCGCCGTCATGCTCACCTACACGATCGGGCAGGGTCTCATCATCTGGGGTGTGCTGCGCACTCTCGCCAAGGAAGGCGCGCGATGATCGAGTCGATCAAGCCCGTGCGCGTCGACAGCTGGCTGTGGGCGGTGCGCATCTACAAGACCCGCTCCGCCGCGACGACCGCATGCCGCGCCGGGCACGTACGCGTGAACGGCGAACGCACGAAAGCCGCGCAGACCGTCAAGCCGGGCGACGAGGTGCGCGTGCGGATCTCGGGTTTCGACCGCATCCTCGCCGTGCGCCAGACGCTCTCGAAGCGCGTCGGTGCCCCGGTCGCCGTCACGGCGTACGACGACCGCACTCCCCCGCGCGAACCCGTCGCGATGGTCGCGGTCCGTGACCGCGGTGCGGGGCGCCCGACAAAACGCGAGCGCCGCGACATCGACCGACTGCGCGGCCGCGACGAACAGTCGGACTGACGGCGCGTCAGCGCACGATCACGAGACCGATGACGACGACACCGACGAGGGCCGTCGTCATCACGAACACCGTGACCGCCAGCAGAAGCGCCGCGCCCGGCGACTCGCGACGCGCGCCGGTGGAGAGGGCCCGATACCAGCGGCGGTAGCGCCTCCGGGCGGCGACGACCAGCCATGCGGCAAAACCGAAGCCGAGCAGGCCCGGCGCGAGCGATGCCGCGAGTTCTACGCCGCCTCGCGCCAGCGGCGGGAACACCCTCAGCGCCAGCAGCGACCCGACGCCGATCGCCAGCGCCGTGCGACGCCACGCCAGTTCGGTGCGCTCGGGTTGCAGACCGGGATCGAAGGACCCGCTCGAGGTCATCGCTGCAGCACGCCGAAGACGATGAGCACGCCGACCACGACGATGACGGCCGAGAGCACCAGACCGGTGTGCGACCCGGGCAGCGGCGCCTGCAGACGCAGGGCGCGCTCCGTGCGCGCCCATTCGACCCAGGCGATGACGGGAAGCGCCAGACCCGCGGCGATGAGCACGAGCGAAGCGATCAGCCGGAGCACCGGATGCAGGTCGAGGCCGAGCGCCTCGAGCGCGACACCTCCGGCGATCAGCGCGAGAGCCGTGCGGTTCCAGGCGAGAAAGGTACGCTCGTTGGCCAGCGAGAACCGTGCATCGGGCTCGTCGCCCACCCCGAAGACGGATGCCGGGAATCGCCCCCGCGTCACGATGACACCGCCGCGACCGTGCGGAATCCGGCGTTCCCCATCGACGAATCGGGCGTGTTCTGCGAGCGGGCGGAGTTGCGGTACCGGTTGCAGTAGGAGATGTGACACAGGTAGCTTCCGCCGCGCAGCACGCGCGCGCCGCCACCGTCCGGCCCCTGCGGGTTCTGTGCGGGCGAGGCGCCGTAGTAGCGCGGATCGAACCAGTCAGCACACCACTCCCAGACGTTGCCGACCGGCTGCCACAGCCCGTACCCGTTGCGCTCGAAGGAGCGCACCGGCGCCGTGGTCAGGAAGCCGTCCTCCAGGGTGTTGCGCACCGGGAACTCGCCCTGCCAGATGTTGGCGCGCCAGCCGCCGGCATCCACCTCGTCATCGCCCCACGGGTACTTCGCGCGATCCAGCCCTCCGCGCGCGGCGTACTCCCACTCCGCCTCGGTGGGCAGGCGCCGCCTGGCCCAGGCGCAGTAGGCCCGCGCGTCATTCCAGCTGATGTGCACGACAGGATGGTCGCCGAGGCCGTCGAGCGTCGAGTTCCTTCCGCCGGGATGCGACCAGTCCGCCCCGCGCACGCCGACCCACCACGGCGTGCCGGATGCCGACCCCATGACGTCGTCATCGGGTGCGTCCACCGCGAGATGGAACACCGCTGAGAACCCGAACGTCGCGGCCTCGGTGCGATACCCCGTGTCCGCGACGAAGCGCGCATAGTCGTCGTTGGTCACTGCGGTCACGTCAATCTCGAACCCGTCGAGTGTGACCGGATGCTGCGGCAGCTCTCCATCCATGGGATTGCGGTCGCCCGAGGAGTCGCCCATCACGAACGTCCCTGCAGGGATGACTGCCTGCTCGATCGTGTGGCGGCCGCCGCCCGCGGTCGTCGCCGGCTCGGCAGGGCGCGCGGATCCGATCGTGAGGAACTGACTCCGTCCGGGAGGGGCGCACGTGCAACCCGGGCCGCACCCGCCGTCGTCGTTCCGCTCTGCCATGGCATCAGCCTATTGCGCTCGGCGGCATGACCCTGACGTCGCGACGAGCGAGAGATCAGGCGAAAAAGTTCTGCACACCTCTTCCATCGTTCGTATCTTTGTTCTAAACTAGAGGCATGGTCACCGACGTCCCCGATCGCATCGCACAGCGTGAGTCGCTGCTGGATGCGTGGGTGGATGTGCAGCAGCGGATCGCAGCGTTGCAGGCGGAGGCGGCCGACTTGCTGGCGCAGCGGTGGGCGCTGATGGAGGACGAGATCGCGGATGCTCCGCTGCACCGAGAGGCGATTCTGCGGTCCACGGTGTGCGAGTACGCCGCCGCGGGCCGGATCGCGAAGGGCTCGATGGAGTGCGCCTTCTCCGACGCGCGCATCCTGCATGACGACCTGCCGGCCGTGGCCGACGCGCATGCGGCGGGGAGGATCACTGCCGCGCATGTGCGGGAGATCGTGCACGAAGCGGATGTGGTGCGCGAAGCGGTACGCGACGGTTCCGTCGAACCGGGGACGGTGGCGCTGTTCGAGGCGGCGGTGCTCGAAGTCGCCGAGCACGACACACCCGCCCGCACCAGGGCGCACGCCCGCCAGGTCGCTGCCGCCCTCGCGGGCGTCACGGTGGTGCAGCGTCACGAACGCGCCCTCTCTGAACGGTCGGTCACGGTGCGTTCGGTCGGTGATGGGCTCGCCCTGCTGCAGGCGGTGCTGCCCGAGCACCTCGCCCTCGCGATCCACGACCGGCTCACCACGATGGCCCGCGACCTGCGCACCGCCGACCGCACCCCCGTGCTTCCCCCGCTGGAACCCGAACCCGACGACGAGTACGGTGCCCCCATCGACGACGACGGGCTCGATCTTGATGAGCAGTCCCGGTGGGAGGCGATCGAGCGCATCCTCGCCGCCGATCCGCTGTTCCACGACGACAGCCCCGCGATCATCCACGTGCCGGGCGATGAGCGCACGATGGACCAGATCCGCGCCGACCTGTTCACCGACCTGCTGCTGGCGACAGATCCGACCGACGCGCACGGCACCGCACTGCAGAACATCACCGCGACCGTGCAGGTCACCGTCGCCGCCACCACCCTCACCGGCGCCGACGACCGGCCCGCCGAGATCGACGGCACCGGCCCCCTGCACCCCGACATCGCCCGCGCGATCGCCGGACGCAACACCGGCTGGACGCGCCTGTTCCTCGACCCCCAGGGCATGGTCACCGAGACCGACACCTACACGCCCACGGAATCCATGCGCCGCTTCCTGCGCGCGAGAGACCAGCAGTGCCGCTTCCCCGGATGCCGGAGGCCCATCGCCCGCTGCGAGCTCGACCACAACCACGACTACGCCAAAGGCGGCCGCACCACGCTGTGCAACCTCAGCCACTTCTGCACCGCCCACCACGTGATCAAGCACCCCAGCATCCCGGACGAACACCGCTGGACCGCCCGACAACTGCCCGACTGGTCCCTCGAATGGACCAGCCCCACCGGACGCACCTACACCGACCCACCCCGGCGACGGGTCATGTTCATCCCCACCGAGCCACCACCGGACGAACGACCGCCGGGAAAGTACGCGTTCGCACCGGACTGGACCGACCTACCGGCCGACGCACCATTCTGACCGCCGACAGGGCTCGCTCCCGCGCGCGTCGATCTCGTCGATCTCGCCGATTTAGTCGAGCTGCCCGAGCAGCCAGCCGGCCGACTCGGCATTCGCGCCGGCGTGCTGCACGCGCTCGCGCAGTTCGCGATCACTGGTGACCACCGTCACGGCGCGTCCGTTCGCGATCAGGCGCTCAGCCGCCGCCACGATCGCGTCGTCGCCGTGCCCCGTCGCCCGCACGAGATCGATCGCGCCGCGTCGCGCGGCAGCATCCGATCCGCTGTCCGCCTGCGCCTCCGACCGGTCGCCCAGGTGGGCGGCATCCGGCACCGCTCGCGCTTCGCCCTCCACGACCATCGATACCGGCGGGTACCAGCGGTCGGCGTCGAGACCGAGTCGCGCAGCCGCGACGCCGCCCGACGCCCATGCCGACAGGCGCCGTCCCAACCTTCCGGCCGCGCCGGCGCGGTCCTTCCACCAGCCGTCGGGCACCGATCCGACCACGTTCGCGGCGTCGACGACGATCGCCGGTCGCACGCCCAGCAGGTCGCGCAGCATCGGCCAGGCCGCGGCGAAGCCGGGGTGCAGCGGACGCTCGCCGACCTCGTCGACGGCCACCCATTCCAGCGCCAGGCTCTCGGGGTCGCTGATCACCGGCTCGAACGGCCGCACGACGTCGGCCACGACGGTGGTGTACGACCAGATGCCGAGGTCGAGCACGCTCGAGAACCGCGCCCGCACGGCGCCGTCCGGAATGCCGGCCTCCTCCTGCGCTTCGCGGAGCGCGCCGTCCAGCGCGAGCTCGCCCTCGTGCAGCGCCCCACCGGGCAGCCCCCAGGTGCCGCCGAAGTGACTCCACCCGACCCGATGCTGCAGCAGCACCCCGCGCTGCGAGTCCACGGCCAGCAGCCCCGCGGCGCCGTAGCGACCCCAGTACTTCTCCCCCGTCGGCGCGACCACCCAGGCATCGCCGCTGTCACGCGGGCCCTGCGGGCGGCGCGGCTCACCGGGCGAGGGAGGGATGATCGTCACCCGTCCAGCCTTTCACAGCCACGCCGCCGCGGCATGCAGGGTGCGCGCGGGCAGGGGTCGGCCCACCAGCCGCTCGGCCGCGGCATGCGACGTATACCGCGCGGGTAGGGTCAGCGCACCGGCAGCTCCGCCGCGGCCTGCAGGCGGGCCGCAGCCAGCTCCTCGGCCGCCTGCAGCGGCGTGACGCCGCGCGACTCTGCGTCATCGAGGATGCGGCGCACCGTGTCGCCGATCCCCGAGACCCGCGCCATGATCTCCGCGCTCGTGCCGATCTGCTTGGCTTCCCGATCGAGGTAGATCACGCCGCCGGCGTTCACCACGAAGTCCGGCGCATAGAGGATGCCACGGGCGTCGAGGCGGTCAGCCCCCGAGTGATCGGCCAGCGGGTTGTTCGCCGGGCCGCAGACCGCCTTCACGTCGAGAGCGTCGATCACCTCGTCGGTGAGCACTCCGCCGATGCCCGCCGGCACGAACACGTCGCCGGCGACCAGGTGTTCCGATCCCGGTTCGACCCAGGTCGCCCCGAGGTCTTCGGCGAGCGCGCGCCGAGCGGGGTTGATGTCCGTCACGGTCAGCGTCGCGCCCTGCTCGGCCAGCCGCGACGCGAGTCTGCCGCCGACCTGGCCGAGGCCCGAGATCGTGATGCGACGACCCGCGGCATCCGCCGATCCGGTGACCTTCTCGAGCACCGCCTGCAGCGACGCGTACACGCCGAGGCTGGTCGGCCCGGCCGGCTCACCGGAACCGCCCACCGCCGACGGCAGCCCGACCACGTGCTGCGTGCGCTCACTGACGGTCAGCATGTCGTCGGTCGTCGACCCCACGTCCTCCGCGGTGCGGTAGAGGCCGTCCATCAGCTGCACGGCATCGCCGAGGTCGAGGAATGCGGCGCGCCGCCGATCCGCGTCGAGCGTCTCGCCCGGGGCGAGGCCGATGACCGACTTGCCGCCACCGGCGTCCAGGCCGGCTGCAGCGTTCTTCAGCGTCATCGCCGCCGACAGTCGCAGCGCATCGCCGAGGGCGTCGCTCCAATGCGGATACGTCCACAGCCGTGCGCCGCCGAGCGCGGATCCGAGCACGGAGGAGTGCAGCGCCACGGCGATGAACAGTCCGCTCCTGCGCCCGGTGACCACCTCCACGCGCTCGTGGCGGAAATCGGGCAGGGGCAGGGTGTGCGTCATCGCGGTCTCCTTCGGCGGGCCTTGTGGGCCGTGCGCTGCGGACGCCGCGGTGTTGCGGCATCCGCCCCCATTATCCCGCCGGATCACGCACGGGGCTAGCGCTGTCGCCGCTCCCTGACGCGCATGTTGATCACGATCGGCGTGCCCTCGAACTCGTACAGCTCGCGCAGGCGGCGCTGAATGTACCGGCGGTAGCCGGGGTCGAGGAAGCCGGTCGTGAACAGCACGAATGTGGGCGGACGCGTCGACGCCTGCGTGCCGAACAGCACACGCGGCTGCTTGCCGCCGCGCAGCGGATGCGGGTGCGCGGCGACGAGCTCGGTGAGGAACGCGTTGAACTTGCCGGTCGGGATGCGGCGATCCCAGTTCTCCAGCGCCATCTCCAGCGCGGGCACGAGCTTGTCGAGGTGCCGACCCGTCTTCGCCGAGATGTTCACGCGCGGGGCCCATGCGACGTGCGCGAGGTCCTGCTCGATCTCGCGCTCCAGGTAGCGGCGCCGGTCGATGTTCTCCATGTCGTCGTCGAAGAGACGATCCCACTTGTTGAACGCGAGCACCAGCGCACGGCCCGACTCGAGCACCATGTCGATGATGTTCAGGTCCTGCACGCTGATCGGCTGGCTCACGTCGAGCACCACGACGGCGACCTCGGCCTTCTCGAGCGCTGCCGAGGTGCGCAGCGACGCGTAGAAGTCGGCGCCCTGCTGCAGGTGCACGCGGCGGCGGATGCCGGCGGTGTCGACCAGGCGCCACATCTTGCCGCCGAGCTCGACGATCTCGTCCACCGGATCGCGCGTGGTGCCGGCGAGGTCGTTCACGACCACGCGCTCCTCACCCGCCGCCTTGTTCAGCAGCGAGGACTTGCCCACGTTGGGACGTCCGAGGATCGCGACGCGGCGCGGACCGCCGATCTCGGCCTTCGCCACCGCCGACACGTCGGGCAGCTTCGCCATCACGATGTCGAGCAGGTCGGCGACGCCACGACCGTGGATCGCCGAGACCGGATACGGCTCGCCCAGCCCCAGGTTCCACAGGGCCGCGGCCTCGGGCTCCTGCCGCGCGTCGTCGATCTTGTTCGCCACGAGGAAGACCGGCTTGCCGCTCTTGCGCAGCAGCTTCACGACGTGCTCGTCGGTCGACGTGGCGCCGACCTTCGCATCGACGACGAACAGCACCACATCGGACAGGTCGATCGCGACCTCGGCCTGAGCGGCGACCGAACGGTCGATGCCCTTGGCGTCGGGCTCCCAGCCGCCGGTGTCGACCAGCGAGAACCGCCGGTCCATCCACTCGGCCTTGTACGTCACGCGGTCGCGGGTCACCCCGGGGGTGTCCTCGACGACGGCCTCACGGCGACCGAGGATGCGGTTGACCAGCGCCGACTTGCCCACGTTGGGGCGACCGACGATCGCGACCACGGGCAGCGCCGGCAGGTACTCGATGCCGTCCTCGCCGAGGGCGACGCCCTCCAGCAGGTCGGCGTCCTCCTCGTCCAGCTCGTAGTCCGAGAGCGAGGCCCGCAGCGCATGTGCGCGCTGCTCGGCCAGCTCCTCGTCGAGGTCGGCCATCTTCTCGGCCAGCTGGTCGGCGGCGCCTTCGTATTCGTCGTCAGCCATGGGAAGCTCCTCTTTCCGCGCTGCCGTCTGCAGCGCTGCGCCGCCGTTCGATCACCGTGAGCACGGCGTCGACGGTCTGCGCGAAGTCCAAGTCGGTGGAGTCGACGACGTCGACCCCAGGGGCGGCGTTGAGGAAGTCGACCACGCCGCTGTCGGAGGCGTCGCGCTTGTGCAGCGCCTCGGCGACGGCGGCGGCGTTCTCACCCGCCAGTTCACCGGCACGGCGCGCGGCGCGCACCTCCGGGGCGGCGGTCAGCAGGATGCGCACCGGCGCATCCGGTGCGACCACCGTGGTGATGTCACGGCCCTCGACGACGACGGCCGGGTATTCGGCCTCATCGACGATGCGACGGAACATCTCGTTCACCTGCACGCGCACCTCCGGCACGCGGGCCACGCCGCTCACCGCCGCCGAGACCCGCGGCTCGCGGATCGCGTCGGTCACCTCGACGTCGCCGACGCGCACCCGGCGGTCGTCCGGGTCGAGTCCCTGGTGCAGCGGGAAGCCGGATGCCGCAGCGCGCACGGCATCGGCATCCGCCGTGTCCGCGCCGGTCTCGAGCACGTGCCAGGCGAGCGCCCGGTAGGCGGCGCCCGTGTCGAGGTAGCCGTAGCCGAACCTGCGGGCGATCTCCTTGGAGACGCTCGACTTGCCCGAACCCGCGGGTCCGTCGATCGCGATGAACTTGGTGGCCTGCCGCGCCGAGCCGGAAGAGATGTCAGTCATTCGTGTTCCCCGCAATCCGCCAGCCGCGTTCCTCGAGCCCTTCGATCGCGCCACGCAGCGTGGCCGGTGCCACGCTGATCTCGGCGAGACCGAACTGGGCGCCCGGAGAGTGCTCCAGGCGCAGATCCTCCACGTTCACACCCAGTTCGCCGAGTTCGCCGAACAGGCGACCCAGCTGACCGGGGGTGTCGTCGACCATGACGACGAGCTGCTCGAAGCGCCGGTTCTGACCATGCTTGCCCGGCAGGCGCTCTACGCCTTCGTTGCCCTGGCGGATTGCATCCGCCACGGCCCGGCGCGCACCCGGTGCATCCGGATCGCGCAGCGCCTCCGCGACGTCGCGCAGGTCGTCGGCGAGGGCGTCGAGCACTTCGACCACCGGCGCCGCGTTCGCACCGAGGATCTGCACCCACAGCTCGGGAGCCGACGCCGCGATGCGCGTCGTGTCACGCACCCCCTGGCCCGCCAGGCGCAGCGCACCCTCGTCGGCCTCCGCGAGACGGGCGGCGAGCAGGCTGGCGACCACCTGCGGCACATGCGAGGTCAGCGCGACCGAGCGGTCATGCTCCTCGGGGGTCATCTCGAGCGGCATCGCTCCCAGGTCGAGGGCGAGCGCCTCGACGAGGGCGAGGTCGGACGCCCGGGTCTGCCCGTCGCGGCAGACCACCCAGGGGCGGCCGATGAACAGGTCGGCGCGTGCCGAGATGGCGCCACCGCGCTCCCGACCCGCCAGCGGATGCGATCCGATGTAGCGGGTCAGATCGGTGCCGCGACGGGTGAGCTCGCGGAAGGGCTCCAGCTTCACGCTGGCGACATCGGTGACGACCGCATCCGGGAAGGCTGTCAGCTCGGCCTGGATGACGTCGGCCGTCACATCCGGCGGCACCGCGACCACGATCAGCGCGGGCGAGTCGTCCTTCCGCGCGGCGCGGCCGGCGCCGTAGTCGATCGCCAGCCTGAGCTGCGAGGGCGAGGCGTCCTCGAGCACCACGTCCACGCCCTTGGCGCGCAGGGCGTGGCCGATGCTCGCGCCGAGCAGGCCGGCCCCGACGACGCGCACGGTCCCGGAGACGCGCGATGCCGGGCCCGGGACGCGCGCCGCGACGCCGGGTGCCGGCACGGCATCCGTGCGCGGGAGGGAAGCGCTCACTCGGTCTCCTGCTTGTCGTCCTTGCCCGCGTTCGCAGGGGAATCCTGGCGCGCGAGAGTCAGCAGCGCACCACGTTCGATTTTAGTCAGCTCCCGCGTCTTCCCCGCCGGGAGCGTTCCCAGGTGCAGCGGGCCGAACTGCCGGCGCACCAGCTCGGTGACCGGATGCCCCACGGCGGCCATCATGCGGCGGACGATCCGGTTGCGGCCCGAGTGCAGGGTGAGCTCGACCAGGCTGGCGCCGCGCGACGCATCCAGCAGCCGCGCCTTGTCGGCCGTGATCGGGCCGTCCTCCAGCTCGATCCCGCGCGTGAGCTTCGCGATCGTCTGCGCGGTGACGGTGCCTTCGACCTTCGCGATGTACACCTTCGTCACGCCGAACGAGGGATGCGCGAGCACGTGCGCCAGGTCGCCGTCGTTGGTGAGGATGAGCAGGCCGCTGGTCTCGGCATCCAGCCGGCCGACGTTGTACAGCCGCTCCGGCCAGTCCTTCGTGAAGCGGCGCAGGTCGGGCCGGCCGTTCTCGTCCTTCATCGTGCTGACCACGCCGGTCGGCTTGTTCAGCATGACGTAGCGCTTCGAGACATCCAGCTGCACGGCGGTGCCGTCGACATCGACGAGATCCTTCTCGGGGTCGATGCGGGTACCGAGTTCGGTCACCGTTTCGCCGTTCACGCGGATGCGGCCCTCGACGACGTACTGCTCGATCACGCGCCGCGAGGCCACGCCGGCGTTGGCGAGGGCCTTCTGCAGGCGCACGCCCTCGGGCTGGTCGGGGGCGCCGGTCATCGGATCACTCCCTCGTCGAATCCGTCGGCACCGTCGTCGAGCAGCGGCGAGATCGGCGGCAGCTCGTCGATGGAGTTGATGCCCAGGTGCTCGAGCAGCTGATCGGTCGTGCCGTAGTTGATCGCACCGGTCTCCGAGTCGGCGAACAGCTCGGTGATGAGGCCGCGGGCCAGCAGTGTGCGGACCACCGAATCCACGTTCACCGCACGGATCGAGGCGACTTGCCCGCGGGTGACCGGCTGCTTGTACGCGATCACCGCCAGCGTCTCGAGCGCCGCCTGCGAGAGCCGTGCGGGCGCCTGACCCCCGACGAACTCGGCGATCAGGTCGTCGTGATCCTCGCGCACGTACAGCCGCCAGCCTCCGCCGACCTCACGCAGCTCGAATCCGCGACGCGGTCCGCTGCCTCGCCCGTCGTAGTCCGCGACGAGAGTCTCGAGCGTCTGGCGCACGGCGGGCACCGGCGCGTGCACGGCGGCCGCGAGCGCGACGAGCGAGAGGGGCTCGTCGACGATCAGCAGGATCGCCTCCACCCTCTCGGCCAGCGGAGTCTCGAGCGACTCCTCCGCCCCGGTCTGCGCGACCTGGTCGGCCTGCTCGGTACCGGCATCCGGTGTCATGATCTCTCCCTCAGCGGTCATAGTCTGCTCCGAGCGTCGCCAGCTGCTCGTCCGACCAGCTCTCCGCCGACCACCGCAGCGTCAGCTCACCCAGCGGTTCGAGCTGCTCGAACGACAGGGCGGCGTGGCGGTACAGCTCGAGCACGGAGATGAACCGGGCGACCACGATGCCCGGCTCGCGGATTCCGGACACGAGCTCGCGGAAGGTGAGCGACTCGGTGCTGCGCAGCAGCGTCACGACCACCGCGGCCTGCTCGCGGATGCTGACCAGCGGCGCGTGCAGGTGGTCGAGGCCGACCGTCGGAATCTCCTTCGGCGCGAAGGCGAGCAGCGCGAGCGCGGTGAAGTCGTCTGTGCTCAGCGACCAGACCAGCTCCGGCGTCTTGCGGCGGTGCTTCTCGTCCAGCGGCACCGCCCTGGTGTGCCGACGGTCCTCGCGCTGCAGGCAGCGCGCGAACCACGCCGAGACCTCTTTGAACGCGCGGTACTGCAGCAGCCGGGCGAACAGCAGGTCGCGCGCCTCGAGCAGGGCGACGGCCTCGGCGTCGACCAGCTCGCCCTGCGGCAGCAGCCCGGCGACCTTCATGTCGAGCAGCGTGGCGGCGACGACGAGGAACTCCGATGCCTGATCGAGCTCGTGCTCGCCCTCGAGGTCCTTCAGGTACGAGATGAACTCGTCGGTCACCTTGCTCAGCGACACCTCGGTGATGTCGAGCTCGTGCTTCGAGACGAGGTTCAGCAGCAGGTCGAAGGGCCCGTCGAAGTTCGACAGCGAGACGCGGAAGCCCTCGCTCGCCTCGACGGCGTCGGCGGCCTCGGCGACGACCTCGACGCCCGCGGCCTCCTCCTCGAGGCTCTCAGGCGACGGCGCCACGTGCGACCAGCTCCCGCGCCAGTCGCAGGTAGGCCTGGGCGGCTGCGTGCTCCGGCGCGAACTCGGTGATGGGAACGCCCGACACCGACGCATCCGGGAACTTCACGGTGCGCCCGATGACGGTCTCGAGCACGTCGTCGCCGAAAGCCTCGACGACGCGCTCCAGCACCTCGCGGGAGTGCAGGGTGCGCGGGTCGTACATGGTGGCGAGCAGTCCGTCGAGGGTGATGGACGGGTTCAGCCTGTCGCGCACCTTGTCGATGGTCTCGATCAGCAGCGCCACACCGCGCAGGGCGAAGAACTCGCACTCGAGCGGGATGAGCACGCCGTGCGCGGCGGTGAGCGCGTTCACCGTCAACAGGCCGAGTGAGGGCTGGCAGTCGATGAGGATGACGTCGTACTCCCCGGCGACCTGACGCAGCACGCGCGAGAGGATCGTCTCGCGGGCGACCTCGTTGACGAGATGCACCTCGGCCGCCGAGAGATCGATGTTGGCCGGCATGACGTCGAGGCCGTCCACCGACGACTGCACGATCGCGTCGTGCGCGTCGCGCTTCGTGTCGAGCAGCAGGTCGTAGACCGTGGGCACGTCGTGGGTCTGGATGCCGAGACCGGCGGACAGCGCGCCCTGCGGGTCGAAGTCGACCGCCAGCACCTTGCGACCGTACTCGGCGAGCGCCGCGGCGAGGTTGATCGACGTGGTCGTCTTGCCGACGCCGCCCTTCTGGTTGCACAGCGCGATGATGCGGGCGGGTCCATGCGACGTCAGCGCGGCGGGTGTGTCGAAACCGCGGTAGGGGCGACCGGTCGGGCCGATAGGGGTGTCGTCGCCCTTCGCCGCCTTCGACCTGGACTTCGTCGCTTTGTCCGCCACCGTTTCCTGCCTTCCGTGCTTGGTCGATTGTAGCGGCAGGGCCGTCGCGGTCAGGCCCGGCGCGCGGCGTGCGCGGTCATCGTGCCCGCGGATGCGAGGTGGCATAGATGTCACGCAGCGTGTCGACCGAGACGTGCGTGTAGATCTGGGTGGTGGCGACCGACGCGTGACCGAGGAGCTCCTGCACCACGCGGACGTCGGCGCCGCCCTGCAGCAGGTGCGTGGCGAAGGAATGGCGCAGCGTGTGCGGGGAGACCTCGGAGGTGATCTGGGCGCGTTCGGCAGCGGCGCGGATCACCAGCCAGGCGCTCTGCCGCGACAGCGGGGCGCCTCGTGCCCCGAGGAACAGCCGCGCAGTCGCCCGCCCCTTGGCCGCGAGCCCCGGGCGCACCCGGGTGAGGTACGCATCGACCGCCGCGCGCGCGAACGAGCCGACCGGCACGATGCGCTCCTTGTCGCCCTTGCCGCGCAGGCGCAGCACGTCGCCGTACGCCAGGTCGTCGACGTCGAGCGACACGGCCTCCGACACGCGCGCTCCGGTGGCGTAGAGCAGTTCGAGCAGGGCGCGATCGCGGATGCCGATGGGCTCGTCGCCCGGCGGCGCGGCCAGCAGTCGCTCGACCTGGTCGATCGTCAGCGCCTTGGGCAGCCGCTGCGGCGTCTTCGGCGGACGCATCCGGCCGGTGGGGTCGTCCGGAGCGATGCCCTCGCGCGCCAGGAAGCGATGCCATCCGCGCACCGAGGACTGCAGCCGGGCGAGGCTCGTGGCGGCGGGCGGCGGCACGGCGGCCGATCGATCGGCGATGAACTCGGTCACCACTGCGGGAGTCACCGCCTCGGTCATCTCGAGGCCGCGCTCCGCCAGCCACTCGAGGTACGCGCCGAGGTCCCGCCGGTACGCGGCGATCGTGTGCTCCGACAGGCCGCGCTCGATCGTCACATGGCGCAGATACGCGTCCAGTGCCCGCTCGAGCCGCACCTCACCCTCCGTCCGTCGCGGGCGTCACGCCCTGTCGTGCCGCAGACGCTCGGCCGCCAATAGGCCGATCGACAGGATGCCGTTGTGCATCCGTCCTGCGAGCACCGCCTCCACGGCATCCACCAGCGGCACCCACTCGACGCGGATGTCGGCCTCCTCGTCGACGCGGGCGTGCTCGGCCTCGGCGGCGGAGATCCCCGTCGCGAGGAACAGATGGATCATCTCGTCGTTGCCGCCGGGAGTGGTCCACGACGACACCAGCGGCTGCCAGTGGTCGGCCGTGAGATCGGCCTCTTCGGCGAGCTCGCGCTGGGCGGCGAGAAGAGGGTCCTCCCCCGGCACGTCGAGCAGGCCGGCGGGCAGCTCCCAGTCCCGGTGCCGGATCGGATGCCGGTACTGCTGGATCAGCAGCACCCGGCCGAGGTCGTCGATGGCGACGACCGCCACGGCCCCGGTGTGCGCCACGTACTGGCGGCGGATCTCGCCGTCGCCGTAGCGCACCCGGTCGTCGCGGACGTTCCACACCGCACCCTCGAACGCGAGGTCGCTGCGGATGATCTCGGGTTCGAAGGGCTCGTCTTCCAGCGGCGCGTCAGCGGCGGGCGCAGTGGACATGCGGATCAGGCGTCTTCGGTGAACAGTTCGCTGGCGTGGTGCCGCTCGATCGCCGCGCCGACCAGTCCGCGGAACAGCGGATGCGGGGCGGTCGGCCTCGAGCGCAGCTCGGGGTGCGCCTGGGTGGCGATGTAGAACGGGTGCACGTCGCGGGGCAGTTCCACGTACTCGACGAGGTCGAGGTCGGGGTTCAGGCCCGAGAAGACCAGCCCGGCCTCCGAGAGACGGGTGCGGTAGGCGTTGTTGACCTCGTAGCGGTGGCGGTGGCGCTCGGACACGGCCTCCGCGCCGTACAGGTCACGCGCGAGCGACCCCTCCGCGAGCGCCGCCTCGTAGAGGCCGAGGCGCATCGTGCCGCCCAGGTCTCCCCCCTCGAGGATCTCGATCTGCTCCGCCATGGTCGCGATGACCGGCTCCGGGGTCTCGGGGTCGAACTCGGTCGACGACGCAGCCTCGATGCCGGCGACGTCACGAGCGAACTCGATGACCATGCACTGCAGGCCGAGGCACAGGCCGAGGGCCGGGATGCCCTGTTCGCGGGCGAAGCGCAGCGCGCCGAGCTTGCCCTCGATGCCGCGGATGCCGAAACCGCCCGGCACGCAGATGCCGTCGACGTCGGCGAGGGCCTTCTCGGCGCCCTCCGGCGTCTCGCAGGTGTCGGAGGCGATCCAGCGGATGTTGACCTTGGTCTCCTGCGCGAAGCCTCCGGCCTTGAGTGCCTCCGTCACCGACAGGTACGCGTCGGGCAGGTCGATGTACTTGCCCACCAGGCCGATGGTGACCTCGTGCTTGGGGTTGTGCACGGCGTGCAGCACCGTGTTCCAGCGGGTCCAGTCGACCTCGGCCGCCTTCTGGTCGAGTCCGAGGCGGCGCACGATGTACGAATCCAGCCCCTGCTCGTTGAGCGTGGAGGGGATGTCGTAGATGCTCGGCAGGTCGACGGTGTTGACGACGCCCTCGGCGTCCACGTCGCACATCAGGGCGATCTTGTTGCGGTTGCTCTCGCTCACCGGGCGGTCGCTGCGCAGCACCAGCGCGTCGGGCTGGATGCCGACCTGGCGCAGCGCCGCGACGGAGTGCTGGGTGGGCTTGGTCTTCTGCTCTCCCGACGCGCCCATGAACGGCACCAGGGACACGTGCGCGAAGAACACGCTGTCGCGTCCGAGTTCGTGACGCAGCTGGCGGGCCGCCTCGAGGAACGGCTGCGATTCGATGTCGCCGACCGTGCCGCCGACCTCGGTGATGATCACGTCGGGACGCGGCTCCTCGGTGGCCTGCAGGCGCATGCGCCGCTTGATCTCGTCGGTGATGTGCGGGATCACCTGCACCGTGGCGCCGAGGTAGTCGCCGCGCCGTTCGCGTGCGATCACCTGCGAGTAGACCTGCCCGGTGGTGACGTTGGCGGAGCGGGTGAGGTCGATGCCGAGGAAGCGCTCGTAGTGGCCGATGTCGAGGTCGGTCTCGGCGCCGTCGTCGGTGACGAAGACCTCGCCGTGCTCGAACGGGTTCATGGTGCCCGGATCCACGTTCAGGTAGGGATCGAGCTTCTGCATCACGACGCGCAGACCCCGTGCGGTGAGCAGGTTGCCGAGACTGGCGGCGGTGAGTCCCTTGCCCAAAGAGGAAACGACACCGCCTGTCACGAAGATGTGCTTCGTCGTGGACTGGGTGTCGTTCGCGTGCCCCGCGCTGGAAGAGTTCATCACGGGCTTCTATCCTATCAGTTCGGTTCCGAGCCGAGGCTCAGCAGTTCGCGGGCGTGGCTGAGAGCCGCGTCCGAATCCGCCAGGCCCGACAGCAGCCGGGCCATCTCCGCTTCGCGCTGCGCGCCGGACAGCCGGGTGACGCTGGAGGCGGTGACGGCGCCGTCGTTGGCCTTCACGACGGAGAGGTGGTTGGTGGCGAACGCGGCCACCTGCGCGAGGTGGGTGACGGCGATCACCTGCGAGGAGCGGGCGAGCTGCGCCAGCCGGCGGCCCACCTCGATCGCGGCGGCGCCGCCGATGCCGGCATCCACCTCATCGAAGACGAAGGTGGGCACGGGGTCGGTTCCGGCGATGACGACCTCGATCGCGAGCATCACCCGCGACAGCTCTCCACCGGATGCTCCACGCGCGACCGGCCGCGGCTCTGCACCGGGATGCGGGGCGAGCAGGATGGCGATGTCGTCGCGGCCGTGCGCGGTCTCCGCACCGGGGGCGACGCGCACTTCGATCCGGGCGTCGGGCATCGCGAGGGCGTGCAGCTCCTCGGTGACCGCGGCCGAGAGGCGTTCGGCCGCCTCGGTGCGCACCGCGGTGAGCCGGGTGGCCGCCTCGTCGAGCTGCGCTCGGCAGCGCTCCGCCTCGGCCTGCAGGCGCTCGATGCGGTCGCCGTCGTCGTCCAGCTCGGCGAGCCGTGCGCTGCCGCTCTGCCAGAGGGCGAGGGCGTCGTCGATGGTGCCGTGCTTGCGCAGCAGCCCGCTGAGCGCGGCCCTGCGCTCCTCGACCGCTGCCAGCTCGTGCGGGCCGGACTCGTCGAGATCGGCCAGATAGGCGGACAGCTGCAGGGCGAAGTCCGCGGCGCGGTAGCCGAGGTCGGCCAGGGCCTCGGCGATCTCGCCCAGCTGCGGGTCCACGGCGCGCTCCAGGGCCCGTCGGGACTCGGCCAGCAGTGAGGCGACGTCCGGCTCGCCCTCCTCGCTGGACAGCGCTGTGCGGGCGAGGGATGCCGCCAGGCGCAGCTCCTCCGCGTTGGCGAGCTTCTCGGCACGCTCGTTCAGCGCCGCATCCTCGCCGGGCTGCGGATCGAGCTGCTCGATCTCGGCCAGCTCCTCGCGCAGCAGGGCGGCTTCCGCGGCCCGCCGGTCGCGGTTCTCGGTCAGGTCGGTGACCTCGGCATCGAGCCGACGCCATTCGCGATGGCGCTCCTCGTAGAGGGCGAGCGCCTCGGCGACCGATCCCCCGCCGAAGCGGTCGAGGGCGTCGCGCTGGGCGGCAGCCGAGCGCAGTCGCAGCTGATCGGACTGACCGTGCACGACGACGAGCTCCTCCGCGAGCGAGGAGAGCACGCCGGCCGGGGCGGCGCGGCCTCCGACGCTCGCGCGGCTGCGCCCCTCGGCGCTCAGCGTGCGCGAGACGTAGAGCTCTGCGGCGTCACCCGCGGGTTCGAGGTCGCCCCCGGCATCCGCGACGATGTCGGCGACGGCGCCCTGCGGCGGCACCAGCCACACGCCGGCGACGGATGCCTGCGAGGCACCGGCGCGCACGGCCGAGGAGTCGGCGCGCGCGCCCAGCAGCAGACCGAGTCCGGTGACGACCATGGTCTTGCCCGCGCCGGTCTCGCCGGTGACCGCGGTGAAACCCGGGCCGAGCGGCAGCACAGCGTCGTCGATGACGCCGAGCCCGCGGATGCGCATCTCGTCGATCACGATGCTCCTCGCCATCCTTCGACGGGCAGCTGGAACTTGCGCACCAGGCGGTCGGTGAAGGCGGTCGGATGCAGTCGTGCCAGGCGCACCGGCTGCGTGGACCGCCGCACCACCACGCGCGCGCCGCGCGGCAGCTCGTGCGAGCGCCGGCCGTCGCACCACAGGATGCCGGTGCCGTCGGTGCGCTCGAGCATCTCGATCGCCACCGCGGCCTCGGGACCGACGACGAGGGGCTTGGCGAACAGCGCGTGCGCCGACAGGGGCACGACGGCGATGGCCTCGACCGAGGGCCAGATGACCGGCCCGCCGGCCGAGAAGTTGTAGGCGGTGGAGCCGGTCGGCGTCGAGATGACCATGCCGTCGCATCCGAAGCTCGACAGCGGGCGGCCGTCGATCTCGACGACGACCTCGATCATCCGCTCGCGGCTGGCCTTCTCGACCGTCGCCTCGTTCAGCGCCCAGGTCTCGTACACGACGGCGCCGGCGGCGTCCTTGACCCGCACCGACAGCGCGAGGCGCTCCTCGACCTCGTAGTCGCGGGCGATGACGCGGTGCACGGCGGCATCCATGTCGTCGCGTTCGATCTCGGCGAGGAACCCGACGTGACCCATGTTGATGCCGAGCACCGGTGCATCGGAGCCGCGCACCATCTCCGCGGCGCGCAGGATGGTGCCGTCGCCGCCGAGCACGATCGCCAGTTCGAGGTCGTGCGTCGCGACGTCGTCGCCCAGCAGTGCGATGCCGTGGAAGCGGTCGTCGGCCTCGACCAGCTCCGCACGGTCCGCTCCCGGGATCACCGGGATCGCTCCCGCGCCACGCAGGGCGTCGATGACGCGGATCGCCGCGTGCACGGTGTCGGCGCGCTTCGCGTGAGCGACGACCAGGATGTAGCGCTCGTTCATCGTCCTCCTGCCACTCTCGCGATCTGCTCGGTCCATTCTGTCGGATCCGTCCCGCGCCCGGGCGCGAGGTGCACGAGGTACTCCGCGTTCCCGTGCGTGCCGAGGATGGGAGACGGCAGGATGCCGAGGATCCCGAATCCGACGTCGTGTGCGCTCCACAGCGTGCGCTCCACGGCGTCGACCCTGGTGCCGGGCGCGGTGACGAGCCCGCCCCTGACCGCGGTGCGGCCGACCTCGAACTGCGGCTTGATGAGCAGGATGACGTCGGCGCCGGGTGCTGCGGTCTTCGCCACGGCGGGCAGCACGAGGGTGAGCGAGATGAACGACAGGTCGCTGGTGATCAGCTCGGGGCGGCCGGGTTCGCCGGTGGCCTCGGCCAGCGACGCGGCGGTCATGTAGCGCACGTTGAAGCCCTCCACGGCGACCACGCCCGGGTCCGCGGCGATGTCGCCGGACAGTTGTCCGTGTCCCACGTCGACCGCCAGCACCGTGCGAGCGCCGCGTTCGCGGAGCACCTGCGTGAACCCGCCGGTGGAGGCCCCCATGTCCAGCGCGAGGCGGCCGGTGACGGGGATGCCGAAGCCGTCGAGTGCGGCGAGCAGCTTGTGGGCGCCGCGGCTGACGTAGTGGTCGGATCCGTCGACGGTAATCTCCGTGTCGTCTCCGACCGCGCTGGACGCCTTCACGACGGGCTGCCCGCCGACGCGGACCCGTCCTTCGGCGATGAGGGTCGCCGCGTGCGAGCGCGAGCGTGCGAGCCCGCGCGCGGCGAGGGCGGCATCGAGTCGGGTCATCGGTTCCCCGGCGCCGGGTCGCGGCTGTCGGAGCGCGGCGTGCTCTCGAGCCGCTTCATGAGCTCGTCGTGCAGGGCGCCGTACGCGTCGGCGCGCGAGGCGAGCGGCTGGCCCTCGATCAGGCGCAGTCGGCTCCAGAGCGCGTCGGTCGGCTCGTCTCGCGTGTGCTCCATCCGACCACTGTAACCCGGTCGACGTCCGCTCGACGGCCGACGCTCAGGGCCTGTGGAAAGGATCGGCGTAGAGCTTCTCCGGCACGCGGAAGGCGTAGATGGCGAGTCCGGTCGCCCAGATCGCCGCCGCGCCGGCACGCAGTAGGTCGATCTGCGATTCGCCTTCGGCGAGGATCTGCACGTCGGCGTCGACCACGCGCACCGAGGCCCCGCCGACGGTGAAGACGCCGCCCTTCTCGGTCGTCTGCGGGTACGGCTCGTGCAGTTCCCGCAGATCGCTGAGGATGTAGCCCGGTCGCGAGCCCTGCGGCGCGGCCAGCACGTGCTTGGGCCGGTCGATGCCGGTCAGCACGAGGGCGGAGGCGATGCCGGCGCGGGAGGCGCCCATGATGTCGGTGTCGAGCCGGTCTCCGAGGAAGAGCGGCGCGGTGGCGTCGAACCGCGCGACGGCCTCTTCGAAGATCGGCGTCTCGGGTTTGCCGGCGACGGTCGAGAGCCGGCCGATCGCGGTGTGCACCGCCGAGACGAGCGTGCCGTTGCCCGGCGCGACGCCTCGCTCTCGCGGGATGGTCCAGTCGGTGTTGGTCGAGATCCAGGGGATGCCGCCCTCGTCCTCAGGGGTCTGCAGGGCGAAGGCCGCCTCGGCGAGATCGGTCCACGCGACCTCGGGGGCGAATCCCTGTACGACGGCGGCCGGGGCATCCTCGGCACTCCGCGTGACCGTGTAGCCCGCCTTCTCCGCTTCGTCGACGAGGCCCTCGCCCCCGACGATGAGGATCGTCGCCGGCGCGGGGACCTTCGTCGACAGCAGTCGCATCGCCGCCTGCGGGCTGGTGACCACATCGTCCGCCCGTACGGACAGTCCGAGCTCGGTCAGATGCCGGGCCACCGACGCGTCGGTGCGGGCGGCGTTGTTGGTGATGTATCCGAGCCGCAGCGACTCCGCCGCCCTGTTGAGGCTGTCGACGGCATGGGGCAGAGCGACCGGGCCCGCGTACACGACGCCGTCGAGATCGGCGAGCAGCGCATCCCGACCGGTGAGCGGCGTCGCCGTCGGCTGCGCGCGGCGGAAGAGACCCATCAGGCGTCGTCCTCCGAGCTCGGTGCCGCGGCGTCCTCCGCTTCCTCGGCCGCGACGGCATCCGTCGCATCCTGGTCTACGGATGCGGAGTCCTCGTCGGTGGCGGTGTCCGCCGTGTCGTCCTGGTCGGGCTCCTCGTCGTCGAGTTCGTCGTCGTCGATGAGGCCGTCTTCGACGATGATCTCGTCGAACTCGCCGTCGAGGCCGAGAGCGGATGCCGCCACCTCGGCGCGCTGCGTCCAGAAGGCGGCCTCCTCGGTGCGGCCGAGATCTTCCAGCACGGCGGCGCGGGCCGAGAACAGCGCGGGACTCCACTCGAACGCGCGGTCGGGGTCGAGTTCGGGGATCTCGAGCTCGCCGAGCGCGAGCTCGGTCTCACCGCGATCGAGACGCGCGCCGGACATCGCGATCGCCAGGGCGACCCGCACGTCGGGGGTCAGCGCCGAGCGGTCGACACCGCGTCCTTCTTCGAGCGCGCGATCGGGGCGTCCAACGCCGCGCTCGCTGTCGACGATGAGCGCGATCATGTCGTCCTTGCCGGAGATGCGGCGGTACGTGCGCAGCTCGCGCAGCGCGAGTGCGAAATCGCCGATGCCGTAGGCGGTGATCGCGAGGGTCTCGCGCACCACGCCGACGCGCCCGGCACGACGGGAGGCCACGAGGGCGTGCTCGTGAGCGCGCTGCGGGTCCTCGTCGATCAAGCGCGCTGCCATCGCCAGGTGGCGTGCGACGTTCTCGGCGTTCTCCTTGCTCAGCGTCTTCAGCTCATTGCGCGCCGCCGGATGCAGATCGCGCGGGGTGATCTCGTCGGGCAGCGGCGGCTCCGGAACGCGCTCACGCACGGGTGCGAATTCGGAACGCGGCCGCTCGGGGCGGTCACCGCGATCGTCACGGTGCGGCCGGCGCTCGCCCTGCGGGCGGTCGCCACCGCGGTAGGGACGGTCACCCTGCGGGCGGTCGCCACCACGGTACGGACGATCACCGCCCTGCTGGCGGTCACCGTACGGACGACGGTCGCCCTGCGGGCGGTCGCCACCGCGGTACGGGCGGTCGCCCTGCGGGCGGTCGCCACCCCGGTACGGACGGTCGCCCTGCTGGCGGTCACCGTACGGACGACGGTCACCCTGCGGACGGTCGCCACCGCGGTACGGACGGTCGCCCTGCGGACGGTCACCACCCCGATACGGACGGTCACCGCCGCGGTAGGGACGGTCGCCCTGCTGGCGGTCACCATACGGACGACGCTCACCCTGCGGACGGTCACCACCACGATACGGACGGTCGCCCTGCTGGCGGTCACCATACGAACGACGCTCACCCTGCGGACGGTCCCCACCACGATAGGGACGATCGCCCTGCTGGCGGTCACCACCCCGATACGGGCGATCACCCTGCTGGCGGTCACCGTAGGGACGGCGCTCACCCTGCGGACGGTCACCACCACGATACGGACGGTCGCCCTGCTGGCGGTCACCGTAGGGACGGCGCTCACCCTGCGGACGGTCGCCACCGCGATACGGACGGTCACCGCGCGGACGATCGCCACCACGGTACGGGCGGTCGCCCTGCTGGCGGTCACCGTACGGACGACGCTCGCCCTGCGGACGGTCGCCGTAGGGACGGCGCTCACCCTGCGGGCGGTCGCCCTGCTGGCGGTCGCCCCGCGGGCGGTCACCGTCGGAGCGACGGTCGCCGCCCTGACGATCGGTACCGCGGTCACCGCGGTCGTCGCGCCTCGGACCGCGCGACGAATCGGAGTACCGAGGCTTGCGATCGGAGTCCGAACGTCGATTCTGCGCGCCGTCGCCGTCCCGGCGGTCCCGCTGCTCTTCCGACATTCTGACTCCCTGTTTGCTTGTTAACGCAAGATGGCCACCCAACCTTGGGTGGCCATCTTACTTAAGAGAAGTCCGGCGGTGTCCTACTCTCCCACAGGGTCCCCCCTGCAGTACCATCGGCGCTGTGAGGCTTAGCTTCCGGGTTCGGAATGTGACCGGGC